>PDZW01000008.1:0-10000 GCA_002753155.1 Alphaproteobacteria bacterium WMHbin7
GCTGCTGTAGCTGACGTAATCTATCCCATTCCCCGCACGCGCGGGGCTGAACCGACGTGGAACGGGTCGGCATGGGAAGACCTCGCCCATTCCCCGCACGCGCGGGGCTGAACCGTCATACAGTGTAGATAGGCGCGTTCTATATCCCCATTCCCCGCACGCGCGGGGCTGAACCGCCCTTGCCGCACTCAAACCACGGACCCGCATTCCATTCCCCGCACGCGCGGGGCTGAACCGGTACACAGTGCCCCCGGTAGGGATTTTCGACCCCATTCCCCGCACGCGCGGGGCTGAACCGCCCTCCTCCGAGCCCAAGACCGAAGAGGAACACCATTCCCCGCACGCGCGGGGCTGAACCGCGGCGCATCCTCGTTGGCGGCGCACGATTTGCCCATTCCCCGCACGCGCGGGGCTGAACCGATGATGCCGCGCTTGATACTCGTGGCCTGTCCCCATTCCCCGCACGCGCGGGGCTGAACCGCATCCGTGATCTTCGTCCGGGTGCGTATAAACCCATTCCCCGCACGCGCGGGGCTGAACCGAGGGGTGGGGGGTAAAAAAAAGTGTGTTCCCACCATTCCCCGCACGCGCGGGGCTGAACCGACGGCGTTGTTCCCCTGGCTTCTATCTTGCCGCCATTCCCCGCACGCGCGGGGCTGAACCGATAGATCGCCGTCGCCGCCGTCGCCATGATGGCCATTCCCCGCACGCGCGGGGCTGAACCGCCTGCCGGATGATCCGCGAAACCGTTTTCTCGCCATTCCCCGCACGCGCGGGGCTGAACCGCCCCGGCGGTCCACACCAGCTACACGGGGACACCATTCCCCGCACGCGCGGGGCTGAACCGAGGTGTTACCGTGTCTGTGGATGTCGCAACACCCATTCCCCGCACGCGCGGGGCTGAACCGGGCGGTGCCGCCAATTCGACCACCTTCAATGCCCATTCCCCGCACGCGCGGGGCTGAACCGACTGAGGCCGAAATCACGGCCCATGCCATCAACCATTCCCCGCACGCGCGGGGCTGAACCGGACGCCCTGGCCGACACGCCGGGAACCAGCCTCCATTCCCCGCACGCGCGGGGCTGAACCGGTGAAATCAGTTCCCAGCGCGGCAGAGCCGCTCCATTCCCCGCACGCGCGGGGCTGAACCGGCGACAGGGGTTTCCGCGTCGATGGGCGTGGACCATTCCCCGCACGCGCGGGGCTGAACCGACCAGGCAGCCGTCGCCCGCGCCCTGGCCGACCCATTCCCCGCACGCGCGGGGCTGAACCGTTGGAAGAGCGTTTGATCAATTGTCGGAGGCTCCATTCCCCGCACGCGCGGGGCTGAACCGGCGGTGCTTACGCTATCTCCATCTCGACCAGGCCATTCCCCGCACGCGCGGGGCTGAACCGCCCTGCTTCGCGAGGCGGCTGACTGATGGCCCCCATTCCCCGCACGCGCGGGGCTGAACCGGCGCGGTGATCGCCCATGGCACGGTGGTGAAACCATTCCCCGCACGCGCGGGGCTGAACCGGATAAGAAGTAACGCGGGGGTTTGACGGGACTCCATTCCCCGCACGCGCGGGGCTGAACCGGCGATCCACGCCATGAAGCGCGAATTGGCCCTCCATTCCCCGCACGCGCGGGGCTGAACCGGTCTGCAACGGCCTTGCAGCGTCGATGGACAGCCATTCCCCGCACGCGCGGGGCTGAACCGGGGGATAGTGTCGAAGGACATACTCATGTCGGCCATTCCCCGCACGCGCGGGGCTGAACCGGTCTTTGGCGAAACGGCGGAAGGGCAGGCCTTCCATTCCCCGCACGCGCGGGGCTGAACCGGCTCTGCCCATGCCCCCCGAACTGCGCGAGCCCCATTCCCCGCACGCGCGGGGCTGAACCGGGAATGCTGATCATGATAAATCAAGCGAAGTTCCATTCCCCGCACGCGCGGGGCTGAACCGGCCGCCCCACCAGCAGGGGCACAAGACCGCCACCATTCCCCGCACGCGCGGGGCTGAACCGACGAAAGACCGCTCATTCACGAGCGTTGCGACCCATTCCCCGCACGCGCGGGGCTGAACCGTTATCGACAACTGCCCAGTTGTGCCCGAATAGCCATTCCCCGCACGCGCGGGGCTGAACCGGGGTTAGCGAGGGCGAGGCAGAGGCAGTTGGACCATTCCCCGCACGCGCGGGGCTAAACCGGCGGGCGGGCATGATGCTGTGTTCAATCAACACCATTCCCCGCACGCGCGGGGCTGAACCGCACAGGGTGGCGGCGTCCCTCATAAGCGCCAACCATTCCCCGCACGCGCGGGGCTGAACCTGGGGAATTGCCGGGCAGCCCATCGGCGGACAAACCATTCCCCGCACGCGCGGGGCTGAACCGGCAAACCTTCGCGGCAACGTGCCTATGGAAGACCATTCCCCGCACGCGCGGGGCTGAACCGCTGACCGGAACGACTGTTGTTGCGATCAGCGACCATTCCCCGCACGCGCGGGGCTGAACCGTCGGAGATAGCCGACACGGCATGAGCGGGAACCCATTCCCCGCACGCGCGGGGCTGAACCATAGACCATGGCCTGACCTTCGCCGGGCGTCACCCATTCCCCGCACGCGCGGGGCTGAACCGAAATAGCCACACATAATCCGATTTTCAACAAACCATTCCCCGCACGCGCGGGGCTGAACCGACCGAGCAAAAGCGGGCGGTTCCGTTTTCCATCCATTCCCCGCACGCGCGGGGCTGAACCGATCTGGCTAGGTGGGCTTGCCCTGCTCGCCATCCATTCCCCGCACGCGCGGGGCTGAACCGGCCGCGCGGCGCGCCTGGCCGGATATCAGGGCCCATTCCCCGCACGCGCGGGGCTGAACCGAAAATCCCTAGCCGGGAGGCTTGCGGCGCATGCCATTCCCCGCACGCGCGGGGCTGAACCGGCTTACCTCTTTCCAAACCAGAACGGGCTTGCCCATTCCCCGCACGCGCGGGGCTGAACCGCGCACGGCCATGAACAGGAAAAACCCAGCCACCCATTCCCCGCACGCGCGGGGCTGAACCGGCGTTGCTCGGCCTTGGCCTTGGCATCGGCCTCCATTCCCCGCACGCGCGGGGCTGAACCGTCATGGGATATCGTCCGTTTTTTGAAGATCACCCATTCCCCGCACGCGCGGGGCTGAACCGGTCGCAGTCCGCCGACAGGATCAGGCGGTCCTCCATTCCCCGCACGCGCGGGGCTGAACCGCGGGTAAAAGGGCTGTGCTTTTCACGCGGGCCCCATTCCCCGCACGCGCGGGGCTGAACCGGCTTCATTCCAAATTCTGACGAAGGGGAGGGCCCATTCCCCGCACGCGCGGGGCTGAACCGCACCAGACGAACAGGTAAATCACGCCAAACGCCCATTCCCCGCACGCGCGGGGCTGAACCCATGAAATGGTTTTTCAAGCGTATGTCCGAGCCCCATTCCCCGCACGCGCGGGGCTGAACCGGCAAACTTAAAGCCGCCGACCCATCAGGATCACCATTCCCCGCACGCGCGGGGCTGAACCGGCCGCCGGGTACGAAACGCATCACGGCATCGGCCATTCCCCGCACGCGCGGGGCTGAACCGGTCGATTGTTCGGCGCATGGTTGTTCCTCCTGCCATTCCCCGCACGCGCGGGGCTGAACCGAACTCGCTGCGAACGTTTCTTTTCCACGGCGCCCATTCCCCGCACGCGCGGGGCTGAACCGATACGCTTAACACTGTCTCGCGTCGATAGGCTCCATTCCCCGCACGCGCGGGGCTGAACCGTCGGGCGGCACCTCGTAGGCCGTGGCGGCCATCCATTCCCCGCACGCGCGGGGCTGAACCCAGCGACATGTAGTCGGGCACGACACAACTAAGGATTCGATTGTGAACTCGCGCGTGGCCCGGCCCATATCCTCAGCCATAGGCATATCGCGCTTCAGATATTCGTGGACACGCATCAGGCGCCCAGCCGTGCCACCTGAATCGACAATGAAAAAGAGATCACCCAGAAAACTGGCAGGGCGCAGATGATCGCGCCAACTCATACCCCACCTACTGGAGCAGATAGGCCGTCCAGAGGATGAAATAGAAAACCGAGATGGCGGAAAAGACGCTTTTCACGAGCAGAATATAGCACGATTACCCCGTCACCGCCAGACCACTCCCCGCGCATGCGGGGCTAACCGGTCACGGGCCCTCTGCTAGAAAGATCGGCGGCTCATTCGCTACGGCGGCAAGGGAACATTGTCCAATGAAACACGCAAGGGCTGCCATATGTAGGCGGCATCGCGATCATGCTTGAAGGTGAACCGACTGCTCAGTCCAACTTTTCTGGCGGCATCAAGCCATACCCGAGCCTCGAAATCTGAAATCCCGGCAAGGGTCAGCGTGTCGTAGACAAGTTGGTACTCGTCGCGGGTTGACGTTGAGAAGGTTATGGGATCGTCCGATCCGATACAAACGGATACAGGAGGAACGTCATCCGTGCCGTCTTGGCGCGGCGGATTAAGACGCCAAAGCGGGTGGTTCTTCAAGTCTGCCATATTCCCGATCAACAGATTAGAGCTGGGATTGATTTCAACGGAAATGCCCAAGTTCCCGACCTTGCGCCGAAGAGCGCGCTGCAACGCATCAAGCGTATCGGCCTCTCGCGAGGGATCTATCAGAATCTGCACCTGACCCTGCTCGAACGTCTCAGGATCGATCATATACTTGTAAAGGAGATACCAAGGCTCTGACCCGCTTTCCTTGACTTCGCCCCCCCCTTGCATACCCGTCTCTGAACATGCGGACCCCTCATAGGCCGAGCCCATTGAAGTACGTCCCTGCCGGGTATGCGATTCTCTGAAGCGTTCCCGAACATAATTTGTCAGCCCCGGGGGCGAACTCCCCCCCGGAAAACCCAGTATTTTGAGCTCGTCCTGGTTATGCAAAAGCCCTATGAAAGCCACGACATGGGTTGGCCGGGAATATACGCCGAACACATCGTGCGATAGTCGCTCGATTCCATTGAGAACATATTGCAATCGGCTGGCAGGGATATTGATGTCATTCTGAGTCGTAAACTGCCATTCCCAAGCCAAATCCTTCAGACGTTCTATTCGAGAAATAGCGACGCCTCGAGTCTGCAAGGCCCACTCGCGCGGATTGATGCCAAGTGCAATTGCATGGCCAAGGCGGTCACCCTGGCTCATTTCAAAATACTCGATGGTCTCATCGACCCTGCGAAGCCCACCCAACAAATGCTGGAAATCCTCACCAGCATGCGCCGTTGTCCGAAAGGGGGGGACATGCGCCTGCTCTGTCGACTTGATATAGGCGCTGATGCTTCGGCTGATTGACTTTAAATATTTGATGATCGGCGCCAGCACCCATGTCGGCACCCCCAACTCGTCAGCGCAGACATCGACGCCACGCACGAAATACAACAGTCTTGGAAACCGCTTCAGCAAGGAAGCCAGGCTTTGCATTCTTTGACGTTGACCTCGGTAATAGGCCCCATAGCGGTAGCCAAGATTTTCCTTTAAGGAAGGATCGGCATGCCCATAGGCCCCATTGGGAATGGGCTGCCCCTTTCTGGCGGATTCGCTTCTGCTCTTCGCAAAATGGAAAACGATTCCATATTCGCAAGGTTGATTGACGTTCGTGTCGTTGTCGGCGGAAAAATTCTGTTCCAGTCCTTGGCCGCCATTAGAGCCATTGGCCACGAAATAGAAGGAATCGATGATCTGGCGCAACCCTTCTTGCTGATCCTCCATTTCTACTTCCGGAGCGATCCTGACCTCAAGCGACTTGAGGCCTCGATCTTTTCCACAAAGGATAGCGGCGCTTTCCGCCATCAGGCCGGACGACATCACGCTCCTGGGTGCGTTTATTCGGGAATAGAAACGTAAAAACCACTGCAATCCCGGCGTCATTGGCCTTTGCACGATATGGCGGTAGAACAGGCAACGGATGCGCACGACCTGCCAGAACAGTCTGGCAAAGCCCAGGTCACCCCTTCCAGTCTCCGTCTTCAGATAAGCCATTCCTGCTGAAATGAATTGGATTTCAGAACTGCGCTGCTGAAGATTCGACACCGGAAAGAAGCCGGAAATCGGATCCGCTTGCCAGGCCGATAGCAGACGCTGGGGAAATTCCGGCCAGCGATAACGAATCCCCGCAATTTTTTCGTACAGATTCTGAAGTTGCTTGAACGCTTCCGATGCCGTCTTTCCGAACTCGCCGCTTTCCAATTTCCCGTGCTCAAGATTGAACAGAGCCCTGTCCAGCAGTTGCGATGTATGTCCATCAAATGGTCCGCCGCTGGCGAACTGCCCCCGCCCCCCTCTCTGCTTAAGGGGTGTTTGCGCATCCCACTTTTTCCGATGTTGATAGAACACCTGTGGGGGCTCGCCGTCGCTCTCCTTGTGATACAGGAAGGCGGCCAGCGTGTATCTGGCAATGGCGGCGAGAATGAGCCATGTGCCCATGTGTCGGCCTTCCTCAAGATCAGCGCCGGGACTCATGAAAGAGTCGTGCTGTACCTCGTCAGAACGTGAAAGAGCGTGGAGCAGGCTGATCCACAGCATGGGAAATTGCAGGGCTGCGCCTAAATGCATGTGCGGCTCGACATAGCCTTCGTCCAGCAGAATTTGCGCAACGACCGGGGAAACCACATCAATATTTGGAACGGTATCGTCGTGATCCGGGTGCGCCGCAATCAGCAGGTCGGGAGGCAAGGCAAAGGCAATCCAACGCCAGTAGCGCCGGGCCAGAGGATCGTCCGTCAAGCCCGATTCCTGCGTCCAGGCCTCGGACCAACGCGGGCGGCGCGGGCGAAAGGAATTGCCCGCGAAAATCAGGGTATCCCTGGAAAACCTCGACAGAAAGTCGCCCAACGGGACTGGTGCGCCCGAGTCCTGTTGCCTTGATGACGAGTCTCGGCTGAACCACAGCCAGTCGCGCAACGCGGTCAGTTCGTCCACCGAGTAGGCTGAGAAATCCGAGAGCAGGGCGTTCTCCGTCGCCCGCCACAGGCCAGATGTTGCGGGCTGCATCCGGGGATCGAGCTCGGTAATTCCCAGATGCATGGTGCCGGGCAGCGAAAGCGGAGCCGCCGCCAACTCGGCAACCACATATTCGAAGGGGATTTGCGCTGAACGCGTTCCGACCATGCTTCACTCTCCCATCCGAACTAGATTGATCATCACCTTCGGGCTGCTTTTTTTCCGCTTGCTGTTGCTTTGCCAGCCGCCGCCTTGCGATTTCTACCCGTCTTGTCTTGGCTCGGGGGTGGATTTTTCTTTTTCTGGGGAGACGGTTTCTTCTTTTGCTTGGAGGACGTCATTTTCGTTTTCTGGGAGGACGGTTTCTTCTTTTTTGTGGGGGGGAGGCGGTGGGCAGATCTTTTCTTTCAGCTCATCGAACTCCACCTTGTTTCCCAAGGCAGTGGGATCCAGTTGCAGAAAAACCGACTTCACATGACTGTGCGACGGCAGGGCGGATACGAGTAGTTTGTTGAGGTTAGGAGCGTCCTTCCCAGCAACTTCATTGAAGAAATTAGCTTGTTTTTTATCCCCGAGGTTAAAGACGGCGTCTTCATGCTCCCCAACCTCGAACGCACCGGCTTTCTCTTTCGAGCGAAGGATCGTTGTGTTGCAGGTGAGCAGCCCAAGCCCAAAATGCGTTCCCAGAAAATCCTTCAACCTCTCAATACGCTTGTTTCTGACCTCGCGCATGATGTCCTCGAAAAGACAGCTTTCAGGGCTTGCGTCCCCTTTATTTATATCAAGCATTTTACTGGCGATATGGTCGGCCACCTTCAAAAAGGCCTTTTCCATCTCCATGGGTTCGTATGGTCTTCTTTCCCTTCCATCTGCTATCGGATTTGAGAAGAACATGGAGATTCCCGCTTCCGGCATGCACAGCAATATCCATTCGACGACCTTTGCCTGGATCGCTTGCGAGTGACCATCAAATCTTCTCGCCTTGACCCTTTCTATAAGGACATCGAATGCGCTATCGATCGTTTTATTTAGCGCTGCGGTAAAGACGCTGGTTGGAGTTTCAGGCTCAGCTTTTGCCTCTCCACCCGCGTCAACTTCCTTAGCGGCCGCCACAAGTTTATAAAGCAGTTCCGTCGGCAAAATCGCTTTGCCGCGCTTCTGGAGCTCGCTCAGATCGTGCTCATCCTGACAATCGAACATGCCCAGATCGCCGGGCTGGGCGTCGAGCGTTATCAGCGTCGCCGCTATCCAGGAAAGCCCCAGAAACGCCGACATCTCGGTGCGGCCCATAGGCGCCCGGTCGTTCAATTCCTCGCGAATCTCCTCGAAGATATGGTTCCACAAATCCCTGAAGATATCGAAACGCCAGAAGGTCTGCCAGGGATGGGTGGACCAGGCGATGCGCAAATCCTGCGAATAGCCTGTCTTCCAATGAGCGCAGGCCATCCGGTCCAGATCCTCGTGCCTTAACCCCTTGGTCACCACGCCCGCACCGGAAAATAGCATGAAGTCGTGAAGCAATTTGAAGGCCGAGCGGGAACGGCTGCCCAACACCGCATATTCGTCTTCCTTGGCCTCTGGGTCGGCCTTGTCCTCGCGGTTCTTTTTTACCTCTATGCTAAGCCTTAACACGCGTCTGATTTCGAATCCCAGATCAAGCGGCGACAGTCGCGAAGCGTTGCGCCATTCGAAGGGGTGCAACTCCTCACTGTCGCCGGGAATGGCCAGCACCCGCATTGGCGGGGGGGTCAGTTCCCAGATTTCGTGCTGCTCGACGCATTTCCTTAGGCGCTCTTGCACGGGAACGGTCAGTTGGCCGTCCTCGTCGACATGGCCGGTGAACATTTGGTAAATCCACTTGACCACTTCCTGGGCGGCCTCGTCTCTTTTTTTATTTGATGATGACGAACCGTTACCTCTCTCGCCGTTTCCCGTCGACTGCAGGGAGTGAAAGGCATCTCCAATGTGACGGGGTGTCGACTTCAGGACATTCGCTCCGTCGTAAATAACCTCATGCTCCTGAGATTTGCAGTGCCCTTCATGCTTGTCGAGAAGGTCGATGAGCCTAAATTCTCCTAGCGGCGTGAAGGCGGTTCTCTCTTCGCTTCCAACCTTTTGGGGGGACACGCTTCCAACCAATCGGCTGGGGAATTCCGGCACGCCAATGACCGCCTTTTCCAAGGTGTTCCTTTCAGCAACATCAGAATCGGAAAGGCCCGCATCACAATCATAGGCCAAGGCTTCGGGCACCGTCATGTCCGACACTTCGATGCGCTGATGCGCCGGTATCAGCTTGCGGATCAGGCTTGACGCTATTTCATTGGCGTCGGCCTCGATCTTTCGAAGCTCCGTGCGCCGGGTATCCACCCCCAGAAGTTCTTTGAACTCGCCCTGCACCTTGAAGAACAGGACGTCGTCCAGATCCTCGATCGACCCCACGAACACATAGAACAGGCGGCGCGACGACAGCATATGGGCCATCTTAAGGACCTCGACCGCCTTTGACGGGCGCAGGTCGAGATCGTCGATGAACATGACGAACATGCCCGGCACATGTTCGTTGTCTGCCCCGTCGCTTTCGGCGTAGCTTTTGAAAATGTTGTCCAGAACCTCGTCAAGCTTGTCGCGCAGATGTATCTTTGACAGCTCAGCCTCGGTGGCGGCAATGGCGAAATTCGTAGGGTCCATGCCTGGCGCCCTGGCCTCAAGATTTCCTTCAAGGGCCTTGACCGCCTCGGTCTTAAGGTTGCCTAACTGCTTGGTGGCGTTGCCAAGATGTCCGTGGGGATCGAGCGCTCCATAGCGGGTCTTGTTGCGCCCGCGCTCGCCGGTGATGGCGTACTCGATGCGCGCCAGAACGGCGGCAAGCAGATTTGTTCCGGAGGGAAATGGATCCATGCTGAGACGTTCCAGCCAATGGATGTCCATTTTTCGATCTTCTTTGGTATTGAAAAAGACCTTGGACGCCCCCAATAGATCAATTTTCTTTTTGATAAGCTTCTTGTCTTCTTCGTCGGC
>PDZW01000008.1:12500-109935 GCA_002753155.1 Alphaproteobacteria bacterium WMHbin7
CGCCTTTCGGCCTCACCTTAGGGACCGGCTCACCCTGCGTGGATTAACCTTGCGCAGGAACCCTTGGACTTTCGGCGACAGTGTTTCTCACACTGTTTGTCGCTACTCATGTCAGCATTCGCACTTCCGATACCTCCAGCATACCTCGCGGCACACCTTCAACGGCCTACGGAACGCTCCGCTACCGCGCAACTTGCGTTGCACCCGCAGCTTCGGTACGTGGTTTGAGCCCCGATACATTTTCGGCGCAGGACTGCTATTAGACCAGTGAGCTATTACGCTTTCTTTAAAGGATGGCTGCTTCTAAGCCAACCTCCTGGTTGTTATGGCCTTCCCACATCCTTTCACACTTAACCACGATTTGGGGACCTTAGCTGGCGGTCTGGGTTCTTTCCCTTTTGACGACGGACCTTAGCACCCGCCGTCTGTCTCCCGGATATTACTCCACGGTATTCGGAGTTTGGTTAGGTTTGGTAAGTCTTTGGGACCCCCTAGCCCATCCAGTGCTCTACCCCCGTGGGTATTCGTCCGAGGCGCTACCTCAATAGCTTTCGCGGAGAACCAGCTATTTCCTGGTTTGATTGGCCTTTCACCCCTAGCCACAGTTCATCCCCGTCTTTTTCAACAGACGTGAGTTCGGTCCTCCAGTGGGTGTTACCCCACCTTCAACCTGACCATGGCTAGATCACCAGGTTTCGGGTCTAATGCATGCAACTGAATCGCCCTATTCAGACTCGCTTTCGCTGCGCCTACACCTAACGGCTTAAGCTTGCTGCATACACTAACTCGCTGACCCATTATACAAAAGGTACGCCGTCACCCCGAAGGGCTCCGACTGCTTGTAGGCATCAGGTTTCAGGTTCTCTTTCACTCCCCTCGTCGGGGTGCTTTTCACCTTTCCCTCACGGTACTGGTGCACTATCGGTCACAGAGGAGTACTTAGGCTTGGAGGGTGGTCCCCCCATGTTCAGACAGGATTTCACGTGTCCCGCCCTACTCGAGGACGATACTCTGGTCTACCCGTACGGGGCTGTCACCCGCTATGGCCCGACTTTCCAGACGGTTCCGGTTTTCAAAATATCGCCACTGGCCTGGTCCGCGTTCGCTCGCCACTACTAGCGGAGTCTCGGTTGATGTCCTTTCCTCGGGTTACTGAGATGTTTCAGTTCACCCGGTTCGCCTCCTGCACCTATGTATTCAGTGCAGGATCACCCGAAGGTGGGGTTTCCCCATTCGGAAATCCATGGATCAAAGCCTGTTCGCGGCTCCCCATGGCATATCGCAGCGTACCACGTCCTTCATCGCCTCTCTGTGCCAAGGCATCCACCAGATGCCCTTTAAGACGCTTGATCGCCTCACGCAGGGACAAGCACCCACGCGCAAGACGCATAAAATTCTCTCGCAAAGACACTGACCCGTTTTTGCGATCCAACGAGGGGGATACCTCGTCCTGACCGCAGATATTGGTCGATGTCACATTACCTCTTCACAATGATCAACAGCACGCCTCAAGGAATAACCCTTGCGGCTAACTCGTCTCTGGATACCCTTCGGATAGTATGTCCCGCGATCGGTGTCTGGCTTCTCTCACCGAAAGACTGGTGGAGCCGGACGGGATCGAACCGACGACCTCATGCTTGCAAAGCACGCGCTCTCCCAACTGAGCTACGGCCCCGGATGTCTCTACCAGCTCAAATGCCATCAGCGATCAGCCATCGAATAGGCGACTGCCAAGGGCTCAACTGGTGGGCCCGGGAGGATTTGAACCTCCGACCCCACGCTTATCAAGCGTGTGCTCTAACCAGCTGAGCTACAGGCCCGGGTTATTGTCCGAAGGGAAGGGATGCGTGGACGGCGGCTTTGGTCTGCTTTGGGATCTTGACTAGATCCCTGAAGGAACGTCCCAGATTGCTCCAGAACATCCTTGAAAGGAGGTGATCCAGCCGCAGGTTCCCCTACGGCTACCTTGTTACGACTTCACCCCAGTCACTGATCCTACCGTGGCCGGCTGCCTCCTTGCGGTTAGCCCACCGTCTTCGGGTAAAACCAACTCCCATGGTGTGACGGGCGGTGTGTACAAGGCCCGGGAACGTATTCACCGTGGCATGCTGATCCACGATTACTAGCGATTCCAACTTCATGCACCCGAGTTGCAGAGTGCAATCCGAACTGAGACGGCTTTTTGAGATTAGCTTCCCATCGCTGAGTCGCAACCCATTGTCACCGCCATTGTAGCACGTGTGTAGCCCAGCCCGTAAGGGCCATGAGGACTTGACGTCATCCCCACCTTCCTCCGGCTTGTCACCGGCAGTTTCCTCAGAGTGCCCAACTAAATGCTGGCAACTGAGGATGAGGGTTGCGCTCGTTGCGGGACTTAACCCAACATCTCACGACACGAGCTGACGACAGCCATGCAGCACCTGTGTGGGAGCCAGCCGAACTGAAGGAAACCATCTCTGGAATCCAAACTCCCCATGTCAAGGGCTGGTAAGGTTCTGCGCGTTGCTTCGAATTAAACCACATGCTCCACCGCTTGTGCGGGCCCCCGTCAATTCCTTTGAGTTTTAACCTTGCGGCCGTACTCCCCAGGCGGGATGCTTAACGCGTTAGCTGCGACACTGAGACGCAAGCGCCCCAACATCTAGCATCCATCGTTTACAGCGTGGACTACCAGGGTATCTAATCCTGTTTGCTCCCCACGCTTTCGCACATGAGCGTCGGTATCGCGCCAGATGGCCGCCTTCGCCACCGGTGTTCTTCCCAATATCTACGAATTTCACCTCTACACTGGGAATTCCGCCATCCTCTCGCGAACCCTAGTCTTCCAGTATCAAAAGCAATCCCCAGGTTGAGCCCAGGACTTTCACTTCTGACTAAAAAGACCGCCTGCGTGCGCTTTACGCCCAGTAAATCCGAACAACGCTAGCCCCCTTCGTATTACCGCGGCTGCTGGCACGAAGTTAGCCGGGGCTTCTTCTCACGCTACCGTCATCATCGTCGCGTGCGAAAGAGCTTTACAACCCGAAGGCCTTCATCACTCACGCGGCATGGCTGGATCAGGGTTGCCCCCATTGTCCAATATTCCCCACTGCTGCCTCCCGTAGGAGTCTGGGCCGTGTCTCAGTCCCAGTGTGGCTGATCGTCCTCTCAGACCAGCTACTGATCGTCGCCTTGGTGAGCCTTTACCTCACCAACTAGCTAATCAGACGCGGGCCCCTCAATCGGCGATAAATCTTTCCCCCTTGGGGCGTATACGGTATTAGCGGAAGTTTCCCTCCGTTTTTCCGAACCGAAAGATAGGTTCCCACGTGTTACTCACCCGTGCGCCACTAACGTATTGCTACGTCCGTTCGACTTGCATGTGTTAGGCCTGCCGCCAGCGTTCGTTCTGAGCCAGGATCAAACTCTCAAGTTGAGGTCTGGTTGCTTGCGCTTCCAGAACCAACGGAGCTGTACCTGTATATGCACATCACATAGCTATGCTTTAAGCTTTACTATCCGAGATGCACTTGGTTTTGGCTCGTAAAAGCCGCCGCCCGCGCATCCCTTCCCGGATCCACAATGTCCAACAGCAGTGCCGCAAGCGGCAGGTATTTCGTATGCGTCGAACCGCCGAGGCGATCCTTAATTCCGTCGCTGCGTCAGCAGCGGAGGCGGCCTTATACGGGGGCGCCCCGGGAGTGTCAACATCATTTTTTCGATGTCGTTCGGCGACTGGGTAAATCTCTCGAGAAGAGTGATTCGGCCTCGCCGACAAGAAACCCCAATATAGGGCGAACGGGGCTTGAGCGCAAGATGTTTTAGCTCAAGCCCCAGGAAATACGGCCCTTTTATCAGTCGTCCCGAGGGGGGACGGGAAATTTGTGCGCGATGCCCTTATGGCATTCGATACAGGTGACGTTCTTGGGAGCCGCCTCCAGTTCCATTTTCTGCCTGGCGTCCGGCTTTTGCTTGTGGAAAGCCATGGCCTCGTAGCTGTGGCAGTTGCGGCATTCCCTGGAATTATTCTCCTTCATCGAGGCCCAAACCCGCTCTGCCATCTGGCGACGGTTGGCCTCGAACTTCTCGGGCGTGTCGATGGTGCCCATGACCTTGTGGAACAACTCGTTGCTGGCCTGAATCTTGCGCACCAGCTTGGCCGTCCAGTCCTTGGGGACATGGCAGTCGGAACACACAACCCGTACCCCCGACGGATTCTGGTAATGCACCGAGGCTTTGTATTCCGGATACACCGTCTGCTCCATTTCATGACAGGAGACGCAGAATTCCAGTGTGTTGGTGTATTCCATGAAGGTGTTGAAACCGCCCCAGAAAATGATGCCGCCGAGGCCGCCCACGATCAGGATGGCGCCGACGGAATAGCGGGCAGTGGGTTTCCAGAAAAAATGCCAGCAGGAGGCAAAGAACCCCCGGCTCTGAGAGGATGAGTTTGTCATGAGCCTGTCCATGAAAGAAAGGAGGCCGGAGCCATCAGGCTCCGGCCGGGAAGGGTAGGAAATTCTAAAGGCTTACTTTTCCGGCAAGGTCATCATATAGGCCACCAGATCGACGGCGATCTGGGGGTCGAGAAGACGCAGGGCCGGCATGTTCTGGCCGGGCTGGCCGTTAAGCACCTTATGGATCATTTCCTGAGGATTCTGCAAAGAACCCAGCGGGGGCGCATTGGTGATCTTCTTGCCGTCCGTACCGTGGCAGTTGGCGCAGATGGTGTTGAAGTAGCCCTCGCCCTTGACCGTGTCGCCCTTGGCCTTCTTAGCGGCATAGTCGATATACTTGGTCATGTCCACCTGACCCTTGGAAACAAACAGGGCCAGATCATGTATGTCCTGGGCGCTCAGTTGAGCATCGCCATAACCATGGGTCTTGTTCTTCATGATGGCGATGATGGCCTCGGGGCTCTTGCCCGCAGCACCCTGAATGCCCACGATGCCGGTGGCGTGGCCGCCGGAGCCGTAAGCGCCGTCCTTGCCCTTGTAATCCCAACCGTGGCATTCCTTGCAGCGCCAGGAAGCGTCCTTGTCGTACTTGGCCGCCTTGTTGGCATAGGCAGAATGCGTCGTGGTCGGCGTGGCGAGCTTGTTCTCGCCCCAGAACTTGTCATAAAGACGCCCGCCATGAGCGATCGAGGATGCTTCCTCGATGGCCTGAGCGCCCGTCGCCGTAAAAGTCAAAGCCAGGGCCACGAATAGCCCTTTAATTTCTAAGGAAATGCGCATTGCCGTCTCCTCTCGATTACCAGGATTAATGGGTGAATTATTGCATGGCAACATTACCCTAGTCTGACAGCCGCTTCTTCCCGTTGAGATTTATGGTGAAAATCGACCCGCCGCCCGGCCTGTCCGAGACCGCGAGCGAGCCTCCGTGCAGGTCGACGATCTCCGAAGCGATGCTTAATCCCAACCCCGCTCCGCCCCCCAGGGGACTTTTGCCCCGTCTGAAGGGCAGAAAGATTTCCGCTTTTAAATGATCGGGCACACCCGGCCCACGGTCGAGAACGCGAATGACACCTTCTTTGTCCAGTTCGACCTCTACCGTTTCGCCCATAGGCGACAGGCGCAGCGCATTCTCGACCAGATTGCGAAGCGCATCACCCAGTAAAATATCGTTGCCCAGGGCAAGTCCCCAGCTTCCATCGGCAAGGAAGGCCAGATCGCGGCCCTGGTCGTGCGCCAGGGGGTAAAGATCGGCCACCACCTTCTGGCAGATCGCATTGAGATCGACCGGCGCATCCAGAGGCACCTGGCGCATTTCAAGCCTGGCGATGGACAGCATTTGATCGACCACGCGCGCCATGCGATCGACATCGGCGGAAAGCGATGGGGAGATCTTGCAGCCTTCGCCCGAACAGCGCGCCTTCAAAACGGCCAGCGGCGTTCGCAATTCATGCGCCGCGTTGGCCGTGAAGCGTTTCTGGCTTTTAAAACCGTCCTCAATTCGGTCCAATCCCTCGTTGACGGCCTTGACCAGCGGGCGAATCTCGCCTGGCAATCCCTCAAGAGACAGGCGGACATTCAGATGCGCCGCATCGAAACCGGCGGCCAGACGCGACAGAACCTTGATCGGCGCCATGGCCTTTCTGATCGTCCAGGTAATAACCAGTAGATTGGCGATGAACAGGGGAATCATCAGCGGCAGAATATCGGTGACCAGCTCGTGAATCAGCCAATCGCCAAACGCTTCCTGCCCCCCCACGATGTCCAGGTCGTGCTTCGTAGCGCCGCGCCAAAGAAAGAAGGGTGTATTGGCAATCAACACCAGGCCGGTGACGACCGCGATCTTGCCAATCAGTTGCTTTCCAAGGGTAAATTGAGCCATACGGCTCATGGTTTCTTGTCCTCGGCCAGCATGTAGCCGACGCCGCGCACGGTGCTGATGGAAACCGTGGCCCCGCTGTCTTGCAAAATGCGCCTCAAGCGCGAGACATTGGCCTCGAGCGCATTGGAATCGATCAGATCGTCGATGCGATACAGGCTGGCCTCGATGGCAGGGCGCGAAACCACGCGTCCGGCAGAGCGCATCAAGGTTTCCAGCAGCATCAACTGACGGCGCGCCAGGGTAACCGGCTTGCCCGCCACCTCGGCCGAGCCCTGAACCGTATCCAGCGCGATATTCCCCACATTCAAAAGAGCGCCCAGAGCCTTGCCCGAGCGGCGCAGAAGCGCTCTCAAGCGCGCCGTCAGTTCGCCCAGATCGTAGGGCTTGACCATATAGTCATCCATGCCGAGATCAAGGCCATGAATACGGTCGGTCAATTGATCCCTGGCCGTAGCGGCCAGAACCGGCGTCATGTCGCCTTTGGCTCTGAGCAGGCGCAGCAATTCGATTCCGTCGCCGTCGGGCAGACCCCGGTCAAGCACCACGGCATCATAGCGGCTGGCTCTCAGCAGGGCAGTCCCTTCATCGACGCTGGCGGCCAGGTCGACGGCAAAGGGAATCTTGGACAGATGTGCCCTAACCAGTTCCGCCAGATGAGGTTCGTCTTCGACAACCAGAATATGCATACCGATATCTTATACAGGAGAAACGCCCGCCTTCAACTGCGACGACAGCGCCCCCATCAATTCGTCCGGAGAGGCGTTTGAAACAGGATGCCGCCAGCCAGGAGCCACCTCGCGCAAAGGCAACAAGACAAAGGCCCGCTCGCTCATGCGGGGATGGGGCAGCAGGGGCGATTCGTTCCTGATCAGGCTATCATAATCAAGAAGATCGAGATCGAGTGGACGAGGCTGGTTGGGCTTGTCCCGGACGCGTCCGAAGCGTTCCTCGATGTCGTGCAGCCGGGCCAGAAGGGCAACGCAATCCAGGCACGTCTCGATTCGGGCCACGGCGTTCCTGTATTCCGGCTGAGACGCATCCGGCCAGGCCGGGCTGCGATAGAGGCGCGATCTTGCAAGCAACCCAATGTCGCCCGCCTCCGCCAGTGTTTTCAGCGCAGCATCGAAGGTGGCTTCGGGCGCACCGACGAAGCTAGGCAGATTGGCCCCCAGCGCAATTAGAATCACCCCAGGCGCAGCTGGACATAGGAGCCCGGCGCCTCCTCGATCGGCTTCACCTTGCCGCCCCCGGGCGTTCTGGCCTTCACCTTCTTGGCGTCCTGCTTGGAAATCCAGGCATGCCAGTCGGACCACCACGACCCCTCAACCTGCTGGGCCGAGGCCAGCCAGGCGTCCGGCGTCGCCGCCTTCTTGGCATTCGTCCAATGGCAGTATTTGTTGGCGGCTGGCGGATTGACCACGCCCGCGATATGGCCCGAAGCCGCCAGCACGAAACGGACGGGGCCGGAATAGGCCCTGGTTCCGGCAAAGGCGCTTTTCCAAGGGGCGATATGGTCTTCCCGGGTGGCCAGGATATAGGTCGGCAGCTCGATCTTGGCCAGATCGATCGGCACCTTGTCGATGACGAGGCCGCCCGGCTCGATCAGCTTGTTGTTCTGGTACATGTTGCGCAGGTAGTAGCTGTGCATGGCCGCCGGCATGCGGGTCGAGTCCGAATTCCAGAACAGAAGGTCGAACGGGAACGGCTCCTTGCCCAGAAGATAATTGTTGATCACGAAGGACCAGATCAGGTCGTTGGCGCGCAGCATGTTGAAGGTGGTGGCCATCTCGTGGCCTTCCAGAAAGCCGCGCTTGTTCATGCGGTCTTCCAATGCTGCGATCTGCTCTTCGTCGATGAAGACCTCAAGCTCGCCCGCTTCGTCGAAATCGACCATGGTCGTGAAATAGGTGGCGGTGGCGATCCGATGATCCTTTTTGACCGTCATATAGGCCAGCGTGGTGGCCAGCAACGTTCCGCCCAGGCAATAGCCGATGGCGTTGATCTGCTTCTCGCCGGTGATCTTCAAGATCACCTCGAGGGCGGCCAGAGGGCCTTCCTTCATATAGTCGGCAAAGCTTTTGGCCGCCAGCTTCTCGTCCGGATTGACCCAAGACAGCATGAAGACGGTATGGCCCTGATCAACCGCCCATTTAACGAAGGAATTCTTGGGCTTCAGATCCAGGATGTAATATTTGTTGATCCAGGGAGGAATGATCATCAAGGGCTTGGCAAGAACTTGCGGCGTGCTTGGGTCATACTGGATCAACTGAATCAGATCATTCTGATAGACCACCTTACCCGGCGTGGCCGCGATATTCTGGCCAATTTTGAAGGCCTCGGTGTCGGTCATGCTGATGGCAAGCTTGCCCTTGCCGCGCTCGATGTCCGAAAGAAGATTGTCCAGCCCCTTCAAGAGATTCTCGCCGCCGCTTTCCGCTGTGGCGCGCAGCACCTCGGGATTGGTCATGGCAAAATTGGTGGGCGCCATGGCATCGACGAACTGACGGGTATAGAAATCGACCTTGCGGGCCGTCTTTTCGTCAAGCCCCTCGACCGATCCCACCACCGATTGCACCCAGCGCGCCGTCAGCAGGTAGGACTGCTTGATATAGTCGAAGACCTCGTTGGTTTGCCAGGCATCGTCCTTGAACCGCCGATCCGAGGGATCGGGGGCAACCAGGGGGGTGGTTTCCTCGCCCAACATGCGCTGCGCCGTGTTTTGCCACAGCCGCATGTAATCATTCCATAAATTCATCTGGGCCTCGGCCAGGCGGGCCGGATTGGCCACCAACTGTCCCATCATCTCGACGAAAGCTTGGCCGATATTCAAAGGATCGCCCATGCCCAGCCCCGGCTCCTGGGCCTGGCGGGACATGAAATCGGCCATCAGGCGCTGGCTTTTCTCGGCGATATTGGCCACGGCCCGGGATAATTCCTTGGGATCGGGCTGTTTTATGTCTTGTTGCGGTTGCTCGGCCATGCGTCCACCCCTATTATCCCGGATCGACTGTTCGGCCCATTTCGGGCACTGGGCTTTCGATCCTGAGACCTATATACTCCAGAACCCCATGCGGCAGGAAGCCTGACTGGAATTTTTCCAGCTTTTTCCAGCCGCCTCTTGCCTTAAGGAGCCCGAAGGCGCCATGACGTTCGAGACACGCTTGCGGAAATTCGCCTTGCCGCCCCTGTTCCAGGGCAAAACCGCCCTGCTGACAGCCACCATGCTGGCCTCGGCCTTAAGCGCCTGTTCGTCGGTGCCCGACGCCGTCAACCCGATCGAGTGGTACAAGGGCACGCGCGACTTCGTGACCGGAAGCGAAGAGGAAAAGGCCAAGGATGCCGCCAGCCCCGCCGCCTCGAGCGCTGCCCGCAATGAACCCGCTGGCGACTTCCCCAGCCTGTCCACGGTGCCCGAGCGCCCCGCCGTGACGCCCGAGAATCAACGCGCCCTGGCCGCCAGAGGCTTGGCCGCCGATGCCGAGCGCGCAAAATATTCCGACGAGGACATCCGGCGCGACACCGGAGCGGGTGCTGCCCGCCCGGCTGGCGTTTCCGGCCCGGCCCCTCAGGAGCAGGCCCAAGCCCCGGTCCAGCGCCAGCAGATTGGCGGGGTTGCCCCGCCACCGGCCAGCACCCAGCCCTCGAGCAAGGCGATGTCGGCCCAGGAGGTCTTTCAGAGGCGTATTGCCGAGCAGAATTCCTCGAAGCTGACGCCCGAGATGATGCAGGGCTTCTTCACCCCCGAAGCCGCCCCGGTCGTCGTGGGTGGCAGACCGGCCTCAGCCCCTGCCGCCACCGGCTCGCCCCCCAAATCCATCAGCCTGGGCACGGCGGCTGCCGCCATCATTCCCTTCGAACAGGGATCGGCCGAGCTGACACCCGCCGCCAACGCTCAGTTGCGCCAACTGGCCGACGGCGTCATCGCCCAGAACAGGCGCCTGCGCATCGCAGGCCACAGCTCGAACCGTTCGCTGGACGCCCTGCCCGGCACGGACATCTCGGCGGCAAGGGCCAATGCGGTGGCCCGAGCTATGATCGGCCTGGGCGTGGCCCCAGGCCAGATCGCGGTGGCGGCGCTGGCCGACACCCAACCCGTCTCCAACGTCGAGGCCGCCAACCGGCGCGTCGAGATCTTCGTCGAATAACATCGAGTTCAAGGCTTCGTCACATGGACCAGGAATTTCATCGCATCAAGCGACTGCCCCCTTACGTCTTCGCGGAAGTCAACGCCATGAAGGCCAAGGCGCGTGCCGCCGGCGAGGACATCATTGATTTCGGCATGGGCAATCCCGACCAGCCCACGCCCAAGCACATCGTCGACAAGCTGAAGACCGCCGCCGACGACCCCAAGGCGCATCGCTACAGCATGTCCAAGGGCATTCCCGGTCTCAGAAAGGCCCTGGCCACCTATTACGCCAGACGCTTTCACGTCGAGCTTGACCCCGAATCCGAAGTGGTGGTGACGCTGGGCTCGAAGGAAGGGCTGGCCAATCTGGCCTCGGCCATCACCAGTCCGGGCGACGTGGTGTTGGTGCCCAATCCCAGCTACCCCATTCACCCTTTCGGCTTCATCATCGCGGGCGGCACTTGCCGCTATATTCCGGCCACGCCGGGACCTGAGCTTTTGAAGGCCATCGAGCGCGGCGTGCATCACAGCGTTCCCAAGCCGGTGGCCATCGTTCTGAACTATCCTTCGAACCCCACGGCCTGTGTCGCCGATCTCGATTTCTATGCCCAAGCGGTGGATTTCTGCCGCTTCCACGGCATCTATATTCTGTCGGACCTGGCCTATTCGGAAATCTATTTCGACGGCAACCCGCCGCCCTCGATTCTGGAAGTCCCTGGCGCGCGTGAGGTGGCGGTCGAGTTCACCTCGATGAGCAAGTCCTACAACATGCCGGGCTGGCGTATCGGTTTCGCCGCAGGCAACAAGCGCCTGATCTCGGCGCTGACGCGCATCAAGTCCTATCTCGACTATGGCGCCTTCACCCCCATTCAGGTGGCGGCGGCGGCGGCTCTCAACGGACCGCAGGATTGCGTCGAGGAAATTCGCCAGATGTACAAGCAGCGCCGCGACGTGCTGATCGAAGGATTGCAGCAGGCCGGATGGGATATTCCCAGCCCGCCCGCCACCATGTTCGCCTGGGCGCCCATTCCGCCCGCCTTCGCCCATCTGGGCTCGCTGGAATTTTCGAAGATTCTGATGCGCGAGGCCAAGGTGGCGGTGGCCCCTGGCATTGGCTTTGGCGAGCATGGCGATGGTCATGTGCGCATCGGGCTGGTGGAAAACGTCCATCGCACCCGCCAGGCCGTGCGCAACATCAAAACCTTCCTATCCAGCTACGACAAGGTGCTGGAAGCCAGCGAGCAGAAGCGAGCAAACGCAGGATGACGAACGAGCCCTTGAAAGTAGCACTGGCCGGGCTGGGAACGGTTGGCGGCGGAACTGTCACCCTGTTGCATGATCAGGCGGACCTGCTGGAATCCCGCGCCGGTCGCCCGATTCGTTTGGTTGCCGTCTCGGCTCTGGAAAAGCCGCCCGGCTTGCATTTGGGCGACGCGACGTTCTTTGCCGATGCCCGCGAGATGGCAAAGGAGGCCGACTACGATGTCCTGGTCGAACTGATCGGCGGCGCCTCGGGCATCGCCCTTGAGATCGTGAAGGTGGCCCTGGCCCGCGGCAGGCATGTCGTTACCGCCAACAAGGCGATGATCGCCCATCACGGCCTTGATCTGGCACGTCTGGCCGAAACGCTGGGCGCCCAGATTGGCTTCGAGGCCTCGGTCGGCGGCGGCATTCCCATTATCAAGTCACTGCGCGAGGGCTTGGCCGGAAACCGCGTCGCCAGCGTGATGGGCATTCTGAACGGCACCTGCAATTACATTCTCACCACCATGCGAGCCTCAGGCCGCGACTTTGCGGACGTTCTGGCCGAAGCCCAGAAGCTGGGCTATGCCGAGGCCGACCCCAGCTTCGACATCGACGGCGTCGATACGGCGCACAAGCTGGCCATCCTGGCTTCGCTTGCCTTCGCCATGCCGGTGACTATCGAGGCGGTGGCCTGCGAGGGCATCCGTCACGTTTCAGCCCTCGACATTCAATATGCCGACGAGTTGGGCTATCGCATCAAGCTTCTGGGGGTTGCCCGCCAGACTGCGCTGGGCATCGAAGCCCGCGTCTATCCCGCCATGGTGCCGCTGTCCTTCCCTCTCGCCCATGTCGACGGTGTGTTCAACGCCATCGTCACCGAAGGCGATTTCGTGGGCCGCACGGTGCTGGAAGGCCGGGGCGCAGGTGCGCACCCCACCGCTTCCGCCGTGGTTTCGGACCTGGTCGATCTAGCCCGGGGCCATACCACGCCGATCTTCGGCGTTCCTGTCCCCGCCCTGAAGACCCAGCCCCAGGCCCCACTGGAAGCGCATACCAGTGCTTATTATATACGTCTGATGGTCAGAGACGAACCCGGCGTCTTTGCCGAGATTGCCGCCGCCCTCAGGGACGAACAGGTCTCGATGGAAAAGATCATTCAGCGCGGCAGAGCCCCCGGCGAGGCCGTTCCGGTGGTGATGACGGTACACGAAACCCGGGAATCCTCGATGCAAAAGGCCCTGGCCCGCATCGGCGCCCTTTCAGCCATGGCCGAGCCACCCCATATGATCCGTATCGAATCCCCCTAGCGAGGACCTCCATGCCCATGTCTGAGTCGCATCTTCCCATGGACCGCAACCTGGCCTTGGAGGCGGTGCGGGTGACCGAGGCCGCCGCCCTCGCCGCCTCGCGCTTCATTGGACGGGGCGACGAACGAGCCGCCGACACGGCCGCCATGGAAGCCATGCGCGGCGCCCTTTCCGCCCTCTTCATCGACGGGCGCGTCGTCATCGGCGAAGGGGATCAGGGCCAGGTGCCGATGCTGTTCACGGGCGACAAGGTCGGCAACGGCAAGGGCCCCACCATCGATCTGGCACTGGATGCCCTGGAGGGCACTTCCATCGTCGCCAAGGGCGGCCATAACGCCGTGGCCGTGCTCGCACTCACCGAGAATGGCGGCTTTCTACCCGTCCCCGACATTCATATGGAAAAGATCGCCGTTGGACCGGGCCTTCCGGTGGGCGTCATCGATATCGACGACGAGCCAGCGGAAAATCTGCGCAGGCTGGCCCTGGCCAAGGGAGTCGATCTCGAGGATCTGATGGTCTGCATTCTCGACCGCCCGCGCCATGAGGAATTGATCGATAAAGTGCGCACGGCAGGGGCTCGCATCGTCCTGATCACCGACGGCGACGTTTCAGGCGCCATCGCCACCGCCCTGCCCGGAAGCGGTATCGACATCTATATGGGCTCTGGCGGCGCGCCCGAGGGGATTCTGGCCGCCACCGCCCTGGCCTCCACCGGGGGCCAGATGCAATGTCGGCTGATGTTCAGAACCGAGGCTGAAAAGGCGAGAGCCAGGGCCGCGGGTCAGTGCGACCATGCAAACAGGCTGACCATCGAGGACATGGTGCGGGGCGACGCCATGTTCGCGGCGACGGGCGTTACCGACGGCGCCATGCTGATGGGTGTGCGCAGGCATCGCGGCGGCGCCATCACCCATTCCCTGGTCATGCGCGCACGCACCGGCACCATGCGCTTCATGGAATCGCACCATAATTTTCTGCTCAAGGAACCCGGCGACGTGCGATGAGCGCCTTTCTTGGCGTCGAGCGATCCTTTAATGGGCGGCGCTGGGTACTGCGCGACGCCGATCCCCGCCTCGCCCTGACCTTTTCGCAAAGGCTGCGCCTGCCCGAAATCATCGGGCGCGTCATGGCCGGGCGCGGCATCTCGCTTGAAGGTGCCGAGACCTATCTCAATCCCTCTTTGCGTACCGATCTGCCCGATCCCAGCCGCTTCAAGGATATGGATATAGCCGCCGAGCGTTTGGCAGGTGCTGTGATGTCGGGGGAATTGATCGCCGTTTTCGGCGATTACGATGTCGATGGCGCCACCTCGTCGGCACTTCTGAAACGCTTTGTCGAATCCGTGGGCGGCAGGGCGCGGGTCTATATCCCCGACCGCATGACAGAAGGTTATGGCCCCAACACACCCGCCCTTCGCAAGTTGAAGGAAGAAGGAGCCTCCGTGGTGGTCACGGTCGATTGCGGCACCACAGCCTTCGATCCGTTGGAGGACGCGGCCCAGCAGGGGCTTGACGTCATCGTGGCCGATCATCACGAAGCCGAGCCACGCCTGCCCAAAGCGCTGGCCGTGGTCAATCCCAACCGCATCGACGAATCCGGCGCCTTCCACCATCTGGCCGCCGTGGGCGTGGTTTTTCTGCTGATCGTGGCCATCAACCGCCAGCTTCGAGCGGCAGGCTGGTTCGGACAGGGCAGGGCGGAACCCGATCTGATGGGATGGCTTGATCTGGTGGCTCTGGGCACCGTCTGCGACGTCGTGCCGCTTCAGGGGCTCAATCGCGCCTTCGTCACGCAAGGACTTAAGGTGATGGGGCGTAGGGCCAATCTTGGGCTGGCAGCCCTGGCCGATATCGCCAAACTGTCCGAAAAGCCGGGGGCCTGGCATGCCGGATATCTTTTGGGTCCACGCATCAATGCGGGCGGACGCGTGGGAGCGTCCGATCTGGGAACGCGCCTTCTCTCCACCGAAGACTCCTTCGAAGCGGTGGAACTGGCCCAAAAGCTCGATGCCCTCAACAAGCAGCGCCAGGAGATCGAGGCCGCAGTACTACTTGAAGCCATCGAACAGGTGGAAACCACCGCTTCGGAAGACACGCCCTTGCTTTTCGCCTCAGGAAAAAATTGGCATCCCGGCGTTATCGGCATTGTGGCCGGGCGGCTGAAGGAACGCTATGCACGGCCCGCCTGCGCAATCTCGATCGAGAATGGCGTCGGCAAGGGTTCAGGGCGCTCGGTGAACGGCGTCGATCTGGGGGCGGCCATCATTGCGGCGCGCCAGGCGGGCCTGCTGATCAATGGCGGCGGTCACGCCATGGCGGCGGGCTTCACCGTGGCCGAGGAGCGTCTGGCCGAGCTTGAGCTTTTTCTGGGCGAGCGCCTGCGGCTGCAATCCGATGCGGGCCTGGCTCCGGTGCTGGTCTTCGACGGTGCCGTCGAACCCGGCGGCGCAACCTACGATCTGGTGGAAACGCTGGAGCGTTGTGGCCCTTATGGTGCTGGCAACGACGAACCCAGATTCGCCCTAGCCGGTGTGCGCATCGCCAAAGCCGATATCGTGGGAACGGGACATGTGCGTTGTAATCTTGCCGGTCCCGGCGGCGGCTGGTTGAAGGCCATCGCCTTCAAGTCGGTCGATTCCGAATTGGGTCATGCGCTTCTTTCCTCGAAGGGCGAGCCTTTGCATATCGCGGGAAGTCTGCGCGCCGATACGTGGCAGGGCAGGCGCTCGGCACAGTTGGTGATCGAGGACGCGGCTCGCATTTCGTGAACCGCAAATGAACAGGCGGCTCAGCTTCAATTCATTTTGTCTTTGCTAGATTGCACCCTGTGATGAAGGTCACAGATCGGGTGTGACGATGCGCACTGCGGGCCAATCCGATCTTGGACATTCTCCCGCCATCGAAACCGACCACCCAAGGAGAAGACAACATGATCAAGCAGACCGCTCTTGCCATCGCCATCGCTCTGGCCCCCACGCTGGCCCTGGCCGCTCCCAGCCAGATGACCGACAAGGCTTCTTCCAAGCAGACCGTGACCGCCCAGAGCGTGCATGACATGCTGAGCGCCCAGGGTGCCCTGCATGTGTCGCCGGTCAAGCGCGTCAGCGCCAATACCTACGAGACGAAGATTCTGACCAGCCAGAAGGGCTGGACCAAGGTCTATGTCGATGCCAGCACCGGCAAAGAGATCAATGATCCGCTCTATGCCTTTCGCAAGAACTGAAATCCATCCATCCACCTCCCAAGGAGACAGACAAATGTTTAAGAAGATCGCTTTCGCCGCTGCCATCGCTTTGGCCCCCACGCTGGCCCTGGCCGCGCCCAGCCAGATGACCGACAAGGCTTTCGCCAAGCAGACGGTATCCGCCCAGAATGTGCGCGACATGCTGAGCGCCCAGGGTGCCCTGCATGTGTCACCGGTCAAGCGCATCAGCGCCAATACCTATGAGACGAAGATTCTGACCAACAATAAGGGCTGGACCAAGGTCTATGTCGATGCCACCACTGGCAAAGAGATTAATGATCCGCTCTATGCCTTTCGCAAGAACTGAGTTCTGCTTAAGCTTGCGGTGATCCAAGGAGACAGGCGGACATCGTCCGGCCTGCCTCCTGGGAGCCCGAAGAATCAAGCCATCGCCGAAAAGACAGCCCCCAGATTAGCGCTGACGGTTTCCACGGAAATGCTGGCTTCGGCATAGGTCATCGATCCCATGGTCATGGCCTGGCCGCCGGAAGACACGGAACTGTCGCCTTCCTGCGAAGCCTCGGTTGATGCGGACGGTTTGACCCCCTTCTTGTCCAACTCGTCCAGAAGCTTCATCCAAAAGGCATCGACGCTGAAGCCCCCGGTGCTGATCGGCTTTCCGGAAATGCCGTCCTGGCTGCGCATGTCTTCCAGGATTCCTTCGAACGAACCGGCGTCGCTTGAAAAGCCCGCAACTTGTGTTACTTCGGTGATGTTGAGCGAGGCTTCAAAGCTGGTCACCTTGATGACGGTATCCAGGCAGCTTTCGAACTGCTCCTGGCTAACCTGTCCTTTCCCCGAGGGGTCCAGGACACTGTAGATTTTTTGTGCGATCTCTTCATCCTCGACGACGGGCATCAATGCCTTGATCGCTTCTTCCTGACTTAAATAGCCGTCGCGGCTGGTGTCGATTTGCGCAAAGACGCCCTGACAGGCGTCGCTTGGCACGATATAGGGTTTCACGTCCTGCGACTCGGCAATCGCCTCGGACAACGCCTTCGAGAAGCTGTCGGTGATTTCCTGGCTGGTGCTGCAACCCGCGAACAGATCCTTCTCTTCCCGGCTGGCCCCGGCTGAAACAGTCTTGATGAAGTCGAGCATAGTCACCCCCTCGCGCAATAGGACGCGAAGGAACATGCAAGCAACAAGCCAATTTCGAAATGGCGGAAAAGCTGGAGAAATTGACGCCAAAGGCCTGACGGAATGGGCATTTCCTTCCCCAAGCCCCGCTTTTGCCCGGTAGAAAATGCCGATTCATACCCGTTTGCATTCATCGTAACCGATGAATGCAAGCCTCAAGCGCCGGGCGGGCGCTGTGCGCCCTTGGCTCCCGCTCGCCAGGAGGCTCGCGCGCGGGCCTTGCCCGCGTCCGGCATGCGTCATTACTTCCGCATGCCGGTTGGGGGTTAGGCCAGATCCTCGCCGTTCGCAGCACGGGTGAGAAGCGCGATGCTTTCCGTCACCCCGTAAAGGGCGAAGAAGCCGCCCATGCGCGGCCCCTGATCCTGGCCCAGCAGAATCTGATAGAGCGCCTTGAACCAATCCTTCAAGTCGGGGAAGGTTTCTGCATGCGCCTTGCCTGTTTCGTAGACCGCACTTTGCAGGGCTTCGGCATCGACCGGGGCCGAGTTCAGGGCCTGCGCCAAATCCGAAAGCGCTCTGGCCTCGGCGTCGCTGGCCTTGCGGAATTTTTTCGTGGGCTTCACGAAATCATTGTAATAGGCGATGGCATAGCCAGCCAGGCGATCCATCATCGGATGCGTAGCGGGGCTGGCCTTGGGGGCGTAGCGCTGGATATAGCCCCAGACCGCCCCCTTATGTTCGGCATGGGCCACCGAGACCAGATTGAGCAGTAGGCCAAATCCCACCGGGGCGGCATCGACGGGTGGCTGGCCTGCGTGAATATGCCAGACCGGATTTTCCAGCTTCGCCTTGTCGTCCTGCTCGGGAAATTTGGCGAGATAGGTCAGGTAATCGTCGGCAGCCCTGGGAATGACATCGAAGAACAGGCGCTTGGCGCGCTTGGGCGATTGGTACATGTACCAGGCCAGACTTTCCTCGGGCGCGTATTTCAGCCAGTCCTCGACCGCCAGGCCATTGCCCTTCGACTTCGAAATCTTCTGGCCCTTATCGTCCAGGAACAATTCATAGGTCAGGTTGGTGGGGGGCTGGCCGCCCAGAATCTTGCAGATTTTCGAAGACAGCGTCACCGAATCGATCAGGTCCTTGCCGCTCATCTCGTAATCGACGCCCAAAGCATACCAGCGCATCGCCCAGTCGGCCTTCCACTGCATCTTGCAATGCCCGCCGGTAACCGGGGTTTCCTTCAGGCTGCCGTCTTCATCCTGATAGACGATGGTGCCCGCATCCAGCTTTCTTTCGACCACCGGCACCTGCAAAACCCGGCCCGTCTTCGGGCAGAGCGGCAGGAAGGGGGAATAGGTGGCGCTGCGCTCCTCGCCCAGCGTGGGCAGGATCACCTTGATCACCTCGTCATAGCATTCAAGGATGCGCAGAGCAGCCTTGTCCATGCGCCCCGACCTGTACCAATCGGTGGCCGACTGGAATTCATAGTCAAAGCCAAAGGAATCGAGAAACGAGCGCAGGCGCGCATTGTTGTGGGCGCCGAAACTGTCATGCGTGCCGAAGGGATCGGGAATGCTGGTGAGCGGCTTGCCCAGATGGGGTGCCACCATCTCCTTGTTGGGGATGTTGTCGGGCACTTTGCGCAAGCCGTCCATATCGTCGGAAAAGGCGAACAGGCGGGTGGGAATGTGAGGCGCCAGAATTTTAAAGGCATTGCGCACCATGGTGGTGCGCACCACCTCGCCGAAAGTGCCGATATGGGGCAGGCCCGAAGGGCCGTAGCCGGTCTCGAACAACACATAGCCCTTGTCCGGAACCCGCCCTTTCAGGCGCTCCTCCAGCAGCAGCTTGGCTTCCTGAAAGGGCCAGGCGGTCGAGGCAAGGGCGGTTTGGGCAAGTTCTGACATGTTGGCAGGCCTTCTCGCAATGAGGGGATGTTGATAGGGCTCCAGAGCGTTTGCGTCAACACGCCTTGTCTTGCCTGGGCTTCGAAGCCATCATGGGATCATGATCGCGGGACTTATATTGGCCGGAGGGCAAGCCAGACGCATGGGCGGGGCCGACAAGGCCCTGATCGACTTGGCAGGCCAGCCCCTGATCGCCCATGTGATCGCGCGGCTTAGGCCCCAGGTGACGGCTCTGGCCATCAGCGCCAACGGCGATGCCGCTCGTTTTTCCTCGCTAGCTCTTCCTGTGCTGCCCGACCCGGCCCCCGATTTTCCAGGCCCTTTGGCGGGGATACTTGCAGGGCTGACCTGGGCCAGGGCCGATCATCCCCAATGCCGCTGGCTGCTGACCGTGCCTTGCGACGCGCCCTTCATCCCTGTCGATCTAGCCGAACGGCTGCAAAAGGCCGTTCAGGCCGAGGGGGCCGATCTGGCCATCGCCACCTCGATGGGACAGGACCATCCCGTGGTGGGATTATGGCCGCTCTTCCTGGCCGAAGCACTTTCCCGGGCATTGTTGGACGAAGGGCTTTGTAAGGTTGGGGCGTTCGCCCAGCGCTATCGCAAGGCCCTGGCAGACTTTCCTGCCGCCGAGGGCATCGATCCCTTCATAAACGTCAATACGCCAGAAGACCTCAAGGCGGCCCTTGCCACCAGTCTTGAAGGGCCTGCCCATTCGGTTCAAGCACCGTCGCCAACCCTCCGGTAAAGCGTTCCCAGGCCTCGACATATTCCGGCGTCACGGTGGTCAGAACGGGAATTCCCTCGGCCATCAGGGCCAACATTTCGGCGGCCAAGCCCTGGCCCTCGCTTTCAAGGTGCGAGAATTTATTGATAACAACCAAAGCGGGCCTGGCCGACAGGGCGCGCCTCAAGACTTCGGTGGCCTCGGCCACACCTTGCGTGTCCACCTGACAACCAGCTGATTTTCCAAGATTTTGTTTGATCGAAAAGCGCTTGCCCGTGCCGACTTCGACCAGATCCATCGCCTTTTTCTGCCCCTGTTCGCGCCTTGTCTCCTGAAGCAGGCCCATCACCTGTACGCCCTTTGCGCTCAGGCTTTCGACAAAAGCCGCCAGCAGGTCCTGGGCCAAAGGAGCGCCAGGAACATTCAGGAGAGCGGCAAGCTTCAAATGCTCTGAGATTGACATCCCGAAGCTTCGCCCGTTTGATGCCCAAAGACAAGAAAGGGGACGCATGACTGGAGATTTTATTCGGCTGGCCGAACTTTTGTGCTCAAGGCTGTGCCATGATCTGGCAGGCCCTGCCGGGGCCATCGCCAATGGGGCCGAGTTAATCGGCGAGGAAGATCCCGAGACGGCCGCTGAGGCGGCGGATCTGATGGCGGGGGCGGCAGGGCAACTCGGCAACCGCCTGCGCTTCTTCAGAGCCGCCTTCGGCTGGGAGGGCGGGGCTGCCAGGGATTTGACCGAAGCGGGGCGCATTGCCGCCGATTTCCTGGCCCCCCTGCCCGGCCAGCCCCCCCGCTTCACCCTCTCTGGCCCCGAAGGAGCCAACCCAGGGCCTGACGGATTGAAATTGCTACATCTTTTTGTGTTGCTGGGCTCGGAAGCCCTGCCCCGCGGCGGAAGCCTGCGCCTTGAGACGCAAAGCGACGGCGTCAGCCTTTTGGCAGAGGGCGCCGGAGTTGGGCTCTTCCAAGAAACAGAAGCCCATCTTCTGGGACGGGACGACGCCCCACCACCCTCTCCACGTACCGCCCCTGCCCTTCTGGCCAGAAGTTTGGCCCAAGATACGGGATGGCGCCTATCCGTCGAAACCAGCCCAGAGCGTCTTTGCCTCAAGGCCAATCGATAAATTCCTGCGATTTGGCCGGGTTAGCCGAACGGAGGGCTTCCGTTCAGACTCTTTTGCATGGTAATAAGATAGTGAAGGGGCGGTGTCGGGTCATTTTCGCCGCAAATGACCTTCGGACGGGTGCCGGTTGACGTGCGCTGAACAAGCGCAAGCTGGAGGAAAATCGATGGACGATCTGTTAAGCGAATTCCTGACCGAAACGTCGGAAAGTATTTCCGTACTTGACGTTGCTCTGGTCAATTTGGAGCAGAATCCCAACGACCGCGAGATCCTCCAGAACATCTTCCGCCTGGTTCATACGATCAAGGGCACCTGCGGATTCCTGGGCCTGCCTCGCCTGGAAGCCGTGGCCCATTCGGCCGAGAACGTGCTGGGCAAGTTCAGAGACGGCGAGCTTGAAGTCGGGCCGCAGGCGGTAACGCTGATTTTGACCTCGATCGATCGCATCAAGCTGATCCTCTCGCATCTGGAGCAGCATGAGGCTGAGCCCGAAGGCAATGACCAGGATTTGATCGTCCAGTTGAACGCCATGGCCGAAGGCAAGCCCCCGCCAGCCCCCGGCGAAGCAGCCACGGCCATCAAGGAAGTCACGGTCGACGAACTTCAAGCCATCTTCGACGCGGCACCCGGCCCCAAATCCGATCCGGAACCAGCAGCAGCGGCGCCCGCACCTGCGCCGCAAGCCGCCGCCTCGGAGCCCTTGGTGCAGCCCTCGCATCCGACCCATCAATCCGAGCCCCATGTCGAAAAGACGGGGCTGCCCGCCACCTCGGGCGAGGCCAAGGCCCCCGTGGCCATGGCGGACGCCAAGGAATCGGCTGTTGCCGCGCAGACCATCCGCGTCAATGTCGAGTTGCTTGAAAACCTGATGACGCTGGTTTCGGAGTTGGTGCTGACCCGCAACCAGCTTTTGCAGATGGTCAGAGGCAGAGACGATTCCGAATTCTCGGCCCCCCTGCAAAGACTGTCGCACATCACGACCGACCTGCAGGAAGGCGTGATGAAGACGCGCATGCAGCCCATCGGCAACGCCTGGGCCAAACTGCCCCGCATCGTGCGCGACCTCTCGGTTGAAACCGGCAAGAAGATCGATCTTCAGATGCTGGGTGCCGAGACCGAACTTGACCGCCAGGTGCTGGAACTGATCAAGGACCCGCTGACCCACATGGTGCGCAACTCGGCCGACCACGGCCTGGAAGGCCCCGAGGACAGGCGCAAAATTGGCAAGCCCGAGATTGGCAAGATCGTTTTGAACGCCTATCACGAGGGCGGCCATATCATCATCGAGATCAACGACGATGGGCGCGGTCTCAACATGGGTCGCATTCGCAAGAAGATCGTGCAGAACGGTCTGGCCTCCGAAGGCGAGTTGGACGGCATGTCCGATCAGCAAATCCAGCAATACATCTTCAAGGCCGGTTTTTCGACTGCCGAGAAGGTCACCAGTGTCTCGGGCCGCGGTGTCGGCATGGACGTGGTGCGCACCAACATCGAGAAGATCGGCGGCACCATCGAATTGAAGTCGGTTGAGGGAAAAGGCACCAACTTCACCATCAAGATTCCGCTGACACTGGCCATCGTATCTGCCCTGATCGTTGAATGCGGCGGCGAGCGCTTCGCCATTCCGCAGATCAGCGTTCTTGAGCTGGTCCGCACGACGGGAACCAGCGAGCACAGCATCGAGATGATCAACAATGCCCCCGTGCTGCGCCTCCGAGACCGCCTGTTGCCGCTGGTCTCGCTGAAAACCCTGCTGAAGCTGGGCTCGGACGAAGGCAGCCTGCAGGAAACCTTTATCGTGGTGGCGCAAGTCGGCACCTATACCTTCGGCATCATCGTCGACCGCGTCTTCGACACCGAGGAAATCGTGGTCAAGCCGGTGGCTCCCATCCTGCGCAACATCTCGATGTTCTCGGGCAACACCATTCTAGGCGACGGCTCGGTGATCATGATTCTGGACCCCAACGGCATCGCCGCCGCAACGGGCGCCATGGCAGGCTCCTCGCAAGCAGGTGAGCAGATGCACCTTAAGGACATGCACGGCGAGGACAAGACGTCGCTGCTGGTCTTCCGCGCTGGCGGCGAGGATCTCAAGGCTGTTCCTCTGGCCCTGGTTGCCCGGCTTGAAGAGATCGAGGTCACGGCGGTCGAGCAGTCGCACGGCAAGCCGGTGGTCCAGTATCGCGGCCATCTGATGCCGCTGATCATGGTCAACGACCGCTATGCCATGAAGACGGACGGGCGTCAGCCGGTTCTGGTCTTCTCGGATCATGAACGCTCGATGGGCCTTGTCGTCGATGAGATCGTGGACATCGTCGAGGACGTGCTGAAGGTCGAGATTACCGTCGCCCAGCCCGGCCTGATCGGTACAGCCGTTATCGCGGGCAAGGCGACCGACGTCATCGATGCCGGCTTCTACCTGACCCAGGCCTTCGGCGACTGGTTCGGCGTCGCCAAGGAAACCGATGCCTTCGGAGAGGAAAAGGGCGGCAAGCGCGTTCTTCTGGTCGATGACAGCCTGTTCTTCCGCAATCTTCTGACCCCGCTTCTATCGGTATCGGGCTTCGAGGTCACGGCCGTCGAAGCGGTCGACAAGGCGTTGCAATTGCGCGAGCAGGGCTACGTCTTCGATGCCATCATCAGCGACATTGAAATGCCCGGCCTCAACGGCTTCCAGTTTGCCGAGGCCGTGCGCGGCGACGCCCGCTGGATGACCACACCGATGATCGCCCTTTCGTCCCACGCCACCGAAAAGGACTTCGAGCGCGGGCGCAAGGTCGGCTTTAACGACTACATCGCCAAATTCGACCGCGATGCGCTGCTTGAAACCCTGACACAGATCGTCACCCACGGAGGTGCGTCATGAACCAGCTTGTTCCCGCAGGCAAGCGCTCCCTGGCCGAAGTAACGGCCGAGACTCAAGACTACGTCACCATGTTCATCGACAACCAGATGTTCGGCATCCCCGTTCTGACCGTGCAGGACGTGCTGGGCCCCCAGAAGGTGACACGCATTCCCTTGGCCCCGCGCGAAGTGGCAGGATCGCTCAATCTGCGCGGGCGCATCGTCACCGCCATCGACGTGCGCAGGCGCCTGGGACTTAAGGACCGCGAGGGCGACAACAAGCCAGGCATGAGCGTTGTCGTCGACATGAACGGCGAGCTATACAGCCTGCTGATCGATTCCGTGGGCGAGGTCTTGAGCTTACGTTCAGCCGCCTTCGAGCGCAATCCGCCGACGCTGGACCCTCTGTGGCGGGAATTCTCGGCAGGGATCTACCGGTTGGATGGAAAGCTGCTGGTCGTTCTGGATGTGCAACGTCTGCTTGACCTGGGTCGAGCGGAAAGCTAGTGATCAAGTGTTTGCTTACGAGATAATCGTCAATCGTCCGTTTTGTAGCGAAGGCTTCGAACCAACATGAAACTCTGCCTTGTGGTCGATGATTCGAAAGTCATCCGTATGGTGGCCAGGAAGATACTGCAGGAACTCACCTTCGAGGTCGACGAGGCCGCCGACGGAAAAGCCGCCCTGGAGGTCTGTCAGAAGAGGCTTCCCGACGCGATCCTGCTTGATTGGAACATGCCTGTCATGAGTGGCATCGAGTTCCTTAGGGAACTGCGCAAACTGCCCGGCGGCGACAAGCCGAAGGTGGTGTTCTGCACGACCGAAAACGACATCGAACACATCCAGGAAGCCATCCTGGCCGGTGCCAACGAGTATATCATGAAGCCATTCGACAGCGAGATTCTGCAAGCCAAGTTCTCGCAAGTCGGCCTGCTTTAAGGTGCGTGGGGTGGGATTTCAAAGATGAGTATCGATACCGGGGCGGCGCGTCCGCCCCAGGCCAGTGGTGCAGAGCCTTTTCGCGTGATGGTGGTTGACGATTCCGCCGTCGTGCGTGGCATTGTCACCAAGATGCTTGAAGAGGAAAAGAGCATCCAGGTGGTTTCTTCGGTGGGCAATGGCCAGATGGCCTTGAGCGCGCTGGATCGCTACGACGTCGAAGTCGTGGTGCTGGACATTGAAATGCCCGTCATGGATGGATTGACCGCTCTGCCGCAATTGCTGAAGAAGGACCCTGACCTTCAGGTGATCATGGCCTCGACCCTGACCCACAAGAATGCCGACGTGACCTTGAGGGCTATGGAAGGCGGGGCTGCAGATTATGTCCCCAAGCCGACCTCGTCGAAAGACCTGGGGGCGGGCCAGTTCAAGACGGAACTGATCGAGAAGGTCAAGGCCTGGGGGGCTGCAAGGCGCAGGAAGCCCAAGCGCGCCGCCCCTCCCGGCGGATTTCCCGAGCGGGCCAAGGTCTCTATTGCTCAGCCAGCCCACCGCCCCGCCGTGCCGCTTTATGCCGGACAGGTCACGCTGCGCCCCGCTAATAACGATCCGGTTGACGTGATCGCCATCGGCAGTTCCACCGGAGGCCCGCAGGCGCTGTTTGCCGTTCTGGGAACGCTGAAGGGCGCACCCATCCGCCAGCCCATTCTGATCACCCAGCATATGCCAGCCACCTTCACGACCATTCTGGCCGAGCACATCACAAGGCTTTCAGGCTGGAATGCGGCCGAGGGCAAGGATGGCGAAGTCATTCAAGGTGGGCGGGTCTATATCGCACCCGGCGACTTTCATATGGTTGTCGAGTCCAAGGGAACCGACAAGGTCATCCGACTGAACAAGAATCCACCCGAGAATTTCTGCCGCCCAGCAGTCGATCCCATGTTCCGCAGCATCGCGCAAGCCTATGGCAAGCGTGTCCTTGCCGTTGTTCTGACCGGCATGGGCCAGGATGGGATGAAGGGCGGGCAGGTGCTGGTGCAGGGCGGCGCCACCATGATCGCCCAGGACGAGCCAACCAGCGTGGTATGGGGCATGCCGGGCGCCGTGGCCACGGCGGGTATTTGTTCTGCCGTCCTGCCTTTGGCGGAAATTGCCCCGCAAATCCTTAAAATCTCGCAGCGCAGGTAACGGCCATGAAGCCCGAAGACTTCGACTTCATCGCTAAATTCATCAAGGACCGTTCAGGCTTGGTCCTGACCAGCGACAAGTCGTACCTGCTGGAAAGCCGCCTGATGCCGATCGCGCGCAAGCGCGGCCTTAAGGGCCTTGATGAATTGATCGGCACCGTGCGCGCCAGTCGCGATGAAGCCTTGGGACGCGAAATCACCGAGGCGATGACGACCAACGAATCGTTCTTCTTTCGCGATTCGAAGCCGTTCGACCAGTTCAAAGAAATGGTGCTGCCTCATGTTCTGAAGGCCAGGGCCGCCAAGAAATCCTTCCGCATCTGGTGCGCTGCCTCCTCCTCTGGCCAGGAACCCTATTCCATCGCCATGATCTTGAAGGAGGAGCAGGCCAAGCTGGCTGGCTGGAAGATCGATATCGTCGGCACCGACATCTCGACGGAAATGCTGGAAAAGGCCAAGGCGGGCGTCTATTCGCAGTTCGAGGTGCAAAGAGGCCTGCCCATCACCCTTTTGGTCAAATACTTCAAGAAGAAGGACGAGGTGTGGCAGATCGACGCCGCCATCCGCGCCATGGTTCAGTACAAGGAGTGGAACCTGTTGACCGACTTGAAGGCGCTGGGACAATTCGACGTCGTTTTCTGCCGCAATGTACTGATCTATTTCGACCAGCCGACGAAGTCTCGCGTGCTTGGCAATATCTCTGGCCTGATGCCCGATGACGGCTTTCTGTATCTGGGCGGCGCCGAGACGGTGCTGGGCATTTCCGACAAGTTCAAACCCATCCCCAATCAGCGCGGCATCTACGGCATTGCCAAGGATTCGGCTCCGCAGTCGCCGCCGGGCTTCGCGCCCAAGGCCTAGCTTCGGGTGCGCGTCGCGGTCATCACCCCCTACTGGCACGAGCCCGACAGAATGCTGATCCGTTGCCTTGACAGCGTGGCGGCGCAAACGCATCCCTGCACCCATCTCATGGTTGCCGATGGACATCCCAACGCCCTGATCGACCGGCGCGAGGCCTGCATCCATCTGAAACTTGACCAAGCGCACGGCGACAACGGCGACACGCCGCGCGGCATCGGCGCAAAATGCGCCATCGAAATGGGCTTTGATGCCGTGGCCTTTCTCGATGCCGACAATTGGTTCTGGCCCAATCACATCGAAACGCTTGTGGCCTTGCAAGCCGAGAGCGGGGCAGAGGTCTTGATATCAAAGCGCAGCTTTCACCGCGCCGACGGCTCTGAAATCCTGGGGCTTGCTGAGGCGGGAGACGCCGTTCATTACGCCGATACCAGTTGCCTGATGTTGACTGGCCGAGCGCTTGATATAGCACCTCTGTGGACCGCCATTCCAAAAGAGCTGGCCCCCATCTGCGACCGCATTTTCTGGCAGATGCTGATGTCGCACGGGTACAAAATGGCTGTCAGCCCAAAACGCACGGTGGCCTTCACCACCCAGTACACCGCCCATTACGCCGCCGTGGGCGAGCCGCCACCCGCGCAAGCCAAGGACGGACAGGAAAGCCAGGCCGCCGTCGCCTGGTGGAATGCTCTGCCCCTTGAAGAACAGGAGCGTTTGAACCGCAACATGGGTTTTCCATGACAGGAATAGCCGCTTTGGCTACACTTGGGGCTCAATCCTTATAGGAATTTGTCGGCGTGGAAGCTTCCAGCTCAGATATTCAGGCCCTGATGGAGGGTATCGGACAAAAGGCCCGAGCGGCATCAAGACTGCTGTCTCTCGCTTCGAGCGAGGCCAAGAACAAGGCGCTCTTGCAAGCGGCCGGAACCATCCGCAAACGCTCGGCCGTCATCCTGGCCGCCAACGCGCTTGACATGGCGGGCGCCAGAGCCAAGGGCTTGAGCCGCGCCCTTCTCGACCGCCTTTTGCTTGACGAAAAGCGCATCGAAGCCATGGCCAAGGGTTTGGAGGATGTTGCCGCACTGCCCGATCCCGTGGGCAGGATCATGACGGAATGGGAACGCCCCAACGGATTGCGGATCGAGCGGGTGCGCGTTCCCCTGGGCGTCATCGGAATCATCTATGAATCGCGCCCCAACGTCACGGCAGATGCGGGGGGCCTGTGTTTGAAATCGGGCAATACCGCGATCTTGCGGGGCGGTTCGGAAAGCATCAATTCCTCCAGCGCCATCATGGACTGCCTGCAAGAGGGGCTTCGCCAGACCGGATTGCCTTCGGAATGCTTGCAGATGATCCCCGTTACCGACCGTGCCGCCGTGGGCGTTTTACTGACCATGACGAAATATATCGACGTCATTGTGCCTAGGGGTGGTCGGTCGCTGATCGAGCGTGTGATCGCGGATAGCCGCATTCCCCTCTTTCTGCACCTGGAGGGGTTGTGTCACACCTATGTCGACGGGGCCGCCGATCTTGAGATGGCGCGCAAGATCGTCCTCAATGCCAAGATGCGCCGCACCGGCATTTGCGGCGCCACGGAAACCCTGCTGGTCGATCGCGCCTGCGCTGCCACGCATCTTGCCCCCCTGATCCGCGATCTGTTGGATGCAGGATGCGAAGTCCGGGGCGACCAGGATGTGGTGCGCGTCGATTCCCGCGTCGTGCCCGCCACGGATGCGGATTGGACTACGGAGTATCTCGACGCCATCATTTCGGCCCGTCTCGTCGATGGCGTGGACGAAGCCATCGCCTTCATCAACGACCATGGGTCTGCGCATACCGACAGCATCGTGACCGACGATGCCGCAAGGGCCGAGAAATTCCTGGCCGAAGTCAATTCGGCCATCGTTTTGCACAATGCCTCGACCCAATTCGCAGACGGCGGCGAATTCGGCATGGGCGCCGAGATCGGCATCGCCACCGGCAAGTTGCATGCCCGCGGCCCCGTCGGGCTGGAGGAGCTGACCACCTACAAATACCGGATCCGGGGTTCGGGCCAGGTGCGCCCCGGCTGATGTCGGTTTTGTGGAAAGCCCCTCTGCCCTCCCTGGGCGACCGGCGCAAGCGCAGCGTTGGGCTTCTGGGCGGCTCGTTCAACCCGGCCCATGAAGGACATCTTCACCTCAGTCTGCTGGCCAGGAGAGCCCTGGCGTTGGACGAGGTCTGGTGGCTGGTTTCTCCCCAGAACCCCCTGAAGCCCGTTAAGGGCATGGCCTCTTTCCAGGATCGTCTGGGCAGAGCGCAAAAGTGCGTCGCCCCCTATCCCTTCCTGAAAATCACGGATATCGAGGCCCGGCTGGGAACATGTTATAGCGCCGACACGGTTGCCCACCTGAAAAAACGCCTGCCCGGCATCCGCTTTGTCTGGCTGATGGGGGCGGATAATCTATCCCAGCTTCCCCGCTGGAGGGGCTGGACGCGCCTAGTCAAGCTTCTGCCGGTTGCGGTTATGGCCCGCCCGGCCTATTCTTTACCGGCACTGGCGGGAAAGGCGGCCAAGCGATATGAACGCTGCGCCACCTCTTCCCGCAAGCTGAGCGGGGCGATTCCTCCGGCCTGGACTTTTCTCTGGCTGAAGGAACATCCCGCCTCGGCAACCGACATACGAGCCCATCAGTAGGAGAATCGCCATTTCCGCCCTTCCCAAGAAAGTCCCTGCCAAGAAATCCCCCGCCAAGGCAGCCGCGACGGCAAAACCGAAAGCCCCGGCAAAAAGCGCAAGATCGGCTCCGTCCGGCAAGCCCCAGGCGCTTTCTGTCGTCTTGGCATCGCTTGATGACAACAAGGCGCAGAATGTGGTGCCCATCGACATCACGGGACGCTCCAGCATCGCCGATTGGATGGTGATCGCCAGCGGCACCTCGGCCCGCCATGTGGCATCGATGGCCGGGCATTTGATGGAGAAGCTGAAGACCATCGGCATCAGGCCGCGCGAGGAAGGCCTGCCCCAGGCCGACTGGGTGGCGGTGGATGGCGGCGATGTGGTGGTCCATCTGTTCCGCCCCGAGGTGCGCAGCTTCTACGATCTGGAAGGCATGTGGAAATTGCCCGACTCGAAGCCGAAGGGCAAAGCAGCGGCAAAATCCCCAGCCGAGGCGGCTGACAAGCCTGCCGCAAAGAAAACACCGACAACCAAGAAGGCGGCGCCGGTCAAGAAGCCTGCCGCCAAGAAGCCGGTCGCCAGCAAGAAGGCGGTGCCGGTCAAGAAGCCTGCCGCCAAAGCGCCTGCCGCCAAGAAGCCGGTCGCCAGCAAGAAGGCGGCACCGGTCAAGAAGCCTGCCGCCAAGAAGCCAGCACCCAAGAAGCCAGCACCCAAGAAGAAGGCCTGATGCGCCTTCTCCTCTTGGCTGTCGGCAAGGCCAAGGGCAGCCCCGAGCAAGTCTTGTTCGACCATTATGCCAAGCGGCTGCCCTGGGCGCTCGATGTGATCGAAATCGAAGAGCGCCGCCCCCTGGCCGGGCCCGAGCGCAAGGCCCGCGAGGCCGAGCTTTTGCTGGCCAAGCTTCCCAAAAGCGCATTCCTGGTGGCACTCGACCCCGCCGGGGAGGCGCTTTCCAGCGAGGCTTTTGCCAAAAAGTTTTCCAAGTGGCAGGAATGCGGACGCGATCTCGTCTTCGTGATCGGCGGCGCCGATGGCCTGGGCGATGCCGTCCTTGACCGCAGCGACCAGAAACTGTCGCTGGGCGCCATGATCTGGCCGCATCTTCTGGTCCGCACCCTGCTGGCCGAACAGGTGTGGCGCGCCTTTAGCATTCTGACCAACCATCCCTATCACCGGGGATAAAGTTACGGTCCAGCTTGGAATCGCAAGGCGGAATGCCGTAATATCTAAGCGAATCGCCTTGTCTTGAGGGACCCAACATGTCTGCCCCCTTCGCCCGCCCGCGCCCCGTCGTTTTGTGCATCCTGGACGGCTGGGGATGGCGCACAGAAACCGCCGACAATGCAATTGCGCTGGCCAATACCCCGACCTGGGACCGCCTGCTCGCCACCTGTCCGCATGCGCTGGTCGAGACCTCGGGACTTGAAGTGGGACTGCCCGTAGGGCAAATGGGAAATTCCGAAGTCGGCCACACCAATCTGGGCGCCGGTCGCGTGGTCATGCAGGATCTGCCGCGCATCGATCAATCCGTCGCCAGTGGAACACTTTCGACCATTCCGAATTTGGTCGAGGGGCTGGGCGCCCTCAAGAAATCGGGCGGCAGATTGCACATCATGGGATTGATGAGCCCCGGCGGCGTCCATTCACACCAGGACCATATGGCCGCGCTGGTCAAGGCCGCGTCGAAGGCGGGCGTTCCCGTCATTGTTCACGCCTTCCTGGATGGCCGCGACACGCCCCCGCAAAGTGCCAAGGACTATCTGGCCAAATTCCAATCCGACATCGAAGGCACAGGCGCAAGGCTGGGCGTGGTCTCGGGGCGCTATTACGCCATGGACCGCGACAAGCGCTGGGACCGCGTCCAGTTGGCCTATGACGCCCTGGTGTCGGCTCAGGGGATTGCCGCCAGCGATGGACTGGCGGCCATCGCCCAATCCTATGCCAAGGGCGAGAATGACGAATTCGTCAAGCCCAGCGTGCTGGCGGGCTATGCCGGCATGCAAGATGGCGACGGGCTTCTGATGGCGAATTTCAGGGCCGACCGGGCGCGCGAAATTCTTTCGGCCCTGCTTGACCCCGAATTCGCGGGCTTTGCCAGATCGAAGACTGTCGCCTTCGCCACGGCGCTGGGCATGACCGAATATTCCGAGGCGCATAATGCCTGGATGAAGGCTTTGTTTCCCGCGGAGGCTCTGACCAACATCCTGGGCGAAGTGGTTTCCAAGGCGGGCTTAAAGCAATTGCGCATCGCCGAGACTGAAAAATACGCGCATGTCACTTTCTTCTTCAACGGCGGCGAAGAGCGCGTCTTTGCGGGTGAGGAACGCATTCTGATTCCCTCGCCCAAGGTGGCGACCTACGACCTGAAGCCCGAGATGTCGGCCCTTGAGGTCACGGATCGTCTGGTCGAGGCCATCGGATCACAGAAATTCGATCTGGTGGTGGTCAACCTCGCCAATGGCGACATGGTGGGCCACACCGGAATATTGTCTGCCGCCATGAAGGCCGCAGAAACCATCGATGCCTGCCTGGCCCGCCTGGAAAGTGCCGTCGCGAAAGCAGGCGGCGTTTTGCTGATCACCGCCGACCACGGCAATCTGGAACTGATGAAAGACCCCGACAACGGCCAGCCCTATACCGCCCATACAGTCGGCCCCGTGCAAGCACTGCTGGTGGGTGGCCCCCAAGGGGCAACGCTTGCCAGCGGGCGTCTGGCCGATGTGGCGCCGACCTTGCTGGCTCTTCTGGGCCTTCCCCAGCCTGCCGAGATGACGGGGCGTTCGCTGCTTCATGTCGGCTAGGTTTCTCAGATACGGTTTCCTTCTTCTTGCCCTCGGCCTGGGGGGGGAAGGCGCTTTCGCTGCCGAGAAGGCGAAGATTGCGCCGCCCGACAAGCAACTCAAGGAAATCGAGAAGGCGCTGGAGCAGGGGCGCCAGGAACGCGAGCTGTTGACGCGCAAGCAAGAGGCCCTGGCAGGGGACGTCTCGAAGTTGAAGACGGAGTTGGTGACCGCCGCCAAATCCGCCCAAGAGCAAGAGGATACGCTGACCCTGCTCGAAGCCCAGCTAGGCAGGCTGCGCGCCAAGGATGCGGGCATGACGGCAGCGCTTGAACGCAAGCGCGGCTATATGGGCCGGGTTCTGATGGCGCTGGAGCGCATGGCCTGGCGTCCGACCGAAGCCTTGATCGCCCTGCCCGCCCAGCCAGCCGATACCGTGCGCAGCGCCATTCTGCTGCGCGCCGCCGTTCCCCAGATCGAGATCGAGGCAGCCGATATCCGCCGAGAGCTTGAGCATCTGGCCCAGGTTCGCGCCGATATCGCCCGCCAGCGCGAACGGCGCTCGCAGGCTTTGGTCCGGCTGGAAGACGAGCAGAAGCGTCTCGACAGCCTGATGCAGCGTAAAAGCGAGATGGTGGCCCGAACCCAGGAAGAGCGCCAGGAAGCGGAAAAGCGCGTGGCCCGGCTGGCTTCGGAGGCCGAGGATCTTAAGGATCTGATCAATCGCATCGAGGAGGAGCGCCGGGCCAGGGCCCTGGCCGCCGCCAAGGAGCGTGAAGCCCGGGCCAAGGCCCAACAGGCGGCAAAAAAGAGCGGAAAGCCGGTCGAAGTGGCCAAAAGCCAGCAGGCCAGCCCCATGCTGCCCCATTACGGCGGACCGGCCAAACCCTTCAGCCAGGCCAGAGGACAGATTCCCCTGCCCGCCCGAGGCGAGGTGGTCACCCATTACGGCGAACCCAACAGCCTGGGGGCTCCTTCCAAGGGAATCGGCATCGAGACCCGCCCGGGGGCCCAGGTGGTGGCCCCCTACGATGGCCAGATCATTTTTGCGGGAAACTTCCGATCCTATGGCCGTCTCTTGATCATCGAGCACGGCGAGGGCTATCATAGCCTGATCGCCGGTCTGGGACGCATCGATGGCGTTGTCGGCCAGACGGTGGTGTCTGGGGAACCCCTTGGCGTGATGGGGGAAGGATCGGGCAAACCGATTCTGTATGTCGAATTGCGCCGAAACAGCCAGCCGGTGAATCCCTCGCCGTGGCTTGCGGCAATGAAGGACAAGGTCAGCGGATGATTCGCAAAGTTTTGATAGCAAGCGCCGTCATGGCCTTGATGGCTTCTTGGGCCTATGCGCAAGAGAAAAGTCCTTCGGAAACCTACCGGCTGCTCAATCTGTTCGGCGACGTCTTCGAGCGCGTCCGTTCAGACTATGTCGAGCCCGTGGGCGATCAGGAACTGATCGAGCAGGCCCTGAACGGCATGCTGCAGGCCCTCGATCCGCATTCAGCCTATCTGAACACCAAAACCTTCAAGGACATGCAGGTTCAGACCAGAGGCGAATTTGGCGGCCTTGGCATCGAGGTGACGATGGAAGGCGGCTGGGTCAAGGTGGTGTCGCCTATCGACGATACGCCAGCCCACAAGGCAGGGGTGCGCCCCAGCGATTTCATCACCCATATTGATGGCGAATCCGTCATGGGGCTTTCGCTCAACGAGGCGGTCGAGCGCATGCGAGGCGCTCCCAACACGCCGATCAAACTGACCATCCGCCGCCAGGGCAAGGATCCCTTCGATCTGACGCTGCAGCGCGCCGTCATCAAGATTCAGCCCGTCCGCCAGAAAGTGGAGGGACAGATCGGCGTCATTCGCGTCACCTCGTTCAACGAGCAGACCACGGCGGCCCTGAAAAAGGCCGTGACCGACGTCAAGGCCAAGCTGGGCGGCAAGCCCAAGGGTTATGTCATCGATCTGCGCAACAATCCGGGCGGACTGCTAGATCAGGCCGTGTCGGTATCGGACGCCTTTCTCGACCAAGGCGAAATCGTCTCGACGCGTTCGCGCAAGCCCGAGGAAACCCAGCGCTTCAACGCCCGCATGGGGGATTTGACCGATGGTGCGCCGCTGGTCGTTCTGATCAATGAAGGGTCGGCATCCGCCAGCGAAATCGTGGCCGGCGCACTGCAAGACCACAAGCGGGCGACGCTGATCGGCACCAAAAGCTTTGGCAAAGGCAGCGTACAAACCATTATCCCGCTTCCGGGCTATGGCGCCATCAAGCTGACCACGGCGAAATACTACACACCTGCCGGGCGCTCGATTCAGCAGGTGGGAATCGAACCCGACATCGAGGTAAAGACGGCCAGGGATCTGGCCTCGCAGACCGAGTCCAAGCGGGGCGAGGCCAGCCTGCCGCATGCCCTCAAGAACGACGCGCTTGGTGAAAAGGCCATCGAAGCCCCAGAAAAAAAACCTGCAGCAACCAAGCCGCCCAAGACTTCAAAGCCGGACAAAACCCCGCCCACTGATGCCAAGCAGGAGGAAGGCGAAGAAGCCGACGTTCAGCTTAACCGCGCGATCGATTATCTGCTTACCGGGCGCTAGTCGGTGCTGATCCCTGTGAGTTCTTAGGAGGTCACCTGAAGCTTCCGGTCAACCTCTCGGGCATTGGCGCCAAAATATCGGGACTGGCAAGCGGCATCACATCCCGCCTGCCCCACCCGGGAGCGTTGTTCGGAAAGCTGGGACCGCTTTTCGGCAAACTTGCTCCGCTTTTCGGAAAAGTTACCCCGCTTTTCGGCAAGCTGACGGCTTTGCTGGGCCCCCTTGGTGCCAAGCTGCAGCCCCTGATCGGGAAGCTGGGGCCCATGCGCGAGAAGCTGGCTCCTTTGGCTCACAAGGTCGAAGACCAATTTCACCACGTCGTCGAAGAAGTCGAAGACCATATCCATTTGCCGCCCGCCTTCGAGCATGTGGCCGAACATGTTCCAGAAAAAAGTCGGAAAGCGGTTTTTGCCGGGCTTGGTGTGCTGACATTGGGCTTTCTGATCGGTATCGGCATCTGGCTGATGAAAGGGCCGGGAGCCAACGAAGCACCCCAAGCCGACTCGACGACACCCAGCCTTAGCCTGCCCATGCCGCCGCGCGCAGGTCCCGGCGGCGATTCGCTGTTGAACCCGTCGCCGCCACCCCCTGCGGGGCAGGAACTGGCGGGCAGACCGGCTCAGGAAGGCGAAGGCCCCCCTCCTTCTATGGCGGAGCCCCAGCCTGCCACACCACTTCCCCCGCCAGCGGCAGGAGAAGCAGGCAGGCAAGACCCGCAGGCCCCCATACAGCCGGGTGGAGAAGCCCCCCTTTCCCAACCTGCCGGAACAGACAGCATCGCAAAACCGCCCATGCCCTCGTTCGAGGCGCCTAGTCTCAAGGATGCCGCTGGGTCCAAGTTTACCTCGCTCAGCCCGGTTACCGGTGAGCCGCGCCTGCCTGCCAATACGGGGCAGTTGTCGGTGCCGACTTACGCTAATCTGCCTGCCATTCCCCCTCCGGCCCAGCCCCCGGCGCCGATGCCGGAAGCCCCTCAGTCAGCATTGGTCAAGAAAACCGATGCCGGTACTATTCCCACCGTCGGCTCGGACGGACGCGAGGCCTGGAAAGCCTATGCCCGTCCCTTCGATCTTGGCGACAAGCGGCCTCGAATTGCCGTGGTCGTTCTCGATCTCGGCGTCTTGAAGGAGGGCGGCGAGGCCGCCATCGCCAAAATGCCGCCCGAGATCACCCTGGCCTTCTCGCCCTATGCTCCCAAGATCGAGGATTGGATGAAGCGCGCCAGAGCTGCCGGGCATGAGGTTCTGCTGGGATTGCCACTAGATTCCCGCAGCTTTCCCATGCGCGATCCCGGACCCATGGGGCTGATTTCCGCCCTCTCCACCGCCGAGAATCTGCGCCGCCTTGAGACTCTGCTGACGCATGGCCAGGGCTATACCGGGCTGGTCGCCGTGGATGGGCAGCGCTTCCTGACGGTTTCCTCGCAAGTGGATTCGCTGTTCAGGGCTCTTAAGCAAAGCGGACTTTTGTTCATCGACAACGGACTGGCGGGCGATCAGACGGCAGCCCGGCTGGCCGAGGCCCTGGACCTGCCTTATGCCAAGGCCAATATCATGATCGACGAGCGGCATTTCCGCACCGCCCTTGATATCCGCCTGCGCAAGGCCGAAGACGATGCCCAGGCCAAGGGGCGCGCCCTGGTGCTGATTCCCCCCCGCCCTCTGGCCATGGACCGCGTGGCCGCCTGGGTCAAGGATTTGCAGGCCAGGGGCATCGTTCTAGCCCCCGTTTCCGCCGTGGTTACGAGTAAGCAGCCATGACCGGAGATGACCGGCCCTATCGGCTTGGCGTCGGCATTCTTCTGTTCAATGCCCAAGGCGAGGTCTTTGTCGGCATGCGGGCCGATTCGCCCGGAGCCTGGCAGATGCCCCAGGGTGGCATCGACAAGGGCGAAGAACCCCGCCAGGCCGCCTTGCGCGAATTGAAGGAGGAAACGGGGACCGACAAGGCGGAGATCATATCCGAGTCGAAAGACTGGCTTTCCTATGACCTGCCGCCCGATCTCAGCCGCAAGGTCTGGAAGGGCAAATATCGCGGCCAGAAGCAAAAATGGTTCGCCTTGCGCTTTCTGGGGCATGACAGCGACATCCAGCTAGACGGTCACGAAGAGGAAGTCGAATTCGTCCGCTGGCGCTGGGCTGGCTTCGAGGAACTGCCCGGCCTGATCATAGGCTTCAAGCGCCCGCTCTACGAGGCGATCGCCACCGAATTCGCCCCCCTGGCCAAGCGCCTGTCGCAAGGGGAAACGCCATGAACATGTTGGCCCGCCTGACCTTTCTTTTCTTTCTTGTCCTATGCGGCAGCGATGCTCTTGCGCAGAAGGGCCGCATGGGCGGTCAGGCCCAGGAGATGGAGACCAAGGAAAATCTGGAAGCCTTCATCGAGCGAGGATTGTTCGCCACGGGGCTGTCCCCCCTCTTTCCAGAGGGCGTTGATTGTCCTCAAGTTTCTTCGCCCTATGCCTCGCCGACGCGCTATGACGGCAGCCCCCGGGCCAATGACCATTACGGCCTTCACAACGGCCTGGACATCAGCCTGAAATTCGCCACCCCCCTCCTGGCGGTGGCCGATGGCGAGGTCGCCCATGCGGGAACGGGCGGGCGACTGGTCGGCAATTTCATCTGGATTCGTTTTGGCCCCGAGGCCACCGGCCTGCCCGTTCATGTCTTTGCCAGATACCAGCATCTCGACAGTCCCTCTCCGCTTCGGCCAGGAGACCTTGTGGTCAGGGGGCAAACTGTTGGCCTTTCAGGCAATACAGGTACCGTGGGAGGGCATTACGGGCAAGCGGGCTATCCCCACCTGCACCTTAATCTGCTGATTAGCAAAAGCCCCGATTTCACCCTGAACGGCCAGATGCTGAGGCCGGACATGATCGAATATCTCGACCCCTTGGGGCTTTATCTTGCGCCTCCGGTCGATGAAATCAGCAACCGCCTGCTGCGAGACCTGCCCGAATCGCGCAAAAAACTGGCCGTTTCTGTCATGACGACAGATGGAAGAACCCTTTCTGCCGCCTCAAAACCGATCTGGCCGGTCGCCTGCACCTGGAAGAAATAGAGTCTATTTCGGTCAGAAGAGAGAGCCGGGAGGCAAGCCGGGCCAGGACAGCGCTGGAATTACCGGGCATTTTTTGCCAGTCTTTTCCCCCGTACCGGTGGGATTTTGCCCAGCGCCCGGAACGGCGACCAACGCTTTTTGGACCGCGGCCCCGTCTTTTCCAGGAGCCGCAGAAGCATTTTGAGGGTCCTGGCGTTTCGACTCGGCGCTCTTTTCAATCTGCTGCCGACGCATTTCCGCCTCAAGCTGCTGCTCGATCTCCTGCTGGATTTTTTGTTCAAGTATCTGCTGGATGGCCGGGGCCATCTTGGCAAGATCCTCCTCGCCAAGTCCCATTGCCTTAAGGATTTTTTCGCGGAGCTTCTTCTTGAGCTGCTCGACCTGCATCTCTCCTGCCCAGGTCCGGAACCCTTTGTCACGGATGTCTTCAACCTCAGATTTGCGGAGCCTTTCTGCAGCGTCGGCCTTTCTGGCCACCTCGAGGGCCGCACTGAAGGTGTTTTCGCCCATTTCAACTGTATCTGAGGGAACCGCTAATTTGGCTTGGTTCCTGCTAATGCCCTCTATTGAACCGATCATGTGTCCCTCCACCAGCTTGCGGCTTTTATTGCAATAAGGGTGCCGTGCCCGCATTCCCCTCCAAAGCCCCCATCAAATTAGACCTTCCGAATATGACGCTCGGACAATCCTCTCAGAACAGGTCGATTTTATGACCTAGCACAGGGAAAAACCCTGGCTTTTCCTCTCTTTCCATCTGGATTTGAACGGCAAGTTGTGCGACAACGCAATCATCGCCCGTTTACCGTTTTTTTGTCCTTTGGAGGGTCCCATGGCAGTTCGCATCGCGATCAACGGCTTTGGCCGTATCGGCCGTTTGGTCTTAAGGTCTATGGCCGAGAACAAGCGCAAGGATCTGGTGGTCGTCGGCATCAACGACCTGGGCTCCCCGGAAGCGAACGCCCATCTGCTGAAGCACGATTCCGTTCATGGCATGTTCCCTGGCGACGTCTCTGTCAAGGGCGACATCATGAAGATTGGCTCCACCTCCATCAAGGTGATGGCCGAGCGCGATCCCACCAAGCTGCCCTGGAAGGCGCTGGAGGTCGACGTGGTCATGGAATGCACCGGCATCTACACCAAGCGCGACAAGGCGGCCGTGCATCTGGACTCGGGCGCCAAGCGAGTCCTGGTCTCCGCCCCTTGCGACGGCGCCGATGCCACCATCGTCTATGGCATCAATCATGGAACGCTGAAAAAGGAACACAAGGTCATTTCCAACGGCTCTTGCACCACCAACTGCCTGGCCCCGGTGGCCGATGTTCTGAACAAGACGGTGGGCATCAAGCACGGCTTCATGACCACCGTGCATTCCTATACCGGCGACCAGAACACCATCGATACCTTACACAAGGATCTGCGCCGCGCTCGCGCCGCCGCCCTCTCGATGATCCCCACCTCGACCGGTGCCGCCAAGGCCATCGGCCTGGTGCTGCCGGAATTAAAGGGCAAGCTGGACGGAACGGCCGTTCGTGTGCCCACGCCCAACGTGTCGATGATCGACCTGACCTTCGTGTCTGAAAAGACGGCGACGGTCGAGGCCATCAACAAGGCCATGATCAAGGCCTCCAAGGGCGCGCTCAAGGGGGTTCTGGCCGTGACCGACGAGCCTTTGGTGTCGATCGACTTCAATCATTGCCCGGCCAGCGCCACCTTCGATCTGAACCAGACCCAGGTGGTTGGCGAGAACTTCGTGCGCATTCTGGCTTGGTACGACAATGAATGGGGCTTCTCGACCCGCATGTCGGACACCGCCATCTGCCTGTCCAAACTGAAGTAACAGTTGAAGGGGTAAAACGCTCATGCCTGCCTTTCCTACTCTCGATAAGCTCGAAGTGGCCGGCAAGCGCGTTGTCGTGCGCGCCGACCTCAATGTTCCCGTCAAGGACGGTCGCGTAACCGACACCACCCGCATCGACCGCTCGGCTCAGACCATCAAGGATCTGATGAGCCGGGGCGCCAAAGTGGTTGTCATCTCGCATTTCGGCCGCCCCAAGGGGCGGGATCTGACCTTTTCGCTCAAGCCCGTGGTGGGTCCGCTCACCAGGGCCTTGGGCGGAAAGATCGTGGCCTTCGCCGAGGATTGCACCGGAGACGCCGCCATCAGGGTGATCAGCCAGTTGCGCCCGGGCGATGTGGCGATGATGGAAAATCTGCGTTTTCATCCCGAGGAGGAAAAGAACGACATCGGTTTTGCCCAGAAACTGGCGATTCTGGGCGATCTTTATGTCAACGACGCCTTTTCCTGCGCCCACCGCGCCCACGCCTCCACCGAGGCGATTGCCCGTATTCTTCCCTCGGCCGCCGGACGCCTGATGCAGGCCGAGTTGGAAGCGCTGGGAAAGGCCCTTGAAAAGCCCGAGCATCCGGTGGCCGCCATCGTGGGCGGCGCCAAGGTCTCGACCAAGCTGGATCTTCTAGGAAATCTGGTGAGCAAGGTAGACATGCTGATCATCGGCGGCGGCATGGCCAACACCTTCCTTTTTGCCCAGGGCGTCGAAGTTGGCCGCTCGCTGTGCGAACGCAACATGGCAGACACAGCCCGCGAGATTTTGAAGAAGGCGGAAAAGGCCGGATGCCAGATCGTGCTACCCAGCGATGCCGTGGTGGCCGCCGACTTGAAGGAGGGCGCTCCTTCGCAGGTCGTCCCCATCGGGCAGGTTCCCGCCGACATGATGATTCTGGATACCGGCCCTGATTCGGCCCGCGCCATTGCGCTGCGCTTGAGCGATTGCAAGACCCTGGTCTGGAACGGCCCCCTGGGCGCTTTCGAGACGCGGCCCTTCGACGCCGCCACCAACGAAGTGGCCAGAGCCGCCGCCCAATTGACCCAGACCGGCAAGCTTCTGACCGTGGCAGGGGGCGGCGATACCGTGGCCGCCCTGGCCCATGCCGGAGTCGAGGAACAGTTCTCCTATATCTCGACGGCTGGTGGCGCTTTCCTGGAATGGCTTGAGGGCAAGGTTCTGCCCGGCGTGGCTGCCCTGGGACAAAAACCCAGCGTCAAGAAGCTGCCGCCCCCGCCGCCGCCCAAGAAGGTGGTGCCCAAAGCGCCCGAACCCGTGAAGGCGGCCCCTGCCAAGAAGACCGAGGAGAAAATGCCCGAGGCGAAAGCACCGGACAAAAGGGTCGCCCCGGCTCCGAAGGCGGCGCCCGAGAAAGCGACGGCCCCTGCCAAGAAGCCTGCCGCCAAGAAGGCAGCCCCCGCGAAGAAGGCGGCTCCTGCCAAGAAGCCTGGGGCTAAAAAAGCAGCCCCTGTGAAAAAGGCGGCTCCCGCCAAGAAGCCAGCCGCCAAAAAGGCTGGCCCCGTGAAGAAGGCGGCACCCGCCAAGAAGCCCGTGGCCAAAAAGGCGACACCCCCCAAGAAGCCAGCCGCCAAAAAGGCAACCCCTGTGAAAAAAGCGGCTCCTGCGAAGAAGGCGGCACCGGCTAAAAAGCCCGTGGCAAAAAAGCCCGCCCCCGCCAAGAAACCAGTGACCAAAAAGGCGGCGCCCGCCAAAAAACCCGCAGCGAAAAAATCCGCCCCGGCCAAGAAAGCGCCCGCCAAAAAGGGCAAGAAGAAGTAGCGCATAACAGACCGGCCAAGACACGAGCGGCGGAAGGACAACCTTTCGCCGTTTCTTTTTGCGCAAAAGTTCTTTGCGCGAGCTCCTCTGGCATTGACTTGCAATAGTTGAATACGCATAGTTATTCCGGGAAACAGACGAGGAAACAATGGTCAACCGGTGCCGTTGGGCCACGATTGCGTTGGTCTCTGCTTCGTTAATGGGCTGCCAGCAGACCTTCCGGCTTTCTGAAAAAACGCTCGCCTTGAGTCGCGTCAATCAGAAGATTGCCGTTATGCCGCCGGACGTAGAACTCAGTGAGCTGACCATGGGGGGCGTAAAGGTTCCGAACGCAGTGTGGTCGGAGCAGGCAAAAACATATCTCTTGGACGGAATTCGGAAGAGCCCCGCCTTTAAGAATCTCGATTTCGTGGAGATTCAGCCGCCCCCCCAGAATACGCCGGAAGATCGTTTTATCCTGTCTGTCCAAAAATTGCACACCGCCGTCGGCGATGAAATCATGCTTCATTCCTACAACCCTGCCTACACTTTGCCTACGAAAGGAGCAAAACTCGACTGGTCCATGGGGCCGTTAGCCAAAGAATTGCGACATCGGACAAATGCAAAGCATGCCCTCTTCATCCACGTGAACGACACCTATTCCAGCTCCGGACGCGTTGCCTACGCCATCGCCGTGGCGATCTTTGCGGGAGTTGCAATTCCAGGAGGTCAGCAGCAGGGATTCGCTTCTCTTGTCGACCTCGAAACAGGAGATGTCGTCTGGTTCAACAATATTGCCAGAAATGCTGGAGACTTAAGAAGCCCAGGGTCGGTTCAAGAAACGGTTGACGCCCTTTTCGCAGGCTTTCCCCTTGAACGGGATTGCAAGTCATGCTGAGCGGGAAGTGGCAATTTCGGCTCTTTTTCTTTCTTGCCGCAACGCTTGCTCTGTCTGCTTGCGCTGACGACAAAAAATACTTCGAGGTCGGCCTCAAGGACTCCGAACTGGGAAAGCCCGTCATGACCGAGGCGCAAACGGCAAGTATTTTCTCTGCCCCCCAGATACTCGAAACCTATCGCCTTGAGAATTTGAAGCCTGCTGCAAGGCCTTCCAAGGAAACAGATGAGGGTGGCTATTGGTTCTCCGCAGACAAGCATGAGCAACTGGTGCGTACGTCAGGAAATCTGATCAAGGATGAAAAACTCAATGCGTATGTCAAAGGAATCATATGCCGACTGGCTGGCCCCTATTGCCCGGGGATCCGCCTCTACATCATGCGCATTCCGCAACTTAATGCAAACGTGATGGCCAACGGAACGACCCAGGTTTGGTCTGGCCTGTTATTAAGATCCAGAGACGAGGCAGAGCTTGCCGCTGTTCTTGGACACGAATTCGGTCATTACCTGCGTCGGCACACCCTTCAGAGCCAGCGTCACATCATCGAGCAAACGAATATGGCGACCCTTTACACGCTGGGAGCTTTTTTGGGTGGGGCCCCGGCAGGATCGGTCGATCTCATGAACATGGCGACAAACTCCAGCATCCTTGCCTTTTCCAGAAATCATGAGCGCGAGGCCGATGGATACGGTCTGCGTTTGCTCTATGAAAACAAGTATGACCTCAGCGCCCCCTCTGAAGTCTGGAAACGCGCGATCGATGAGGGAAAGAGAGCCGGGCAGGATGGGCCGCTTAATCCCTACTCATCAACGCACCCACCCGATTTGGAAAGGCAGGCCGAACTTAAGAGGCTCGCTGATGTTCTCTCGCCCACCCTCATCTCCCAGGACAAGGGGCGGGAACGGTATCTCGAACACATCCTCCCCCACCGCGCATCTTTTCTGGAAGTTGAAATCACAAAGAACCCTCAGAAAGCCTCTCTTGCCCTGCTGGATATCCTGATCGAGGATGGCGTGCGCCTGGGAGAACTTTACTACTTCAAGGGAGAGGTTTTTAGAAGAAGCGCCAAGAAAAATGGGGCTGAAGAAGCGCTAAAATTCTACAAGAAGGCCATTGAGGCGGAAGGTGCTCCGGTCGAAGTCTTTAGATCCATGGCCCTGGCAGAGTTATCTTTGCAAAAGAAGGAAGAGGCCAAAAGGAATTTTGATATTTATCTTCAAAAGGCACCTAGCGCATCTGATGCACAGATCGTCCGCATGCAGATGGAGGCTTTGAAATGAGGAAGCTCCTGGCCTTTCTTTTTGTTTCGTGTCTCGCACTTTCCGGCTGTGCCTATTATTCCCTGATTCCCCAGGGGGGCTCGGTCAATGTCGTGGGGGAATATCTGGTCAAAACGGATGGCTCCTGGAATTCAAGGTCCTATTCCGATTCCGTTGCCTGGACAAAACACGGACCACGGCTAGACGGCCTCATGTTTTTTACCGCCACCGAAGACGGAAAACGACTTATGGACACCCCTTTCATGTCAGAGAAAAAGGGGCCAACCTTCAAAAAGGGCATGACCTTCCTGGAATTTCCAGACCTGTTGAATGGCGTCCTGGCCTCACTTCAATTTGTGGACGTCCGGATCACCAAGATGACACCCTCTGAGCTTGGCGATGCCAAGGCCCTGCGCATGGACTTTACGATGAAAACCGAGAACGGGCCGAACCTGAAGGGCTTTGCCCGAATGGCCAACAAGAATGACCGGCTGCTCTTCATTCTTTTTTATTCAGAAGAATCCACCTACTACCCCCTGGTTGCGCCGGAGGCGGAGAGAATAACCGCCGAACTCCGTTTACTAAAATAGCCTGACTTGTGGTTTGACCTAATACAAAGTATAAGTTTTCCATTAGGTTAAATGGAGATCGGCGATGTATGTGGTGACCGGAGGGGCCGGATTTATCGGCTCGAACATCGTGGCGGCCCTCGAGGCCAGGGGCATTACCGACATCGTGGTGGTTGATCGCCTGCGCTCGAACGAGAAGTGGCGCAATCTGGCCAAGCGCGAACTGGCCGATATCGTAGCACCTGAGAATCTGTTCCAGTATCTCGACGCCAACGCCGACGCCATCAAATGCATCTTTCACATGGGCGCCATTTCGGCGACCACCGAGAAGGATGCCGACCTCATCATCACCAATAATTTCCGCCTCTCGCTGGCCCTTTGGGTCTGGTGTACGGCCAATCATGTGCGCCTGATCTACGCCTCGTCGGCCGCCACCTACGGCGATGGCGAGGCGGGCTTTAACGACGACAGTTCGCCAGAGGGTCTGGCCCATCTGCATCCCATGAACGCCTATGGCTGGTCGAAGCATCTGTTCGACCGCAGGGTGGCGCGCCTGATGCACAATCCCAAGGCCTGTCCCCCGCAGTGGGTTGGCTTGAAGTTTTTCAATGTCTATGGCCCCAACGAACATCACAAGGGCGGACAGAAAAGCGTGGTGGCGCAGATATTTCCGCAGGCCGAGGGCGGCAATCCGGCGCATCTGTTCCGCTCGCACAATCCGAAATATCCGGATGGCGGCCAGTTGCGCGACTTCGTCTATATCGACGACTGCGTGGATGTGATGATGTGGCTGCTCGACAACCCGCATGTGAGCGGGCTTTACAACCTGGGCACCGGACAGGCCCGCAGCTTCCTCGATCTGGCAAGCTCGGTCTATCGGGCACTGGGCAAGGAGCCCTATATCAAATACATCGATACGCCCACCGAGATTCGCTCGAAATACCAGTATTTCACCGAAGCCCGCATGGCGCGTCTGCGCGCCGCCGGTTATGTGCGCCCCTTCACCTCGCTGGAAGACGGTGTTACACGCTACGTACAGAAATACCTCGCCAGCCCCGATCCCTACAAATAAGTCAGGGCGCACGCTCATGGGTCTGTTCGCCCTTCCCTTTCCGGCCTTCGATCCGGTGATCATCTCGATTGGCCCCTTGGCGATCCGCTGGTATGCCTTGGCCTATATCTTCGGCCTGGTGCTGGGCTGGCGCTATGTGCGCCGCCTATGCATCCATTCGCCCCATCCCATGACGCCTGAGCAGGTCGATGATTTTCTGACCTGGGCCACGCTGGGCGTCGTTCTGGGCGGCCGCCTGGGCTATGTGCTGTTCTATCAGCCCCAGCATTATCTGACACATCCCTTGGAGATTTTCTTCGTCTGGCAGGGCGGCATGTCTTTTCATGGAGGGGCGGCAGGCGTCATCGCCGCCCTTTGGCTGTTTGCCAGCAAGCACAAGCTGTCTTTCCTGCGCATCGGCGATGTGGTCTGTGCCGCCGTTCCCATCGGGCTTTTGCTGGGACGCATCGCCAATTTCATCAATGGCGAATTATGGGGCCGTCAGGCTCCCGACGACCTGCCCTGGGCCATGATCTTTCCGACAGGCGGGCCGGTGGCGCGCCATCCCAGCCAGCTTTACGAGGCAGCTCTTGAGGGGGCGCTGCTGTTCCTGGTCATGGCTCTTCTGTGGCGCAATGAAAAACTGCGCGCCAAGCCCGGATTCCTGGCAGGGGCCTTTCTCGCGGGCTATGGCATCACGCGCTCGGTGGCCGAGCTTTTCCGCCAGCCCGACGCCTTTCTAGGCTTTCTGGCGGGCGGGGCCACCATGGGCCAGCTTCTGTCGGTGCCCATGGTTCTGGTTGGCGCAGGACTGATGCTTTTCGTCTGGCGCAAGGCGTGACCACAAACGCCCTTTTTGACATCCTGAAAGCAGAAGGCCCCGTTCCGGTCGAGCGATTCTTCGAGCTTTCGGTCAGCGCCTATTACGCCCAGGGCACTGCTTTCGGACGATCCGGCGACTTCACCACGGCTCCCGAGATCAGTCAGGTCTTCGGTGAATTGATCGGTGGCTGGTGCGCGCTGACCTGGGAAAGCCTGGGCAGGCCTGATCCCTTTTTGCTGGTGGAACTGGGGCCAGGGCGCGGCACCCTGATGGCCGATCTGATGCGCGCGGCCAGCCAGATGCCCGGCTTTTGTCAGGCATCCCGGCTGCATCTGGTCGAGACCAGCCCTGCCTTGCGCCAGCAGCAGGCCGATGCGCTTTCCGCTTTCAACCCGGTCTGGCACGATACCCTGGCGACGATCCCTAAGGATTTTCCTCTTCTCATCGTCGCCAATGAATTTCTGGATGCCCTGCCCATTCGCCAGTTCGTCCGCCAGCCAGACGGCTGGCACGAGCGTCTGGTCGAAATCGGCCCGAAGGGAACGGCTTGTTTCTGCCTGTCTCGCGAAACCTCCTCCGATGCCAAGGCTCTGCTGGCCCCCTCGCTGCAAGAGGCCCCCATCGGGGCTATCGCGGAAGCTTGCCCAGCAGCCTTGCGGCTGATCGATGAGATAGCGTTGCGTTTGCAAAGGCAGAAGGGAAGCGCTCTGTTCATCGACTATGGCCCCCTGGAAAGCGGAATCGGCGACAGCCTTCAGGCCGTCAAGGGCCATGCCTTCGCGCCTGTCTTGGACAATCCCGGTCAGGTCGATCTGACCGCCCATGTCGATTTTGCCGCCCTAGCTCGCAGGGCAAGGGCTCAGGGACTTTGCGTCTGGGGGCCGGTCATGCAAGGTGTTTGGCTGCAGCGCCTGGGCATTCTGGAGCGGACCCGAAGCCTTGCCCAAGGCGCCAAGCCCTTACAAAATGAATTGCTTCTTTCAGGAACCCGGCGCTTGATCGATCCAAAGGAAATGGGCACTCTGTTCAAGCTGTTGGCGCTTACCCTTCCCGGCTTTCCCGTTCCATCTGGTTTCGAGGTGTCATGATTACCGTTTCTGCACTGAACGATGTCTCCCGGGTCCGGCACGGATTTTTCACGCGCCAAGGCGGCGTCAGCGAGGGAATTTACGAGTCCCTGAATTGCGGTTTCGGCTCCGGCGATGCGCCCGAGAAGGTTGCGGCCAATCGACTGGCCGCCCTTGCCATGATGGACCAGACGCCAAGTCAGTTGGTTACGGCGCGCCAGGAACATACGATCAGGGCCATTACCGTCGATGCCCCCTTCGCCGAGGATCAAAGACCGGTGGCCGATGCGCTGGTCACCAACAAGCGCGGCCTGGTGCTGGGCGTTCTGACGGCGGACTGTGCTCCGGTTCTGATTGCCGACGGCAAGGCAGGCGTGGTGGCGGCGGCCCATGCCGGCTGGCGCGGCGCACTGGCCGGCATCCTGGAAGCCACGCTGAAGGAAATGGTCAATCTGGGAGCCAAGCCCACCAACATGGTGGTCGCCGTAGGGCCTTCGATCACAAGGCGCTCCTATGAAGTCAGCGAGGATTTCGTCAACGCCTTCATGGCCGAGACCAATGAGAACGGCTATTTCTTCCAAGAATCCGTTGTCGAGGGGCGCTATAAATTCGACCTGCCGGGCTATATTTCGCGAAAGTTGTCACGTTTGGGCGTGTCGATGGTGACCATGACGCCCTGCGACACCTGCCTGGAGGCCGAGCGCTTTTTCAGCTATCGCCGGTCCTGCCTGATGGGCGAAACCGCTTATGGCCGTCAGTTGTCGGCCATCGTCATCGAGGAATGACCCTTTTCCGATTTGCTATAATACCGGGCTTGGCCCTTTTGCTGGCCGCCTGTCCCCAACTGCCGCGCCCCTTCGAACATGAAAGGGCGAACCCGCTGCTTGATCTCGACGACCGGGCGGGTGTGGTGCTGGCGTTTGATTCCGACATTCCCGCCGATTTCGCCAAAGCCGTGCAGACGGCCCTGGCCAAACAGGACGTACCAGCCCGAATCGAGGCTGCCCCCAAGGGTGCTTTGCCCCTGAAACTTCGCCAGCGCAGAGAATCGCTTTCGCCAGAATCTGACCGACTGGAACTGTTCTGGGAACTGCATGATGCAGAGGGACTGGTCATCGATCATTTCGACCAGCAGGCTCGCGTCGGCGCGAAAGACTGGGCGCAAGGTGCGTCACCCTTGATGAAACGCCTGGCCGAGGAAGCCGCACCCCGGCTGGCCCGTCTGATGCCGGTGGAGGAAGGGACGCGACCCTCCGACTCGCCTCTGGCCACGGCAAAAAGACCGCGCCTGCTGCTGGAAAGCGTGGAAGGTGCCCCCGGCGATGGCAACACAGCCCTTACCGGCTCTATGCGCCTGGCTCTGTCTGCCAAGGGAATCTTGATGGCGGCCAGCCCCGAGGCCGACGTGTTTCGTCTGAAGGCCAAGGTACGGGTGGAGAAAACACCCCCTGCCGGGCAAAGCCTGCATATCGACTGGATACTGTCCGATCCCATGGGCGCTGAAATGGCCGTTCTGGAGCAAGACGGTGCCGTCCCCGAGGGGCTTTTGGACAAGCCCTGGGGACCCTTGGCGCGCGAAATCGTGGCCGGAACCGCTCAGGAACTGGCGGGGCTGCTGAAAGAAGCTGGAATCTCTCTTAAACCCCGCTCTTGACCCGGAGGCTTTGATGCCTCAGCTTCTTGCCCATAAAATTAAGGAGGTCTTTCACCATGTCTACCGCAGGCCTGCTGCCGCATATCACGGCGACCCTGAACGCGCTTTCTTCCTTGCTGCTGATTGCCGGATTTCTTCTGGTGCGTTTTGGCAACCGCGACACCCACCGCAAGGTGATGATGGGCGCCCTGGCCTCTTCGGCCCTCTTTCTGGCTTTCTATCTGGTTTACCACTTCACGGCCCCGGTCTTCGTCTTTCCCGGTCCTGACTCAGTCAAACCGCTCTACTACACCCTGCTGATCAGCCATGTGGTGCTGTCGCTGGTTATCCTGCCCTTCATCTTCCTGACCGTTAAGCGCGCCCTGGCGGGTGCCGTGGATCGCCACCGGCCCATGGCTCGTTTCACCCTGCCCGTCTGGCTGTATGTCTCGGTTTCGGGCTTCGTGGTCTATCTGATGCTCTATCACGTCTATCCGCCCGCCGCGTGATGGAAGGACTTAAAAGCGATATCGAGCGAACCGGCTTAGGAGCGGAAGTCCGCGCCTGGGCCTTGCTTGCCATCGCCGCCCTGGCCGTGGCCGGGGTGTTCGCCCTGCTGCTGGCGCTTTCGCGCACGCCGCATGTGCAAGAGCTGATGCCCTGGTCCTGGCAGAGCTTCTTTCACAAGGGCCTGATCACGCATGTCATCTTTTCCTTCATCGTCTGGTTCGTGGCCGTTCAAGGCCTGATCAGCACGGTCGCCACGGCAAAAGCCGCCCCAAGCACTGGCATGCGCCTTAAACTTCTGGGGCCGGTCGCCCTGGTTGCGACGGTGCTGTCCTATGCGCTTCTTTCGGCCCCCGCCCTCTTGGATCGCGGCCCTCCTTCGCTCAACAATTATGTGCCGGTGCTGGACGACCCGCTTTACTACGCAGGCGTCACCATCCTGTTCCTGGGTGTCGGACTGTCGGCGCTGCGCCTTCTTCTGCAGTTGATCGGAAACAAGGCCCGCCTCGATTGTTTCGCCTACGGAACCAGCATCGCTGCCGCCCTGTATCTGATCGCCCTGTTCTGCCTGCTTCTGACCTGGATGCAGTTGCCCATCGGCCTTGAGATGCCGACCCGCAACGAACATCTGTTCTGGGGCCCCGGCCATCTTTTGCAATTCTGCAACGTGGCCCTTCTGATCACCGGCTGGCAACTTTTGTCGAATGCCCTGCCCGAGCGCCTGTTCCGCCCGCTGCTCTTCAGCCTGATTCCCTTTTCCCTGGCAGGCATCGCCTTCCTTGCTCTGCACGATCTGCCCAGTCTGGCGCTCAAACAATCCTATACCGACCTCTTGTGGTACGGCATGGCGCTGCAGCCTCTGATCGCCGGTCTGGCCGTGGCCCGCCATCTTCTGAGCCAGCCCAATCGCAAGGGAACGGCAGGCTGGGCGATGATGCTCTCGCTTCTGCTGTTCGGCGCGGGCGGCATCATGGGCTATTTCCTGGGTCCCAACGATACCCGCATTCCCTCGCACTACCATGCCGTGATCGGCGGGGTGAATCTGGTCTTTATGGGTCTTTATCTGACCTGGCTGCTGCCGATCCTGGAGCGGGTACCCAAGCGTCCGCGTCTGGCCACCGCCAGCGTCATTCTCTATGGCTTCGGCCAGTTCGCCTGGACCGCAGGCATGTTCCTGGCAGGGCTCATGGGTGTCGCGCGAAAGACGGCCGGGGCCGCTCAGGGCCTCGACAGTTCGGCCAAGATCGTTTCCATGAGCATCATGGGCGCAGGCGGCGTGATTGCCGTCGTCGGCGGCATTCTGTTTGTCGCCATCGTCCTTGCCGCCCTTTTGAGAAAAAGGGGGCCGCATGGCGCGTAAACCCTTTTATCTCCGCCTCTTCTGGATGGCCATTGTGGTCTTGCTGGTGGCGTTGCCCGCCTGGCGGCGCAGCGACATACCCGCGCGCTACGGCATCGGCATGGAAGAGTTCAAGGCCAAGACCGAGGCCATGGTGGCGGCCTTTGCCACGGGGCGCGAGGAAGGCGGCATTCCGGTCATTCATCCGCCCGAGGGCGATGTGTATCTTATGGCGCATCAGTTCGGCTGGTACCCGGTTCTGGAAATGGAAGTGGGGCGCAGCTATCGCCTGCATGTCCTGTCCGAGGATGTCATGCACGGCTTTGCCGTCACCTTCGATCATGGCGCCGAGCGGCTTTTGATGCCTAATCAAGCTGAAATCGTGAGTTTAAGGCCCACGGTGCCCGGCCATTACCAGATCATCTGCGCCGATTATTGCGGCATCGAACACAACAGCATGCGCGCCCCGCTGATCGTAACACCCAGGCGCTAATCCAGGTTATCGAACATCCTGCGCAGTAGGACGTGCAGTTTGTGAATCTCGGCATCGCTCAGACCCGACAGGGCGCGCGCCTCGACGGCCAGCGCCTTGGGAATCAGATTTTCCGCCATCTTTTTGCCTTCTGGCGTCAGGTGCACCAGAACGGCTCTTGAATCTTCCAGACTGCGCTCGCGCTTCAGAAGACCCCTTCGCTGCATATTCCCCAGCATGCGCGACAGCGTAGAAACATCGATGCTGGTATGGCTGGCGATTCCCGCCTGGGTCAGTTCCCCCTCATGCCAGACGGAAGCCAGCACGCGCCACTGAGCCAAAGAAAGCTTGTGCACGGCAAGCTCGCTTTCAAAGGCTTCAACGATGCGCCCCGCCGCCCTGTTCAGAAGATAGGGCGTGAAGCGATCAAGATCGAACAGGCTTGCATCCAAGGATCGGCATCCGAAGTTGGCTTCGGATGCAACTATATCCCAGCCCGGCAAGGATTCCAGAAATTTAGAGTTTCGCCCGCTTGAATTGGCCGATCAGCGATCCATCGACCAGGAACGGAAACAGGCGTTGCACCAGAACGAACAGGCGCTCGGGCCCCATGGGATAGACCGAGCGGGCATCGGATTCGATGGCGCCAACAATCTGCGCCGCCACCGTCTCGGGTGAATCGAATTTCATGGCGAAGGGTCCCACCAGATGCTCGAACTGCTTGGAGGCCGGTGTCTTTGTTGCCCTGGGCGCACAATAAGTGACGCCCACACCATCGGGGGCCAATTCGCGCCTGAGTGCATCGGAAAAACCGCGCACGCCGAACTTGGTCGCCGAATAGGCGGCAAAGAGCGGAAAGGCGATGTCGCCGAACATTGATCCGATATTGACCACACGGGACGGCCTGCTGGAAATCAACAGTGGCAGGAGATCGCGCACCAGAGCCATGGGGGCCACCAGATTGACCGCCACCTGCCTTTCCAGCATCTCGTCGCCGATCTCGCCATGCGGCATGACCGCGATGACACCGGCATTGTTGATCAGCAGATCGAGCCGCTTGAACTCCGTCTCGGCGACCTGACGCAGCTTGCGCCGATCATCGGCTTGCGTGACGTCACCCTCGACGATCAGGAGATGATTGCCGCCGCCAGCCATCTCTCTGGTCTCGCGAAGTCCCTCCAGATTCCTGTCAGTCAGGATGAGACGAGCCCCCTTGGCGGACAGGGCAAGTGCTAGCGCCCGACCAATCCCCGACCCGGCCCCCGTCAGCAAACCGCTGCAATTTGAGAGATTCATGATGTCTCCTTGATGCCATGGCGATCGCCGAGATCACGGAAGATATCGCCGTAAAGCTTGTAGAAGTCCCTGGCGGCCTCCAGGACATGCGCCTTCTGCTCGGGCGAAGTCAGGCTGTTGACCAGCTTCTCGAAATAGGAGACATGCTGCACATCCAAGGCTCCGTGGCTGGTCAGATAGGAGAAGGCCTCAGGCACACCCTCCTTCTCAAAGCCCTTGATGATGGCATCACGGGCATGATGGGCCAAAGCCACCGACATGCCTTCCAACACATGGACCATGCCGAGCAGGCAATAGGGACTGACGCGCTCGATGCCAAAATAGGCATGCGAGATCATCAACCGGCAGGGCAGACGCCCCTGGCCATGACGCACTGCCTCGGCATTGCCGCCCAGCGCCTTGATATCGTCCAGAATCCATTCGTCGTGCCCGGTCTCTTCGTCGATATAGATCACGAGCGATTTTTTGTAGGACGCGTCGGCATTGCTGCAACAGGCCACGGCCAGATTGAGCAGGGGAACGGTGTGCTTGACGTGATGATAGGCTTCGGTCAGGAAATCCAGGTACAGTTCCTTGGACGCACCCCTGGCCATCGCATGCCGGATCAGGGGGATGTTTTGGAACTGGCTGCGTTCCTTGGCCGTCGCTTCGACAAGTTCCTCGTAGAAAGTCATTTCATCCCCCCCTGGAATTTCAGCTAAGAACCATTGATTCGATAGCCTGCCTGCGCACACGCCCGTTGCCGGTCAGGAGCCCCTTTTCCACCAGCTCGCCTTCGCCGACGACAAGCGCCTGAGACGGCTGCGCATAATCTGGAGCATCGGCCGTCAGACCCGCCAGTCTTCTTTCGATGTCGTCCCGGCTGGCCGTTGCAAACCAGTCGCGCCCAAAGCTTGAAGGCGTTAGAACCGCCGTCGGATGGGACTGACCATGGCCAACCACCACGGCTCTGGCGATCAGGGGATCGGCAAGAATCATGCCCTCGATCCATTCCGGGTTGATGTTGCGCCCACTCGACAGCACGATCAGATTGTCCTTGCGGCCATGCACGATCAAATTGCCGTCTGCGTCGAACGATCCCAGATCGCCGGTGGCAAAGCGCCCAGTGCCTTCTGGGCCGTTCAGATAGCCTGCCATCACGGTGGGGCCCTCGACCACAATCTCGCCGTTCTCGATGGTCACCTTGACGCCTTGAAGCGGCTTGCCTGCCGTGCCCACCGCCGACTGTCCCGGTCGGTTGACGGAGACGACGGAGCAGCATTCAGATAGGCCGTATCCCTCATGCACGGGAATGCCGTGCGCCATGGCCGCCCGGCAGAGCGCTTGGGGAACTGGAGCCCCACCAACCGCAACGAAGCGCAGCGAGGACGGGGCCGTTGATTTCGTGATGGTCAGCCCGGCCACCCAGGCTCTGAGAAGTTCGGGCACCAGCACGGTCACGGTGGGCTGCACATGCTTGGCGCGGGCCGCCAGGGGAATGGGATCGCCCATCGCCGCCGCCTGCGCCACGCCCGTCGCCATAAAGACGGGGGCGCCCGCCAGCAAAGGCACGTGAATGCCTGCCACCTGCTCTAACAAAAGTGCTTGAGGTAGAACCGACAAATAGCGGTCTTGCGCGTTACCGCCAGAGGCGGCAAGCAGGCCTTGAGCGCTGGCGTTCAATTGGGCCGTGCCCAGCCGAACCCCTTTAGGTGCGCCCGTTGAACCCGAGGTGTAGATGATGCGCCCGCCCGCTTTGGCCTTTGAGATATCGAGTTTTGCCACTGCAGGCGTGATGTCATGGACGGGCAGGGCGAATTTTTCCGCCTTGTCGCGCCAACCCGGCGTGGTCAGCACCGCCCCCATGCCTGAATCCCTGGCGATATGCGCCAGTTGCTGGGCCGAAAAGAAGGGCGGCAAGGGAACGAAGGTTTTTCCCGCAAAGGACAGGGCCAGATCGGCAATGACGAAGGAGGCGCCACCCGGCACCAGGAGGCCAACGACGTCGGGAAGTTTCTCAACGTTGCGCGCCAGACCGGCAACTCGGTCAGCAAGCTGGCTGAAGGTCAGTTCATCGAACCCGTCATCCAGCGCCAGGCTGTCGCCCCGCTGCGACCCCCAGCAGGCAAGACAGGCTAAGGCCTCAAGCGCTGGCACGGGAGACGCTCCCGCTGTTCGGGCTGCACCTCAATTGCACCATATCTTCGTGAATGGCAACAACACGCGGCGCCGAAAGATAATAGCTTCCCCAGACTTCGGGATTGGCCACCCGACTGGCCTCGGCGGCGCAAACGTCGAGCGCCGGAACGCCGGTGCGGCGCAGCATGGCGCGCAGACGATCCGTTGCCGTGAACACCGCCCAGCACACACCTTGGCCCTGAAGCAGGCGAACGATATGCTGAACCAGGATCATCGCCACGCCGGATTGGCAGCCCGCCAGATTGGTGATCTCGGCAATCTGCTGGCGCGCCACAGGTCGCTTCCAGATTTGCGAAAGCGAGTCTTGAAGCGGCTCGCTTGTGTAATTTTCGGAAAAGAATCCATCTTCGATGCAGCGGATTCCCGCTGCGACCAAAGGCTGATCGCTTTTGTCGAAGAGAGCAACAAGCCTCGCGGGAAGCTGGGTCAGTTGGGCGCCGAAGGTTTTTTCATAAACGCCTCGGATGCTGGCCTCGACCTGGCTGCGCCTGGGATGCTGGCGATCGACGACTTCGAATCTCATAGGGATCCCCTTGCCTCTAACGCAGCACGTAGGAAATCTGGCTGCCGGTTCTGTCCTTGAATTGGTACTGCACGACATTGCCCTCGGCATCGATCCACAGATCGCGCTCAAGCTCGCCACGGATTGCATAATGCGCGGCTTGCACCTGCGAGCCCTTGACCGCTACGGCTTCCCTGCCCTGCTCTGCCACGGTCACTTTCATTACTTGGCCGTGAATGGTGTTCAGAAGCTGGGTTTGGCGAACCGTGTCGGCATTCCAAAGGCTGGCCGGAAGGACCGTTTGCGGGGCAACGCTCTTGCCGCCATTTTCCGGGGTCTCGGCCTTGCCCTTCACCGACTTGGCGGCCGACACGTTCAGAGCTTCGGCGGCCTTATCCACAGAAAGTTCGTAGTCCGGCCCGTCGTCATGCGTCTTCGAGACCAGGCGAACCAATTTGCCGTTTTCCCATTCCTCGGTCGATTTCTGAACGAAACGGTAGGCGCTGACGAACAGCACCTTGACTTCGATATCGCTTTTCACATTGACCAGGGTTCGAGACCCATTGCGCTCCAGCTTGACCGTATGGCTTCCGATGGGCGAGCCATCGCGCAGAACAGTATAATCCAGCACATCCATGGAGGCCCTGGCGGCGAGCGGAGACCCAGCCAACAGGCAGGCGAAGGTGGATATAGCGAGCGCACGTTTGATCATGGAACACCCCTGTAAGGAAGCTTTGTGTCTTTTGTTGGGCCAATATTATTTTCGCGAAGATGACTGGAAGCTGAACGGCTGAGGGGCTATTTTCTCCTTGCCTTAGTTGCAAATGCAACTATCATGGCCGACGCCAATGCTTAACGTCAGGGGTGAAACATGCTGGAAGGTTGCGTCGCCTGGCCCAAGGAATTTTCCGACCGCTATCGCGCTTTAGGGCTTTGGCGCGATATCACTCTCTTTGAAATGCTTGAAGAATCGGCAGCCAAGGGGCCGGACCGCATTGCCCTGGTGGCTGGGGATGAAAGACTGACTTATGCCGAACTGGTCGAGCGCTCGAAACAACTTTCTGCGGGGTTTCACGCCCTGGGCTTGAAGCCCCTGGACCGCGTGGTCTTTCAGTTAAGCAATTCGGCAAGCTTCGCCATCGCCTTTTTTGCCCTGATCCGCAATGGAATCATTCCAGTGATGGCGCTGCCGCCGCACCGCCAGAACGAAATTCGCCATTTCCTGAATTTCTCAGGCGCCGTGGCCTATCTGATCCCCGATCAGGTGCGGGGATTCGATTACCGCGAGATGGCAAACGAGATGAAGGCTGAGATTCCTTCGCTCGAACACATCATCGTGGCGGGCGAGGCAAAGGAAGGACAGGTCTCTCTAAATGATCTCATGACGACCAGGGCCACCCCGCCCGCCTTTCGGCCCGATCCTTCCGAAGTGGCCTTGATGCTGTTATCAGGCGGCACGACAGCTCTGCCCAAGCTGATCCCCCGTACGCACAATGATTATGTGCTGAATGCGAGGCGGGCTGGCCAGGCCTGCCAGTTCGGAGAACAGACCGTTTATCTGGCCGTGCTGCCCCTGGCTCATAATTACTCGCTGGCCTGCCCGGGCATGCTGGCCGCCTTCACCCATGGCGGGCGCGTGGTCATCGCAGGCGGCCACGATCCCGACACCATTTTCGGACAGGTCGAAAAGGAGCGCGTGACGATCATCCCGGCCGCCGTTCCCCTGATCGCCGCCTGGGTCAATTCCGATATCCCCAAGAAGTACGATCTGTCATCCTTGCAGGTCGTGCAGAATGGCGGGGCGCGCCTGTCGACCGAACTGCGCGTCAAACTGCGGGCCCATCTGGGGTGCCTGACCCAAGAGGATTACGGCACCGCCGAGGGGTTGATCAATCTGACGCGCTTCGACGATCCCGAAGAGGTTCAACTGACAAGTTCGGGCCAACCCATCTGTGACGAGGACGAAATCAAGGTGCTGGATGCCAACGGCAACGAAGTGCCGGATGGCGAGCCGGGCGAGTTGGCGGTGCGCGGCCCCTACACGATCAGGGGCTATTACAACAATCCAACCGCCAATGCCAAGGCCTTCACAGTGGATGGCTTCTACCGCATGGGCGACGTCGTGCGAAAGAAAGGTCGCATCATTTGGGCAGAGGGCCGCAAGGGCGACCTGATCAACCGGGGCGGCGAGAAGATCAGCGTCGATGAAATCGAAAATCTGATTCTGAAGCATCCCTCGGTCAAGGCGGTGGCCCTGGTCGCCATGTCCGACCCGATCTATGGCGAAAAGGCCTGCGCCTTTGCGACCTTGCGGGAGGATCAGTCCTTAAGCTTCAAAGAGCTATCGCAATTTCTGTTGGCTCAGGGCATTGCCAAGTTCAAACTGCCCGAGCGGTTGGAAGTTCTTGAGGAATTTCCGGTCAGCCCGGCGGGAAAGATATTGCGAAGATCCCTGCGTGACATGATCGAGGCCAAGCTGGCCCAGGAAAAAAGGATCTGACATGACCCATCCACTTCCCGGCGAACAGAGACTTCCCACGCTGTTCCAGCCCTATCAATGGGGCCGCTTCAGGCTTAAAAACCGCGTCAAATACGGGGCTTGCTGTGTGTCGAACTACAACGAGCGCGACGGCAGCATCACGCCTCGGGAACTGGCCCGCACCCGCGTGATCTCGAAGACCGGTTGCGGCATGATCACCAATCAGGGCGCCTATCCCGACCCACGGGGCGAGGGCAAGGCCTATTTCCGCCAGGTCGCCATTCATGACGACCGATTCTTGCCGCAATTCGAAGAGATCGCCGGTTTCATCCATGAGGCGGGCGCCATGGCGATTCAGCAGATTCTGCATGCCGGGCGCTATGGCGGCATCGATCTTGGTTATTGCGTCCAGCCCTCGGTGGTGCCGCAAACCCTGCCCCACTTCCGCCCGCCGAGAGAATTGAGCAAGGACGATATCCGCCAGACCATCCGCGAACATGCCGAGGCGGCCAAGCGCTCCATCAGGGCCGGTTTCGACGGCACCGAAATCACCAGCTTCATGGGCTATCTGCTGGCCAATTTCTGCTCGCGCTTTACCAATCAGCGCTCGGACGAATATGGCGGCAGCATCCTGAATCGCGGTCGCTTCATGCGCGAGATGATTCAAGAGATCAAAGCAGCCACCCCCGACAATCCGCTGATCGTGCGCCTGAACGGTGTCGAGCTGATGGACCGCTGGGGCGGCAATTCGCAAGATGAATGTTTCGAGCTGATGAGCCAGGCCGCCGAATGCGGCGTCGATATGATCAGCGTGACGGTGGGCTGGCAGGAAGCCCCCGAATCCTCAATCGGGCGCGACATTCCCCCCGGCCACTGGAATTCTTTGGCGGCTCGGGCCAAGAAACTGTTGCCCAATATGCCGATCTGTTTCGGTGTGCGCCTGCCATCGCCTGAGATGGCAAATGACTGCATCGAGAAGGGTGATTTCGATCTGTGGGAGGTTTGCCGCCCATTGCTCTCGGACCCCGAGATGCTGGAAAAGGTGCGCGAAGGCAGGGACGACGAGGTGCGCCGCTGCATCGGCTCGCTTAATTGCTTATCGCGCCTGTTTCGTGATCTGCCTTATACCTGCACGGTCAATCCGGCTCTGGGCCACGAGGTCGAACCCGAATACCACATCACGCCCGCCGCCGTGAAAAAGAAGGTGATGGTGATTGGTGCTGGTCCCGCCGGCATGGAATGCGCCATCGCCGCCAGAGGGCGCGGGCACGCGGTCACCGTGTTCGAGAAATCCGATCGCATCGGAGGGGCTTTGCTGGGCTATGCCTCGAACGATCTGGCCCACAAGGAGGACCTGCTCGACATCGTGCGCTATTACGAAACCATGGCGACGAAAAAGGGCATCGAGGTCAAGTTCAACACGGCCATGGACCCCAAATTGATGCGCAGCCTTTTGCATCAGTATGACGTGGCGGTGGTGGCGGCAGGCGCTCGGGTCGAAACCGAACGCTACCCCGCCTGCACACAAGAGGGGCTGATGATGGATGCCAAGGATGTGGCCCTGGGAAAAAGCACCCCCGGCAAGCACGTGGTTGTGCTGGGGGCTGGCAAGATCGGGCTGACCCTGGCCGAAGCCCTGGCCACCAAGGGCCATCAGGTGGCGCTGGTGGAGGCCGACAAGCGCATCGCGGGCGATGTCATGCCCAGCTTCAAATGGCGCCATTCGCAGTGGATTCAAGAATTGAAGATTCCGGCACACACTTCAAGCCGCGTGCTGTCCATCGGCGAGGGGGGAGTCAAAATCAGGAACGACAAGGGCGAGGAGACGTTCCTGCCTGCAGACACGGTGATCGCCGCAGGTCCCAGGCGGCCCAATCAGGAGCTGATTCACGATCTGGAATGGATGATCGACGAGGTGCATGGCTGCGGCGACGCCATGGTGCCCCGTGGCCTCACCCAGGCCATCCATTACGGCTATTGGCTGGGAGTGCGGATTTGAACTTAAGCCCCCTTTCCTGGCAACCGGTGCTTGATCGCCACGCCACCTTGTTCGAGGCGTTGGAAGAAGGCCGCTCGCTGGCCTTGCTCGACAAGGCCACCTGGGATGCGGGCAAGGGCAATGCGCTTGAATGCCGCCTTGAGAACCGGCGCATGCAGGTGCGCTTGCAAGATTGGACGGGGGCGCAGGGCACAGAGGCCGACATGCTGTTCGTGGGCCTGCGTGATTCCTTCGATCATCTGGAACAGGCCCCGCCCGATGCCCGCATGGGGGCACTTAAAGACCGCATCCACCAAGGCGAGGTGCTGTTCTTCGTGATGCGGACGAAATGCACGCTGATCGATGTGGGCTGGGAGGATTTTTTGGATTCCCTAGGCCTGGCCTTCATGGGGGCCTGCCGGTGAGCATTTTCTACAATCCGATGGGCGCGCCCGAACTGGCCTGCGACCATTGCGGCTGCCGCTGGTATGATCGCATGACCAATGCCTGCTACGAATGCGGCCAACCCGTCACCGAGGAGATGGTGGCCGCGTTCAACCGGGCCTTAAAGGATTTCCACAAGCGGTCAGAAGGTCCAGGGGTCCAGAATCTCGACACCGGCCAGGGCAAAATCCTTCCTGTTCCGCGTGACCACGACAAGGCGGTGCCTTAGGGCCGTGGCTGCCAAAAGCCCGTCTATTGCCGGTATCTGTTTTTTCTGTCGTGCCGCCATCCGTCCCCATTCGTCGGCCACCTGGGCATCGATCGGCAAGATCCTGTCCTCGAACCAGGCTGGCAACTCCACCTCAAGCCATGAGGCGATGCGCGAACGGCGTCTGGCGTCTTGCAGCAGTTCGACACCTTTGCGAATTTCTCCCAGCGTCAGCGTCGAGAGAAACAGCGACTCTGAGGCCGTCGCATTGAACCACCTGACGACGGACTTCTCAGGACTGGGCTTTATCAGTTCCGACAGCGCACAGGTATCGATCAGATAGCTCACAGATCGACATCCCTGGGCGGCGAGCGGTCGCGTTCAAGCTTGAGGTCGATTCCCGCCAGGGGCGACGTTTGCATCAGCTTGACCAGCGAGGGCTTGCGGCCCTTCAGGCGATCATACTCTGCTTGCGAGACCACCACCGCCGCCGTCTGACCGCGAATCGTGATCGCCTGGGGGCCGTCCTTGGCCGCATGACGCAGCAATTCGCTGAAACGGGCCTTGGCCTCCTGGACCTGCCAATGGTTCATGGCACTCTCCTGACCATTCTGACCAGATGAAGATAGCGCCGTTTTCTCAAATCTTCCACCCGCAATTTTCGAGGGGCGGCGGTCAGAAAAAACTCACCGGATCGATATCGACTTGAAGGCGGACCTGCTTGGCCAGGGGTACTGCGGCCAGCCAGGTGCGCAGATAGGTCTGCATCTTGACTCCCGGCGCCGCCTTGACCAGCAGGCGTGCGCGGTGGCGTCCGCGCAGGAGAGCGAGCGGGGCGGGAGCCGGGCCCAGCACCTCCACTCCCGCCTGCCGGGGTGCTGCATAGGCCAGGGCATGGGCGGCCCTGGCCGTCACGGCCGAATCAGGGCTGGAGACGATGATCCCCGCCAGCCGCCCAAAGGGCGGCATGCCCGCCTTTTTGCGCTCCTGGGCCTCAGCTTCCAGGAAACAATCGATATTGCCGCTGGCCAGGGCCGCCATGACGGGATGGTCGGGCTGCCAGGTTTGCAGCAACACGCGCCCTGGCTTTTCGGCGCGCCCAGCACGACCCGCCACCTGCCAGAGCAACTGGAAACTCTTTTCGGCGGCGCGCAGATCACCACCTTCCAATCCCAGATCGGCATCGACCACGCCCACCAAGGTCAATTGCGGAAAGTGATGGCCCTTGGCCACCATTTGCGTTCCGATCAGGATGTCGATCTCGTGACGCTCCATGCGCCCCACCAGTTCCGTGATCGCCCTGGGGCTTTCCATCAGGTCGCTGGCCATTACCTCGACGCGGGCTTGGGGAAAGCGGGCCATCGCCTCCTCGGCCAGCCGTTCGACGCCGGGACCAAGAGCTACCAGCGTTTCCTTCTCGCCGCAGGAAGGGCAGACCTCGGGCGGAGGCAGGCTGTGACCGCAGTGATGGCAGACCAGTTTGCGCCCCGCCCGATGTTCGACCATCCAGGCCGTGCAGTTGGGGCATTGAAAGCGAAAGCCGCAGGCCCGGCACAGGGTCAGCGGCGCATAGCCCCGCCGGTTTAAGAACAAAAGCGACTGCTCGCCCGCCTTCAAACAGGCATCCAGCGCCTGCACCAGGGGCTCCGACAGCCATGCATTGCGCCTAGGCGGATATTTGCGCATGTCGATGCGCCTGATCTCGGGCAGTTGGGCCGCACCATGGCGCTCGGGCAGATGCAGGCGCCGATAGCGCCCCTGTTGGACATTGGCCGAGGTCTCAAGGGAAGGTGTCGCCGTGGCCAGCAGACAGGGAATGCCCCCCAGATGCGCCCGCACCACCGCCATGTCGCGGGCGTGATAGATCACGCCCTCTTCTTGCTTGAAGGCCTGGTCATGTTCTTCGTCCACCACGATCAGGCCCAGATCGGGATAGGGCAGGAAGAGGGCCGATCTGGCCCCTACCACCACCCTGGCCTCACCCTGCGCCACCGCCCGCCAGGTATCGCGCCTTCTTGCTGGCGTAATCTCGGAATGCCAGACGGCGGGTGCTGCGCCAAAGCGCGCCCGGAAGCGCTCCAGCCATTGGGCCGAAAGGGCGATCTCGGGCAGCAATACCAGCACCTGGCGCCCCCGTTGCAACGCCTTAGCAATCGCTTCGAAATAAACCTCGGTCTTGCCCGAGCCGGTCACACCGTCCAGCAGGGACACGGCATAGGCCTGATCCAGACACAACTGCTTTGCCGCCAGGGTCTGATCGGCTGAAAGCACAGGCCCTGCCCGATGCGCATCGGGCAGCTGGAACAGGCGGGGCGGCATCATCGGGGCCTCGGCCAAAGCCCCCAGCTTGATCAGATCGCGCACGGCCCCCGTTCCCACTCCGGCCTCCTTGGCGATTTCGCCAACCGACCTGGGCGGTCCCCCCTGCAATACCTCTTTGATCCGCAGGCGGGCAGGCGTCGCTTTCAGCCCCTCCATCTCGCGCCAGGAATAGGCTGGCTGGGCTTTCACCGGCTCCAGCGCCTCGGGCACGCTCAAGGCCATTTTCAGAACCGCACCCGGGGGCGACAGCGTATAGGCCGCCACCCAATCGATGAAGCGCCTGGATGTTTCGGGCAAGAAAGGCAGATCGAGCGCCGCCTCGATGGGCTTCAGGCGCGTCTCGGGCACATCGCCGGGCTGGCCCTCCCAGGCCACGCCGATGAGATAACGATTCCCTAACGGAACGCGCACATACTGGCCCGGCCTTACGTCAAGTCCTTCGGGAACGGCATAGTCGTAGGCCCCTGCCAGCGGCAGGGGCAAAAGGACCTGAATACGGCGGATTGTGGCGGGCAGGGCGAACATGCGCTAAGGTTAACAGTCTTGAGGGAAAACGGCATTATGAGCGACAAGCCTGGCGAGATCGACCCCATCGCGGTCCTGAAGTTCCTGGAACAGAACCCGGATTTTCTGTCCAACCACCCCCAGGCGCTGGACATGCTGGCCCCGCCCGAACGTTTCGATGGGCGGCGCGTGGTCGATATGCAGAACATGATGATGCGCCGCCTGCAAGAGCGCATGGAGCGCTTACGGGCCGATGCCGGCGAGGTGGTGGCCATCACCCGGGCCAATCTCTCCAGCCAGGCGCGCACCCATGCCGTGGTTCTGGCTCTTATGGAATCCCAGGACGTAAACGCTTTCCTGCGCGTGATCGCCGAAGACCTTCCGATGCTGCTGGATCTCGATGCCGCCGTACTGGCCTTCGAAGAAGACATCTTTCCCGAATTTCATTCCCCGATCATCGCCAGGATCGAGACCGGAACGGTGGCCGAGCTGATGCTGGGCAAGGAAGCATTGCTCAGGGCCAGCCTGGCCGTCGAGGAGGGGCTTTACGGTGCCGCCGCCCCCCTGGTGCTGTCGGACGGCCTGGGCCGTCTGTCGGTCAATGGCGTGCCGGGCCTGATGTGTCTGGGCTCGCGCTATGAAGGCATGTTCGAGCCCGGACAGGGGCTTGACCTGTTTCTTTTCCTGGCCCGCGCCATCGAGCGCATGGCCGAGCGGGTTTTGAACAACCGATGACCGATCTGGCCGTTACGGCGGCACCTGATGTTCTGGCCGCTGCCGAAGACTGGCTTGGCTGGCTGGCCTCGGAAAAAAGGTCGTCCCGCCACACGGTCGATGCCTATCGGCGCGATCTTGCCCTCTTCCTCAGTTTCCTGGCCCAGCATCTGGGCGGGCCTGCCTCGCTGGAAGGGTTGAACGGCTTGAAACCCTTCGATCTGCGCGCCTTTCTGGCCAAACGCTCGGGCGAGAAGATCGCCCGCAGCTCGATCGCGCGTGAAATGTCGGCCCTGCGCGGTTTCTTTCGCCATCTCGACCGCAGAGGGTTGGTCCATAATCCGGCCATCGCCGCCATCCGCTCGCCGAAGCTGCCCCGCCAGTTACCCAAAGCCCTGGGGACCGAGGACGCCCTGGCCACGCTGGAGGCGACCCGGGAATTGAACCAGCCAGCCTGGATGATGGCCCGCGATCAGGCGCTGTTCTCGCTGCTCTATGGCGCCGGACTGCGCCTAGGCGAAGCGCTCGGCTTGAAGCGGTGCGATCTGCCCCTGGGCGAGGCGATGGCGATCACCGGCAAGGGCGGCAAAACCCGCATCGTGCCCATCCTGTCCCAGATTTCAGAAGCCGTAAGCATCTATGTCGCCCAATGCCCCTTTCAGGGAGACCCAGAGACGCCTTTGTTCGTGGGGGCGCGGGGCGGGCCTTTGAATCCCGGTGTCGTGCAGCGCCAGATGCGCCGTGTGCGCGTTCTATTGGGCCTGCCCGAAAGCGCGACGCCACACGCGCTGCGTCACAGCTTTGCCACCCATCTTCTGGGATCGGGCGGCGATCTGCGCACCATTCAGGAACTGCTGGGCCACGCCTCGCTGTCCACCACCCAGCGCTATACGGCGGTGGACGAGGCCAGCCTGATGCGCACCTATAACGCGGCACATCCCAGGGCGCAAAAATAGATCCGTCTATCTTCCCGCGTTGGCCTTGCTCTTGGACAAAGCCTCCGCCTTGGCCGCGTCGATCCACCAGCTATCGAACTGGAAGCCCTGGCGCGGCGTTATGGCGGGACGTCCAAACTTGTCCCAATAGGCCACACGGTCATAGGCGATGTGCCAATGCGGCACCACGTAATGCCCCCAAACCAGCACCCGGTCGAGGGCGCGCACCCGGCTGACCAGGGCTTCGCGGTCGGGAGCCGCAATCACCAGATCGATCAGATGATCGGCCACCGGGTCTTTAAGGCCGATGGAATTGCGCGAGCCGCGCATGGCGGCCGCCTGCGAGCCAAAGAATTCGCGCAATTCGTTGCCGGGCGATTCCGAAGCTCCCCACAGATCGACCGTCATGTCGAATTCAAAGGCGTCGGTACGGCTTTTGTACTGTGCTGTATCGAGTGTGCGCACACTGGCCTCGATGCCCAGTTTCTTCAGGTTCTCGACATAAGGCAGTGCTATGCGCTCGAAGGCGGGCGAGCCTAGAAGAATCTCGAAGCTGAAGGGAGCACCCGTTTTTTCATTGACCAGCCTGCGTTCCTTCACCTCCCAGCCCGCCTCTTTCAGAAGGACCAGGGCGGCGCGCAAATTTTCGCGCGGATTGCCGTCGCCATTGGTGGCGGGCGCCTTGAAGGCCTGGAAAAAGACTTCGGGCGGCAGCTTGTCCTTGAAGGGCTCCAGCAGCTTTAATTCTGCAGGGCTGGGCAGTCCACTCGCGGCTAGATCCGAATTGGCGAAATAGCTTTGGGTGCGTGTGTACTGGCCGTAAAAGAGATTCTTGTTGGACCATTCGAAATCGAAGGCCAGGCCCATGGCTTGGCGCACGCGCCGATCCTGGAACAGGGAACGGCGCTGATTCATCACAAAACCCTGCATGCCGACCGGGCGTTGATTGGCGATGGTCTCGGCCTTCATCAAGCCCGATTTCACCCCTGGTGCGTCCTTGTATTCCGTCGCCCATTTCTTGGATTCATTTTCCTGGCGGAAATCGTACTCCCCCGCCTTCAGGGCTTCCAGCGCCACTGTGGCGTCGCGATAGACATCGATGCGGATGCGATCAAAATTATGCCGCCCCTTCATCACCGCAAGATCCTTGGCCCAGAAATCGGGATCGCGCCGATAGGTAATGCCGCGCCCGGGCTCGACGCTCTCGACCCGATAAGGTCCGCTGCCCACGGGAGGCTCCTGCGTGGTTTCCTCGAAATTGCGCTTGGCCCAGGAGGCCTTGGAGAGGATGGGCATCTGGCCCACGATCAGGGGTAGTTCGCGGTTGGCCTCACCTGCGAAGCTGAATTTCACCTTTCTGGACTCCAGCGCCTCGGCCTTGGCAACACCCGCATAGTAAAGCCGGTAGAAGGGCGCACCCTTGGTCTTCAGCGTGGTGAAGGAGAAAACCACATCCTCGGCCGTCACTGGCTTGCCGTCGTGAAATTTCGCACTGGGGCGCAGATTAAAGATCACCCAGGAACGGTCGTCGGGCATTTCGACCGATTCCGCGACATAGCCGTATTCGCTGAAGGGCTCGTCGGCTGAAGCGGCGAGCAGGGTCGAAAACAAGAGGCCGATATCTGTGGGCGGAATGCCCTTGACGATGAAGGGATTCAAACTGTCGAAGGTGCCGATCTGGGCCATGCGCACCTCGCCGCCCTTGGGCGCCTGCGGATTCACATAATCGAAATGCTTGAAGTCTGGCCCGTATTTTGGTGATCCGTGCATGGCGATGCCGTGGACGGGCTTGACCTCGCCGGACTGGACCAGCGAAGGAACAAGAGCTAGGGCAAGAAGCAGAAATAGACGTTTCATGAATTGAGAATCTCCAAGGCCTGGGCATGGGCGCGTTTATCGCCCGCCGCCAGAACGCGGCCAGATGATTTCAGGGTCAAAGGGGCACCTTCCCAGTCGGTGACGATGCCGCCCGCGGCCTCGATCACCGGCACCACGGCGGCATAATCATAGGGTTTCAGATTGGCCTCGCAGACCAGATCGACAAAGCCGGTGGCCAACAGCGCATAGGCATAGCAGTCGGCGCCATAGCGCGGCAGCTTCACCGATTTGCGCAATCGTTCGAACATCTGCACCTCGTCGCCCGAGAACATCTCAGGCCCGGTGGCATAAAGCGCTGCCTTTTTCACATCGTCGCAGGGACGCACCTGAACCCGTGTCCCGTTAAGCAAAGTGGCTTGGCCGGAAATGCCCAGCCAGCGCTCGCGCGTCACCGGCTGGTCGATCACACCCAGCACGGGCCGGTCCCCTTCCCACAAGCCGATCAAGGTGCCGAAGCTGGGCTTGCCGGTGATGAAGGCCCTTGTGCCATCGACCGGATCAAGCACCCAGACATAGCGGGCGTCCAGACGCTCATTGCCGAATTCCTCGCCCAGAATGCCGTGTTGGGGAAAGTGCTGCGTGATGAGGGCGCGCATAACGCGCTCGGCCTCGCGATCAGCGATGGTGACCGGGCTTTCATCGGGCTTGTCGTCGACGGCGATGGGGTGGCGCCAATATTTCAGAATCTCGGCCCCAGCCGCATCGGCCAATTGATGGGCCAGTTCCTGAAACGCATCCATCCTAGTGCGCCCCCAGCGTCTTCAGATAGGCGATGAGGTCGGCCCGCTCCTCTGCCTTGGCCAGCCCCTTGAAGCTCATGCGGTTGCCGGGCACGGCCTTGGCGGGATCGGTCAGATAGGTATCGAGCAGGGCTTCGGTCCAGGGCTCGCCGCTCGATTTCATGGCGTCGGAATATTTGAAGCCCGCCGCACTGGCCCTGGCGCGGCCCACGATGCCTGCCAGATTGGGCCCCACACGATGCTTGCCGCCCGCCTCGGCGGTGTGGCAGTTAACACATTGGCGAAAAATCTTGAGCCCTGCCTTGGCATCGCCCGAGGCCGCGAGGGCGGGCTGGGAGACGGCGGGGGCGGGGGCGGCATCAGCCACGGGTGCGGGTGTTGAGGGTGCCGGAGCGGGAGCGGCGGGCGTGGGGGGAGCGACAGAGGCCGCAACAGGCGCAGGCACCGGGGCTTTATGGCCGCCAGGATAGACCAGATCGACCCCAAAATGCAGCAGCAGGGCAAACAGGACGGCCCCCGCCAAGCCCCCGGCCCAGGCCAGACAGGCATTCATGCAAGAACAGCGGTTTTCGCACATGGCGTCTCTCCCCTTTTGTCGAAGATGCTGACAGGGTTATAGTAACTCGTGGTCCGATCCTAACAGAAGGAGCAGCCCTCTGCACCTTCTGTTAGGTGAATCGGTCCACCAATTATTTGATTTTGTGCACAGATTCACCATTCGGAAAATTCACCCGGTGAATCGTCCGATGGATCTGTGCACTGGCAACGTGTAAGAAAGACAGATGTCCGATCCCATCATCCTGATTCCCGCCCGGCTGAAGGCCACGCGCCTGCCCAACAAGCCCCTGGCCGACATTCATGGTCTGCCCATGATCGTGCATGTCTGGAAGCGCGCCATGGAAGCGGGCATTGGCCCGGTCGTGGTGGCCGCCGCCGAGCCCCAGATTGCCGATGCCGTCACCAAGGCCGGGGGGCAGGCCGTGCTGACCGATCCTGACCTGCCCTCGGGCTCGGATCGAGTCTGGGCCGCCCTTAATATCGTCGATCCCAAGGGCCGACACGATGTCGTGGTGAATTTGCAAGGCGACCTGCCCGCCATCGACCCCCAGGTGATCGCCGCCGTGCTGACTCCCCTGAACGATCCAGAGGTCGATATCGCCACCCTTGTCGCCCCGATTAGAAGCTCCGAGGAATTGGAGAATCCCAATGTGGTCAAGGCCGCCCTGGCCTTCGCGCCCCAAGCGAGCGTGGCGCGCGCCCTTTATTTCAGCCGGGTGCCGGTTCCCTGGGGCGAAGGCTTGCACTGGCATCATATCGGCATTTACGCCTATCGCCGCCAGGCCCTGACCCGTTTCGTCGATCTGCCGGTGGGCCTGTTGGAGGCCCGAGAGAAGCTTGAGCAATTGCGCGCCCTTGAAAACGGCATGCGGATCGATGCCGCCCGCGTTGACACGGTGCCGGATGGTGTCGATACTCCGGCCGATCTCGAGCGCGCCCGCGCCCTTCTAGCCAAGAGTTGACTCCCATGACCGACGCCAAGCGCATCGCCTTCCAGGGCATTCCCGGAGCTTATTCCAATCTGGCCTGCCGGATCGTCTATCCCAAGCTGGAGCCGGTGGCCTGCGAGACCTTCGACGACGTCTTCGCCACCGTGCGCGACGGCATGGCCGAACTGGCCATGATACCCATCGAGAATTCGGTGGCCGGACGCGTGGCCGACATCCATCATCTGCTGCCCGATTCCGGCCTGCATATCATTGGCGAATATTTCCTGCGGGTGAATCACCAGTTGCTGGCCGTGAAGGGTGCCAAGATTGAGGATATCAAGGTGGTGCGCAGCCATGTCCATGCCCTGTCGCAATGCCGCAAGCTGATCAAGCAACTGGGCATCAAGGCGGTGGTGGCGGGCGATACGGCGGGTGCCGCCGCAGAAGTGGCCGAGAAGAACGATCCCAGCGTGGCCGCCATCGCCTCGGAGCTGGCGGGCGAGATTTACGGGCTGCAGACGCTGCGCTCGAACATCGAGGATGCCGAGCACAACACGACCAGATTCGTCATCATGGCGCGCCAGCCCATCAGCCCCGACCGACGCCAGGGCCCCATCATCACCACCTTCGTCTTCAAGGTACGCAACGTGCCCGCCGCCCTTTACAAGGCGCTGGGCGGCTTCGCCACCAATGCCGTCAACATGACCAAGCTGGAAAGCTATCAGGTGGGCGGCCAGTTCGTGGCCACCTTGTTCTATGTCGATGTCGAGGGCCATCCCGACGACAAGGGCCTGCGCCTGGCACTGGAGGAGTTGGATTTCTTCACCCGCGAGGTGAAGATTCTGGGCGTCTACCCGGCTCACCCCTTCCGCTTCGAAAACCGCCTGAAGGCCGAGGAATAGACCCCCAGCCCTGGCTTTTGGCGGGTTTTGACGGTTTTTCAGAGGGCAAGGGCCGCCCCGCCCAGCCCAGCGGCCCCGGTTGACCTTGCCACCGGCCAAGGCCTGTGATAGGAAACCGGCCTTCCGTTGGGGGATCGTCTAACGGTAGGACAGCGGACTCTGACTCCGCCAGTCTAGGTTCGAATCCTAGTCCCCCAGCCAAAACGCCAAGCCCCCGCCCCATGCGGGGGTTTTGCGTTTTGACCTTGGGGTAACTGGTTCGAGCCTTCGTTCGACACCGAGGCCCGAAGGCCTTGCGAATCCTATCCCCCCAGCTAACACCTCCTCATTTACAGCCATTGCATGAAGCCCCGGCAGCGCACATAATTGGCTCGTGTTTCACGGAGTTTCCCATGGGTTACGCCGAAGTGATCGAGAAATTGCGTTCCTTGCCTGAAGCCAAACAGGCTGAGGTGTTCGATTTCATCGAATTCCTCGCGAACCGCGAAGATGGCAAGGCCTTGGCCAAAGGCGACTGGTCGAACGCCGAGTTTTCCAGCTTCTCGATTGATCAAGCCATGCGCGGCATGGAAGACGATCCCGTCACCTATTCGCTGGCCGACCTTAAGGAACGCTGGCAGTGAAGCGGCCAGGGCAAATTGTCCTGGTGCCTTTTCCTTTTGCCGATTTGAGCGGCGCCAAGTTGCGCCCTGTGTTGCTGTTGCGCAAAGCCACAAACCGCTTCGATGATTGGCTGGCCCGAGCAAATTGACTCCGAACCCTATTTCTCCCTTTTTCTCACACATTCATAATGGAGGCGGCGGAATGAGCAAGTCCGGCAAGGACTCCCCCGAGGTTGTCAACTTCATGACGCGGTTTGAGAAGCTGAAGAATTTCTCCGATGATGCGCCCGCAGGCATCAGCAGTATTGCCACGAGCGATTCCAGCGTGAATGACCTCTGTATGAAGCTCTGGTTCGCAGCACAGTCTCTCAAGGAGAATGAGCAGGTGGCGCGTTCCCACTTCGCCGCCCCAGTTGATCCGGCATTCCTGGCAGCATGGCGCGACTACGAGAAACGCTATGAGTCCGTCATATCGGGCGTCCTCTTCGCGGACCAGCTTCCAGAGCTTGGCAGCGGTGAGCCGTCCCTCATTCCAAGGACGCCCCAATGGGACAATGCGGACGATGAAGCGAGGGAACAGGCGAGCGGCATTAAGGAGGCATTAGGCTTTGCGAAGTTCAATGCTGATCAGGATTTCCGATGGAATGACCAGCCTGATTTCATCGAGCGCGTTCAGGACGGCATCGCTGCCTGGGACCGGTTGGAGAAGGCCACCGGCTTTGATCTGCGCGGCGTGTTCCGCCGACGTGCGCTTGTTCCCTTTGTTCTTGTTCCTCGCCTAGTTTCCAACAGGAATGGAAGCACCGAAAAGCTCTCGATGCTGAAAAATCTTCAACAGGCGTATGACGCGTTCGTTTTTGGTGTGCCCTACGCGGCGGTCGCCTTGATGCGGTCGATCATGGAAGCTGTGCTTCGTGACCACTACCGCGCCGAGGGCAGTAAGGAAATGACATTGAAAGCGCGCATCCTCGATGCGCGCGACCGTCTGCCACCCGAAGTACGCGAAGAGGCACTGGTCCGATTACTGGAGATGGCAAACGACATCCTGCACCTTGGCCCGGAAAATAGTAAGAGACTACCCAAAATGGATGAGGTGCGACTGGAGAAGGAGATCGTGTCTCTACTTTTTGTTCTTCGTGCCCTAATAGAGGGCGTGAAAAGATAACTGTGAAAACCAGGCTCGCTCTTTGCTAGCCTGGTCACTTATTGTCGTCTTGCCGTCATTTGGATGGTCGTCAATTAGGTAACGAACCATTATGACAGCAAGGACCAAGCCAAAAATAACCAAGAAAATTTTAATAGGCTTTGAACGCAAAACTAACTCTCCATTCCTGAAGTTGTAGTTTTCGTAATGATTTTAGTTTCCTGGAATTCCAAGTTCCTTCATGCGCTTTTCCTCGTAAGCTAAACACGCCTTTCCATCTTCTTTTCCCATGACAAGGTTTCGATTAAGAAGATAGTTCCAGCACCAGATAAAAGGAATCAAACGTAATGAACCTCTGTTTGTTATTCTATACCCCTTATCTTCGAGGCATCTGGCTGTTGCGGTATTAATATCGCGCTCTTCTTGCTCCTTCTCAAGTAATGGGGCCATCAATGCCCCGACGATAAGCCCGCCCCCCGCACCAATTCCAGCCCCACTACCGACATTCCCGCCAGCTATGGCCGCTCCAACTGCGCCGGAAGCCGCACCAACCACCGCCCCCGACATGGCCCCAGTTGCCACCCCTGCTGCTGCGTTTGGTGGGTTCATATAGGTTGGCGAGGGGTTTTTGTAATTGGAGGGGATAAAGCCCATCTCCGCGTAATTTTTGCAGACAGAGTAATCTTGCGCTAGTTTCGTGTGATCGGTTATTTGAGATAAATCCAGTTCAGGCCGTGCAGGTGCACAGGCGCACAGCATAACCGCCAACCCGACGGACAAAAGGATATTCGTTTTCACGCCCCCCCCCCCCCCCCAAACTTGTGACGCTTTACTGGGCCAGCTTTCTAAAGAAAGCGCAAGCAAAAAGGGAAGGTCTCAAGGTTTCAAAACTCAAACTAAGACGCCCTCTATCCGCGACATTACACGACAAACAACACGTGCAAACCTGAGTTAGCCTTGAAGTTTTCCCGATTTTTGCGCCCATCCCCACATCGCTGCCAACCTTTTTTTTACAACTCCAACTCCGTACGCCATTTTAACGATTCGCAGTGCTTTCGCAGTTTTTGGAATTTGCGTTGCGCATTTTTCTCGCTTCGCTGTAACGTATTGAAACGCCACTTATTTGGCCGTTGCAGGGGAAACGCAGTTGACCGAACCAATCCATATCCTCGACGGTGCAGTGACGCTTTATCAGCGCCCGAATATGAAGACGCACACCTATAGCCTGGCCGATCTCAAAGAACGCTGACCGTGAAAGGGCCAGGGCAGATTGTCCTGGATGTGATGTGGGAGACGGCGCAAACGGCAGTGCCGGAGTTGGTGGTCAACGATGTCGCCGGAGTGAAATCGGCAAGGGGAACGTCATGAAGGACATGGCCGCGCAAACAGACATCCGGACAAACCTTCCCTGCCCAAAAAACGGCAATTCCCTTATCCGGCTTTTTTTGGTCAGCCTTGCCGCTCTTTTCCTGGAATTGGCCCTGATCCGCTGGATCGCCAGCGAGGTGCGCATTTTCGCCTATCTGCAAAGTGCCGTTCTGGTCGTCTGCATGTTGGGCCTCGGCATGGGTTGCTTTGCTCAGAAGCGAAGGCTTCCCCTCACGCACACCGCCCTGGCTCTCTTGGGTCTGGCGATCATGATCGAGGTGCCGCCGATCAGCGGTCTTGTGAAAAAGATCAGTATGATCCTGGCCTATTTCGGCGACTTTCATATCTGGATGTCCGAGATCGCGGCCCCCACCCTTTTCCAAAGCCTGGCGTTGATGGTTCTGGCGGTGATCCTGGCCACGATCATCCTGGCCCTCACCTGGCTGTCATTTCTTCCGCTTGGGCAAATGATGTCTCGCCTGATCGATGCCCACCCCAACACCGTGACCGCCTATTCGGTCAATATCGTGGGCAGCGGATTAGGCATCGCCCTTTTCACCCTGACCAGCGTGATGGGCATACCACCCGGCGTCTGGTTTCTGGCCGTTTCGCTGCTGCTTCTGGCACTGATGCCCTTGCCCGACCGGCGCCGCCCCGCCCTGCTGATGCTGGTTCTGCTGGCACCCGCAATAATTGGCATGGGCTCGACGATCTCCAGGAAGGGCGAGATTTTCTGGTCGCCCTATCAGAAGCTGGTGCTGAGCCAGGAGCGGCATGTCGATCCGATCAGCGGATTGACAATCGAACTTCAACGGATCAGCACCAACAATATCCTCTATCAGACCATGCTCGACCTCAGGCCCGAGACCCTTGCTTCGGCCCCGTCCCTGTTCAATCCGGCCTGGGCGGGTTTAAGTCAATACGATCTGCCCCTGGCCTTCAAGCCAGCGCCAGACCGCGCCCTGATCGTCGGAGCAGGATCGGGCAACGACGTGGCGGCAGCCCTTCGTGGAGGTGCCAAGCATGTCGTCGCAGTCGAGATCGATCCGGTCATCTTCGATCTGGGCCGTCGGCTGCACCCCGAACGACCCTATGATTCCGCCGCTGTCGAAGTGGTGGTCGACGATGCCCGGTCTTACTTCGCCCGCAAGGTGGAACCCTTCGACCTCATCGTCTTCGGCCTGCTGGATTCGCACACCACCGGGCAAATGACCAACGCCCGCCTCGACAACTATGTCTACACCAGGGAAAGCATCGCAAGCGCACGCTCGTTGCTTGCCCCCGGAGGCATCATGGTGCTGGCCTTCGAGGCCAACAAGCCCCATCTGGCAGATCGCATCCATGCCACGCTCAAGCAAAGCTTCGGGGCAGCTCCGCTGGTGGTCAAAGTTCCCACCACCTTTCACGGCCTGGGCGGCGTGATCTTCGTTTCCGGAGACGCCAAGGCCATCGACCAGGCCCTGGCGGACAATCCGCGCCTGGCTGTTCACATCAAGGAACTTCAGGAAAGCCACCCAGTCGAGATCGCGGGAACGACAGCCCCCACCACCGACGACTGGCCCTATCTGTATCTGGAAAAACCCGGCATCCCTCCCTTGTTCGCATTGCTGATCGCGATCCTGCTGGGTATTTACTGGGGCGGTGGACGGGCCATGGGTGTGGTCCTGCCGCTGGGCACCTGGACCCGATCGGAAGGGCACTTCTTCTTCCTGGGAGCTGCCTTCATGCTGCTTGAGGTGACGATGATCGCCAAGACCACTGTGGTCTTCGGCAATACCTGGGTCGTCAACGCCATCATCATCTTTGGCATCCTGTCCATGATCCTGGTGGCCAACGCCCTGGTGGCCCGCTGGCCGAACTTGCCTTTGCGCTTGGTGTTCGTAGGCCTGTTGATCGCCTGTGCAGGTGTCGCTCTTTTCGATCCCTCAGCCTTCGCAGGCCTTTCCACGCCTTCGAAAGCGGTTCTGGTCGCCGCCGGTTCGACACTGCCCATGCTGTTTTCGGGCATCGTCTTCATCCGCTCGTTTGCCGCCGTTCAAGACAAGACTCACGCTCTGGGGGCCAATCTGTTCGGCTCGCTGGTGGGCGGCCTTTTGCAGACTCTGACCTATGCCACCGGAGTGGGGTTCCTGCTGGTGCTGGTGGGGGGGCTCTATCTGGCGGCAGTACTGACAGCACCGAAGACAGCAAGGAAAGGCATGCTCCAATTGCCGGGTGACCATCCTGAGAGATAGGTGACGTTTTGTACCGGACACATGGGTAACACTTTCCTTGACTTTGGTAGGTGTCGAGGCCGTGAAGAGCGAGTTCGTTCATGGAAGAACGTCTTCGTTTTGTCGCCCGCCTGAACGGTTGGACAGCAAGCTCTGGCGCCACCTGTCTAGGTTCGACTCCTAATCACCCAGCCATTTCCTCAAAGAATCGACTCTGTCCGCAATTTCCCGATCATTGCTGCGCGTTTTCGGAGATGTCTTGAAGTCGCTCTTTTGTCTTGCCGATGAGCGCTAACAGAGACGTCATCGCCACACCATCGCGTTTCATCAGAATGTGGATGATGGGGTCGTCAAACAGCTCCTTCAGCGTTGGCTCCTCGTTGCCCGAAATCATCGGGCGAAGCCTGGAAAGCGACGACAGCCCATGAAGCCGGTTTTCATTGTGAATTCCCAGATGCTGATAGCTAAAAGCGGTTCTCGGCATTCCTGGAGATGGAGCAAGACGACCCTTCAGGTCCGACATGGCAATATCTCCCACAATGTCTGTTTTCTCAAAGGCGAGCTTTGATGAAAGACATGTACCCGAGTCGGCCCTGGCGGGAAAAGGCTCGGAAACTACCCAAGCTTTCAGCCACTGCGGGAGTAAAACGCCCGACGCCTATCGCCGATAGGATTTGCACCTCGCCTTTTTCCCGCTTCCCTGTATTGTGCCTAAAGGTCAGCATCCTGAAAGGCCCAAGAGGACGTCGACATTTCCTTGCAACCGGAACCGGAGAAGATACCCATGAGGCGCCTGCTTTTCGCTGCTCTGTTCTCATTTGCCTTTGCCACGCCTACCCTGGCAGCCGACGCCAAGCAGGATTTCGAGCTGGTCAACAAGACCGGCTACGAATTGAACGCCGTCTATGTCTCGCCCAGCAAGGCCGACGATTGGGATGAGGATATCATGGGGCAGGATGTGCTGGGCGACGGCGAAAGCGTGGAGATCAAATTCAGCCGCGCGGACAAGTCCTGCAAATGGGACCTGAAGGTCGTCTATTCCGACGATGGTTCATCGGCGGTATGGAGCAATGTCGATTTATGCACGATCAGCAGGATCACCATCCGCTACAACCGCAAGTCCGACAAGACGACAGCCAGTTACGATTAACCGGCTGGTCAGGCACCAAGGAAGCATCCCTAAATATGCACGGCGCGGCCAAGGGCGGCCAGGGCGGCTTCCTTAAGCGCTTCGCCCAGCGCCGGATGGGCATGGCAGGTGCGCGCGATATCCTCTGACGAGGCCGAGAATTCCATGGCCAGTACGGCCTCGGCGATCAGATCGCCCGCATTGGGTCCAAGGATATGAACCCCCAGCACGCGGTCGGTCCGGGCATCGGCCAGCAGCTTCACGAAGCCGTCGCTTTCGCCCATGGCACGGGCGCGCCCGTTGGCGGTGAAGGGGAACTTGCCCAGCTTGTAGGCGATGCCCGCCGTCTTCAGTTCTTCCTCGTTCCTGCCCACCGCAGCGATCTCGGGCCAGGTATAGACAACGCTGGGAATGGCGTCGTAATTGACATGGCCGGACTTGCCCGCCAGCAGTTCGGCCACCGCCATGCCCTCGTCCTCGGCCTTGTGGGCCAGCATGGCGCCGCCGATAACGTCGCCGATGGCGTAGATGCCGGGAACAGTTGTCTGGAAGTGCGCATCCACCTGGATGAAGCCCTTGGCGGTCAACGCCACCCCCGCCTGTTCAAGCCCCAGCCCGGCCACGAAGGGCCTGCGCCCCACGGCCACCAGCACGGCCTCGGCCGTAATCTCCTCAACCGAACCGCCCTGGGCGGCTTCGGTGGTGAGCGTGACGCTGTTATTGCCTGTCTTGGCGCCGGTTACCTTGCGCGACAGTTTGAAGGCCAGCCCCTGCTTGGCCAACAGGCGCTGGGCATGCTTGGCCAATTCGCCGTCGAAGGGGGGCAGAATGCGATCCAGATATTCGATGACGGTGACCTCGGCCCCCAGGCGCCGCCAGACCGAGCCCAGCTCAAGCCCGATGACGCCAGCACCAATCACGGCCAGCGATTTGGGAACCTTGGGCAAAGACAGAGCGCCGGTCGAGGACAAGATGCGCTTCTCGTCGATCTCGAGGCCGGGAAGCGCCATGACGTCCGAACCGGTGGCGATCAGAATATGCTTGGCCGACAGGGTTTCTTCTCCCCCGCCGCTCAAGCTCACCGCGACCGAGCCCGGCGCCTTGATCGATCCCGCACCCTGGATATAGGCGATCTTGTTCTTCTTAAAAAGAAACTCGATGCCCTTGGTATTGTCGGCCACCACCTTGTCCTTGTGCGACATCAGGGCGGCCAGATCAAGCTCGACCCCGCCCAGCTTCACCCCATGGCGGGCCAGATCGTGCGAGGCGGAGTCAAAATGATGCGATGAGGTGAGCAGGGCCTTGGAGGGAATGCAGCCCACATTGAGGCAGGTTCCCCCCAAGGTTCCACGCTTTTCGACACAAGCCACGGCCAGACCCAGTTGCGCCGCACGGATGGCGGCGACATAGCCGCCGGGGCCGCCGCCGATAACGACGAGGTCGTATGCCTGGCTCACGTCATTCCTACTTCTTGGCCGGAGCCGCGGCAGCCGGGGCCTTCTTCTTGATCACCTTCTTCTTGGGCGGAGCCGGGGGCTCGCTGATAACCTTGGTGGCCTCGGCAACCAGACTGTCCACCTGGGCGTCGCTGGCATTGGAAGCACAGCCCGAAGCCAGTTGATCGCGCAATTGGCCGACCTTGTCGAACTGGGCGGGCGACAGCTTGGTATAGGCGCCCAAAATGGCGCCATCCAGCTTCTTAAGATCGGTCTGGCACTTGGTAAGTGCCGGAGCGGCGGGCTTGGCGGCGGCGGGGGCCGGGGCGGCGACCGGGGCCGACTTGGCCTGATCCTTGGCGGCGTTATCGGCCACGAACTTGTCCATCGCCTCGCCGCCGCAGGCGACCAGCCCGAAGGACAGCAGAGCCATCATGGAAATCTGTTTCAACATCACTCCCTCCCTTTTGTTTCGCGATATCCTGGTGCTTCGTTTTACTTTGATTTTGCGGCTTCTTCCTGCAAGACGCGGTCGTTGGCGTCCTTCAGGTCCTGCATCAGCTTGCTTCCGCTGTCGCCCAGATAGCAGGCCGAAAGTCCGAGACAAACCAAGACGACCGTGGAAATCTTGCGCAGCATTTTCGAACTCCCCTGTTTCACATGGATGATTGAATCGACACGGGCGTTATGGGAAACCGGAAACCCTTAAAGATCAAGAAGAATTCTTTGCGGATCCTCGATGCATTCCTTGACGCGGACCAGGAAGGACACGGCTTCGCGCCCATCGATGATCCGATGATCGTAGGAAAGGGCCAGATACATCATCGGGCGGGCAATGATCTGGCCGCCCACCACCATCGGACGCTCCTGAATTTTATGCATTCCTAATATACCGGACTGCGGCGGATTGAGAATCGGCGTGCTCATCAACGAGCCGTAAACCCCGCCATTGGAAATGGTGAAGGTGCCGCCCGCGAGATCTTCCAGCGCCAGCTTGCCGTCGCGGGCCTTCTTGCCCAGCTCGCCGATGGTCTTCTCGACCTCTGCGAAGGAGAGCTTATCGGCGCCGCGTACCACCGGCACGACCAAGCCCTGCGGTGTGCCCACCGCCACCCCGATGTCGTAATGATTCTTATAGACCAGTTCGTCGCCATCAATCTCGCCATTCACGGCCGGAAATTCCTTCAAGCCCGCAATGGCGGCTTTGACGAAGAAGCTCATAAAGCCGATACGCACGCCATGCTTCTTCTCGAAACTGTCCTTGTACTGATTGCGGATGGCCATCAGCGCCGACATGTCCACTTCGTTGAAGGTGGTCAGCATGGCAGCCGTGTTCTGAGCTTCCTTCAGGCGTTCGGCGATGCGCTTCCTTAAGCGCGACATGCGCACACGTTCCTCGTTGGGCTGGGAAGCCTTGGGAGCAGCGGGCGTCGTCGCCACCGGCGACGGGGCGGCAGGCGCCGGAACGGCTGTCTTTTTCTCCAGGTAATTGACCACGTCTTCCTTGGTCAGGCGCCCATCCTTGCCGCTGGCGGGAATGCCTGCCGGATCAAGCTTATTTTCCTCGACCAGACGTTTCACGGCGGGCGACAGGCCCATGGCCTCGGCCACGGGCGCCGTCTCTGCCGCCACGGGCTTGGGCGGAGGTGGGGCTGGCTGTGCGCCCGCCTTGGCATCCACGCTGCCCAGCAACGCGCCGACGCCGACATTGCTGCCCGCCACCGCGTCGATCGAGGCCAGTACGCCTGAGGCGGGGGCTGGCACCTCGACCGTCACCTTGTCAGTTTCAAGTTCGACCAGGGGCTCGCCCGAGGTCACGACTTCGCCTACGGTCTTGAACCACTTGGCCACCGTGGCTTCGGTGACAGATTCTCCCAGGGCGGGGACGGTAATGGGGCTTGCCATGCTCTACCTCTTGGCGGTGATGCTGGACAGGGGGGTGGCGCGCTTGAAGGGTTGCGGCAGTGCTTCGAATTTCCAGGCGAGGGCCTGATCGAGAATCTCGGCCTGCTCTTGCACATGCTGCTTGTGCCAGCCGGTGGCGGGCGAGGCGGCGGCTACGCGCCCGGCATAGTGCGGGCGCTGCTTGCGGCCCAACTCGTCCAGGGCATAGTGCAAGCGGGGCAGCACGAACATCCAGGCTCCCATATTGGCGGGCTCTTCCTGGCACCAGATGACCTCGGCGTTGGCGTAACGCTCGATCTCCTTCAACAAATGGTCCTTGGGCCAGGGATAAAGCTGCTCGACGCGCAGGATGGCGGCATCTTTAAGGCCGCGCTTGGTGCGCTCTTCCAGAAGATCGTAATAAATCTTGCCGGAGCACAGAATGACGCGCTTGACCGCTTTGTCGGCTACCAGTTCCTCTTTTTCGGCCAAGAGTCGCCAGAAACGCGAGCCAGGACCGAAATCGGAAAGCGGGCTGATGCAGGCCTTGTGACGCAGCAGCGATTTAGGCGTCATCACGATCAAGGGCTTTCTGAAATTGCGCCGCACCTGACGCCTTAGCGCATGAAAGAAATTGGCGGGCGTGCTGCAATTCAGCACCTGGATATTGTCCTCGGCGCACATTTGCAGATAGCGCTCAAGGCGCGCCGATGAATGTTCCGGCCCCTGGCCTTCCAACCCATGCGGCAGCATCATGACCAAGCCCGACATACGCAGCCATTTGGTTTCGCCCGACGAGATGAACTGATCGACCACAACCTGGGCGCCATTGGCGAAATCGCCAAACTGCGCTTCCCACAGCACCAGAGCATGGGGCTCGGTGGTCGAATAGCCGTAATCGAATCCCAGCACGCTGGCTTCGGACAAAGGCGAGTCGATCACCTCGAAACGCGCCTGATCGGAAGACAGGTTGGAAAGCGGGGCGAAGCGCTTTTCCGTGGTCTGGTCGGTCAGCACGGCATGGCGCTGCGAAAAAGTGCCGCGACCGCAATCCTGGCCGGAGAGGCGCACGGGCGTCTTTTCCCTCAGAAGGGTGCCGAAGGCCAGCGCCTCAGCCGTCGCCCAATCGATGCCTTGTCCGCTGTCCACTGCCTGCTTCTTGGCCTCAAGCTGACGCAGAATCTTCTTGTTGGCGTCGAACCCTTCCGGCACCTGGCACAGCTTGGCCCCCACCTCCTTCAGGCGTTCCAGCGCCACCGCCGTCGGTTCGTCTCGGAACTCTTCTTCGTCATGCAACTGGGCCAGCCCCTGCCACTTGCCTTCCAGCCAATCATCCTTGTTGGCCTTGAAGCCCTGGGCGGCCTGATATTCCTCTTCCAGCAGAGCCATGAATTTGTCCTGGACGGCTTTGCTGCCAGCCTGATCGATCACGCCTTCACCGATCAGCTTATCGGAAAAGACCGTCCGCGTTGTCGGATGCCTTGCGATCTTCTTGTACATCTGGGGCTGGGTGAAGGCGGGCTCGTCGGCCTCGTTATGGCCCTGACGGCGATAGCACACCATGTCGAGCACCACATCGGCCTTGAAGGTCTGACGGAACTCGGTGGCGATGCGGGCCACATGCACCACGGCCTCGGGATCATCGCCATTCACATGGAAGATGGGGGCCTGCACCATCTTGGCGACATCGGTGCAATAGGGGCTGGAACGCGAAAAGCGCGGGCTGGTGGTAAAGCCGATCTGATTGTTGATGATGATGTGAATGGTGCCGCCGGTCTTGTAGCCGGTAAGCTGCGACAGGGCGAAACATTCGGCCACCACACCCTGCCCCGCAAAGGCGGCATCACCATGCATCAACACGGCCATCACCTGGCTGCGCTCGGTATCGCCGCGCTGATCCTGCTTGGCCCTGACTTTCCCCAGCACCACGGGATCGACGATTTCCAGATGCGAAGGATTGGGAGTCAGAGACAGGTGTACGGTCTGTCCATCGAAGTCGCGATCCGCCGAGGTGCCCAGGTGATACTTCACGTCGCCCGACCCTTGAACATTCTCGGTATGCGAAGGATTGCCCTGGAATTCCGAAAAGATGGTGCGATAGGGCTTGTGCAGAATGTTGGCCAGCACGTTCAGACGCCCGCGATGTGCCATGCCGAAAATAATTTCCTTCAAGCCCATCTGGCTGCCGCGCTTGATGATCTGCTCGATGGCGGGAATGACCGTTTCGCCGCCTTCAAGCCCAAAGCGTTTGGTGCCGGTATATTTGACCTGAAGAAATTTCTCGAAGCCCTCGGCCTCGGTCAGGCGCTCCAGAATGGCGCGCTTGCCCGCCTCGGTGAATTGGGTCTGATTGCGAATACTCTCTATCCGCTTTTGAATCCAGGCCTTCTGGTCGGGGTCCTGGATATGCATGAACTCGACGCCGATCGATCCGCAATAGGTCTCGTTCAGAACCTGCATGATCTGGCTGAGCGTGGCGGTTTCCAAGCCCAGGACGTAATCGAGAAAGATGGGGCGGTCGAGATCGGCCTCGGTGAATCCGTAGGTACGCCAGTCCAGTTCAGGATGCGCCCCGGGCTCGACCAGCTTCAAGGGATCGAGATCGGCCTTCAAATGTCCGCGCACACGATAAGAGCGGATCAACATCAGGGCGCGAATGGAATCGAGTGTGGCGGCGCGCACCTGCTCGGGCGAGGCCCCACCACCGGCTCCCTTGCCGTCCTTGCCCTTGGCGGGGGTGGCCGGTTTGGCATCGGGATCGGCGGCACCTACCACCTTGGCATCGGAGGGGTGCCAACTGGCACCTTGCAATTCCTTGGTGACGTTGGGGGCGTCGTCGGCCAGTTCGCTGAAAAAGGCCGCCCAGCCCGGATCGACCAGGGTGGGATTGGCGGCCCAGATGGCATGCATCTGGGCTAGAAAAACGGCGTTGGCGCCGTTAAGGACGGTGGGGTCCACGACCTTGTGCGTCTCCGTTAAGTTGCTGCCGGAGGGAAAGACACTTCCCGACTCCCCCTCCGGCTATTTGGAATGCCCGTCTTAACCTTTCAAGACCTTGACCATGGTGCTGCCCAGCGCCGACGGCGAATCCGCCACGGCGATGCCTGCCGAACGCATGGCTTCCATCTTGTCGCCCGCCGTTCCCTTGCCACCCGAAATGATGGCGCCGGCATGGCCCATGCGACGGCCCGGAGGGGCGGTAACGCCAGCGATGAATCCCACGACGGGCTTCTTCACCTTCGAACGCTTCAGGAATTCTGCGGCCTCTTCCTCGGCCGACCCGCCGATCTCGCCGATCATGATGATCGATTCGGTTTCAGGATCGCCCAGGAACAGGTCCAGACAGTCGATGAAGTTGGTGCCGTTGACGGGATCGCCGCCGATGCCGATGCAGGTGGACTGCCCCAGACCGGCCGCCGTGGTCTGCGCCACGGCCTCGTAGGTCAACGTGCCCGAGCGCGAGACAATGCCCACCTTGCCCTTCTGATGGATATGGCCGGGCATGATGCCGATCTTGCAAGCACCCGGCGTGATCACGCCCGGGCAGTTGGGTCCGATCAGACGCGTCTTCGATCCGGCCAGGGCGCGCTTGACGCGCACCATGTCCAGCACGGGAATGCCCTCGGTGATGCAGACCGCCAGTTCGATTCCGGCATCCATCGCTTCCAAGATGGCGTCGGCGGCGAAGGGCGGGGGCACATAGATGGCGGAAGCCGTGGCCCCCGTTGCTGCCACGGCATCGGCCACCGTGTTGAAGACGGGCAGGTCCAGATGCTTGGTGCCGCCCTTACCGGGTGTCACACCACCCACCATCTTGGTGCCATAGGCGATGGCCTGCTCGGAGTGAAAGGTTCCCTGAGCGCCGGTAAAGCCCTGGCAGATCACCTTGGTATGCGCATGAACGAGAACGGCCATTTACTTTGCCTCCTTGACGGCCTTGACCACTTTTTCGGCGGCGTCGGCAAGATTGTCGGCGGAAACGATGGGCAGGCCCGACTGAGCCAGGATTTTCTTGCCCAAAGCGACGTTGGTGCCTTCAAGACGCACCACCAGGGGCACGTTCAGGCTGACTTCGCGGGCCGCAGCCACCACGCCTTCGGCGATGACGTCGCAGCGCATGATGCCGCCGAAGATGTTGACCAGAATGCCTTCGACATTCTTGTCGGACAGAATGATCTTGAAGGCGGTGGTCACGCGCTCCTTGGTGGCGCCACCGCCAACATCCAGGAAGTTGGCAGGCTCGCCGCCATAGAGCTTGATGATGTCCATGGTGGCCATGGCCAGACCAGCCCCGTTGACCATGCAGCCGATGCTACCATCCAGCTTGATATAGTTGAGCGAATGGCGTCCGGCTTCCAGTTCGGCGGGGTCTTCTTCGCTTTCGTCGCGCATTTCCTCAATCGCCTTCTGGCGATAAAGCGCGTTGTCGTCGAAGTTCATCTTGGCATCAAGTGCGATCACCTCGCCCGCCCCGGTCACCACCAAGGGGTTGATCTCGACCACCGAGGCGTCGAGGCTGAGGAACGCCTCGTACATGGCGGCCACGAACTTGGTGAAAGCCCCGACCTGCTTGCCTTCAAGGCCAAGCCCGAAGGCCAGCTTGCGGCAGTGATAGCCCTGGATTCCTTCGACCGGATCGATGGCCTGCTTTAGAATCTTTTCCGGCGAATGGGCCGCAACTTCCTCGATCTCCATGCCGCCCTCGGTCGAGGCCATGATGGTGACTTGCGAGGTGGCACGGTCGATCAGCATGCCGAGATAGAGTTCGCGCTTGATGTCGCAGCCCGCTTCGACATAGAGGCGCTTGACCTCCTTGCCCGCAGGCCCGGTTTGCTTGGTGACCAGCACGCCGCTCAACATTTCGTTGGCATGGCTTTTCACCTCGGCCACCGACTTGGCCAGGCGCACACCGCCGCCGGAATTTTCCAGGCCCTTGAACTTGCCCTTGCCGCGACCGCCCGCATGGATCTGGCTTTTCACCACATAGACTGGACCGGGCAAGGTCTTGGCCACCTCTTCTGCCTCGGCCGCCGTATAGGCCACGCCGCCTTGCAAAACGGCAACGCCATACTTGGCCAAGAGCTGCTTGGCCTGATACTCATGGATATTCATGTTCGAACGTCTCCCTTGAACTTTCTCAATTCTGTCCCATCAAGCCCTTGGCGGTCTTGATCAGAGCCCTGACGGCGTCGGCCGATTTGTCGAATCCGGCCTGTTCGGCTGCATCCAACTCAATCTCGACGATCCGCTCGATTCCGCCTGCGCCAATGACCACCGGCACACCCACGAAAATATCGTCTTGCTGCTTGTACATGCCCTTTTTCACCAGGGCGGCGCAAGGCAGAACGCGTTTCTTGTCCTTCAAGAAGCACTCCGCCATTTCGACGCCGGCCGCGGCAGGGGCATAGAAGGCCGAACCGGTCTTCAAGAGGTTCACGATCTCGGCGCCGCCGTCACGGGTGCGTTGAATCATCGCATCCAGCTTTTCCTGAGTCGTCCAGCCCATCTTGACCAGATCGGGCAGTGGAATGCCGGCAACGGTGGAATAGCGGGCCAGAGGCACCATGGTATCGCCGTGGCCGCCCAGCACGAAGGCCGTAACGTCCTCTACCGAAACATTGAACTCCTGAGAAAGGAAGTAGCGGAAACGCGCCGAATCCAGCACGCCCGCCATACCCACGATCATGTGGGCCGGAACGCCCGAGGCTTCCCGAAGCGCCCAGACCATGACATCCAGCGGATTGGTGATGCAGACGATGAAGGCGTTGGGGCAATGGGCCTTGATGCCAGCCCCCACCGAATTCATCACCTTCAGATTGATGCCGACCAGATCGTCGCGGCTCATGCCGGGCTTTCTGGGGACACCCGCCGTCACGATGACGACGTCGGCACCCGCCAGGTCGGCATAGTCGTTGGTGCCGCGATAGCCTGCGTTGCAGCCTTCGATGGCCGTCGATTGCGCAATGTCCAGGCTCTTGCCCTGGGGCACACCCTCGGCGATGTCGAACATGACGATGTCGCCCAACTCCTTGAGGCCGATCAAATGAGCCAGTGTGCCGCCGATATTGCCAGCACCGATCAGTGCGATCTTTTTGCGTGCCATCTAAGAACCTCAACACTCTCTTGTTTCGGAAGGGCAAGAATGCCTGTGCATAGTCAAGTCTGTTACCCCACTTATGGGTGGTGCTTTACTACCTTTTTTCCCCACCCGGCGCAAGGGGGTGATGGCGGCGGATGGACAAGCCCCCCAAATCCGTGCGAAATCGCGCCTATGCACGCTTTTTGTCGCAATTTCTTACGCCTTGTGACGCCCTTGCTGGTAGCGGCCACCCTCCTGGGTGCGCCAGATGCCATGGCCGCAGAGACGCTCAGGCTTGGCTTCGTCTCCTCCCTGTCCGGCAATGCGGCTCATCGCTCCGAAGATTTTACCGAGGGGTTCAGACTGGGGCTTAAAAATCTGGGAGGGCGCTTGGGAGGGGCTGAGGTCGACTTGTCCCAATCGGACGATCAGAGCGACCCTGAAAAGTCTGCGGCGGCGGCAAGGAAGTTGATCGAGCGCGAGCGTGTCCACCTGATCAGCGGGCCCACAACCCCGGAAACGAGTCTTGCCGTCGCCGAAGCGGTCAAGGGAGATGGGCCGATTTTCATAAGCCCGGCCTATGGGCCGCTTCAGTTCGCCGGTGCAAACTGCCGCATGGGCTTTTTTTCGCTTATTCCCTCGGAAGAAGTCTTCGCAGAGGCCTCGGCCCATGCTTTCGGCGGCGAGAACATCCGACCAGTAGCTGCCCTGGTGCCCCAGCAGGCGGATGCCTTGCGAAAATTTGCCGACCTCACGAAATCCTTTTTGCCGGAACTGGCCCTTTACGAGGCGGAAGCGGGCCAGTTGGTCTTTGATGTCTTCTTGAACAAGCTAAAGTCGGAGAAAGTGCAAGGTATTGCCGTTTATCTAGGTGGAGGAACAGCCGTCGGTTTTCTGCGCCAACTGCACCGCTGGGAGATGAAAGACGGCAAGACGCTGTTCGCCACCTGGCCGCTGCTTGAGCCGTTTCATTTCTCGGCGCTGGGCGAGGCGGGCGTTGGCGTCAGGGCTTTCTCACCCTGGGCGGAGGACCCCGACAACCTTGTCAGCAAAAAATTCGTGGCCGATTTCGAAGACGAGCACCGCCGTCCACCCTCAAGCTTTGCCGCCCTGGGTTATGATCTGGCCCTGCTGCTTGATCAGGCGATTCGCCAGCAAGGCGGGCGGGTGGGCGATCGGACCCAGCTTGCCCGCTCGATCGCCGCCGTTCAATTGGCCAGTACACGCGGGCCACTTCGTTTTTCCAATAATCATTTCGCCGTCACGCCGCTTTTTCTGCGCGAGGGCGGGCGCGATGCCAAAGGACGCTTAACGGCAGGACGCAAGGCTTCGATAGCTGCCCCACTGGACCGCCATACCCATGCCTGCCCCATCTCGGCCCCCGAACCACCCCCGGCTGAACCCGCCAAAAAGCGTTAGAGCATATTCCGACCATATGCGATCACTGCGCCGGAGCGATTTTGGGTCGTGGGCAGAAGAAAGGCGCAGGCCGTAGCGGGACTACGGACAAGCCTTTCGACGCCCCCACTCCCCAAAAGCGCCCGGCCCAAAGGGTTTCGATCTGGCGGGCAATCGCCTTGTTGCGCGGCTTACCCGATGCCCCACATCGAGCTACGCCGCGCGCCTGGCGAATTGCCTCGCCAGATTGAAACGCAGTCGACCGTATATGGTCGGAATATGCTCTAGATTCCCCCGAAGCGTGCGAAAAAACCGGGATCAAGCGGGGGTAGGGGGCCGTCTGCCGTCGACAGGGCCGCCATCAGATGACTCTCTGCCTTTTCATGGACCTTGATATAAAGATCGCGGCACTGGCGCCGGGCCTCGGTGCCCACCCAATTCTCGGGCAATAGTTCCGCAGGCAACAAGGGGTCGCGCAGCAACACGCGGCGAAAATCATGCAGCATCAGGATGCGCAGTCTGAAGGCCGTTTCGCCGTCCAGTTCCTCACCAGATGACAGGCGTGCCTGGATTGGCTTGAAACGTTCAAGGAATCCCCGGTATCCGTGCGCAAGACCTTCCAGATCCCAACTTTCGCGCACCAGCATCTTGAGCGCCTGCCCCGGCTGCGGACGCACATGGCGCGACTTCATGACGACGACGCGCTCCATCATGCCCAGTTCATCCAGGGTGGCGGCTAGTTCGGCGCCATCGGCCGTGGGATGCGCTAACAGATTTGGCCCGACTTGCCCAAAGCCCTGCCAAGTCAATTCGCGCCTGAGAGCGTCGCGTTCCTCCGATGACACACCCGAGGCAAGAATCATGACAAGATGCCACTCGCCATCCCAGGACCATTCCAAAGGCGCATAGATGCGCCGGTAGGCCGCGGCAAAGCGACGCCAGCCCGTCTCCGTCAGCCCGTAGGTCGAGCGCCGCCCGATCGGCGTCGCCTTCAACCAGTCATCCTTGATCAGGCGAAAGACCGCCGTTCGAACCATGCGTTCGGACAGGCCCAGGGGCTCCAGCAATCCGATCAGGCTGCCCAGCCAAACCGTGCCCCCGTGCGGCCCGATGGCATCGCCGTAAGCCGTCACGATCAGCGATTTGGCCCTAGGGCGCATCTCGACCAATAAACGTTCCGTGAGTGCTTTCAGACTGGTCTTTGCCTTCATGGGTCCCTTCACCGCGCTCGTCTTTGGCAAACTCATACGGAGAATCAACCGTTTGACCAATAGGAAATCGCGTTCATAATGCCCCCCACTGCCGAGGGTCCGGCAATATGATACACATTTTGCTCGCCAACAGCAAAAAATTGCGGCAAAATGGTACGACAAAGCCGGAATAAGCGGCATCGACAATGATTGGGAGGATTGGATGACTACGAAATCCCTGAAGATTCTTGCTTCGGCTGCTGCCGTGGCGTTTACGGCGACCATCGGCGCGGCTCAGGCCGCCGAACCGATCAAGATCGGCGCCTTTCTGTCGGCAACCGGCCCAGCCTCGTTCCTGGGCGATCCGGAAAAGAAGGTGCTGGAGAAGTACGTAGCCGAGTTCAACAAGGCGGGCGGCGTTCTGGGTCGCCAGATCGAACTGACTCTGTATGATGACGCCGGTGCCGCCGACAAGGCCTCCAGCTTCGTCAAGCGGCTGATCGAGAACGACAAGGTCGATGTGATCGTCGGCGGTTCGACTACCGGCGCCACCATGGCCGCTGTTCCCCTGGTCGAAGCGGCGGGCATTCCTTTCATCTCCCTGGCGGGCGCCGTGGTCATTGTCGAGCCCGTGAAGAAATGGGTCTTCAAGACGCCCCACACCGACCGCATGGCCGCCGAGAAAATCTTCTCCGACATGAAGAAGAAGGGCATCACCAAATACGCCATGATCTCCGAGAATGCCGGCTTCGGCAAATCGGGCCATGACGAAACCTTGAAGGTGCAGGCCAATTACGGCATGACCCTGGTGGCCGACGAAACCTATGCCCCCAAGGATCCCGACGTCACGGCGCAACTGACCAAGATCAAGAACACGGCGGGCGTTCAGGCCGTGATCAATTGGGGCTTCGGTCAAAGCCCGGCGGTGGTGACCAAGAACTATAAGCAGCTTGGCATTGCAGCCCCTCTCTATCAATCGCACGGCGTCGCCTCGAAGGACTATATCAAGCTGGCCGGAGACGCCGCAGAAGGCGTTCGCCTGCCCGCGGCCGGTCTGGTCGTTGCCAACCAGTTGGCCAACAGCGACATGCAAAAGGCCGTGGTCGTGAAGTTCCAGAAGGAATATCAGGCCGACTTCAAGGCCGAAGCATCGACCTTTGCCGGTCACGCCTATGACGGACTGCAGATTGCGCTGACCGCCATTCAGCGCGCCGGTGGAACCGACAAGGCCAAGGTGCGCGATGAGATCGAGAAGACGCAGGGCTATATCGGCACCGGCGGCACCGTTCATATGAGCCCCACGGACCATATGGGCCTTAATCTCTCGGCCTTCCACATGGTGGAAATCAAGAAGGGCGACTTCGTCTTAAGCGACTAATCCTCTGGCTTGAAGAGTAAAGCCGCCCGCCTCGAATTTATGTCCTCGAGGCGGGCGGTTCCCTAGAAGGGGTCCGTCATGCTCTCGTCGTTTCTGCAATTCCTGATCTCGGGTGTGACCGTCGGCGCCATCTACGCGCTGTGCGGCCTGGGATTCTCGATCATCTTCAATGCCAGCCATGTGATCAACTTCGCCCAAGGCGAGTTCATCATGATCGGCGCCATGAGCGCCGTCTGGCTGGCCGATGCGGGCGTTCCCCTGCCGCTTGCCGTCATCCTGGCCATTCTGGTCACCATGGCGGTCGGCGTGCTTTTGGAAAAACTAGCCGTCGAGCCTGCACGCAAGGCTTCCGTCACCACGCTGATCATCATTACCATCGGCGCCTCGATCTTCCTGCGCGGATTGGCCCAGGAAGTGTGGGACAAAAATTTCCACAAACTGGAATCCTTCAGCGGAGAAACGCCGATCAACCTTCTGGGCGCCGTCCTGATGCCCCAAACGATTTGGGTGCTGGGCACCGCCGTCATCGTCATTCTGCTTCTGGCCTGGTTCTTCAACCGCACGCTGGAAGGCAAGGCCATGCTGGCCACCTCGTTCAATCCTCTGGCGGCCCAACTGATGGGGATCAACACCAAGCGCGTTCTTCTGATCAGCTTCGGTCTTTCGGCGGGTCTTGGCGCCGTGGGCGGCATCGTGATCACGCCCATCACCTTTACCGCTTACGATAACGGCATCATGCTGGGCCTCAAGGGCTTCTCGGCCGCTGTTCTGGGCGGGCTGGGCAATGGGGCAGGCGCCGTCGCGGGTGGCCTTATTGTCGGCATCGCCGAGGCCATGGCGGCCGGGTATCTGTCCAGCGCCTACAAGGACGCCGTGGCCTTCATCATCATTCTGGCCGTTCTGGTCTTCATGCCCAACGGCCTGTTCGGCCGCAAGGGAACGGAGCGCGTGTGATGGCTAGCACGTCGCGTTGGGCAGGCCTGGGGGCTTTGGCCGTCTTTCTGGCCGTTCTACCGCAGGTTTTGCCCAACAACTATTATGTCGATGTCGCCGTGCTGGCCGGATTCAACGCCATTGTCTGCGTTGGCCTTAATCTTCTGATCGGCTATGCCGGACAGATCAGCCTGGGCCATGCCGGTTTCTTTGGCCTTGGGGCCTATAGCTCGGCCATCCTGGTCACCCATTACGGCTGGCCGCCGCTTGCCGCCTTGCTGGCCGGGGCCTTGCTGGTTGGTCTTCTCGCCTTCGCCATCGCAAGGCCCATCCTGAAGCTGAAGGGCCATTATCTGGCCATGGCCACCTTGGGCATCGGCATCATCATTTCGATCATCATCAATACCGAAGCACAGATCACCGGCGGCCCCGACGGCATTGCCGCTGGAAATTTCACTCTGGGAGGCTTTGAGCTCAAGGGGGAGCGCGCTTGGTACTGGGTGATCGCTGTCTTGCTGCTGGTCACGGTGTGGCTGGCCACCAATCTGGTCGATTCGCCGGTAGGCCGTGCCCTTCGCGCCCTGCACGGATCGGAAGTGGGGGCCGAAGTGGTGGGCGTCGATACGACGCGCTACAAGGTTCTGGTCTTCGTCGTCTCGGCCGTTATCGCCAGCATTGCAGGTAGTCTGTTTGCCCATTACACCTCGCAACTGACGCCGACCAAGGCCGATTTCTTCAAATCGATCGAACTGGTGACCATGGTCGTCTTCGGCGGCATGGCCTCGACCTTCGGCGCCCTGGTGGGGGCTGCATTCCTGACCATGCTGCCCCAGGTGCTCACCGTCTTCGAGGATTACGAACCGATCATTCTGGGCGGAATCATGATGGGAACCATGATCTTCATGCCCCGAGGGCTGGTGCCCACGATCAGCGCCTTTCTGACCCGGAGGCGGTCGTGACATTGCTCTTGGTCGAACAGCTGGGCAAGGAGTTCGGCGGCGTGCATGCCGTGTCCGACCTCTCCTTCACGATCAAGTCCGGCACCATTCATTCCATTATCGGACCCAACGGAGCGGGCAAGACGACCCTGTTCAATCTGATCACCGGCATTTATACGCCAAGCTCGGGACGCATTTGCTTTGACGGCAAGGAAATCGCCGGTCGCGCACCCTTCGAGCTAGCGCAATGGGGCATGTCGCGCACCTTCCAGAACCTGCAGATCTTCTTCAATATGTCGGCCATGGAAAATGTGATGGTGGGCCATCATCTGCACCTTGATCGACGCTTTCTGCCCTCGCTTTTGCGTCTGCCCGGCATTGCCAGAGGCGATGAGAAGGCCCGCGACATCTCAGCCGAGCTGATGCGCTTCGTCGGCCTTGAAGCCTATGTGAAGGCCGAGGCGCAATCGATGCCATATGGTGCCTTGAAACGCCTGGAGATCGCCCGCGCCCTGGCCTCGAAGCCCAAGCTGTTGCTGCTCGATGAACCGGCGGCGGGCCTCAATGCCACGGAAAGCCGCGAGATCGACGAAGTCATCGAGAAGGTTGCCCAAAGCGGCGTGACTGTCGTTCTGGTCGAACATGACATGAAGATGGTGATGGGCATTTCCGATCATATCCTGGTGCTGGACTATGGCCGCAAGCTGGCCGAGGGCACACCCGACGAGGTGCGCAACAACCCCGTCGTGGTCGCCGCTTACCTGGGGGGAGGAGCTGCGCCATGATGATGGAAGTGCGCGGCTTGATCAGCCATTATGGCCGCATCCAGGCCCTCTCGGGAATTGACCTGCGCGTCGAGGCTGGCGAGCTGGTGGCCCTGGTCGGCGCCAACGGCGCTGGAAAAACCACGTTGCTGAGAGCGCTTTCGGGTGTCCAGCCCTTAAGCGGCGGCGCCATCTGGTTCGAAGGCGCCGATATCACGCGAACCAAACCCGCCGATCGCGTAGGCCTGGGGATCGCCCAGGTGCCCGAGGGGCGCCAGGTCTTCGGCCCCCTCTCGGTCGAGGATAATCTGAAGCTGGGCACCTATCGCAGGCGAGGACCCAATGTCGCCCAGGATATCGAGCGCGTTTACACCCAGTTTCCCATTTTGAAGGAAAAGCGCCAGCAGGCTGCCGGAACCCTTTCGGGCGGTCAGCAGCAGATGCTGGCCATCGGTCGCGCCCTGATGAGCCATCCCAAACTTCTGCTTCTCGACGAGCCCTCGATGGGCCTGGCCCCTCTGCTGGTCGAGGAAATCTTTCGGACCGTCACCGAACTTAAGAAGGAAGGCACCACCATCTTCCTGGTCGAGCAGAATGCGACTGCCGCTCTGGCCATCGCAGACCGGGGCTATGTGCTGGAAACCGGCAAGGTGGTGCTGGAGGGCAAGGGAGCCGACCTTCTGGCCAATGACGAGGTCAAAGCGGCTTATCTGGGCGGAGTGTAGTAGCCAAGACCCCCAGGGCAGGGTTAGGCTGGACTGGATGTCCCCTTCCTCATCTTGAAACTCCCCCTCAAATGAGCTACCCCTCACAGGCGATGAACAACCAGTTCGAACATTCAGCCAGGGTGCAGTCCCCGGCAAAGAAGGAGGGCGGAATGCTCGAAGGCAAGATTCTTGTTGCCCAGGGCGGCGGCCCCACGGCTGTCATCAACCAGTCTCTGGCCGGCGTGGTCATCGAGGCCCGCAAGTTTTCCAGTGTGACGCAGGTCTACGGCGCCTATCACGGTGTGCGCGGCATCGTGAACGAGGATTTCATCGATCTGACCCAGGAAACCACCAACAATCTGGAACTGGTGGCCAATACGCCCGCTTCGGCTCTGGGTTCCACGCGCGACAAGCCCGATCTGGCCTATTGCCAGGAAATCTTCAAGGTCTGCAAGGCGCACGAGATCACCACCTTCTTCTATATCGGCGGCAATGATTCTTCCGACACGGCGCGCATCGTGGCCGAAGAAGCCAGCAAGGCTGGATATAATCTGCGCTGCTTTCACATTCCCAAGACCATCGACAACGATCTGGTGATCAACGATCACACGCCCGGTTTCGGATCGGCCGCCCGTTTTGTGGCCTCGGCCTTTGCGGGCGTCAATCTCGACAATCGCGCTCTGCCTTCGGTCTATATCGGCGTTGTCATGGGCCGCCATGCCGGTTTCCTGACCGCCGCCGCCTCACTGGGGCGCAAGTTCGATGCCGACGGCCCGCATCTGATCTATCTGCCGGAAAGAAGTTTCAGCCTGGATCGCTTCACCGCCGACGTGAAGGCAGTTTATGAAAAGCATGGCCGCTGCATCGTTGCCGTTTCCGAAGGCATTCACGACGAAAGCGGCGAGCCGGTCATCACAAAATTGATGCAGAATGTCGAGCGCGACGCGCATGGAAATGTGCAGCTCTCTGGCACCGGAGCCCTGGCCGACCTTCTGACCGACCACGTCAAGAAAAACCTGGGCGCCAAGCGCGTGCGCGGCGATACCTTCGGTTATCTGCAGCGGTCGTTCCTGGGCTGCGTTTCCGACGTCGATCAGCGCGAGGCCCGCGAAGTTGGCGAAAAGGCCGTTCAGTACGCCCGCTGGCGCGACACCAGCGGCTCGGTGGTGATCGAGCGGACCGGCTTTTACTCTGTCGAATATCATCTGCGCGGACTGGAAGAGATCGGCGGCAAGACCAAGGTGATGCCCGCCAACTTCATTACGCCGGAAGGCAACAACGTGACGCAGGATTACCTGATGTATTGCCGTCCGCTGATCGGCTCGGGCATGCCGGATGCCTTCCACCTGCGCAATTACAGAGTGCCCAAGATTCTAAAAAAGTAGCATGGCATCTTATCCGTGACGGTTTGCGGCACTATTTCCGGGCGATTTCTCGACATTGTTTGCCCGTAGCTCTTTTTTGAGCGGCTCGAATTGTGCTAACATTATGAAAATCTGTTCATAACCTTGTAAATCGCTCTTCAGGTCAATGTCGAACACCTTGGTAGAAACGGCCCAGAAGCTCAGCTTCAAGTGGGAAGCCCAGCGCATCCTTATTTTGGATAAGGATGATCAGTTTCGATTCCTGGCCCGCACCATCTTTCAACGTCACCGCACCAACGAAGTTTTAAGCACCTCTTCGATGGCCGAGGCCGTGCTGCATCTGATGGCGAGCCCGGTCAGTGCCTGCCTGGTCGGCGTTGCGGAAAACGAGCCGGCGGGAATCGAATTTCTGCGCTGGCTGCGCGATCCCAAGGCCAGCCCCTGCCCGAAGGTGCCCGTTGCGGCCCTGACTGATTCTAAAAACCCTGCCTTCATTGCAAAAATCTGTCGCTTCGGAATCGAGGGGCTTTTGCGAAAGCCCGTGTCGCAGGAAAGCCTGACGCGGCGCATCAGCGGCATCATTCTGGAACCCAAGCGCATGGTGGTGGCACCGGGCTATCTGGGGCCGGACAGGCGCGACGAGTCCAACGGGGTGGTATCTTTTGGCGGCCCCGAACGCCGCCGTCCTTCGGAACCCATTCTGGCAGAGCCTCCGCCCCCTCCCCCTTCGGCCCCTTCTGGAAAAGTGGTTCTGACCAAGTCGGCAGTGCCCTCGCCAAAGCCTCCTCAACAGCCCAGCTCGCCCAGGCCTCAGGCACCACCTCTGACCGCGCCAGTCGCGGCACCCCCACCTGTTGCGGCACCAATCCCTGCGCCTGCTCCCAAACCAGCAGCGGCAGCAGCACCTATGCCAGCACCCAGGCCCGTTGCCCCACCCCAGCCCCTGGTCGCCGCCGCGGCAACACCTTCTGTCGCACCACCACCACCCAAACCGGCAGCGGCGCCGGTTGCCAGACCCGCACCCGCTGCGACCGCCTCAAAGCCGGTTGGAGCTGGGACAAAGCTGGAGATGGACGCGCCGCCTGCCCCGCCAAAGCCGGTTGCGACCAAGCTCGATCTGGGCGACATGCCCGCACCCTTGCCCGCCATCAAGCTTACGCCACTTGCGCCGCCGCCCGCCCAGGCGCCGAGGCCAGCCCCGCCGTCCCTTTCCCCGGCAGCCCTGCTGGCCGTGTCAACCGTATCCGCAGCACCGCCCGCACCACCCAAGCCCAAGGCCAAACCGGCCAAGTTGACCTTCGATCTCGCGGGCATTCTTGATGCCCACCGCAATTGGGTTCTCTCCAGGGGTGTTGAAGGAGGGCGCGCCAGCTTGAGCCGCCAGAACATGTCGGGATGCGATTTGTCGGGGGCCATTCTGACCCAGGCCGATCTGACCTATTGCCGTCTGACCGGTGCTGAATGTTCGGAAGCCCGCCTAGATGGCGCAGATTTGCGCTATGCCGATCTTGCCGGGGCTGATTTGACCGAAGCCGTGCTGGGGGCATCGCGCTTGCGCCATGTCAATCTGGAAGGGGCGACGCTGAAGGGGGCCAATCTTCGCGGCGCCGATCTGTCCGGCGCTGATCTTCGCGGCGCCGATCTGGAAGGTGCGCAGCTACAAGGGGCAACCATGCTGGACACCTTGATTCACGATACGGATCTTTCCACCGCCGACGGATTGACCCAGGCACAGATCAACAAAACGCGGCGCAACGTCAACAGCAAGCTGCCGCCCGGCTTGCGCCTGAACCTGCCCGAGACGGAACAACCAGCCGCCCCTTCACCGCCGTGAGCCCACGCCCCACCGGCATCATCGTCTGCATCAACGACCGCTTCACGGCCAGCAAGCCCTCCTGCGCCCGTGGCGGCAGCGTTGCCATTGCCGATGCGCTGGAGCAGGCCATCGCCGAGCGGGGCTTAGCGCTAACGCTTGAGCGCCTGCACTGCCTGGGCGAATGCGCCCTGGGTCCCAATCTGCGCCTGGCCCCCGGCGGCAGATTCTTTCATCACGTCAAGCTGGCCGACATCCCAGCCATCCTGGATGAGATTGAGAAGGAATTGGGCTAGCAACTGTGGTGGCTTCGCGCAAGGGCCAGGACAACATCCGTATCAACATGCAATGGCGGATATGTTTTCGCTTCGAGAAGGGAGACGCCTACGATGTCGAAATCGTCGATTACCATTAACAAAAGGTCTGGGCTCTCTCCCGTCCATCCCGGCGAAATCCTGGCTGACGAATTGGCCGAACTGGGCATGTCCTCTAACAAGCTGGCGAACGCCCTCAACGTGCCCACCAATCGGATTTCCGAGATCGTTGCTGGAAAGCGTGCCGTCACCGCCGACACAGCCTTAAGGCTAGGCCAATATTTCGGCACCGGCCCAGAGGTGTGGCTTAATCTTCAGACCAACTACGACTTGGGCGTCGCCCAGGCTGAAAGCGGTAAGGAGATTGCCAGGACCATCAAACAGCGTCAGGCGGCTTGAAAGGCACAGCGCCATGCGGGACGAGAAATATGTGCACGAGGCAGGGTCAGCGAGGCAGGGTCACAGAGAGACAGGAGGCAGAGTCATGACCCAGCCCGATGATAGGAAACAATCAAGACTTGACCCCGTGCCTGTCGTGCCTGACCCCGTGCCTCTTATTTTTTAACTCGAGCACGGAATAAATACCAACCAATAACGCGAAGCAAATAATACAGCCCAAGAAAGAAGAAACAGACATCAACAATAGGAACAAGCCCCCCCCCTTCCAACGCTCCCATTAACAATATAATCATAATGAATCATTATGTTTGCGCCATAAGTCCACAATATGATATAAATAATTGGTCTTAACTTTCCCTGAAATATATGCTCATTCATCTTAGAACACGTTGCCAAGTCATTATTAAACGCTACATCATTTCTTTTTACACTCCAAAAGCATAATCTTATGGCTGATATCGAAATAAGTAATAATATTGCAGCTATATATATATAATGGAACTGTATTGCTTTTTTGCGTTACATCAAGATGCGGCCATATCTGACGGTAGAATAAATATAAAGCGATTACAGAGGCAATT
>PDZW01000036.1 GCA_002753155.1 Alphaproteobacteria bacterium WMHbin7
AGCCCCTGAAGATGGACGGCGAGATCGGCCCCAAGACCACCGAGGCCTTCAACCGCCTCGCTCAATCCGCTGGTCCCTTCTCGCTGGCCTCCAGTGTGGGCAAATGGCTGGGATGGGTCTAACCCGACCTGCGCCAAGCAATGCCAAATGAAAACGGCCCCCTTTCGGGGGCCGTTTCCGTTTGGCGGTTGGGTTGATGATTACTCTGCCGCTTTCTGCCCGCCATCCAGCTTGGGCATGCCGACACCGGCAATGCGCTTCAAGATGTCGTAGCGGCGCTTCTGCTCGATCTCGGCCTTTCGCGTCATTTCGGCGAAGCGGGCCGGATTCTGGCGCTTGGTTACCTGGAAGCGGGTTTCCAGCTTCATGTAATCCTCAAGCGACGCCGTGGGCTCGCCCGAGTCAAGTGTCAGCGGTCCTTCCTCGGTTCCAAATTTTCTGGGATCGAAGCGGTAGAGCGGCCAATAGCCCGACTTCACGGCAAGGATCTGCTGATCCAGGCCGCTGGCCAGATCGTAGCCATGGGCGATGCAATGGCTATAAGCGATGATCAGCGACACGCCGTCATAGGAGGCCGCATCCAGAATGGCGCGCACCGACTGCTGGTCCTTCGAGCCGAAGGCGACCGAGGCCACATAGACATTGCCATAGGTGATGGCCTGCAGGCCCAGATCCTTCTTGCCCAGGGTCTTGCCAGCCGTGGCGAATTTGGCGGTAGCACCCATCGGGGTCGACTTCGAGGCTTGGCCACCGGTGTTGGAATAAACCTCGGTATCCATGACCAGGATGTTGAGATTGCGGCCCGAGGCCAGCACATGATCCAGGCCGCCATAGCCGATGTCATAGGCCCAGCCGTCGCCGCCCATGATCCACACCTGCTTGTCGACCAGATAGTCGGCCACCAGCAGCAGGCGGGCCGCCTGTTCGGAACCCATGGACAGAAGCTTCTGCTTAAGCGTAGCCACCAGGGCGCGCTGCTTGGCGATGGCTGTCTCGTCGCTTTGCGTTCCGTGCAGAAGTTCGGTGACCAGTTGTTCGCCAATCTCGCCCGCCAGTTCCTTCAAGAGAACACGGGCTTGGCTGGCGTGGTAATCGACGGCCAGACGGAAGCCCAGGCCGAATTCGGCATTGTCCTCGAACAAAGAGTTGGCCCAGGCGGGGCCGCGTCCGTCATCGTTGGCGCAATAGGGCGTGGTGGGCAGGTTGCCGCCGAAGATCGACGAGCAGCCGGTGGCGTTGGCGATCAGGGCGCGGTCGCCGAACAACTGGGTGACCAGCTTGATATAGGGCGTTTCGCCGCAGCCAGAGCATGCGCCGGAATATTCGAACAAGGGCTGCAGAAGCTGGGTCGCCTTGACATTGGTCAGCTTCAAAGCCGTGCGATCGACTTCGGGCAGATCCAGGAAGTAGGCGTAATTCTCGCGCTCGGCGGCGACCAGAGGCATCTGCGGAACCATGGCCAGCGCCAGGCGGTTCGGGTTCTGCTTGTCCTTGCCGGGGCAGACCTTGACGCAGAGCGAGCAGCCGGTGCAATCCTCAGGTGCTACCTGCAACAGGTAGGAGGCGTTCTTGAATTCGGTGCCCTTATAGACCATCGACTTGAAGGTCGAGGGCGCGTTGGACAGGCTTGCCGTATCGGCCACCTTGGCGCGGATGGCGGCATGCGGGCAGACCATCACGCACTTGTTGCACTGAATGCACAGCGACATTTCCCATTCGGGAATCTCGTCGGCCAGATTGCGCTTCTCGAAGCGGGCCGTGCCCACCGGCCAGGTGCCGTCGGGCGGGAAGGCGCTGACCGGCAGCAGGTCGCCCTTGCCCGCCAGCATCATGGCGGTGACCGCCTTGACGAAGTCGGGGGCGTGATCGGGTACGGTGGGCGGCAGGTCGTGATCCGCCGTGGCCAGGCCATGCACCGGCATCTGTTCCAGATGGGCCAGTGTGGCGTCGACCGCTTCGAAATTCTGCTTCACCACCTTCTCGCCCTTGCGGCCATAGGTCTTCTCGATGGCCTTCTTGATCTGCGAGATGGCTTCGTCTCTGGGCAGGACGCCCGAAAGTGCAAAGAAGCAGGTTTGCATGATGGCGTTGATGCGCGAGCCCATGCCGGTCTTTTCGGCCACGGCACCGGCATTGATGACATAGACCTTGAGATCCTTGTCGATGATTTCCTGCTGCACCGAGCGCGGCAGCTTGGCCCACACCTCGTCCTTGCCATAGGGCGAATTCAACAGGAATGTGCCCTTGGGGGCTGCGTATTGCAGCACATTGTATTTCTCGAGGAAGACGAAGTGGTGACAGGCCAGGAACTCGGCCTGATGGATCAGATAGGGTGACTGGATGGGCCGGGGGCTGAAGCGCAGATGCGAAATGGTGACGGCACCCGACTTCTTGGAGTCATAGACAAAGTAGCCCTGGGCGTAGAGATCGGTATTGTCGGCGATGATCTTGATCGAATTCTTGTTGGCACCCACCGTGCCGTCGGAACCCAGGCCGAAGAAAACGGCGCGCGTCACATCGTTGGGGTCGAATTCGAAATGCTCGTCGACATGCAAGGACAGGTTGGTCATGTCGTCGATGATGCCGACCGTGAAGTGGGGCCGGGGCTTGGCGGACGCCATCTCTTCGAAGACGGCGCGCACCATGGCGGGCGTGAATTCCTTGCTGGACAGGCCATAGCGCCCGCCGATGATCTGCGGGTTGAGTTTGGTGCGTCCGGATGCCCGAGCCTCGGCCAGGGCCGTGACGACGTCGCAATACATGGGCTCGCCGACCGCACCCGGCTCCTTGCAGCGGTCGAGCACGGCGATCGATTTCACGGTCTTGGGCAGGGCCTCGATGAAGCTGTCGATGGCAAACGGGCGATAGAGGCGCACCTTGAGAACACCCAGCTTCTCGCCATGCTGGTTGAGCCAGCCGATGGTCTTGTGGACCGTCTCGGCGCCCGAACCCATGATGATGATGACGCGTTCGGCCTCGGGATGGCCTTCGTAATCGAACAGCTTGTACTGGCGGCCCGTAAGGCCTGCAAAGCGGTCCATCTCGGCCTGCACCAGGGCGGGCGCCTTCAGGTAGAAGCTGTTGCGGGCCTCCTGGGCCTGGAAGAAGGTGTCGGGATTGGCCGCCGTGCCGCGCACCTTGGGGGCGTCGGGGTTAAGGGCGCGCTTTCTGTGATCGGCCACCAACTCGGCGTCGATCATGGCGTGCAGAACGGAATCATCCAGATATTCGATCTTGGCGACTTCGTGCGAGGTGCGGAATCCGTCGAAGAAGTGCAGGAAGGGCAGGCGGGTGGACAAGGTGGCGGCGTGCGCGATCAGCGCCATGTCGTGGGCTTCTTGCACCGAGCCTGAGGCCAGCATGGCAAAGCCGGTCTGGCGGGTCGACATGACGTCGGAATGATCGCCGAAGATCGAGAGGGCATGGGTGGCCAGGGTGCGCGCCGAGACATGCATGCAAAAGCTGGTCAGCTCGCCAGCGATCTTATACATGTTGGGAATCATCAAAAGCAGGCCCTGCGAGGCGGTGAAGGTGGTCGACAGGGCGCCGGCCTGAAGGGCGCCGTGCACGGCGCCGGCGGCGCCGCCTTCCGACTGCATTTCGACGACGTCGGGAATCACGCCCCAGATATTCGTGCGGCCCTGGCTCGACCATTCGTCGGCCAGTTCGCCCATGGTCGAAGAAGGCGTGATCGGATAGATGGCGATCACCTCGCTTAAGCGATGCGCGATCGAGGCGCAGGCCTCGTTGCCCTCGACAGGCACCATCACGGGCCCGTTTTTCTGGGTGGTGGCCGACTTTGCTGGGGTCGTCTTCGTCTTGGGCATGGGGGGCGCATCTCCATTATGAAGTCGTCATGATGCGGTGCCGCATAGACGCCGCAAAGGCACGAAGATTAGGCGATCAATATAGGCCATGCAACCGTTTTTTGAAACAATACTGCGTATTTTTGGGAAATAAGGGTAATAAAGTTGCGCTGCACCGCCGAAGGGTGGGGCTTTGCGCCCTCCATGTGGGAATTTTATGGCGGCTATGCCAGACCTGCATGCCGAAATTTATGGAAAAGTGATACATTACATGCAGGTAAGAGGTATCCCACCGCAAGGATTGGAGGGCTGCCATGTCAACCAAGACATTAGAGAAGACCGGCAAGGTGCCGGTCGAAAAGACCGCGGGGGCCAAGGCCCCGGTGTCTTACGAGTTCCCCCATGGCTGGCTGTTCGAGGGACTGGCCGATTTTGATCGGATGTTCGATACGTTCCTGGGCGGCCTGCCGCGCATGAGGGAGATGGAGCGTTCGTTCGCGGCCATGCCTCGGATGGACGTGGCTGAAACCGATAGTGGTTTCGAAGTGACGGTGGATCTGCCCGGAATGGATGCGAAAGACGTCAAGGTTACCTTGACGGACGGACTGTTGACCATCGAGGGCGCGATGAAGTCCGAGACCAGGGAGGAGGGTAAGGACAAGGAATTCCATCGGGTTGAGCGGCATCACGAATCCGTCATGCGCAGCCTAAGGCTGCCCGAGACGGTCGATGCGGACAAGATCACCGCCGATATGGAAAAAGGGGTGATGACCATCCGCATGCAAAAGCGCCCCGAAGCCGCCCGGGCGCCCCGCAAGATCGAGGTGAAAGGCGCATGATGACGATTGAAAGCATGATTGCCAGCGGCCCGGCCCTGCCAGCCGGGCCGTTTGGTTGAAGGGGGGGAACTCTAAGCTACTGCCTGAAGGCCCTTATGGGCAACCAGAGTGAGAAGTTTAAGTGAAGCCCCGCGGGGATGCTTTTCGCCTCGTTCCCACTGGCTGATCAGGCCGGTCGTGACGTTGAGGTAGCGGGCGAAAACGGCTTGACTTGCCTTTTCGCGCAAACGAATGGAACGGATTTCGTCAGGTGATAGTTTCTCGACCGGCGTCAGGCACATTTCGTCGAAGGCCTTCATGGTGTGTTTCTTCATGAGCCCCGCATCGTGCAGTCCCTGGGCGGTTTCGTGAATGGCGGCCAGTGCGTCGCTGCGATATTGCTTCGTCATGATTTCTTGATCTCCTGTAACGTCCCGTTCTTCATGGCAGCAGCAATTCCCGCCGTATCGAGCGAAAGCAGTTCGGCGGCAAGCCTGCGAAAGGCCTTCAACTCGTCTGGTCCGATATCACTGCGGGTGCTTTTGGCGTATCCATAGACGAAGACGGCTCTTGTCTGCAGCCGGAATATAACGATGGTTCGAAGTCCGCCGGATTTGCCTTGACCCTTCCGGGCTATCCGCTGCTTGATGATTCCGCCGCCAAGATCGGCGGCAATCAATCCTGCTTCGGCCCGTTCAATCGCTTCGCAAAGTTCGCCAGAGGAGATGTCCTCGTGACGGGCAAAACGCGCAAATGCTTTGGTCGCAAAAATCCGCAAGGCAGCCTTTCAACGACATAAAGTTACCACACCCAGAACTATAGCACGGAGAGCTATGGCAATTCCAGTGTCTCCCACCTTGAGGATAAGCATAACAACACAGGTCGTTAGGCTGAGGTCGCCCGTGAAGAGGTGGGCAAAACCCCTCTTGACTCGCCGGGCCAGACTGAATGAATATCCATTCAGTCGGCGGGGCTCCCCGCCGCCAAGCCGCAACCCTTAAAGCGAGCCCAGCATGGCCGAGGCGTTTCTGACCCTGGAAAAGCAAGGCAAGATCGCCCGGCTGGTCCTTGCCCATCCGCCGGTCAATGCGCTGGGTACGGGCATGATCAGGGCTCTCAACCAGGCTCTGGACGAGATCGGGCAGGACGAGACCTTGTCGGTCCTGCAGATCAAATCCTCGCTCAAGGTTTTTTGCGCGGGCGCCGATCTGGCCGAGATGCGGGCCAACTTCGCCGATGCCTCGCGCATCGATCAGCAGATCGAGGATATCCGCGACATCCAGAAGGTCTTGAAGCGCATCGAAGCCCTGCCCTTGGTCAGTCTGGCCGAAATCGGCGGTGCGGCCATGGGCGGCGGCTTTGAGCTGGCCCTGGCATGTGATCTGCGCGTAGCGGCATCCGAGGCCAAGCTGGCTTTGCCCGAAACCAATCTGGGCCTTATTCCCGGCGCAGGCGGCACACAGCGCTTAACGAATTTGGTGGGGGCCGCCATGGCCAAGCGCCTTATTTTGGGCGCTGAAATCCTGGATGGGGCCACGGCCCAGGCGCTGGGGCTGGTGCAATGGGCCGTGCCCAGGTCAGAGCTGTCGGCCCATGCCGACGCTTTGGCCCAGCGCCTTGCAGGCCTGCCCGGTGCCGCCTTATCAGCAGCCAAATCCTGCATCGAGGCGGCCCATGATCCCCATCGCGATGGCTATGAAGAAGAACTGACGGCAACGCGCCGTCTGCTTTCAAACGAGCCAGAGACCCGCCAAAGGGTCGAGGCCTTCTTGAACAAGGAGAGTCCAGCATGAAATTCGAGGGAAAAATCGTTCTGGTGGCGGGCGGTGCGTCGGGCATCGGCCTGGCCGCCGTCGAGGGTTTCGCGGCCCTGGGGGCCGAGGTCTATCTGGGCGATCTTAATGAAGAGGCGGGCAAGCCAGCCGCCGCTTCCATCAAGGGCAAGGTTCATGCCGTCAAGCTGGACGTGACCGACAAGGCCTCGATCACGCAGTGCCGCGACCGCATCTTGAACGAGAAGGGGCGCTTGGATGTGCTGGCCCATGTGGCGGGCTGGGGCCATATCCAGCCCTTCGTGGAAAACTCGGACGAGTTCATCGAGAAGGTGGTCAAACTAAACCTGATGGGTCCCATCGAAATGGCCCGCGCCTTCTTTCCCTCCATGATCGAGCAGAAGTCGGGCAAAATCGTCATCGTGGCTTCGGATGCGGGGCGCGTGGGCAGCTTGGGCGAAAGCGTCTATTCGGGTGCCAAGGGGGGCGCCATCGCATTCACCAAGTCGCTGGCCCGCGAGGGGGCCAGGCACAATATCCAGGTCAACTGCGTCTGCCCCGGTCCGACCGACACGCCGCTTCTGCGCTCGGAGCCCGAGAAGTTCCTGGAAGCCTTCCTGAAGGCCATTCCCATGAAGCGTTTCGGCAAGCCCTCGGAAGTGGCCGACGCCGTCATTTTCATGGCCAGCAACCGTGCCGACTACATCACCGGACAGGTGTTGAGCGTCAATGGCGGCTTGGTCATCCCCGGCTGATCTTATTCAAGAAAAGGAAATCTAACATGTCGATGATGAAGAAAATTCCCGCCAGTCATTTCAAGCCCCAGCATTTCGGCTGGTCGGTCGAGGGCAAGGTGGCCACCATCACGCTGAACCGGCCGGAGAAGAAGAATCCGCTGACCTTCGAATCCTATGGCGAGTTGCGCGATACCTTGCGCGACCTGGCCTATTGCTCCGAGATCAAATCGCTGGTCATCACCGGATCGGGCGGCAATTTCTGCTCGGGCGGCGACGTGCATGAAATCATCGGCCCGCTGGTCAAGATGGAGATGCCCGAGCTTTTGGAATTCACCCGCATGACCGGCGACGTGGTCAAGGCGATGAAGGCAGCCCCGCAAACCATCGTGGCGGCCATCGACGGCATCTGCGCCGGTGCGGGCACCATGCTGGCCTGCGGCGCCGACATCCGCTATGGCACGGCGAAAAGCAAGGTCGCCTTCCTGTTCGTGCGCGTGGGCCTGGCGGGCGCCGACATGGGCGCCTGTACCCTGCTGCCCCGCATCGTGGGTTTGGGCCGCGCCACCGAGCTTTTGATGACCGGACGCGCCATGCCGGGCGAGGAAGCCGAACGCATGGGCTTTTACAATGCCGTTTTCAGTTCCGAGGAAGTTCTGGCCAAGGCCCAGGACATGGCGAAAAGCCTGGCCGAGGGTCCCACCTTCGGGCATGCCATGACCAAGAAGATGATCGTCCAGGAATGGAACGCGGGTCTCGACGAGTGCATCGAAGCCGAGGCTCAGGCCCAGTCGATCTGCATGCAGACGAAAGACTTCGAGCGTGCCTATAATGCCTTTGCAGCCAAGCAGACCCCCAAGTTCGAAGGCGATTGATGTCCGACACCAGCTTTCTGTCCTGGCCCTTCTTCGACGATGGTCACCGCGAGTTCGCGGCAGCCATCGAAGGCTGGGCGCAGGCTGACCTGGAAAAGGTGGCCCCTTCGCATGACTGCGAGGGGCCGAAGATGGACGAGATGTCCAAGCGCCTCGTCCGCGCCCTGGGCGAGCAGGGCTTCTTGAAGGCCTGCGTCCCTGCGGCCTATGGGGGCAGGAGTGCCAGCTTCGATGTCAGGGCGCTGTGTCTTGCTCGTGAAACCCTGGCCCGCCACGAGGGACTGGCTGATTTCGCCTTCGCCATGCAGGGTCTGGGCAGTGCGGCCATCACCTTGTTCGGCAGCGATGAGCAGAAGGCCAAATATCTGCCCAAGGTAGGCCGGGGCGAACTGATTCCGGCCTTCGCCATTTCCGAAGCCGATGCCGGATCGGATGTGGGGGCGATGACGACCAGGGCCGTCAAAGACGGCAACCACTATGTTCTGAATGGCGACAAGACCTGGATTTCCAACGCAGGCCTGGCCGATTTCTACACGGTGTTCGCAAGGTTGGGCGATGCGCCGGGTGCCAAGGGGCTGGCCGCCTTTATCGTCGAGGCGGAGTCTCCGGGCTTCAAGGTGGCAAGCCGCATCGATGTGATCGCCCCCCATCCCTTGGGCAAGCTTAGATTCGAGAACTGCCGCATTCCCTCATCGTCGCTGATCAGCCTGCCCGGCGAGGGTTTCAAGATCGCCATGTCGGTTTTGGATGTCTTTCGCTCGACCGTGGCCGCCGCCGCCCTGGGATTTGCCAGATGCGCCCTGGATGAGGGTTTGAAGCGCGCCAAGTCGCGCCATGTCTTTGGACAAGCCCTGGCCGAGTTTCAATTGACCCAGGCCAAGCTGGCCGAGATGGCGCTGTCCGTCGATGCCGCCGCCCTGCTGGTCTATCGCGCCGCCTGGACCAAGGACGTCAAGGGTGGGCGGGTGACGCGGGAAGCCTCGATGGCCAAGCTGTTCGCCACCGAAGAGGCGCAAAAGGTGATCGATCAGGCCGTGCAGATCTGGGGCGGGCTGGGCGTGGTCAGCGGTGTGACGGTGGAAAAGCTTTACCGCGAAATCCGAGCGCTGCGCATCTATGAAGGCACCAGCGAAGTGCAAAAGTTGGTCATCGCCAATGCGCTGCTGTCGGCGTAGCTCGGCCTCCCTCACCTCGTCAGCATCAGCCGTTCGATGTCGCCCGCCGGACCGCCTTGTTGGCCGGGCGTAAAGACGGCGACATAGGTGACTCTGGTTTTCAGCGTATTGATGTCGGGCCAGGCCAGCCGGTGCAGTTCCGAGATATCAAGCGTGGCTTCCCGCCAGTTGCCGTCGCTCTCTCCGGTCTGGGCGGTAAAGAAGGCGGCCTGGCCCTGGCGCTCCAACCGTCCCGTGGCATCTCCCGCTCCGCCCCAGCCCACGATCAGGCGCCGCTCGGCCAATCCAGTCTTGAATCCGATGGCCAGATGCAAGGGGGCGTAGCTTTGAATCGGTCCGGGATCAAGCTTCCAGCGCCAGGTCAGATAGGGGGTCGAGAGAAGCAAAACATCGACATCGCGCCGGAGTGAGGCCGCCTGACCTGTGGCCACGCGCACCCCACCGGATGGCAGGACGGAAAAGCCTTTGGCGTTGTCGCTGCTCCAGCCGCGCTCGCGCGCTTCGGCGCTGTCGGACAGGGCAAAGCCAGGATCATTGCCCAGAATGGAAACCCAACCCTCGGGGGCAGGAGTCGCTGGCTGGGGAAGCTGGGCGCAGGCGACAAGGCCAAGGAGGGCAAACAGGAGAAGGGTGGGGCGAGAGACGCTCATTTCTTTTTCTTGGCTCTCTGGCGATCGATATCGGTCTTGATGTCTTGAGTAGCCAGCCAGGCGGGCGAGCCCTTGGGCAGCAGCTTGTCGGCATGATCGGCGTGATACTGGGCCTCCGCCAGCTTGCCGGTCAGCAGGGCGAATTCGGCCATGGCATAGGCTGTCATGCCCTGATTGCCGGTGCGTCCGTAGGCCACCGACAAAAGCCGCCAGCCCAGCGCATTGTCCTTTTCCTTGGCCAGCGCCTGATTGAGCGAATGAATGGCATCCTTAAGCTGGCTGTCATCATTGGTTTCGATCTGGGCCTGGGCCAGACTGATCAGGATCAGGGGGGCATCGGGCATCAGACGTGCGGCCTGGGTGAGAACCTCCCGGGCCTCGTTGATGCGCCCGTTTTCGAACAGAAACTGGCCTTTCAATTCATAAAGATAGGCGTCGTTGGGATTTTCCTTGATCAGCTGATCGATCAGGGGCAGCGCGTTGACCAGATCTGCCTTGCGGTAATAGGCGATCGAGCGGGCCATGCGGGCCTCGAAAGAGGAATCATCCTCCTTGTAGCGGGAAAGGGTGCGCACCTGAGGTTCGGTGAAGGCGAACAGCTTGGCCTTCATGCGCCGAAACATCAGGGCATATTCGGGGCGCAGGGGAGAGTCGGCATGGGGCGACTTGGCCAGTTGCTCGCGCAGAAAGGCGATGCGCTCCTGGGAAATGGGGTGGGTGCGCACATAAGGGTCCTGGCGCTCGACCATCCAAAGTTCCTGCTGGCCGATGATCTCCATGAACTCCATCAGCCCCTTGGGCGATTGCTGGGTTCTGCTCAGATAGGTCACACCGGCCTGATCGGCGGAAGATTCCTGGGTTCTGGAAAAAGCCATCAGGTTGCGTGTGGCGATCTGGTTGCCGCCCATCATCACCGCCGAACCGACATCGCCGCGGCCCGTGGCCACCGCCGCCGCCGCACCCAGCACGGTGGTGATGATGGCCTGGGTCGAGGCATTCTCGAAGGCGTCGGCCAGCCTTGCCAGATGGCCGCCAGAGATATGGCCGATTTCGTGGGAAATCACCCCGATCACCTGTCCGGCATGGTCGGCCCTGAGCAAAAGGCCGGTATGGATGAACAGCTTTTGCCCCCCTGCGACGAAGGCGTTCAGGCTTTTGTCGTTGACGATATGGACCTCCAGGGCCTGGGGGTCCAGCCCGGCCGCCTCCAACAGTGGCGTTGCGAAGGCGCGGATGGTATTTTCCACCTCGGTGTCGCGGATCATGCCGACGGCCCCGGCCGGGGAGATCCCCGTCAGAAGAAGCAAACAGGTAAGGGCTAGACGTATGAACGCGTTCAAGACAGGATATCCAATGATGTCACAGGAAGGTAGTTCTCCAACCCTTATCCGTCAATGCGGGCTCTTCTCCAAGGCGTTGGCTCTGGCCGGTCTTTTGGGGGCTTGCGATCCCGGTCTGGCGCCCGGAACCATCGGTCATGTGCAGGGATTTGCAGGCGTTGTTGCCTCGGACGAGCCGCAATCCGTGCTGGTGGCGCGCGATATTCTTTCTGCAGGCGGAACGGCGGTCGATGCCGCCGTCGCCATGTATTTCACCATGTCGGTCACGCTTCCCTCAAGAGTGGGGATCGCGGGCAACGGGGCCTGCATCGTCCATAACCCGAAGACCAAGACCACCGAGGCCATCATTTTCATCCCGCCGTCACCGGCTGCCGTGGCCGCCCCCCGGGCCCTTTTCGCCCTGCATGCCAAATATGGGCGCTTGCGCTGGGCGGCGCTGATCAGCCCGGCAGAAGGCATGGCCCGCTTCGGAACGCCGGTTTCGCGCGCTCTGGCCCAGGATCTGGTTCTGACGGGCAATAGCTTGCATAATGACCCGGCCACGCGGGCGATTTTCACCAAAGCGGACGGATCACTGGTTGGCGAGGGCGATGCCGTACAGAATATCGATCTGGCTTCCTTTTTGTCGCGCCTCAGAGCCCGTGGACCGGCCGATCTCTATGCCGGGACCCTGGCCCGCGAAATGAGCGAGGCCGTTCAGGCTGGAGGCGGCAAACTTTCTATAGACGAGCTGCGCGCCGTCAGCGTGCCGATCATCGCCACGGAAAAGGTCAAGCTGGGCAATCTGACGGCCCATTTTCCGCCAACCCCTGCAGGAGTCGAGGAAGCCAGGCTTTTGCGCGGGCTGGCCGAGAAAAAGGCAATGAGTACGTCCCCCTCGTCCGAGGCGGCGACCGGCGGCGGTTTCGTGGTGGCCGACCGTGATGGGCAGGGTGTTGCCTGCCAGACCAGCCTGGGCGATTTGTTCGGAAGCCGTAAATTGATTCCGGGCATGGGCATGTTGCTGGCTCAGGGAACCGTTTCCCCGTCCAGCCTGGGGCCGATGCTGGTGGTGGCCCATAATGTTCATGAATTCCGCTATGCCGTGACTTCGGCGGGTGGAGAGGGCGGATTGGCAGGTCTGGCTGGCGTTGCCTCGAAATCGGTGATCGACGAGCGCCCCCTGGTCGAGGCGGTCAAGGCCGAAGCGGGCAGGCGCATCGTCTCCATCGGTTGTCCCAAGGGGTTGCCGCCGCATCCCGACTCATGCCAGGTGGCGGTTGATCCCGAAGGCTTCGGCTATGGCATGGGTGTCGGCACCAAAGACAAGTGACGGCCTTGAAAATATCCCATCGCGGTCAGGTTCCGCCCTTCATCGTCATGGATGTCATGCGCATGGCCGCCGAACGCGTGGCTCAGGGCAAGGATGTCGTCCATCTCGAAGTGGGTCAGCCGGGCGGACGCCCGCCCCGCAGGGTGTTGGAAGCGGCCAGGGCGGCCCTGGAGGACAAAGGGCAAACGCTGGGCTATACGCTGGCTTTGGGGCATCCCGGTCTGCGTGATGGCATTGCGCGCTTTTATGCCGATGTTCATGGCGTCACTGTCGATCCTCAGCAGGTGGTGGTGACCACGGGCTCCTCGGGGGCTTTTCTTCTGGCCTTTCTGGCGGCCTTCGACGCGGGCGACCGGGTGGCGCTGGCGGCCCCCGGCTATCCGGCCTATCGCAACATCCTGACGGCTCTGGGCTGCGAGGTGGTGACGATCCCAGTCGACGGCTCGACCCATTTTCATCCCACGCCGGATCATTTGGAAAAATTGGACCGGCCCGTTGATGGATTGATCGTCGCCAGCCCCTCCAATCCCACCGGCAGCATGCTGAGCCCTGCCGCCTTGAAGGCTTTGGCCCTCTGGTGCCACCAGAACGGGGTGCGCCTCGTTTCCGACGAAATCTATCACGGCATCGTTTACGGCCCGAAGGCGGCGACGGCTTTGGAATTCTCGCCAAGCGCCATTCTGGTTAACAGCTTCTCGAAATACTACGCCATGACTGGCTGGCGTCTGGGCTGGATGGTGGTGCCCCCCGAGCTTTTGCGCCCCATCGAATGTCTGGCCCAGAATCTGACCATAGCCCCCCCCACTTTGTCGCAGATATCTGCCATGGCCGCTTTCGAGGCAACGGACGAATTGAATGCCCGTGTGGCGGGCTATGCCGCCAACCGGGCCTTTCTGCTGGAAAACCTGCCCAGGCTGGGTTTCGACCGGCTTGCCCCGGCCGATGGGGCCTTTTACCTCTATGCCGATGTGGCGCATCTGACCAATGACAGCCCTCAATTTTGTAAGCGCATTCTGGCCGAGACTGGGGTTGCCGTGACGCCCGGCACCGATTTTGATACCGAACGCGGGCATTTAGGCTTACGCTTCTCTTTCGCCGGTCCGCTTTGCGACATGGAAGAAGCCGTAAGGCGCTTGTCGGTCTGGCGCAAATAATACCGGCATGAGTAAAAATGACTCATGCCGGTCGCGGGCAAGGCCCGCGCGCGAGCCTCCTGGCGAGCGGGAGCCAAGCGCCCACGGGGCGCGCCCGGCGCTTGAGGCTTGCATTCATCGGTTACGATGAATGCAAACTGGTTTAACGAAAAGGAGAACACCATGGTCACCCGTCCCGATCTTGCCAAGGAACTGTCCCGCGCCGCCCACGAGGCGCTGGGGGCTCTGTCTGGCCTGAAATCCGAAGCCGAGAGTTTCGCCAAGGCCAAGCTGGAAAAGTTGCTGGCCGACATGAAGCTGGTCACCCAAGACGAATTCGACGCCGTGCGCGCCATGGCCGCCAAGGCCAGGAGCGAGCAAGAGGCGCTGGCCGCCCGGGTGCGAATTCTTGAGGAAAAACTAGGCATTGCAGCACCGGCAGAAACGCCGAAACCGGCGCGCCGGAAGACGGCAAAGACCGGCATGAAGTAAAGAATGACTCATGCCTTTCGCGGGCAAGGCCCGCGCGCGAGCATTCCTGCGAGCGGGAGCCAAGGGCGCACAGCGCCCGCCCGGCGATTGAGGCTGGCATTCATCGTTCGCGATGAATGCAAATGGGCGTAAGACCGACTCGAAGGCATGAAATCGGCGGCCGGTCACCTGGCCAGCCGATTTTCATTTCTGCGTCCGACTCCGATTTGCGAGTCTTTTCAAGGCCCAGCAGGGGCGGGCGACTCCGCCGACTCCGCGTTTACTTCTTGTTAAACCTCCCTGGCTAGCGTTTGTGTTGACACAGGCGGGCATCCCACAACATGTTGGAGCCCGAAAGCGAGGCGGGGAGACAGGGGCATGACAGCCTTAGCGCTTGCAGTAAATGAGGAATTGGCCAATCCGCTGGATTTGGTCGAGCAGATCGTTGCCGCCAACGACTGGGCGTTCGACCGTCGCTCGGAGGAGGAGATGGCTGTCGAGGTGCCGGGCCGCTGGTGCGATTTCAGCCTTTATTTCTCGTGGCGCGAAGACGTGGGGGCCATGCACTTCACCTGTGCCTTCGACATGCGCATTCCCGATGCCAAGCGTCCGCCCATCAACGAGCTTCTGGTTCTGATCAACGAGAAGATGTGGCTGGGCCATTTCGGCCTGTGGGTGGACGAGGGCGTGCCCATGTTCCGCCATTCCATGCTTCTGCGCGGATTGCATCAGACCAGCATTGAAGAGCTTGAGGATCTGGTCGACATCGCGCTCTCCGAGTGCGAGCGCTTCTATCCCACCTTCCAGTTTGTCGTCTGGGGCGGCAAAAGCCCCATCGAATCCATGCAGGCAGCCCTGCTCGAGCCCGTCGGCGAAGCCTAGCCGTGATGGGGGGAATCCTCCTTGTCGGCTGCGGGCGCATGGGAACGGCGCTGTTGTCGGGCTGGATCGGACAGGGCTTCGATCCCAAGGCCATCCTGGTCGTCGAGCCCAGCCTGACGGCCTTGGAAGGCGTTCCCTGCGTTGCTGACGTCAAGGATGTTCCTTTGGGTTTCAAGCCCAATGTCGTGCTGTTGGCCGTCAAGCCCCAGGTCATGGACACCGTATTGCCCCCCTATGCGCGCTTGGCCGAACATGCCTTGTTCCTGTCGATCGCGGCAGGGCGCACCCTTGCCTCGTTCGAGCGCATACTGGGGCCAGGTGCTGCCGTCGTGCGTTCGATGCCCAATACGCCGGCGGCGGTGGGGCGCGGGATCACTGTGGCCTGCGCCAACCGCATGGCCAGCAGCATGCAAAAAGCCAGGGCCGAGGAGTTGCTGAGCGCTGTCGGCAGCGTCGCCTGGGTCGAAGACGAATCCCTGTTGGACGCAGTCACCGCCGTTTCCGGCTCGGGTCCCGCTTATGTGTTTTGGCTGGCCGAAACCCTGGCCAAGGCGGGCGAGAAGGCAGGGCTTGAACCCGATCTGGCGGCCAGATTGGCCCGTGCCACGGTTTACGGGGCGGGCGAGCTTTTGTATCGCCAGGATGCACCCGCTGCCACCTTGCGCCAGAATGTCACCAGCCCGGGCGGCACGACGGCGGCCGCCCTTGCCGTGCTGATGGCCGAGCAGGGCGGGCTTCAATCCCTGATGGACGAAGCGGTGGCGGCTGCGGCGAAGCGCTCGCGCGAGCTTGCCAGCTAGACTTTCCTACACCACATTGGTGAGAGCTTCATCCTGAAAGGCTCCCCCCATGGCCGCCAAAACCCATTCCGACAAACGTCTGAGTGCCGCAAAGGCCCTGATGGCCCTTCTGGCCGAGAAAAGCTGGCAGAGCATCTCTCTTTCCGATGTGGCGGCAAAAGCCGCTCTTTCCCTGGCCGACTTGCGTTCGGTGGCTTTTGGCAAGGAAGCGCTGCTGTCCGCCCTTGGGTCCGACATCGACCGTCAGGTGTTGGCAGGTCTGGGACAGGAAGAGGCAGATCTTTCCGCGCGTGACCGCTTGTTCGATGTCCTGATGCGGCGCATCGAAGCCCTGACCCCTTATAAGGCAGCTTTCCGGCGATTGGCTCGCGAAGGCGCTCAGGCTCCCTTTGCCCTGCTGGCAAGTGCCTGCTCGATCGACCGGGCCATGCCCTGGATGCTGGAGGCGGCGGGAATTTCGTCTGCGGGTCTGGCGGGCAGATTGAAGGCCAAGGCCCTGGCGGCGGTTTATCTTTCCGCCGTGCGGGTCTGGCTTGGCGATGACAGCGCCGATCTTGGCCCCACTATGGGAGCCCTCGATCAGGCATTGGACCGCGCCGAACGTCTGATCGCGCTGTTGCCGCTTCCCCTGCGCTCGTGCCTTGCGGGCGTAAAAACGGCCAAGGCACGGGCAGATACGGCCTCAGGGCAGACCTAACCCCCTGATATTGCGCCGCAACAAGGGCGGGCTTGACGATTTAAATTTCGAGCGCATATTATTGTGCAGTGCAACAACCAGTCTGTAAAATTCAGCACGCACCAAAACATCCCAAGGAGGACTTACATGGTCAAGAAACCCGAGACGCCTGAAGATTTCGATATCACCAAGGTTTTTGCCGACTTCAAAGTGCCGGGCGTCGATGTCGATGCCATGCTGGCCTCGCAGCGGAAGAATATCGAGGCCTTGGCCTCTGCCAACAAGCTGGCCTTCGAGGGCGTTCAGGCCGTCATGCGTCGCCAGATGGAAATCATGCGCCAGGCGGTCGAGGAAGCGGTGGGGGCCACCAAAAGCCTGACCCAGTCCGGCTCGCCTCAGGACAAGGCTGCCGCTCAGACCGATCTGGTCAAGGACACGTTCGAGCGCACGCTCTCCAACATGCGCGAACTGGTCGAGATGATGAGCAAGTCGAATTCCGAAGCCTTCGAGCTTTTGAACAAGCGCTTCGCCCAGACGATGGATGAAGTCAAAGACGTCATCAAGGGCAAGAAATAAGCCCCCTTTTTCAGGATCGGCTTACAGGGGCGGCGCCGCAAGCGCCGCCCTTGCCTTATCTGCCCCTTCCCTTGACATAAGCTTCCTTGATCTCGCGCTTCAAGGTCTTGGCGGCCAGATTTGCGCCCCATGCAGCAGGCGAAGAATGAGGAGGGCGGATTTTTCAATTCGATAGACGGCAATGAAGGGGGTTTTGGAAATCACCAGTTCACGTGTCCCCCTTACCCGGCCCGGACGCGCACTTTCCGGAAAGTCGGCCAGCCTCGATACGGCGGCCTCGATGGCATCACCCAATTCGATAGCCGCCCAGGGGTTCGTTTCAGCGATGTAGTCGAGTTGGCTATCTAAATTTGCCTTGGCTTTTGGCAGCCACTCGATTCTCACGCCTTACTGTTCCTGGCGCGTTTGACCAGCTCGGACCTTTTTCTGCGCCAATCCCCGCGCACGTCATCATGGGCCAGTCGCTCAACCTTCGCGTCATCAGCCTCAAGCAGCGACTTCTCCACCTCGGCACGGAACCAGCGCTCATGGGTGCGGTGGTCCTTCTGATTTTGCACCGCTTCCCGCATCAAAGAGCGAAGATACTGGGCCGCGGTCCTGTCCTCGGCCTTTGCCGCCTTGGCGAAGGCGGATTTCAACGCCTCGTCGACCCGGAAGGTGAAGGTTGCCTGTGTCATCGCTGGAGACCATTGTGTTATTGAGCAAGTACAATGTAACACATGTGGGTGGCGTCCTCAATCCGCCCCTTATCCCCTTCCCTTGACATAGGCTTCCTTGATCTCGCGCTTCAAGGTCTTGGCGGCGGCGTTGCGCGGGAAACTTTCCTGGAACATCACGTCGGCGAGGCGCTGGAACTTGGCTCCCACGCGCTGGTTGGTCCAGTCCTTGATTTCGTTCTCGGTCGCCGTCATGCCCTGCTTCAAGATCACGGCGGCCACCGGCACCTCGCCCCATTTGGCGTCGGGGGCTCCGAAGACCGCCACCTCATTGATGGCCGGATGCGTTGCCATCACTTCCTCGATGTCCTTGGGGTAGACATTGACCCCGCCCGAGATGATCATGTCCTTGATGCGGTCGACCAGGAACAGAAAGCCTTCCTCATCCACGTAGCCCGCATCGCCGGTGTGCAGCCAGCCATCCACCAGCGCCTTGGCCGTCAGATCGGGCCTCTTGTAATATTCGACCATCAGAATGGGGCCGCGTCCGCAGATTTCGCCCACCGTGCCGGGCGGCACTTCCTGGCCGCTCTCGTTTTCGATCCGCATTTCGAAAAAGGGGGGCGGCACGCCGACGGAGCCCGCCTTGCGGATGGCGTCGTTGCGATCAAGCACGGTCACGAAGCCCTCGGTCAGGCCGTAGAGTTCATAGAAGCGCCCGGGCAGGGCGGCATTGAGGCGCTTCTTGTGCTCCAGCAGCAGGGGCGCTCCCAGCGACTGGATCATCTGAAGCGAGGCCAGTCGCTCAGGCTCGAACTTGGGGCTGTTGAGCAGGGCGATGATCTGCGAGGGCACCATGATCATATGCGTCACTTTTTCCCGCTCGATGGCCTCGATCACCTCGTCGGGATTGAAGGCGGGCAGCAGGATGTAGGTGCCGCCCACGAACATCCAGGGCATGAGATCAAGCATGGCGCCGTTAAAGACGATGGCGCCCGAATGCAGGACAACGCTTTCCGGCGTCATGCGCCAGGCCGAGGCGAACAGCGAGCAGTATTGCGCGCGGATATAATGCGTATGCACAATGCCTTTGGGGGCTCCCGTGGTGCCCGAGCTGTACATGATGTTGTAGACGTCGGCGCCGTCCAGCCCGGCCTCGGGCGGCTCTTCCTCCGAAGCTCCCTCGACGAAGGCCTCGAAGCTTTGAAACCCTGCAGGAAGGGATTTTTCGGAGCCCGCCAGAATCCAGCGATCAGCCTTGATGTCGGGCAGAGCGTTTCTGATCTCGGCTAGCATGGGCGCGAAGCCTGCATCCGCGATCACCAGGCGGCTATCCGAGTCCGCAAGCAAGGTCTTAAGTCCCGCTCCTTGTAGCAGGGTCGAGCCGGGCACCACGACCAAACCGGTCTTGGCCACCGCCCAATAAACGGTCATCAACTCAACCGAATTGGAAAGCACGGTAGCGACTTTGTCGCCTTTTCTTAAGCCTGCCCGCAAAAGGGCGTTGGCCAGCCGGTTGACCTGGCGGTCGAACTGGGCCCAAGTGAAGCGGTGATTCTTGAAGACGAAGGCGGTGTGGTTTGGGCGGTAACGGGCATGCCTTGCAGGCAATCTGCCGATATGGACGTTCTGCATCCCTTCCTCCCCTGATCCAGGGTAAGAATAGCGCCGGAAAAGGATAAGAGAAAGAGGCCTTAATCCTGGCCGGGACGGGGCGCGAAAGTGACCTCGAAGCGCCTTGCCGCCGCGGCCGGGCTTTCGATGCTGACCTTGAAGCCGGTTTCTTCATTGGGGGCGATGCTGCGCTCGGGCGGCGGCGTCACCTTCTCGCCGACCACCAGATTGGCCCCGTCATAGAGCGAAAGCTTGACCAGGGGCAGATCGCGGGACTTGTCGGAAATATTGGCGATGACACCCCGGACAACCAGCATCTCAACATTGTTCTCGATGACGCGCTCGCTGGTGACGTTGCGGAATTTGAGCCCGGCGCCCAGCGCCTCGGCCTCGATGCCCACGGCCTCATAGAAAGCCGTGGCATCCGGCCACATCTCGACCACCTTGGTACGCAGGAAATAAGCCCCTGCCGCAAGTCCGCCCAGAACGATGATCACGGTCAGCAACAAGATCAGTGCGCCGAAAAGCTTGCTGCGCCCCTCGGGCTTGGCCTGGGCACCGGTTTTCGTAAAGACCTCGGGGATGGGGTCGCCTTCGCCGAAATCGAAATCATCGGGCATATCCCGGCCTGCACGGTCTTCGGCGGCCTTTTGCTGGGGGGCTGCCGATTGAAAGGCATGGCGGGCATCTGATTCGGCAATTTCGCCTGCCACCCGGTCAAGGGCTGCGGACAGATCGATGTCATCCCCGCCGTCTTCTTTGACATCCCCGCCCTGGGCGGGCATCTCAAGCGGAATCTGCGCCAGCTTGGGCAGGGGCGAGGGGGCTTGGCCTTTGGGGGCGGCGGGACGCGCAGCCGCCGCAGCGGCGGGTGCCGGGCGCGCCTGCGGCTTTGGGGGTGGTGGGGCTGGCGGCGGCGGGGCCATGCCCTCCATGCCTTCGGGCATCTGATGCCACTTGTGCCCGCATTTGGCGCAGCGCACGACCCGACCCGTGGTGCCGATCAGTTGATCAGCCACATTAAATCTTGCAGAGCAGGCCGGACAGGTGATGATCATGCGTGCTTCTTGATTCCCTTCGACCCTTATAGGGCGTGTGAGGCCGTGAGACAAGCCCGGAAAACCCCGTGGCATACGATATCCTGTATGCCCGACTGTGGACGAGACCCAATGGGCCGTGTCATCCTATCTCACATCCTATCTAACAGCTAAGGAGTTAAGAGTCCGTGAGTGCCCGTCTGCCCCCCAGCTTTGACCATGTCATGCGCTTTGAAAGCGTTGGCCTGCGCTATGGTCAGCGGCCGGAGGTGCTGGAGGATATCAGACTGGACTTGAAACCGGGCTCTTTTCACTTCCTGACCGGGGCTTCGGGTGCGGGGAAATCCTCGCTTTTGCGCCTGATGTATCTGGGTCAGCGCCCGACTCGGGGGCTGATTACACTGTTCGGCCAAGATGTGGCCACGCTGCCCCGGAGCAAGCTGCCCGCCCTTCGGCGGCGAATAGGCGTGGTTTTCCAGGATTTCCATCTGTTGGATCATATGTCTGCGGTCGATAATGTGGCCCTGCCCTTGCGCGTGGCCGGGGTTTCGGAAAGCGAGATCAAGAAGCATGTGCCCGAGCTTCTGTCCTGGGTGGGGCTGGCCGATCATCTGAACGCCAAGCCGCCGGTTCTGTCGGGCGGTCAGAAGCAGCGGGTGGCCATTGCCAGGGCTGTGATCGCCCGGCCCGACCTGCTGCTGGCCGATGAGCCCACGGGCAATGTTGATGATACGCTGGCGACTAGGTTGCTGTATCTCTTCGAGGAACTGAACAAGCTGGGAACCACGGTCGTCATCGCCACCCATAACGAGGGGCTGATCAAAAGCTTTGCCCATTCCAGGCTCCATCTGGAAAGGGGGCGTCTGGTTGATCCGCCGCCCTTCAAGGAGGGTTAGGCATGTCTTTGGTCCGTCGGCGCACCGACCTGCCCACCACCAGCGACGCCACCTCGCGCTTCGTTCCCCTGCTGATCGCTCTCATGGTCTTTCTGGCGGTGATGGCGCTTTCCGGACTGATGGTGCTGCATGGGCTGGCCGGGCGTTGGGAGCGCGATATCCGGGGAACCCTGACCGTGCAGGTGCCCGCCGTGATCAGCGGTCCCGAGGCCGAGGCGCGCAGCCATGCCAAGGTCGAAGCCGCCCTCAACATCCTAAGCGACACCAGGGGGGTTCTGCATGCCGAGCCCTTGGGTCGTGATCGCATCATTTCGCTTCTGGAGCCCTGGCTGGGCTCGGCCGACCTGATCGCGGAATTGCCCTTGCCCCGCCTGATCGACGTGACCACCGATCCGCACATCGCCATTGACATTAAGGCCCTGGCCGCCCGGCTTGAGGCCGTGCAGCCCGGCGCCACAGTCGAAGATCACCGCATCTGGCTGGGCCGTCTTCTGCGCCTGACCCGTTCGGTTGAGATGCTGGCCGTTCTTGTGCTGGGGCTGGTGGGCGTGATCACCTCGGCCACGGTCATTTTCGCCACCCGCACCGGCATGGCGATTCACCATCAGGTGATCGAGGTCCTGCACCTGATCGGGGCCCAGGATGATTACATTGCAAGGCAGTTTGCGCGGCGCACGTTTTTGATGGGTTTGAAGGGCGGGGTGATCGGGCTGGGGCTTGGCATCGGCGCCATTTTTTCCTTCGGATTCATGGCCCGCTCGCTGGAGGGCGGCGTTCTGCCGGAATTCTGGCTGACCCCCGCTCATTGGCTGGCCGTGGTCTCGCTGCCTCTGGCCGCCGCCTGGATCGCTACCCTGACCGCCCGAATCGCCGTGCTGCGGGCCTTGGCGCGCATGACATGACTGTTTTGCGTCGTCCCCTTCTGCGGGCCGTTCTGCTTCTTGCCCTTCTTTCCCTGGGCTGGGGCGTGGGGCTAATTGGATTTGCCTCCGCTCTGCCGCGCGGCGTGGAAGATGCGACCACCCAAACCGGCGCCATCGTGGTTCTGACCGGCGGCAGCGAGCGTCTGGCCGCCGGGCTTGATCTTCTGGAAAAGGGGATGGCCGGAAAGCTTTTCGTCTCGGGCGTCTATCGCGGCGTCGAGGTGCGCGAGTTGGTGCAACTGTCCCGCCATGCCCCCGAGGCATTGGAATGCTGCATCGCCCTGGGCTATTCGGCCGACAACACCATCGGAAACGCCCAGGAAACGGCGGCCTGGATGGCGCAGGAGGGTTTTGACTCGCTGCGTCTCGTCACCGGCAATTATCATATGCCAAGGGCGCTGGCCGAGTTCAGAGCCGTTCTGCCCAAGGCCTTGATCATTCCCAATCCGGTCTTTCCGGAGCATGTGAAAGCCGAGGCCTGGTGGTATTCGCCCGGCACCTTCGCCCTGATCGCTTCGGAATATACGAAATATCTGCTGGCTCAACTGCGCATCATGTTAGAGGGACAATCGTGACGACGCTTCGCTCGCTCCTGTTCAACCTGATCTTCTTTGGTCTGACGACCGTGTTGTCGGTCTTTTATCTGCCCTTCCTGCTCTTGCCCCGCAAGGCCATGGTGGCGGGGGCGCGCTTGTGGATTCGCCTGATGCTGTGGTTCTTGAAGTGGGTGGCGGGCCTCTCCCATGAATTCAGAGGCATCGAACGATTGCCCCAGGGGCCGTTCCTGATCGCAGCCAAGCATCAATCAGCCTGGGATACGCTGATCTTCCATCTGCTTGTGCCCGATCCCGCCTTTATCTTGAAGAAGGAACTGCTGTCGATTCCCCTGTTCGGCTGGTATCTGGCCCATCACGGCATGATCGCCATCGACCGCAAGGCGGGCGCCGGGGCCTTGAAGAAAATGCTTAAGGGAGCCCAGGCTGCCCTGGATCGCGGCTCAATTCCCGTCGTCTTTCCCGAGGGAACCCGCACCGCCCCCGGCGATCACCTGCCCTATCATCCCGGCATCGCCGCCCTTTATGCCGACCTCAACGTGCCGGTGGTTCCCGTCGCCCTGAATTCAGGCCTGTTCTGGCGCAGGAAGGGTTTTTTAAAACATCCCGGTCGGATCGTGCTGGAAGTGCTTGATCCGATTGAGCCGGGCATGGATCGGCGGGCCTTCCTGGCTTGCCTGAAGCAACGGATCGAAGAGGCTTGCCAGCGCCTTGGCAATCCTGGCTGATTCGGCCTTATCAACAGACTTATACAAAACGCCTGTGGAACATTTGGGGAAAACATGCTAGGCTTTTTCCTTCTTGTCCACAGGGCGGGATAAAGGTGAAAGACGGGTGTGCTTTCATGGCGGGGAACGGGCGCTGTGTAACGCGGTGATGGTCGCCTCCCGCTCCTTGAAGCTGTAGGGCCAAGCGCCTAGTCTTGCCGCTCGCCTCCTTAAGGACGCGATCACGGTTTTCTTTGGCGGGGACGGATTCATGACTCAATTGGCGCCCATTTCGCAGCAGATCTGGGACATGAAGTACCGCCTGAAAAGCGAGGAGGGACAGGCCGCCGACCGCACGGTCGAAGAGACCTGGGGCCGCATTGCGCGCGCCCTGGCTACCCCTGAGAAGGAACCCGAGCTCTGGGAAGCCCGTTTTTACGAGGCGCTTGAGAATTTCAAGTTTCTGCCTGCCGGGCGCATCGTTTCCGGGGCGGGATCGAAGCGCAAGGTGACGCTGTTCAACTGCTTCGTCATGGGCGACATTCCCGACGATATGGCGGGCATCTTCGAGCAGTTGAAGGAAGCCGCCGTCACCATGCAGCAGGGCGGCGGCATCGGTTACGACTTCTCGACGCTGCGCCCCAAGGGGGCGCCGGTCAAGGGCGTGGGAGCTGACGCCTCGGGGCCGCTTAGTTTCATGGATGTCTGGGACGCCATGTGCCGCACCATCATGAGTGCCGGATCGCGCCGGGGCGCCATGATGGCGACCATGCGCTGCGACCATCCGGACATCGAGGCCTTCATCGAGGCCAAGCGCGAGCCGGGGCGGCTTCGCATGTTCAATCTGTCGGTCCTGGTTACCGATGCCTTCATGCAGGCGGTCAAGGAGGATGCGCCTTGGACGCTTCAGTTCGCAGGCACGGTTTATAAAAGCCTGCCCGCGCGCGAGCTGTGGGACCGCATCATGCACGCCACCTACGCCTATGCCGAGCCGGGCGTGATCTTCATCGACCGCATCAACCGCTTGAACAATCTGCATTACTGCGAATCGATTCATGCGACGAATCCCTGCGGCGAGCAGCCCCTGCCACCCTATGGCGTCTGCCTTTTGGGATCGGTCAATCTGGCCAAGTTGGTCGAGCGCCCCTTCACCGAAGAAGCCCGCATCGATCTGGCCAAGCTGGATGCGCTGGTGCGCGTCGCGGTGCGCATGATGGACAATGTGATCGAGGTCTCGAACTATCCTTTGCCTCAGCATGCGCACGAGGCCAGGAGCAAGCGGCGCATTGGCTTGGGCGTTACCGGTCTTGCCGATGCGCTGATTCTGTGCCGGGCGCGCTATGGCGGCAAGCGCGCCATCGAACTGACCTCGGCCTGGATGGCCGCCATCCGGCGCGCCGCCTACCTCGCCTCGGTCGATCTGGCCAAGGAAAAGGGAGTCTTTCCGCTTTACGAACGCGAGGCCTATCTCAAGGGCGAGACCATTCAAGCCCTTGATCAGGATGTTCAGGAAGCCATCGCAAAGCACGGCATCCGTAACGCGCTTTTAACCAGCATTGCGCCCACCGGAACCATTTCGCTGTTTGCCGATAATGTTTCTTCAGGCCTGGAGCCCGTCTTCTCGTTCACCTATACCCGCAATGTCCTGATGCCGGATGGTACGCGGCGCGAGGAGGAAGTCAGCGACTTCGCCTATCGCCTCTACCGGCGCATGGTGGGCGAAAACATGCCGCTGCCCGATTATTTCGTTGATGCCGAATCTCTCTCGCCCGCCGACCATGTGGTCATGCAGGCCTGCATCCAGAATTACATCGACAGTTCGATCTCCAAGACCATCAACCTGCCCGAGGACATCTCGTTCGAGGCCTTCAAGGATGTCTATGTCCAGGCCTATGATCTGGGCTGCAAGGGCTGCACCACCTACCGGCCCAACGATGTCACCGGCGCCGTGCTGGTGAAAAAGGACGGCAAGAGCAGGGAGGCCCAGGCCGAATTGCCCCTGGGCAAGCCCTTGAACAAGCCCTCCGATATCGGCGGCAGCATCGTTCATCTGACCAAGCCCCTGGACCGGCCGGAAACCTTGAAGGGCCATACCTACAAGGTGCGCTGGCCTGATTCCGACCATGCCATGTACATCACCATCAACGACATCATTCAAGATGGGCGCGAGCGTCCCTTCGAGGTCTTCATCAATTCGAAGAACATGGAGCATTTCGCCTGGACGGTGGCGCTGACGCGCATGATCTCGGCGGTGTTCCGTCGTGGCGGCGACATCTCCTTCGTGGTCGAGGAATTGAAGGCGGTGTTCGACCCCAGGGGCGGGCAATGGGTGGGCGGGCGCTATGTGCCCTCGCTGCTGGCCGCCATCGGCGAGGTGATCGAGCGCCATCTGATCGAGATCGGCTTCATGCCCAACCCCGCTGACGACCTGATCTATCTGACCGAGCCAGAGCGCAAGGTGGTCAATCTGTCCAAGACGAACGACGATCCGCCACCTGCTGCCAATCATGCCACGGGCAGCCTGCGCTATTGTCCCAAATGCAACCAGCCCTCGCTGATCAAGCAGGAAGGCTGCGACACCTGCACCAGTTGCGGATACTCGAAGTGTGGGTGAGGGGCTGGCTATTTATCCGGCAATTCCCATCATCATGTTGTAATGGGTGATGTGCTTGGCTTTCTCAAAAATGCGCTTAAACACGTCCAGGTATTTTGCAATCGTCTCCTCGTCGTGTGAGACGTAGAGGTCATCCACCGCAAAATGCGAACCGTCGTTGATCCAGGACATGAGCGCATTGCAAATCTGTTTGTCGGCACCCTCAAAGTGTACGACGATATCATCAACAGTGACATTGCCCATGATCTTAAAATAATTTTCGATGATTCTTCGCATGGTGTTTTGGATCGATAGATCGGAAATCTTTCCGCTACGAAGTTCGCTCCAAAGAAGTTCGTAAGAAGTTCTTATTGGATTTTTTTCGTGATGCTCAATCACGGAGCCGCTGGATTTCTTTTTTACAATCCAAAACGTTTCATCGTGGAGCGCAACGCCATTGCTGCGATTCTTTGCGAAGGAAACCTCTTTATGGAAGTACACATTGTGCGTCAAAACGAAGCACTGCTTAATGTTGCTGCCAGCGGTGCGAACATCCTCAAAAACCTTTTTTATAAGATTGCTGACAATGAACAGCACGTCACTATCCAAGCTAGATACCGGATCGTCAAATACGACAATCCGCTGCTTGGTGATGCCGCTTGGCGACGTACTCCCCTTTAGCTGATGGTAGAAATACAAAAAGGTGATGAATGTTCTTTCGCCCTCACTTAGGCTTGGGTTTGCCGTCGCTCCGTCTGGTCTGATGATTTTATAGTGCCCTTCCTTCTCGGATTGAGCCAAGAAGAATCCAACAAAGCCAAACGATTTAAGGATTCCGTTTATTGCATCAATTGTTGGCTTGATGCTGGTGATACCCTTTTCAAGATCGCTAACTTTTTTTGTTGTCTCGTTCAGCAGGGCTGCTTTCTCGGCTAGCGCCTTCTCAAGTCCTTCAATAGTTTTCTTAACGACAGCCAATTGCTTCGCATAAACATCGTGAAAAGTCTTCGCCTCCTCAACAACAAACCGCCAAATTTCCGATGTTAGAGTCTTTCTCTCGCTTCCAATGTTCTCGACCGTCGTGTTGTGCGCAGCAATTTTATTGTTCGCGTTCGTGATCGCATTTGCCATCTCGAGCAGCAGCGGTTCCAGTGTCTCTAATTTTATAGGGGCGCTTGCTTCCGCTTTCTTTCTTGCTATGTGTTGCTGGTTCGCTGTGATCTTTGTCTGTAGCAGATCACGTTTCAGTTTCATGGCAGCGCAATCAAGGAATTCTGTATTGCTGGCTATGATTGCATCAAGCTGCGATATGGCATGCAGCGAATACATCGAATAATTGGTGGCTAGGCTATCTATTGCCGCAACATCCGCCAAAAAGGCTTCATCAAAATACTTGTTAAGGCTATCCGCGAATGTTTCTGAGGTGCTTTGTTGGCAGAATGGGCAGATGCCATCATTCGCTTCATAATATGGCTTACCGTTCTTAACCCAATCGCTATTTCCAAGCTTGCGGATCATAGCCGCAATATCGACGTCTTCCTTTCCGATAACCTTCTTCTGAAGGATTTTGTCGTCTTCTTGCGACACAAGGTCATTGAAGGCCAACTCTTGAATGGGATTTATCCTTTCTGGCGCATCTGCAAATACGGTTGCCGCTCGCGCTTTTAGTTCATCAACATCGTGAAGTTTGGCAGAATTGCCCTGTGCTTCCGTTTCAAGGCGTTTTGCAAAATCAACCTTGCTGCTTCGAGACCCTGTAAATGCCGTCTTGAAAGTGCCATCGTGCTTGGTCTTCAGCTTCCAGGCGTCTTCTGTGAACTTGTCAAACAGCGCCTTTTGCTCCCCCTTTTTTCCGCTGTTTTCATCCTCTCCAACAAGCTTCAGTTTTATATTCCGAATGTCTTTTTGAATCTCATCACGTCGCCTTGACTCTTCTTCAATTTGCTTGATGGCGGATACGTCTGCCTCACCAAGCGTGAAGATGCCCCGAAGCTCCTGCGCAAAGTTGCGGTCAATGAAGTCCTTATTATACACAAGAGCTTCAAGCGGAATGCTCCCCGCCCATTTTATGGTGCAGTGTGAAAATGCCAGTTCTCCATCAATGATTCGAGAGATGGTTGTCTTGCCAGAACCGTTTGCGCCGTACAGAAAATTAATTTGTTTTAGGGGCCCCAAAACTTGTGACCTGAGACCCAAGTTTCATCCGGCCCCCGGTAGAGTCCCAATGGCATTTGAACCGATCTGGTCCGGTGATGCAACGGGGCGGGGCGCGGAGCCCTCAGGTTGC
>PDZW01000037.1 GCA_002753155.1 Alphaproteobacteria bacterium WMHbin7
TCCTTCAGAATCCCGATTATCTGCTCTTCCGTAAACCGACTGCGCTTCATCGTCCGTCTCCTCTGGATGACGGACTCTACCAAAAAATGGAGGAAAACGAGGGGCTCAGGTCACTCGCGTACTCGATACGAATTTGATCGACCATCCTTGATTCTTACGAGGTAGCCAGCTTTCTCTAACTCAGCGAGCGAAAGAATTACCTGTCTGCGCGAAATCCCTGCTTTTTCAACAATTGTGTCGATTGAAGGAATCGATTCTCCTGTCTCAAAATCTGTGAATGACTTTATGACCAGCAAAACAGTTGCGGCGTGAGGTCCAAGTCTGGCACACGCTCCGCTGTGCACGAAGTCGCGGAACACGTGAAACCAGCTTGTATCAGCCTTAAATTTTGGAGCAGCTGGTGGAAGCAGAGTCAGCGATTTTTGTTTGGGTCGAGGCATGATCCGCCCTCTCAATTTCAATTCGTGGGCGGATCCTGCGTTTCCTTCTTCCGTTTGCTGCCGGGCTTCGGCCCAGGCTTGTTGCGCGGACTGAGTTCTGTTTCGCCTCGGTCGAGGTAGGTCTCGATGTCTGAAAGGCGATAACGAATTTGTTTGCGCGTGCCTTTGCCGATGGCTGTCCAGCGCGGCCCGACTAGCTTCCGTGTATTTTTGCTGAGCCACCTAAAATTTTTCAGTGTGTCGGTAGCGAGGCCTAGAAGATGCGCCGCCTCTTCTTCAGACAGGAGGATTAGTCGAGAGCTAATTCCGCTTGCCGCGTCCTTAAGCTTCTCGCGCAGGGTCTGCTTTGGGCTGCTGTCGGGCAATTCGACAAGAGCCGCTGACAGCACCGATGTGACGGCCTGCGTATCGGGCTGCGAATGCACATCAGGATGGTTTTGCGATTCGGACATATCTCTGGCTCCACAACGCATCGGTTGATGAAGCCAGGTTTGATATCTTGCCCCTGGCGGCACCGTCTTTTCAGCGGCGCGGCAGATTCCGATATACCCCGGATCTGGGTGCCCTCCACGGTCTAATGAGGGCTCTAGACCCCGAACGTCTTCGGTAGAACTCAGGAATTGGTCGATTCCAATGGCGTCCCAAGGGGACCAATCACACGAGCTGGCGCAATTAAAGCGAATCGCCGGGGCGATGTCAAGGGACTGGTACATTTTCTTGGTACACTTTGGTGCGTTGAGGCTGAGTAATTGGCCTGACATCAGGCTCTCTTGAGTGACCTTAAATGACTTCGGCGGGTCACGTATCTTTGAAAATCAAGGTTTGGCGGAGAGAGAGGGATTCGAACCCTCGGTACGGGTTTACCCCGTACAACGGTTTAGCAAACCGTCGCCTTCAGCCGCTCGGCCATCTCTCCTTGGGGTTCAGCTTCTAGCCGACAGGCCGGTTAACGTCAATCGTCTTGGGCATCCTGGCCGGGGTTGCCGGGGGGCAGGTAGATGGCGTCCAACTGGAATAAGGGAGCCCCCAGATCGGGAAAGACGTCAAAGAGGGTGGCCAGGCGCCAGCCAAGCGGGATCAGATGGCGCTCGACATCTAGGAATGACCCCGGTTTGGCGTAAAAGGGGGCGGTGATGATTTCCACCTGGATGGCGCCGATGGCGCCTTGTCGCAGCAAGTTCTGTGCTCCGGCCAGACAGGCCGCCTCGTGTCCCTGCACGTCAAGTTTCAGCAGATCGATTCTGGTGATGGCCTGTTGGGCACAATAGGCATCCAGTGTCGTCGTGGGCACGGTGCAGCTTGTGCCGGGCTGTTTTCCGCTTGGGCGGCATAGGGAGAGGTCGCATCCAAGGCAAGGAAGCTTCCCGTGGCGTCGTCCTGATTGGCGTGAAAGATCAATTCCCCCTCGGCATCGCTCAAGCCCTTGGAGACCACGCGAATCTGCGGATTGGCAGCGAATTTTGTGCGCAGTCCCTCTGCAAGGACGGGGACTGGCTCGAAGGCATGCAGGCAAGCCCTGGGAAAAATGGCCAAAAAGCGATCGCAGCTTTCTCCCAGATGCGCGCCCGCATCGATGATGATTGGGGCAGGGGAGGTTATGGATTCTTTCAGCAGCGCATCGGCCCTGGCGCGCTGGCTGTTGCGGTCGATGCGGGCGCGCCTGAGGGCCACGGCGGCTTGATCGTATTTCCCCTGGGCTTCCAGAACGCCAATCAGCCCGGCATGGGCTTCGTCCAGGGCGGGATCGGCATCAGAGGCGGCATGGAACAGGCGGGCGGCCTCGTCCAGGCGCGATTGCAGGCGGGCGATTCTTGCCAACATAACAGTCGTCTGGCTGATTCATACCCTTGGGCGGCAATCTGTTCCAGAATCGAGGCGGCCTGCTCGCAATGCCCGCCCTGCAAGAGTGTAGCGGCCAGGGCCAGGGCTTGTTCCGGCGTAACGAGGGTGGTGTCGTCGCCCAAGGCTCAAACGGCAGCGAGAGTGTTTTGCATTGCCAAGGCCAGGGCGCTTAGACGTTTCAGTCCCTCTTTCAGATACGAGCGTTCGGCCCGGCTCATGATCTTGGGATCGACGCGGTCTGACGGCACCAAGCCATTTTTCAGATCCGACAGTTGCTGGCGAATTTGAAGGCCGATCATGAAATCATGCAAGCGCGACAGCGCCGTCATATCGCTTTGCTGCAGGTGTCCGCCCTTGGCAAGGGCGGACAGCCGCTCGCGGGTTGAGAGGGCTTCGATGCCGTTTTTGAGAGCCAGTACGCGCACCGCACCCACCAGCAGCAGAAATCCCGACTTTTTGATGTCGAAGCGTCCCTCGGTGGTGCGGATATTCCCGAACAGGCCAAAGGACGGTCGCATTTCTGTTGCCGAGGCAGCCAGAAGACGCAGGAAGGAAGCAGAGGCAGCGGCCTTTTCCTGCACATACTGGCGGATGGGATCGGCCAGTTTTTGCGTGCCATAGACCGCCTTGAAATCGATGAAGATATCGCAAGAGGCGATCTCCTCGCCCTTGGCCTTGTTCATCCAGCGGTCGATCTCGGCCTTCCAGCCATCCGAACTTTGCCGCCACTGGGCGTTGATGCACATGACGTCACCCCTGCATTTGGGAACACCCGCCAGATCGAGGGTTTCGCAGATGCGACGTGAGATTTCGGCATACCAGGGATCGGCCTCGGGCCCGCCCTCATAGATGATGGCATTATCCTGATCGGCGCTGAACAGAGCTTCGCCGCGCCCGCCAGAGCCCAAGATCAACAGACAGCCGGGAACAGGCGGGCCGCCCCAGCCATCCTCGGCCATGGCCCGCTCAGAAATCTCTGCGGCCCTGGCGGTAATATCGCGCAGCACCGTGCTGATGACATTGGCAATCCCCGTGGCTTCCACGCCTTCTTCCAGCAGGGCCTGGGCCAGGCTGGGCACTTTGGCATGGGCCTGGGCTAGCGCCTTGGCATCGGGGGCGCTGGCGATTTCATCGCCCAAGGCCAGGGCAGTCCCTGCGCGCAGCTTCAACAGCGAGCGGGCGGAAACCATGCCGACCGGACGGCCTTGGCGGTCCACCACCACCAGATGGCGAATTTTCAGACGGTCCATGCGTCCCAGGGCCACAAAGACCAGGGCATCCTCGCGCACGGTGGCGACCGGGGCGCTCATGACGGCATTCAAGGATTGATGCATGCCGATACTGCCGGTTTGCGCCACGGCCCTCAGCACATCGCGCTCGGTCACGATACCCTGCGCCTTGTTGTCCTCATCGGCCACCAGAATCGAGCTGATGCCTTTTTCCGCCATCAGCCTTGCCGCCTCGATCAGGGTCGATTTCAGGGGCACACTGACCACGGGGGCGCTCATCACCTCGGCCACCTTGTGCCTGTAGGGAAAGCTGTCGATGCGTTCCAGCGAGGAGGTGTCAAGCTTCACGGCGCCAACGTCCATGAAAGATATTCAAGGGATTGCCCCAAGGCTTGTTGAGACGTTGCAGCAGGCGGTAAGAACGTCGGCACGGAAACGCCCCATGGCTTATCGGCAGTTTGCAAATTCCACAATGTCTCAAAGTGCAATCAATTTCCAGTTCTTATTCGCCTGCGTTGGCATTACATTTGATTACATATCTGGGTTGCGTTTAAAGAAAGAGCGATTCGACATGTCGGACTTGCCGCTTAGAAGTGACAGAACCTATTGGAGCAGATCGTCCAGGCTGGCTTGGATGGTGCTGGGGTTTTGGTTCATTTTCAGCTTCCTGGTGCATCTGTTCACCCCCAGCCTGAACGAGATCAGGGCCGCCGGGTTCCCCATGGGCTATTACATGGCAACGCAGGGGTCTCTGGCCGTTTTCGTCATGACCATCCTCTATTACGCCATGCGCCAGAATGCTATCGACGAGGCATTCGGCGTCGACGAAGATTAAACCGGACGTCTTGCCGAAATTGCCGCCGACAGCGTGCCGTCATCCAGGAAATCCAGCTCCCCGCCCACAGGAACGCCGTGGGCCAGGCCGGATATCTGAAGGTCGGGGCGCGATAGGCGGTCGGTGATGTAATGGGCGGTGGTTTGTCCGGTCACGGTGGCGCCCAGCGCCAGAATCACTTCGCGCAGAGAAGGGTTCGCCGCCCGTTCGATCAGGCTGGGCAGATTCAGATCGTCCGGCCCGATTCCGTCGAGGGCGGAAAGCGTTCCCCCCAGCACATGATAGCGCCCGCGAAAAGCGCCGGAACGTTCAAGCGCCCACAGATCCGCCACATCGGCCACCACGCACAGAATGCCGCCATCGCGCATCTCGTCGGTGCAGATGGCGCAGGGGACTTGCGTGTCCAGATTGCCGCAGTCGGGGCAGGTGCGGATGGCCGCCGCGGCATCGCTCATGGCCTTGGCCAGGGGTTCCAGCAGGGCTTCCCGCTTTTTCAAAAGCGTCAGCGCAGCACGTCTGGCCGAGCGCGGCCCCAGCCCCGGCAAGCGGGACATTAAGTGAATCAGATGCTCGATCTCGGGGCTGTTCATTGGGTGCTCTCTCGCCTCATCCTTCGAGACGCTTCGCTCCTCAGGATGAGGGCGAAAGAATTACCTCGTCCTGAGGAGGGCCAAAGGCCCGTCTCGAAGGACGAGACTTGAATCAGAAAGGCAGTTTCATCCCCGGCGGCAGATTCAACCCGCCGGTCAGCTTGCCCATTTCGTCTTGCGTAAAGGCTTCCACTTTGGCCTTGGCATCGTTGAAGGCGGCGACGATCAGGTCTTCCACCACTTCCTTGTCGTCGGGGGTCAGAAGCGAGGGGTCGATCGAAATCTTCTTCATATCGCCCTTGCCATTGACCGTGATCCGCACCATGCCGCCGCCCGCTGCGCCGCTCATTTCAGCCTCGGCCAGTTTGGCCTGCATTTCGGCCATCTTGCTTTGCATCTGCTGGGCCTGCTTCATCAACTGTCCGATATTTTTCATAGGTCCTCGTCCTGGTTGGGCATGTCAGACATGGTATCGAAAACGACGGGAGCCGTTTCGGGGGTAGGGGCGCTGCGCACCGCTTCGATGCTGGCGTCGGGAAAGGCGGCCAGCACGGCCTGCACCAGGGGATGGCGGGCCGCGTCGGCCTTTTGCTTGGCCACCTGCTCCAATTCCTGTCCGCGCAGCGTTTCGGCGCCCTGTTTGTTGGAAATGCTAACCACCCAGCGCTTGCCGGTCCATTCGGTCAACAGCGCTCCTGCCCGATTGGCCAGATCCTTGGGCGCATGCGCCATCGGATTGATTTCGATGCGGCCCGGCTCGAAATGGACCAGATTGACGCTGGCCTGAAGATGGGCATGCAGCACCGGTTCTTGCCGCTCGGCAAACAGGGCCACGGTTTCGGCGAATGTTTGCGGCATAGGCAGATGAGCCTGCGCCTGAGGGGCGGGGGCGGCTTCATAGCTGGTCCCGCCGCCTGCCACGGCTCTTGCCCCGCCGCCCGAAGGGGGCAACGAAATGTTTTGAGCGGGAGGCTGGGGTGGATTGCGTTTGACCGACTCCACGGCATCGGCCGGGCTGGGCAGGTCGGCTGCGAAGGCTAGGCGGATCAATACCATTTCGGCCGCTGACAGGGGCGAGGGGGCGTTGCGGGTTTCGCTTAAGCCCTTCAGCAGCAATTGCCAGGACTTGGTGAGGGCGGCCATCGACAGCGCGGTCGCCATGGACTTGCCGCGCACTCGTTCCGCCTCCGCAACGCCCGGCGCTTCGGCCAACTGCGGGGCCAGTTTGACTCGCGTCAGCCAATGCACCAGTTCCAGCATGTCTTCCAGCACCACGGCGGGATCGGCCCCACTGGCATAGGATTGCCCTAAAAGATCAAGCGCTTGGGGCATTTCGCCTTTCATCACGGCTTCGAACAGATCGAAGGTGCGGATACGGTCGGCCAGACCCAGCATGTCGCGCACCAGTGCCTCGTCGACCTTGCCTTGCCCGTGCGCGATGGCCTGATCCAACAGCGACAGTCCGTCGCGCACCGATCCGTCGGCGGCCCTGGCGATCAGGGCCAAGGCCCCCGCATCGGCTGTGACCCCCTCTTTCTCGGCAATATTGGCGAAATGAGCGGCCAGCATCTCGGAATCGACCCGCTTCAGATCGAAGCGCTGGCAGCGCGACAGAACGGTAATCGGCACTTTGCGGATTTCGGTGGTGGCGAAGATGAATTTCACGTGCTCGGGCGGCTCTTCCAGCGTTTTTAACAGGGCATTGAAGGCGGCGGTCGAGAGCATATGCACTTCGTCGATGATGTAGATCTTGAAGCGGGCCTGGGTGGGGCGATAGCGCACGCCTTCGATGATTTCGCGGATGTCATTGACACCAGTGCGGCTGGCGGCGTCCATTTCCAACACGTCGACATGCCGGTCCTCGGCGATCGAGGTGCAGTGGATGCAGATGCCGCAGGGCTTATCGGTGGGACCTTCGGCGCAATTGAGCGCCCTGGCGATGATGCGGGCGGTGGTGGTCTTGCCGATGCCGCGCACTCCGGTCAACACGAAGGCATGGGCCAGACGCCCGCTGGCGATGGCGTTCCTCAGTGTGCGCACCATCGCTTCCTGGCCGATCAGATCGGCAAAGGTGGTCGGGCGGTATTTGCGCGCCAGAACGCGATAGGCTGCGGGTTCGGTCATAGCTAGGGTGCCGGTTCAGAAGCGAGGTGGGAGACCGGACACCGACCCGAATCGAAACTCGTTACGGCTGCTTCCTTCCGGACCTGACCGGGTTGGCGAGGAACTCGTCCGACGCCGATCTCCCGGGGCCAGCATAGCGGCCCCGGTTCGGGAATCAAGGAATCAATCAGTAAACTTCGATTTTGCCCAGAATGCCCCAGGCTGTGGAAAACAGGCCCATATCCATGTCATAGACGCCCTTTTCGAAGGCAATGACCCGGATTTCCCGTTTCTCTTCGGCGCCGGTGCGAACCATGCCCAGAATGGGGCTGGCATCGGTTGAGGCATTGGCGAAGAAGTCGGCGGCCCTGATCGACCCCGAATCCCCGTCCGTGTTCTCCAGCTCCAGGATATAGGGTGTGCCGGACTTCAGGCGCAGCCAGGCGGGCGAGATCATATCGTCTTCCAGCTTCACGGAAACGCGCTTTGCCGTGGCCCAATCGGCGGTTTTTGCGGCCTCCTCGGCCTTGGCGCGCTCCTCAGAATTGCCAAAGCCCACGCTGCTCAGGGCTTCTTGTCCCAGCGTCAGCACGGGGCCTGCGCCAGTGAAAACGCCGATAAACAAGACAGGGGCAATGCCCGGCCCGACTGCCTGGGCGGGAACGGTTGCCCCAACCAGGACAACGGAAAGAAGGGCTGCGCAAACACGCAAGGGCTTGAACATGGAACTTCCCCTAACGACTAAGTCTGGGGGGATCATACGTGAAACCCGCAAAAGGAGCAAGCAGGGTGCTTGCAGCCTTTGAATGCCTGGATCACAATGCAGGCGGTTGAAAAAGAAAGGTAGCGCCATGGTCGGATTTAACAAAGCCAGCAAAACGCATGAAAACAAGCACAAGGTTCAGGAAGAGTTGGAATTCAAGGCTGTAGCTCGGCGCAACAAGCTGGCTGGCCTGTGGGCGGCCGAGCTTCTGGGGCTGATCGGCCATGCCGCCATGGATTACGCCAAGTCGGTCGTTCACGCCGATTTCGAGGAAAAGGGCGATGAGGACGTGGTGAGGAAGCTGGCCCAGGACCTGGAAGGCAAGGCTGATCACCAGACCATCCGCCAGAAGCTGGGCGAGTTCCTGCATATCGCCAGGAAAGAAGTTCAGGACGAAAACAAATCCTGACGAAGACTAAAGGAAGCGCCACCACACATAGGCCGTGCTGATCACGATGCTGACCAGCATGATGGGGAAGGCGACCTTCATATAGGTGACGAAGCTGAAACGGGTTCCGGCCCGCTCGGCCAGCCCGGCCACGGTCAGGTTGGCCGAGGCGCCGATCAGCGTCCCGTTGCCACCCAGGCAGGCCCCCAGGGATAATGACCACCAGAGTGGCAGCAGACCCTCGGGTCCGCCGAAGGTGGGGGCCATGTTCTTGATCAAGGGAATCATGGTGGCGACGAAGGGGATGTTGTCGATTACGGCCGAGAGGATGGCCGATGACCAGAGAATGGCGATGGCGGTGATGGTCAGGTCTCCCCCGGTGGCGGCGATCAGATATTCTGCCAGCATTTTAAGCACACCGGCATGTTCAACACCCGACACCACCATGAACAGGCCGACGAAGAAGAAGATGGTGATCCATTCGACCTCGGTGAAGGTGTGGTGCACCTCGTGGCTTTGGGTTTCGGCATCGCGGCCCAGATTGGCCAAGAGCATCAGGACGGCGGCTCCGAACATGGCGATGGTGCCGGGCTCCAGATGAAGCGGGCGGGCCAGAATGAATCCCAGAATGACGAAGAAAATGACGGACAGGGATTGCTTCAAAAGGCGCCGGTCGGTGATGGCCTCGTTTTCGTTAAAGCTCATGACGCGGGCCCGGTTTTCGGGTGCTGCATGCAGCTTGCGGCCCCACATAACGTGGAAGATGGCGCAGGTAACAAGTTGAATGACGATGATCACGGGCGCCAGATTCATCACGAAATCATTAAAGGTAAGCCCGGTGGCCGAGCCGATAATGATATTGGGCGGATCGCCGATCAGGGTGGCCGTGCCACCGATGTTGGAGGCGAAGATTTCAGCCACCAGCACGGGATAGGGTTTGATCTTCAATTCCTCGCAGATGACCATGGTGACCGGCACGATCAGCAGCACCGTGGTGACGTTGTCGAGCAGGGCGGAAAAGACAGCGGTTACGACCTGCAACATCAGCAGAATGCCCGCCGGATTGGCCTTTACCTGCTTGGCCGACCAGATGGCGACATACTGAAAAACGCCGGATTTGCGCGTGACCGAGACGATGATCATCATGCCGGTCAGCAGGGCGATGGTGTTGAAGTCGACACCCTTGACGGCCATCTCCTGGTTGAGGACGCCGAACAGGATCATGACGCCTGCCCCCAGCAGGGCGACGATGGCGCGGTTGATCTTCTCGCTCATGATAGCGGCATAGGTGGCGATCAGAATCAGGCTGGAGATCCACATCGGATCAAAACCGAAGAGGGTGCTGGTTAGTTCGGATCCGCTGTGCATCAGCTTTGCACCATCAGTTTGCCGAGCGAGCTTCGGATGGTGACAATGCCCAGAAGTTGGCGCGTTTCAGGATCAATCACGGGCAGGTCCTCGTGGCGTCGGTACAGGGTCAGCATCGTTTCGACCAGCGGCATGTCGGGATGAAGCGGCGGCGACTCGCTGTCCATGTAGCGCTCGACCGGATGGTGCGCCACGCCTTGCAGGCGGTTGGTGATGTCCTTCTGCGTATCGGTGACGTAGGCGAAGCCCTGCTTGTCATCGATGCAGGCTCCCTTGGGCAGGGCCAGCATCAGAATCTGGTGCGCCCCGAACAGGCCGGCATATTGCCCCTTGGCATCGACTACCGGCAAATTCATGCGGTTTTCCCAACGCAAAAGGCCCAGGGCCTCCGCCACCGTGGAACTACACAACAGTTTGGGCGGATTGACGTTCATGATGCTGCGGCATGTCATGTCGGGAACCTCGGTGCGGGGTTGAGGTTATGATTTCTTTTGGGGGATGATGACGCCAGAAAGGCTTGGTTTCAAGCCGAAGAAGACAAACAGGTTCATGATTCTTGGTGAATGCGCTGATAATTCTCCTGGCGCAGATGAATGACCAGCTTTTCCACCTCGCCATCCGCCACGCCCATGTCGCGCAGGGCCGCCGCCCCTAATTGCAAACTGGCTTCCAGGGTTTCGGGAATACAGACCGAGGCGCCTGCCGTCATCAGCGCACTGGCCTGGCGATGGTCGCGGGCGCGCATGAAGATACGGGCTTTGGGAAAATGGTGGCGGAAGGCAAGCACGGCCTTTTCGGCGGCTCCCGCCTGATCGATGGTGATGATCACCGTCGTTGATTCGGACGCTCCTGCTGCCTTCAAAACAGTGGCATGGCTGGCGTCGCCATAGAAAACCTCGAATCCCTGGGCGCGGCATTCGGCCACGCGCTCGGGGTCCTTGTCCAGCCCAAGATAGGGAATGCCCCTTTCTTCCAGCATGCGCCCCACCGTCTTGCCGACGCGGCCGAATCCGGCGATCAGCACATGGGGCGTTGCCAGGGGCTCTTCCTCTGCCGCAGCCTTCAATTCAACTACAGGAATTGGCAAGACCGGCTCGGTGCGTTTCAGATGGGCCAACAGCCGCGCATTCATCCGGTCGAGGACCGGCGTTGCCGCCATCGACAGCGAAACGCATAAGACAAGAAGCTTGGCTGTTTCCTTGTCCAGAATGCCCTCGCTTCCGGCCAGACCGAACAGAACAAAGGCGAATTCGCCGCTTTGGGAAAGCAGGGCCGCCGTGCGCAGACTGTCTCGGCGCAGATGGCCGAACAGGCGGCCTAAGCCGAACAGAAGGCCCGCCTTGACAATCAGAAGCCCCAGGACAAGGCCGATGACCATGAAGCCTTCGCGCAGAAGCAGGCCCATATCCGTCGTCATGCCCACCGACATGAAGAATAGCCCCAAAAGAAAGCCTCGGAAGGGTTGAATGTCGGCTTCGACCTGATGGCGGTATTCGGAATCGGCCAGCATCAGTCCGGCCAGAAAGGCGCCCAGCGCCATCGACAGGCCGATACGCTCGAACAGGGCGGCAGATCCCAGAATCAGCAGCACCGCCAGGGCCGTGAAGATTTCGGGATTCTTCGCCCCGGCCACCAGACGCATCAAGGGGCGCAGAAGGGTGCGTCCGGCTAGAATCATGCCGCCCAGGGCCAGGGCGGTGGTGGCTGCCGCCTGGGCCAGGGTCAGCCAGGATAATTTTGTGCCACCCGAGAGAAAGGTAATCAGAAGCAGCAGGGGAACAACGGCGATATCTTGAAGCAGCAGTACTGCGAAGCTGGTGCGTCCATGCCGGGTCGAAAGCTCGCCCCGCTCACTTAGCATTTGAAGGCCGATGGCGGTCGAGGACAAAGCCAGGCCGAATCCCACGACCAGGGATGCGCCGCCCGACAGATCGAACAACAGCGCCGTCAGGGCTAGAACGCTTCCGGTTACCAGAAACTGGGCTGATCCGAAGCCGAAAATCTGCTTGTGCATGAGTTTCAGGCGCGAGGGCTTGAGATCGAGCCCGATCAGAAAAAGCAGGAAGACCACGCCGAATTCCGATAGATGGCGCAGTTCCTCGGTTTCCGTAATGATGCCAACACCCCAGGGACCCAATAAAACGCCGGCGGCCAGATAGCCCAGCACGGCGCCCAGACCCAGGCGGCGGAACAGCGGCACGGCCGCCACGGCGGAGGCCAGCAGGATGACGATATCGAAGAGATAATGGTGCGATTCAAGCGCTTCCATCCGGCTCTTCTATCCCTTCATCTCGATGGCTTGTCCGTGGCGCAGAATGGCTTCGGCGTCTTGCGTATAGTCCTGCCCGCCATGAAGCACGATCCCGGGCAGCAAGACAAGGGCGCCGCGCCCGCCCCGGACAGCCTGCACGATCACGCGCTTGGCAGGCATGCCGGTGCGCGGCCAGAGGGGAAGGATGTGCTGAGAGCCGAATTGCCTGGAAAGGGCCGCCAATATGCAAGACAGGCGGTCTGCCCGGTGAATGATGGTCAAGGTTCCTTTTGGTTTCACCAGCCGCGCCGCAGCAGCGATCCAGGCTTCCAGCGCGCCGTCCTTTTCCATATGGGCTTGGCGCTTGGCGGCTCCCGGCGGTGGGTCGTGGCGGTCGGCTTCCAGATAGGGCGGGTTCATGAAGGCATGGTCGAAAGCTGAGCTGGAAAGGTCAGAAGCTAGCCGCGTGGCGTCGCCCTCAATGACCTGCAGCCGGTCCGAAACCCTGTTCAAGTCGACGTTGAGCCGGGCCAGATGGGCCTGTTCGGGGTCGATCTCAAGGCCGGTGATGCCTCCCAGCTCGGTCAGTCGAGCCAGCAGACACAGGGATGCCGCCCCCGACCCGATGCCCAGTTCCAGGCAGAATTGACCGGATTTGGCAGGAACGGCGGCGGCCAGAAGGATCGGGTCGATGGCCGCCCGGTAGCCCTGACGGGGTTGCCAAAGCTGAACGCGCCCTCCCAAAAGCGCATTCTTGCTGAATGCTGCGTTACATGAAATTCCGCTCATGCTTGACCAGACCGTTGTGTGCCCCCTATGCTCCAGGAGGAAAGGCCCCCAGTCAACCGGGCCGACAAGATTTCGGGAGGTTCGTTCGCGTGGCCGTTGTCGTCAGCCTTGAAGGAGAGCGCGAGAAGCGCGCGGACAGCCTGGATGTGCTTCTGGGGCTGGTGAAGGACGAGTTGGAGCGGGTGAACCGCACCATTGTCGAGCGCATGCATAGTCCGGTGGCCCTGATCCCCCAGCTTGCCAGCCACATCATTGCCGCAGGCGGCAAGCGCCTGCGCCCCATGCTGACCCTGGCCTCGGCCAAGATGTGCGGCTACCGCGAGGGCGAGCGCAGCGTGAAGCTGGCGGCCTGCGTCGAATTCATCCATACCGCCACCCTGCTGCATGACGACGTGGTCGATGAAAGTGACCTTCGGCGCGGACGCGAAAGTGCGAATGCCGTCTGGGGCAACAAGGCCAGCGTGCTGGTGGGCGATTTTCTCTTTTCGCGCTCGTTCGAACTGATGGTCGAGGACGGCTCGCTCTCGGTTCTGGCCATTCTGTCCAGGGCCAGCTCGGTGATCGCCGAGGGCGAGGTGCTGCAACTGATCACGGCCAATGACACGGGCACCAGCGAAGCCTCGTATCTGGAAGTTATTCGCGCCAAGACGGCGGCCCTGTTCGCCGCCGCCTGCCGGGTGGGGGGCGTGGTGGCGGCGCGCCCCATGGCCGAGGAACTGGCGCTGGACAGCTATGGTCTCAATCTCGGTATCGCCTTTCAGTTGGTCGATGATGTCCTCGACTATTCGGCCAAGCAGGCCGTGTTGGGCAAGGCGGTGGGTGACGATTTCCGCGAGGGCAAGATCACCCTGCCGGTCATCCTGGCCTATCTGCGCGGTGACGAGGAAGAACGGGCCTTCTGGCGTCGGACGCTGGAGGATCTCGATCAGGGCGAAGGCGATCTTGATCGCGCCATCGGCCTGATGACGCGCCATGCCTGCCTGTCCGATACGGTGGACCGGGCCCGCCATTACGGCGCCATGGCCCGCGACGCTCTCGGCATCTTCAAGCCGGGGCCGGAAAAGCAGGCCCTTCTGGATATCGTCGATTTCTGCATCGAGCGGGCGTATTAGTCGGCCCCTCGACGGGTGCCCCTTCGGCCCTCTTGCGGTTCCCTTTCCAAGGGGGTATAAGCCCCCCTTCGCGTCGGCGGAGTGTAGCTCAGCCTGGTAGAGCACTAGCTTCGGGAGCTAGGGGCCGGAGGTTCGAATCCTCTCACTCCGACCATAACCGACAATGGGTTATGGGTCGCCGCGACAAACCGCATCCGTGCAAGCATCCGTGCGTGGCCAGAACAAAACCTGAAACGCCCATAGGGGAGGCCCCGCTCACCACCCGATCGTCGTCGGCGGACCTCGTGACGAGAGTGTGAGCGCGCCGTAACGCTCGAGTTTGCGCATGGGCTAATGACCAAAAACAAGCCGGCCATCGGGAAAAGGTAATCTGGGTTATGAAAATCAGAAACACAATATAACCCGTTGAAACACATATATATTTCAGATTATTCAAAAGGTAATTATTAGGTAATTGGTAGGTAATGAGATTACCTTTATGAGGGGTTATAAAATCAAAACACATTCTCTTTTAAAATCAAACACATAACCGAAACGGCAAGAAGAAATTACCTTTCATAACCCCCCCGAGGTAATTAAAAACACATTACGCATCAATGTGTTATGTCTCGTTTTCCCGTCTCCTAACCGAGATTACTTTTTTCCGACGGCCAAACTAGATTGCGGCCCTGGCCTCGAGTGAGATCGTAGACTGGTCCGCATCTATCCTGCTGACTGATGCCGAGATTTGCAGATATCTGGCACCCCTACATTTTGATTATTTAGCCCCACCCGCCTAGGCGGAGAGGAGGTTCTGCGCTGCAAAAATCGAGGCCCATTTAAGGCGCAGGCGGGGCGGGGGGAGACCGCGATACTTTGGGTTGGGTGTCCAGGGGCTGGGCGATGGGTAGGGTGTTGCAAATATGCAACTACTACGGGTAGTGGTTGTCTGGCGATAAACACCGTATCGGGTGGGCGGCGGTGGGCCATGGGGCCAAAAACAGCGCACTCAGCAGGTGGGCGAGGTCATCATCAGCGGCGGCGGATAGCCGTAATTTTGTCGTGATGCGGGCAAAAAAAGGCCGCCTGCTTTTGAGGCGGGCGGCCTAGTCGCGGGAGAAAACATTCAGGTCCCCGTCGCGCCCCCGCCGCCACTCGTCGCCACCGGCGGCACATAATCCCTGAATGTCACCACATCGATTTCCGTCCACTCGTTGATCGCCTTGAACACCGTCATCAGCGGCCTGATTTCTGTCGAGAAAAACACCTGCGCCGCCTGATCGACCGAGCCAAAACCGCCAGCGTTTACAGGCACGATGCCCAGCAGTTGGGGCGGCATGCGGTGCGAGGCCAACTGGTCGTCGCGTGTCACGTTTTTCATGTTGAAAAATTCGTCCTTGGCCGTCACTTCGCTGATCGGTATCAGCTGAATGCCATCCTTCTTTCCATTGGGCGAGTAGTAGAACAGGTTTCTGAAATTGCCCGGCCCCTTGGCGTTCTTCAGCGCCTCGCGCATGGAATCGACATCTTCCTGGTTGGCCGACGGATCGCTGACATAGAGGATGAATCCAGCATGGCTGCCGTTGACATAATATTTGCGCCGAAACAACGTGGCCGATTCGTTCAGCAGCGCCGATTGCAGGGCGCCCAAATAGCTCGGCACGCCATAGATTTCCTGATTGATGTCGGGTTCCATAATCTGCAACAGGTCGCCGTCTGCAAAATGATGTTCCTTGCCGTCGATCAGCATCAGGCCGTTGCCATTCTTCTTCATGCGCGTGAAACGGGCCAACGTCGGTTTCAGCGCCATCACGGTGTCAATGCGCGACTTCGTGCGCTCGAGATAGCAATTGCCGAACACCAGATAATCCAGAGCCAGCTTCTTGAAATTCTGCCCGTTCAGCAATTTGTGCGGCACAAAATAATCAAAAAGAAGCTGCACTTTGTAGCGGATCGAGCTTTCGTGATGCGGCGTTGCGGTGAATGCCTTGGCCAGCCCATCCAGCGACACCGGCGGCTCGTAATAACGCCCATTCCAGCATGATTGGATAAAGCCCCAGAATTCGCGCTTATCCAGCACCGGCACCGGATCGCCGAAACTGAACATTTCCGCCTTGGCCGGTCGGGCCGCCATCTGCTCTTCTGCGTCGGTCGTCATTCGCTCATCTCCACGATGTTGCGGCTTTTGCCGCCAGTTGTCTGGTCAAAATCGGTGTAATCCATCTTGTCGAAACCATGCATGATCGCCCAGGCAATGTCGGCATGGCCTGTTTCCTGCGAGCGTCCGGCGTGGAATGTCGCCTGTCGGCCCGATGCCGTGGCCACACGCTTGATGGCCAAAAACGCCATCGCTATATCCTTGTGGCTGGCGTCATAGGCGAAGCGGCGTTTGGCGATCAGCTGCTTGGCTTTGTAGACCAGCCTATTTTTCACATCGACCGAATAGTTGATTTCCCTGGCCGCCGGATAGAACTGGCGCACCAGTTGGAATACGCCCTGGCCGCCGCCCGTTGAATCGATGCCGATATGCTGAACGTTGTAGCGCTGGCACAGTTGGCGGATGCGTTCGGCCTGGGTCGAAAAATCCAACCCGTTGACGAAAATCTTTTCCAACAGTCGGAACGTGCCAATGTTCAAATCGCTGGGCGGCGCAATCACAGCGATGCTGGCTTTGTCGCCGCTGCTGGACGGATCGTAGCCGATCCACACCGGCGAGTTGGCGAAGGGTCGCGCCAGATGCGGGCTGAAATCTTCCCATTCGTCCAGCGCGTCCACCATGCACAGGCGCATTTCCTCGAAACCGAAAATGCTTTCGTTGGCGTCCACCCATTCGCACATATACAGGTTGGCAAAATCGTGATCGTTGTATTCGATATGCAGCACTTTGATATCGAACAGATCGCAGCCCTGGGCCTCGGCATCCTCGACCGTCACCAATTGCCGCCACTGGCCATCGGCGCACAGCATGCCGTCCTTCAAGGCGGCATGGCTGACGTCGAAGGTCACCTTGGCGTCCTTCGGCCTGCCTCTGTTGTAATGTTCGCCGCTCCAGAATTTCTGCGCGTCGTGGCCGATCACGCTAGGCGTCGAAAAATAGGTCTTGCGCCATTTTTTGTGCGTGGCCATAGCGCTGGCCACTTTGTTGAATTCCGAGAACTTGCCAATCCAGGCATATTCATCCATATAGACATGGCCGTGATAGCTTTGTGCCGTCTTGGAATTGGTGCCCAGGAAATACAGGGTCGCCCCGTGCCACAGCGTGATTGGGTCGCCCTTCAGCTGCACGCCGGTCACGTCCAGCACGAATTGCACGATGTAATCGCGAAACACATGCGCCTGCGCCTTGCTGGCCGACAGGAATATTTGATTGTCGCCGCTTTCAATGGCGTCGATCAGTGCTTCGCGGGCGAAATACCATGTGGCGCCGATCTGTCGGCTTTTGATGATATTGCGCGTGCGGTAGCTGTCCTTGGCTTCCCACCATGTCTGCTGATAGCCCCACAGGCCGTCCAGGAAAGCCTGTTTCAGCGCCTCGCACTGTTCCTCAGTCAGGAAATTCTTGGGCTTTTTCTTGCGGCCTTCGGCGCGTGCATCCAGCTTGGGGTTAAGGTCGGCCTCGCGGCCCGTCTCTTCGTACTTTGCTGCACGGCGCATCTTCACAACCATTTCGGTCAGATGGCCCATCTCGGCGTAATCGCGATCAGACTTGCTTTCCTTTTCGATCAGCTGCAACAGCCGCCGTTCTGCGCTGGCATCCAGGCGGGCCAGCATCGGCGTCTCTTCCCATTTGTCGCGGCGCATCCATGAATCGACCGTGCCGTAAGGCACCTTCAACTCGCGGGAAATCGCGGCCACGTCCCATCCCTGCCAGAACAGGCCGCGTGCTTTCAGTTTCGTGGCGTCGGATGCGTCGTACATGGCCCCAGACTGTGGACGCCTGCGCGTACCCCGCACGTATCCTCAAGTTGCGAGGCGGGCCTCGCAACTCCGTTTCCTTTGCAAGGTCCGCCGATAGCCCAGCAGTCTGACCCCAGCGGCAGATGCCGATCCTTCAGACGAGCAAGAGCGAGCCAGATCATGCCCATCAGCCAGTTCACCCGCATCGCCCGTTCCGGCAAAACCACCGATGGCCGTGAGCTTACCCAGGATCAGATTCGCCAGATGGCGGCCAGCTATGATCGCAAGAAATTCGGCGCTCGCGTCAATCTCGAACATTACATGTCATTCTTTCCCAATTCCGATTTTCGCGCCTATGGCGACGTGATCGCCTTGAAGGCCGAGAAAGACGGCAACGAAATGGTGCTGCTGGCGCAGATCGACGCCACCGATGATCTGGTGAAACTGTCCGCCACGCGCCAGAAGATTTACTGGTCGATTGAAATGCATACGAATTTCGCGGGCACCGGCCAGGCCTATCTGACCGGCTTGGCGGCCACCGATATTCCGGCAAGCCTGGGCACCGAGATCATCAAGTTCGTGGCTGCGTCGGACAAGGCGCCCAAGGACAAATTTTATTCCGAATCGGTCGAAGGCAGCCTCGAACTTGAAGAACCCACGAAAAGCGAAGGCCCCAATCTGCTTGAAAAGGTTAAGCAGATGTTCGGCGCCAAAGGCAAGGGCGACGAAGCGCGTTTCCAGCAGATGGAAGAGGCGCTCACTCTGACCGCCGAAACCGTGTCCGCCCTCAAAGCCAGCCAGCCGAAAGCCGATGCTTTCGCCAGCGCCGACGCGCTGAAAGCGCTAACCGAACAGGTGACGGCGCTGACCAAGCAGCTGGACGGCCTGACCGAAAAACTCTCCTCCACCGAAGCCAAGCCGGGCCGCCAGCCGGTGTCCGGCACCCCCGCCAACCAGACGGATTGCTGACCGATGAAAAACGAAACTCGCGTTGTTTTCAACGCCTATGCCGCCGCCATCGCCCAACTGAACGGCGTGCCCGACGCTACCGAGAAATTCGTTGTAGCGCCCAGCGTTGCTCAGACGCTTCTGGACCGCGTGCAGGAGAACGCCGATTTTCTGCGCGAAATCAACAACCCGATGGTGCCCGAACAGAGCGCCGAAATTCTGGGTCTGGGCACCAATTCGCCCGCCGCCGGTCGCACCGACACCACGGCTGCCGACCGCCAGCCGCGAAGCATCACCAATCTCGATGGGCGCACTTACGCCTGCGTCCAGACCAACTACGACACCTACGTCACCTACAAGCAGCTGGACATGTGGGCAAAGTTCCCCGATTTTCAGCAGCGGATGCGCAACCATGTGACGCTGCAGGTGGCGCGTGACCGACTGATGGTCGGCTTCAACGGCACCAGCATCGCGGCCAACACCGACATTGCCGTCAATCCGCTGTTGCAGGACGTTAACAAAGGCTGGCTGCAGAAGATCCGCGAGCACGCCGCTGGCGCACGAGTGCTGTCGAATATCAAGGTGGGTGCCGAGGCGGGCGCCGACTATCGCAATGTCGACGCACTGTTCTACGATGTTTTGAACGAACTAATCGACCCTTGGTATCGCAATGATACCGCCATCGTCGCTATCACCGGCGATCAGTTGGTCACCGACAAGTATCTGGCCATCCTGAATTCGGCCAGCGTCGATGCGCCGACCGAAAAGGCAGCCATGCAGACGCTGATCTCGAACCGCACGATCGGCAGCCGCCCGTCCAAGCAGGTGCCCTTCTTCCCCTCGAAGAAGATGCTGGTTACCAAGGCCAGCAACCTGTCGCTTTACACCCAGGATGGCACGGTGCGCCGCCAGGTGCAGGATCAGCCCCAGCGCGACCGCGTCGTCGATTTTCTGTCCATGAACGAGGACTATGTGATCGAGGATATGGGCGCCTGCGCCCTGGTCGACAGCATCCTCACCTGGAACGGCTCGGCCTGGGCCTGAGCGATGAGCATCGCCCGCCGACATTTCCTGCGCGTGACCGCCGAGCTTGAGGCCAAAAAGGCCCAGGCCTCGGCTAGCGCCGAACTGGCCGCCCCTGCCACGGGCAGTCTGGCCGACCAGATGCAGGCCAAACTGGCCGAGCATATCAGGGCGCTGAAAGCCGTTCAGTCGGTCGCCGCCAAAGTGGCGATGAAGCGCGAATTTCTGCCCGACTATGCCGCCTATGTTGACGGCGTGTTAGCCGCCGGTGTCGGGGCGCAGGACCCGGTTGTGGTGACTGTGCTGATCTGGCTCCTCGACATCGGCGACTACGACCGCGCACTCGATATCGCGTCCTACGCCATCGAACACAAGCTGGCCTCGCCCGATAATTTCTCTCGCAGCCTGCCTTGCGCCGTGCTGGAAGAAATCGCCGATGCCACGCTGGATCGCTTGAAGGCCAAGGAAGGCTGCGCTGATATGGCCCCCACGCTTGAGCTGGCGATGGAACTGGTCGACGGCCAAGACATGCCCGACGAAGTGCCCGCCAAGGCGCACAAGGCGCTGGGCCTGATCCATGAATCGACGGACCCCGCAAGGTCCGTCACGCATCTTGAATCCGCCCTGAAACTCGATCCCAAGATCGGGGTCGGCCAAGTCCTGTCCCGCGCCAAGAAAGCCGCCGAGGCGCTTTCGCAAGCCAGGACGTAGCAGGTCCCCCCGGACGCGGTGCCGGCAGGTTTGAGAGCAGCCGCAAGGCATCGTTCTTAGATCACCGGCCCGCGCACCGGGGGACAACCATCGGAAGCCCGGCATGGTCAGCAGCTTCATTCCCACAAATAGCGCCATCACCGCCGACAATCCGCCGGTCAAAAACGACGGCTGGTATCCCGATCTCGACCCAGACGATTTCAAGAAAGTGACCGGCTTGCCCGCCATCCACGGGCCAGAGCGACTGAGCGCCGAACTGCAATCGGCGATGATCGAGGTCAATGCCAGCATCGCATCCTGGCGGGCGATTCAGACGGTCAGTTCATTGGCGAATGTCGTGTCGGCGGCCTATGGCGACGAAACCGAAAAGCTGGTCCTTTACCGCCTAGCCGTATTTTATCGAGCGCGGGCCGAATTCGTGGCCACCGAGCGCGATTATGACGCCACCAAAGACGGCCACGCCAAGGCAGACGCCCTGGAACCGACCGCGAGCGACTGGAAGCGCAAAAGTCAGGAAACGCTGGCTCGCCTGACCGGCAGATCGCGGGCCGTGGTGGAGCTGATCTGATGGCGACGATGAAAACCGTTATAGCCAGACAGGGCGATACAATCGATCTGATCAGCCTGCGCCATTATGGTGTGACAACGATGGTCGAACAGATCCTGGAAGCCAATCCAGGCCTGGCCAAACAAGGCGCGGTGATCGCCCATGGCACGGCGGTGAAACTGCCCGAGCGCGTCGAGAAGCCAGCCCAAACAACCAGCCTGTGGGATTGAGTGATGGCCTTCGAGAACTTTCCGCCAGAGATTAAACAGGCAACTTACGGCATGCTGATTGCTTTACCCACAGCCATCCTGGGCCGCGTCCTCGCTCACAATCATCTGGTGCGCCTGGGCAGGCGCCGCCTGTTCAGCCGCGACCTGATCTGGGAATTGCCCACCGTCGTTTTCTGCGCCATCGTCGGCGGCGGCGTGGCGGCGTATCTCGATCTGCCACCCCTGGCCGCCCATGCCGTGGTGGGTGTGACCTCGTATTTCGGCCCACGCGGCATCGAGGCCTTCATCCTGCGCTGGATCGACAGGCGTTGCGAATCGGGACCCGCCGAATGAGGCTGCTCGAATCCGCCCGCCAGACCTTTTTGGATTCGCCCCTGGGCATCGGTGAAAAATCGCTGCTGACCTTCGCCCAGGATGGCAAGGTCTATTCCGTCAGGGGCGAGCGCAACCAGGCCTTTCAGGCCAGCTATGCCGCCCATCTGATTGTCACCGATTACACGGGTGCGCCACAGGATATTTTGTTCCTGGCCGTCGCCTGGCTGCAGGCCAATGTGCCCGATGCCACCGCTGACGCCATCAAGTTCCATGTTGATATCGTCACCACAAAAAAAGTGGACGTATCGATCATGATCGAATTAACCGAGATCGTGGCAACGCCGGATGCCGGTAACGGTCTGGTCAGGCTGGAAGCCGCACCCACGCCCGACGCCCATGCCTTCGACATGAAATTCCTTTATCCCGATCTGCCAGAATCCTGATGATGGATCCCGATCCCCTGGCCCCGCTGGAAGGCTGGTTGACCGCCACGCTGGCCGAATTGTCGCCACCCAAACGCACGCAGATTTTGCGCCGCCTGGGCCGCGAGCTTAGAAAGCGCAATCAGCAACGCATTGGCCGCCAGGTTGGGCCAGACGGCAAACCATGGGCGCCACGAAAACGCGATCTGTCGGGCAAGGTGCGGCGCACGGCGGCGATGATGCAAAAACTGCGCGACGACCGTCGCATGATGCTGACTGCCGGTCCTGGCGGGGTTGAGATCGGCTGGTCGGGCATCACGGGCCGTATCGCATCGGTGCACCACACCGGCGACGTGGACGAAGTGTGGCGGGGTGGCGCCAACGTCAAATATCCGGCCCGCGAATTGCTGGGCCTGTCCGACGACGATCTCGACTTCGTGAAGCGCTTCATCCTGGATGCCGCCGATCAAGTTTGAAGTTGCGAGGCGGGCCTCGCAACCCATGGCCGGATGACGCGCTGCAATGATGAACCCCCATATGGGCGAACGCCCACATCATCCCAGCGAGGCCACCATGCCGGGCATCAATCCGATCCAGTTGCGCGATACCGTCATCGTTCCCACGCTCGATTATCTGGGCCTGTCCTCGCCCGTCGCCGTCAATCTCGTTCTGGGCACGGCGATTCAGGAAAGCGGCTGCGGCACCTATCTGCGCCAGCTTGGACAAGGCCCGGCCATGGGCATCTTCCAGATGGAACCGGCCACCGAAAACGATATCTGGGCCAATTACCTTCGCTACAAGCTGGATCTGTCCGAAAGGCTGCAAGCGCTGCTGGCCGTCATGCCAGCCCGCACCGCGCAATTGGCGACCAACCTCGCCTACGCAGCTGCCATGTGCCGCGTTCATTATCTGCGCCAGCCCGATCCCCTGCCCAAAGATGCGAACGATATCGAGGCGCTGGGCCGTTATTGGAAGCGCTTTTACAACACGTCGATGGGCAAAGGCACCGCCGACGAATTCGTCCGCAACTGGACGAAAGTTCTGAAATCCTGACGAAAGGAATTTCCATGAACGCCCATTTGAAATCGAAAACCGTTTGGGGGCTGGCGCTGGCGGCGGCCATCACCCTTTGTCAACTCCTCGGCTTTGACAGCGGCGGTGCCTATCTTGCACAACTGGCCTTGATGCAGGGAATCGAGATCAATCCTGCTCAGATCGAGCGCTTCACTCAGTTGGGCGCGTTGGGTCTGGTCTATTATGGACGCAGCACCGCGACCGCGCCCCTGGGCAATCTTCTAACATTCCTGTTCAAATCATCGGCCAAGGCGGGCAAGCCGTTTGCCGGTTTAGCGCTGGCCATGGCACTGCTGGGCAGCACGCTGTCGGCCTGCGCTTTCGTCGGCGTCAAGGCCGACAAGTATTTGGGCGCTTGCAGCGAGGCCGCTGTGATCCTGGCCCGCGATACGCAGTTCACCGACATGCTGGCAAAATATTACGGCGAATCGACGGTGGACGATTTGCGGGAAGCTCTGGCCGTGCTGGACCAAACCGTGCAGGCCAAGAAGCCCATCGAGGCTGCGCAGGATGCCTACCGCTTGCGCTTCGTATCCTTCGTCATTCACCGTGGCGTGGTGACTGGCATCAAGATCGTTGCCGGGAATTTCGACATCGTCGTCGATAAAATGTCGGCGCTGCCGGATTTCAGGGCCGACATCGCGGCCATCAAGGCCCGAACCATTCTGGCCTGTCCCGAGGCCGCGCCCTGATGGTCCCCCAGCTTTGCATTGATGCCGCTCGGCTTAGCCTGCTGGCCTATTCCGGCCATACTTGGGTCTGGCCTGGCGACGTCGAAGCGCTTCGCGGCAATCTGAATGGCATCGACGGCTTTGCGGCACGCGGCACCGAGCCGGACGAGATCACGGATTGGCTGCGCGATCTGCGCGGCTTTCCCGTCATGGCCAATGAATTAGGCGTGCGCCTGCATGCCGGATTCTGGAAAGCCGCCAGGCGGTCCTGGCCGGATATCCAGGCCGAACTATGGCCGCATCGAGAGGTCGTTTTTACCGGCCACAGTATGGGTGCCGCCATCGCCACCATTTGGGCCGCGCTGGCCGTTCGCCAGGGTTTCCGCGTGAAAGCGCTGGTCACCTTCGGAAGCCCGCGTGTGGGCTGGTCCGGCCTGGGACGGCTGCTAGAGGGGGTTCCGGTTTTTCGTTACCATCGTGGCGGCGACATGGTTCCCCGCCATCCCTGGCCGGTCTGGGGCTATTCCCATGTCGATCAGCCGATCCGCCTGCCGGGTTCCGGCCTGCCGATCAGCGACCATGCCGTGGACGGCTACCTGGAAGCCCTGCTTCGCGAGGCGGCTGACTGATGGCCCAGGAACCGTCCGATCTCAACCGGCGTATCGACAACTTGCTGTGTTTCGGCAGGATTGCCGAGGTGGATCACGCCAACGCCAAAATCCGCCTCGACCTCTCGGGCCGCCTGACCGGCTGGCTGCCCTATCCCTGCGAGATCGGCCAAAACTTCCGCCGCTGGCGCCCATTGCGCATTGGCACGCAGGTGCTGGCCGCCTGCGTTTCGGGCAATCCCGCCAATGCCGTCATCGTGCAGATCCTCTACACCGATCCTTTGCCGCCGCCGGCCAATGTCGGCCATCTTGATCTCGTTCAATTCGATGACGGCACCTTCATCAGCTATGACGCATCGAAGAAGTTGCTTGAGCTTCATTCATCGTGCGACATCCTTCTGCATGCGCCCAATGGCACCATCGTGCTTGACGCCAAGAACGTCGTGAAGCGTACGGGCGAACTCGGCCATGACCAGACCGACAATTACGGGCGGGTCACCCGCCTGACCCATGAAGGCGGCAATCAGTTCAAGGGCGAATCCTGGATCGTCGGTTCCGTCGTAACGCAGATGCCGGATTATGGATTCCATCCGCCCAAGGTCGCGGCCCCTGCCGAGCCGGAGGGCGACTGATGGCTGGCATTGATCCCGTTACCGGCAGCGCCGTCGATGAACTGGCCGACATCAAGCAGTCGATCAACACCATCGTCACCACGCCCGTTGGAACGCGTGTGATGCGCCGCGATTTTGGCAGCCACCTGTTCGATCTGGTTGATGCGCCCGGCAACCAGCTGGGCAGCTTGCGCATGATCGCTGCCTGCGCTGACGCCATAGCCAGATGGGAGCCACGCGTTCGCATGAAATCGGCCCGGCTGACCCCAGTCTTTGATGGCAAGGCCACCCTGTCCGTCGTCTGCATGGTCAAGGCTTCCGGTCTGACCATCACCGCCGACACAAGATTCGCGGGGTTCGCGTAATGACCCTGGTCGATCTGTCCAAACTGCCGGTCCCTGACGCCATCGAGACGCTGGATTACGAAGCGATCCTTGCCGCTCGTAAAGCCCATATGGTCGAGTTGTTCGCCGCTGCCGGGGTTATGGCCGACTGGAATCCCGATCTGGAATCCGATCCCATCGTCATTATGCTACAGGAAAACGCCTATCGCGAGGTGACCTTGCGAGCCCGCGTCAACGATGGCATCAGGGCCGTGATGCTGGCCAGCGCCCTTGGCGCCGATCTCGAAGGCCTTGGCGCTTGGTACGGCGTCGAACGTCTGACCGTAACGCCAGCCGACAACAACGCCGTCCCGCCGGTTGCCGCAGTCATGGAGTCGGATGACCGTTTGCGCCGGCGTATCCAACTGGCACCCGAGGGATTCAGCACGGCAGGCCCCGTCGGCGCGTATCTTTTCCACGGCCTGTCCGCCGATGCCGATGTGTTGGATTGCTCGATCACCAGGCCAAAGGCGGGCGACGTACTGGTGACGGTTCTGTCCACGATCGGCGACGGCACGGCCTCGCCCGAATTGCTGGCCCAGGTCACT
>PDZW01000009.1 GCA_002753155.1 Alphaproteobacteria bacterium WMHbin7
CTGGTCTATGGGCCGCTTTCGGATCGTTTCGGACGTCGCCCTGTTCTGCTCTCGGGCATGATTCTGTATGGCTTGGCCAGTGTGTTCTGTCTGCTGGCACCCAGCATCGAGATGCTGATCCTGGGCCGCTTTCTGCAGGCCGTGGGAGCGGCCTGCGGACCCGTATTGGGCCGCGCCGTGGTGCGCGACATCTATGGCCGCGATGGGGCGGCCCGTGTTCTGTCCTACATGGCTTCGGCCATGGCCCTGGCCCCGGCCCTGGCCCCCATTCTGGGCGGGTTTTTGGAAACCCTGTTCGGCTGGCGCTCCAATTTCATCGCTTTGCTTGGCTTCGGGCTCGCCATGTGTCTGGCCCTTCTGCTCTGGCTGCCGGAAACCAATCAGAACCGCGACCGGGATGCGTTGGCGCCCTGGCGGCTTTTCGGCAATATGCTGGCGCTGATGAAGGATCGGCGCTTCATGGGATATACGCTGACCCTAAGCTTTTCCTTTGCCGCTCTGTTTTGTTTCATCTCGGGCTCGGCCTTCGTCTTGATCGATGTTATGGGCGTCGCACCCGGCAATTTCGGTTTCTGCTTCGCAGCCGTCGTCGCGGGCTATATGGGCGGCTCGCTGATGTCGGGACGCTTTACAGCAGCCGTCGGGCTTGATCGCATGATCGGACTGGGCGCCTTTCTGGGGGTCGGCGCCGGGATTTTGCTGGCCCTTTTGTCTTTCCTGGGGCCGCTGCATTGGGCAGCGGTGGTCGGTCCCATGAGTCTGGTCTTTCTCTCGGTGGGCCTGGTTCTGCCCAACGCCAGCGCTGGTGCCATCGGCCCCTTTCCCCAGATGGCGGGTACGGCCTCCTCACTGCTTGGCTTCTTGCAAACCGGGCTGGGGGCCTTGGCGGGCGTTCTGGTGGGGCACCTGCATGATGGCTCGGCCCGTCCGATGTCGCTGCTGGTCTTGACGATGGCTGGATTGAGCGCTGCGGCCTATTGGTTTCTGACTGCCAAGGCCCCCGCAGCGGATTAACTTTTTTCCTTCAGACGCGATATTTAGTAGCCAGCTTCCGGGTGGCTCATGTATATCTTGTGAATCGGACGCGAGAAATGCGAGTCGCGACTCGGGGATTCAGGGGATTTTGGGCATGCGGAATCTGTCGATTACGGTGAACGAAGAGATCGGACGTCGTCTGGATGCTCTGGCGGACCAGACCGGCAACAGCCTCGACGGCTGCGTCCAGATCGCTCTTCAGGAGTTTCTTGAGGGCTGGGAAGATTATCTGCGCATGGTGGCGGTGATTCATCAGGGCGAGGCGAGGCCTCAATTGGGCCCGATCTAAGCGCGAAACCCGTCCCAGGATGGGCGGAGGGGTCATGGCGGACGAGGAACTGGACCTGGAAGGCATTCCCGAAGAGGAACTGGGGCCGTTCTTGGAATGGCGCCAGAAGGTGGGGGGTGCCAACATCAATCCGCAGACCCTGCTTGCCACCGACTATCTCAATCATTTCAATGAAATCGTGATGATGTTGGAAATGCTTCCGGACTGCCCGGAATGCATCGAGGAAGCCAAGGAATGGCGCCCCAAGGACTATCCGCAGCATTTTCGGGATTCGGGATTCAAGGACAAGGAACTGGCCATCGAGGCCTATGACTATGTCCCCACCAAGTTCCGCAAGCCCTTCGAGCAGGCGGTCGATCAGATGAACCGGCTGGTTCAGATGACCATTTCACGCTTCGAGACGGCCATGACCGATGGCCGCTCGCCCGAGGATGAGCGGCTTTTCGTTTCCGAGGCGACCCAGCTTCTGCAGCGTCTGGGCGAATTGACCAGCGCCATCATCCATGGCAGCACCAAGGCCATGGATCAGGAGGAAATCGACACCCTCCTAAGCGGGCACTGATTTCGTTCGTTCAGGCCCCACCGCGACACATTATAATATATGCATGGCAGTATCGGCCCCGCCTTCGGGCGACACGCGCCGAAAGGCAGGGCCGCCAGCCGGTACTTCAGGCCGATTTGCAGGTCTTGAGCCCGAAGGGCAGATAGGCCGGGCACCAGCCGATGGCGCCGGTGGCCAGGGGGACGATGCCGATCCAGCCCCAAACGCCGATCAGGCCGCCCAGGGTGGCGCCGATCAGGGCCAGACCAACCACGATACGCATGATGCGGTCAATTCCGCCCACATTCTTCGACATGTCCAATACTCCTTGTTGAGTCTGATGGTCCACACTAAGTGACCTCAAACTACTCCTCGAAATACTGGCGGTCTGTAACCTAGTCACACAGCGGTTGTTTTACTTGCCGCTCTGCTTTCCAGGGCATCTGTTGCCAAAAGGATGATCTGACCGCGTCCAAGCCTCAGCCAGCCCTGCCTTTCGAACTCCTTTAGCTGACGGCTGACCACTTCGCGGGCCGTTCCCAACTCTACCGCCAGTTCCTGATGGGTGGCGTTGATTTCAGCTTTGCCTTGGCTGCGTCCGATCAGACAGGCGGCCAGGCGCTGGTCGATTCGTCCGAAGGCAACCTCCTCGATCAGCATCAACAGGCTGGAAATCCTTGTGGCATAGGCTTTAAAGACGAAATCACGGAAAGGGGCCGAAGCGGCCAGAAGCTCGCGGAAACCCGCCATGGGTAGGGCCTGAGCTTCGATGGCCGTTTCGGCAACACCCTCGGCGTCGTAATCCGTTCCGCTCATCAGGCAGGCGGTGGTGACGACACAGGTTTCGCCTGCCTCGACGCGGTACAAAACGATTTCACGCCCATTCTCGCCTACCTTCTGCACACGGACGGTTCCGGAAAGCAGAATAAGATAGGCTTGGCAAGGGCTTCCCTCCCCGAAAAGGCGGGTTCCGGCAGGGGCGGCGAGGGGTCGGGCCAGGGCAAGAAGCCGCTTTCGCGTCGCATCGTCGAGCGGCGAGAGGGCGGGAACGTCGTTTGTCCAGGCGTCGGGTAGGCTCATCCCCCCCAGCCTAGCGGACTTGGCGCAAAGGCGGCAGAATTTTTTTTCGACAACATTACGACAGTATTACGCGCAATCTGGAGCAAAGGAATGTGCATTGCAAAATACTAGCTCCTGAAATCGAGCGCAGGGGCAGTCAAACCAGCCTGAAAGCCGCATAAAATGGGCACCTAGCCTTACTGTATCCGCGTTGTGCAATGCAAAAACATGGAATATTCGATAGCAATAATATTCAAAACTAACCCTATGAGAATCATCTTGCTCCGGGCCAGTGATTTGGCTAAAAGGAAAACGACCTGATCTATAGCCAGTACTAATAAATTGACATAGATCAAACGTGTAGTTTAGTTTTTGCTTAATATGACCTGTTACTAATGTTAGCGAGAGGGGAGCAGCAATGGCCAGCGAATCGGCAGCATCGCACGCCCACGGCGGCGCGCACGCCCATCATTGGGAGTACTCGGTATATCCTTTCATTCTGTCGTTCGGCATCCTGTTTCTGGTGCCGCTCGCCTTTGCGGCCTTGTTCATCTACAAGATCCCGCTGATGGCCATCGCTTTTGCGGGCCTGGGCACGCCTCTGGTTCTGTGGGGCATTGCCGGCTGGGTCAGCGAAGGCATTAGCGTCAAGCATCTGGTTCCCGGTATTTCGGTGGCGGGCCTTCCGGTCTTCATCGTTTCGGAAATCTTCATCTTCCTCTCCATCTTCTCTGCCTATTGGGCCTTCCGCCTGATGGCCGACGTCTGGCCGCCTGCGGGAACGCCGGTTATGCCGACGATGCTGCCGATCTTCATGACCGTCGTCCTGGTCCTGTCGAGCGTCACCATCCATGTCGCCGAAGAGAAGCTGGAGCATGGCGATGTCGGCGGCTTCAAGAGCTGGCTGATCCTCACCATCGTCCTGGGCCTGGTCTTCCTGGGCTGCACGGGCTACGAATACACGCATCTGATCAGCGGCGGCTTCGTGCCGGGCACCAACATCTTCTCGACGGTGTTCTTCACGCTCACGGGCTTCCACGCCTCGCACGTCTTGGTCGGCGCCTGCGTCTTCATCGCCGTGCTCATTCCGGCACTGGCGGGCAAGACCAACAAGCCGCTGACGCAGTGCGCGTCGATTTACTGGCATTTCGTCGATGCCATCTGGTTCTTCGTGGTCTCCCAGGTTTACTTCTGGTAGGCGTGAGATAGAGCTGGATAGGGGAGCGTTTGACATGGGACGCCGGATCGTTACGGCCGCCATGCTGGGATTGACGGTTCTTGCCCTTGGCCTTCAGGCCAAGTCGGCAGGGGCCGTCACCAACCCCTACACGCGCCCAGTGGAATCGGTGGTCGATTCTGAAATCTTCCGCATCGACGAAAAGGCGTTCCTGGGGGTTCGTCCGAATCCCGAGACCGCCTTTACCGATCTCGACGGGCAACGCCTGACGCTCAAGCAGCTTCAGGGCAAGCCCGTGGTGGTGGTCCTGTCCTACTTTCAGTGCGACGGAACCTGTTCGGTCATTAACGACGAGCTGAAGAAACTGGTGAAGAACGGCAAGTTGATGCGTCTCGGTCGCGATTACGAAATCGTCACCGCCAGCTTCAACAAGGAAGACACGGCCGATAACCTGAACGCCTTTGCGCAGACGCTCGATCTGCCCAAGGACATGAGAGACGGCTGGCATCTGGCGCGTTTTGAAACAGCAGAGTCGATACAGACTTTTACCGAGTCGTTGGGCTTCAAGTTTTTCTGGTCGGCCCGCGACCGTGTGTTTTTGCATCCTGGCGTTTATGTGGTCCTGACACCCGAGGGACGCGTCTCGCGTTTCCTCTATGCCTTGACCAGCGAAGCCACCGATCTCGATCTTGCTTTGGTCGAGGCCGGTTCTAACAAGATCAGTCCGGCCCGCGTACTCACCTACGCTGTCGGGCTATGCTACAGCTACAATTACAAAGAGGGGCGTTACACCTTGAATCTGCCAATCCTGATTGGAGCGGCATCCATGGTGTTCGGCCTGAGCACACTGGCCGTAGCCGCGTTATATTACCGTCGCCGTCATCTGAGGGAGGGAGCCGTATCATGAAACGGATTTACAGTGCAATTTGGGGAGGCCTTCTGGCCCTGTCCGCTGGGCCAGCCATGGCCTCTACCGCGGCGCCTGCCAGAAACGACTACAGCGTTAGCCCCAACGAAGGTTGGGACACACTTTGGAATACCGTGCTGCTCGACATCACCGTGATCGGTGTGGTGTTCGGCTTCGCGGCCCTTTACATGCTCTTCAAATACAAGGCGTCCGGCCCGGGACAGATCGGCAAGCTGCCGAAGCTGTCGCGCGCCCAGGCCTGGGGCTTTGCCCTTCTGCCTGCCGCCGTCTTCATGGCGGACGACTTCTATCTGTCGGCCAAGGGATGGACGCTGTGGAACATCTATCGCCGCGTTCCCGAGAATGCGCTGGAGGTCAAGTTGGTGGCCCGTCAGTGGCAGTGGGAGTTTGACTATGGCCAGGGCGTCAAGACCGACACGCTGGTTGTGCCGCAGGGCCAGCCCGTTGTGCTGCGCATGACGGCCGAAGACGTCATCCACTCCTATTTCATCCCGCACTTCCGCGTTAAGGAAGACGTGATGCCGGGCCGTGTCACCTATCTGTGGTTCATGCCGAAGGATCTGGGGACGTTCGTTTCCGTTTGCACGGAATTCTGCGGAACCGGACATTCGAACATGCCGGCCGACGTGAAGGTTGTGCCGCCGGGCGAATTCCAGGCTTGGTTCGCTTCCAACCGCCAGGCAGCGGCTCCGGCTCCGGCCGCGGCGCCTGCTGCGGACCCCGCAGCTCCTGCCGCAGCGCCTGCTGCCAATCCTTCCTGAGGGAGAGAGTAAGATGTCACTTATCAAAGAATGGGTCTTTACCACCGACCATAAACGCGTGGGAATCTTGTATCTGATCGGTTCGATCGCTGCTTTTGCGGTGGCGGGGCTCATGGCCCTGATCATCCGCGCCGAGCAGTATAATTCGGGCCTGCAGATCGTCGACACTCAAGACACTTACAACGTCTTCCTCTACTTCCATGGCGCCGCCATGATCCTGGGATTCCTGATCCCGGGCCTGACCGGCTTCATGGCCAACTTCATCATTCCGCTGCAGATCGGGGCGCGCGACGTTGCCTTCCCCCGTCTGAACTCGTTCTCGGTATGGCTGTTCTGGGCGGGCATTATTCTTGCCCTGCTCACATTCGTCATTCCCGACAAGCCTGACGTGATGTGGACGGGCTATCCGCCCTACTCTGTGACGACGGCTGGCAACACTGCCTTCTACGTCTTCACGGTTCACCTGATCGGCTTCGCCTCGATCTTGGCCTCGATCAATTTCATCGTGACCATCATCTATATGCGCGCTCCTGGCATGGGCTGGAATCAGCTTCCCATGTTCTCCTGGTGCACGTTTGGCGCCTTCATCATCCAGCTGATCTTCGTGCCCGTGCTGGCCGCCGCCGTGACGATGTTGCTGCTCGACAAGTATGTCGGCACCAACTTCTTCAACCCGACAAATGGTGGTGACGTGCTTTTGTACCAGAATCTCTTCTGGTTCTATTCGCACCCGGCCGTGTACGTGATCTTCCTGCCTGCCATGGGCGCTCTCTATGAGATCGTGTCCACGATGGGCAAGAATCCCGTCTTCAACTACAAGGCGGCCGTTTACGGCGGCGTCTGCGGCATCGTGATCGTGGCTGGCGAAGTGTGGGTGCATCACCTGTACGTTGCCGGCATGCCTGACTGGCTGCGTATCGGCCAGATGGTGACCACGCTGCTCATCTCGGTGCCGGTTGGCTTCATGGTGATTTCGCTGTGGGGCACCCTGTACCGCGCGGCCATCACCTACAACATCGCCATGCTTTACGCGGCTGCTTGCTTCTTCCTGGTCCTTCTGGGCGGGTTGACGGGCATTCCGCTGGCCATGACGGTGCTGACGGTGAACCTGTCGGAAACCTCGTTCGTTCACGCTCACTTCCACTTCGTGATGGCCATTTTCGCGGCCTTTGCGGTGTTCGCCAGCGTGTACTTCTGGTTCCCGAAGATGACCGGTCGTTCGGCCGATACCAAGCTGGGCGTGTTGGCCTTCTGGCTCAACAATATCGGCGTGCAGGTTACCTTCTGGCCGCTCTTCATCATCGGCCTCCAGGGCATGCCGCGTCGTTATGCGGACTATGACATGTTCGCTGGCTTGAACTTCGAGAAGTATCACCACATCTCCACCTACGGCGCCATTTTGACGGCGGTGGGTGCGGCTCTCATGATCATCAATTGGGTCTGGAGTGCTGCTTTCGGTGAGAAGGTGAAGAATGGCAACCCCTGGGGATCGAATGGTCTCGAGTGGACGCATGCGGCCTGCCCGGCCGGCCCCGGGAACTTCCCCGAGGACGTGACGGTTGGCCCCGAGTGGTCGGCTTATGACTACTCGAAGTATGGCAAGTAAGTAAGTAGCGGGCGGGGCGCGGAGTGAATCCGCGCCCCAACCGTCTTTAGAATTTCGGAGTTGATGTAGCGATGAGCGAGATTGCCATGACCAAGACGAATCCGGGTCCCCGGCGCTTGCCCAACAAGTGGGTCGTGTTCGCCCTGATGATCCTGTTTTCCGTGGGCATGTTCGCGAGCATCATGTACAAAGTTGCAAAATACGGTCCGTAAAGAGGCCAAGCGTGTTTCTGGGGAGGGCGTCCTTATGACCTTTCGGCAATATATCGAACTGATGAAATTGCGTATCGGCGTGGTCATCGCGCTGACCGCCGTGATCGGCTATCTGGCCGTGGCGAGCGACGTGAACGCGGTTCATATGGTTCTGCTGGCCCTGTCCATGTTGCTGGGTTCCTCTTCCTCTTCGGTTTTCAATCATTTCTATGACCGCGACATCGATCGCAGAATGATGCGCACGTCAAAGCGCCCGCTGGCCAACGATTTGGGCGGGCGTGGCTGGGGTGTGCTGTTCTTCGCGGCGTCGTTGCTTGTGGTCGGCCTTGTCCTCGCCATGGGCGTCTTCAACGGCATCGTCGCCCTGCATCTCTTCCTGGGCGCCTTCTTCTATGGCATTGTTTATACGGTGTGGCTGAAGCGCAAAAGCTGGGTCAACATCATCATTGGCGGTGCCGCTGGCAGCTTTGCCGTGCTGGCGGGCGCTGCCGCCGTTGATCCCTCGATCTGGCTGCTGCCTACCTTGCTGGCCGTCGTCCTCTTCCTCTGGACGCCCACCCATTTCTGGAGCCTGGCCATTCTTCTGAAGGAAGATTATGCCAAGGCAGGCATTCCCATGCTGCCGGTTCTGGTGGGCGAGAAGCGCACGGCTCAGGCGATCCTGATCAACAGCGTCCTCTTGGCCCTTTCGGCCATGGTTCCCTGGGCGATGGGCGAGTTGGGGCCCTTGTATGGCGCCCTGGCCGCCTTGGGCGGGGCTGGACTGCTGGCGGGCAATCTGGCGCTGATCAAGGATCCCGGACGGATTTGGGCCCGGCGCAACTTCTTCATCTCGATGATTTATTTGATGCTGCTGTTCCTGGCCGTCGTTCTGGACAAGCATCTTTAACGGCTTGTGGTAAATCGGCGCCGATTCCAGGCTCCGATTTGAAGCGCGAAACCGTTCTTTTGATGGTTCCTTGACGTTCATGTGGAATTGCCAATTTCGTAGAGGCTGATCAACGGACTGTCATGCCCGGCCTTGTGCCGGGCATCCACGCCTTGCCATTTGATATCCTTGCTGAGAAATCGTGGATGGCCGGGTCAAGCCCGGCCATGACGGGGTGATTATGCAAGCTTCCGCTTGCGACGTCGAAGAGCCGCTCCTTACAAGGGGGCGGTTTTCAGGGCGGAACGGTCGAGCAATCCTTGACCTTCCGCTCCTTTAGCCGAGCGCACAGGACCTCGGCTTCTTCGGCCGTTGCAAAGGGGCCCATCAGGGCGGTAAAGCCCGCCTCGCCATGGATGATCGATACTTCCAGGTCGCTCAAAAGATCCGCCATTTCGAAACGCAGGCGGCTGGCCTCCTTGGCGATCTCGCTTTGCCTATAACCGCTGGCCAATTGAATCTTATAGCCGCCGTGGGTCATCTTGCGGGGCGCTGGCAAGGCTGGATAAGGACTGGCCTTATCGCTACTCTTCTGTGCGCCAGCCGGGCGCGCTGCCTGTAAGGGCGTAGGCGTTTCCGGGAAAGTCTGTGCGGCGGGTGGAGGCGCCATGGTCGCTATGGCCGCCTCGGGCCTAGCAACAAAGCGCTGGGCGCTGGCCAATGGCAACTTGGATTTGCGTCCCAGCTTTTTGATCAGAAGATCCCTGGGGGCGACGGCTTCCTTTACGCCGGATTTGGCGGCGATGGCCAGCCACATAACGGCATTCTCAGGGTTTGCCTTTAGATTCTGGCCACCCGAACTGAGCAGACGGCCCAAATTATACTGCGCCTCGCCATTGCCTTGGCGGGCGGCGCGTTCCAGCCACTGGGCGGCGGCTTTGGCATCTCTGCCGGTTCCAGTTCCACTGGCCAGGGCGATGCCCAGATTATTCTGTGCCGCAGCCACACCTTGACTGGCCGCGCGCCGGTACCAGACCAGGGCCTGGGCGGGGTCGGGTTTGGCGCCGATTCCCCGGGCGGCCACGTCGCCCAAAGCCATCGCCGCCTCGGCATGATTGTTATGTGCGGCTCGGGTCAGCCATTTGCGGGCCTCCTGCGGGTCTTGGGGAACGCCATGTCCTATCAGGTAAAGACCGCCGATCAGATACTGCGCCGCCGGGTCCTGATCCTCGGCCAAGGGCAAAAGCTCGTAGAAGGCCTGTTCATACGAGCCCCTGGCGATCAGGGCTCTGGCGCTTGCCACATCAGCCAGGGCGGGCAACGGTGCGGCCAGAAGCGCTGCCGCCAGAACAAGTCGGCGGGCAAACGGCGGGGGCATGGTTCAGGCCTTCGGCTTGGTGGAAAGGAAGGCGGGCTCGTTCTGAAGATGAAGGGCCAGCCTTCTCAGTCTGGGCAAATTCACATCCTTGAGAAGGTTGGGCAGTGCTGTGTCTGCGAAATCAAGAGCGGCGACGGCGGAAATATCGGCCTGGGTCATGCGCCCCAGGGCAAGCCAGGGGCCCTTGGAGTCAGCCTGGGAATTCAGGGCTTCAAGCCCGGCCAGGGTTTGATCCTCAAGCATGTTGAGCCAGGGCGGATGGCGGGTTTCCGCAGGCCTGCGCGTGCGCTCGTAATAGGCGGCAACCGATTTTTCCATCACTCCCAGGGCCAGCGACACCAGCCTCAGAATGTGGCGCCGCTCAGGCCCGCTGGCAGGAATCAGGGACCGATCCGGCCCCACCGTCTCGTCGAGATAGTCCAGGATCGCCGAACTGTCGATAAGGCTCTCGCCCGTATCCAACACCAGGGCGGGAACGCGCCCCAGGGGATTGTATTGGCGGATTTCCAGGGCATCGGTGGCGGTGGACAGTTGCTTGCGCTCGTAGGTAAAGCCAAGCACATCCAGAGAAATCGCCACGCGCCTGGTGAAGGGCGACAAATCGCGTCCGATCAGAATCATCGATACCCCCAATTGCTCTCTCTCATTCTTTTCCCAAGCGATGGCGCCAGTCTTCCGGCACGCCCTGAATCTGGCAAAGTGGCTTGTCTTTCATGGCCTGCCAATGTTCCAGCGACCAGCGGACATTGGGAAAAGCCAGATCGTTCCAGGGAATGTCGTTCCAGGAGAACAGGCCCACTTCCAGGCTTTCCGGCCCCGGCTCGAAGCGGGGCGCGGTCATTCTGGCGCGATAGACCAGATGGACCTGTCCGATCACCGGAATGCTGTAGAGAGCCAAAAGACCGTCCAGTTCAACTTCGGCCCGGGCCTCTTCCCAGACTTCGCGGATTGCCCCCTCTTCGGTCGTCTCATTCATCTCAAGAAAGCCCGCGGGCGGCGTCCAGAAACCCCTGCGCGGTTCGATGGCGCGCTTGCAAAGCAAGAAGCGGTCTTCCCAACTGCAAATGGCGCCAACCACGACTCGCGGATTTTCATAGGCGACATAGCCGCAATCCGGGCAGGTCAGCCGGGGCTTGTCGTCACCCTCAGGCACCTGATGCACACTTGGACCTGTCGGTTTTTTCCCCAGCATGGAGGCAGTTTGGCCAGATTAGGCCAGGATGTCGAGATAATGCCCGCGCGCGACATCCATTTTCTCAGGCCTGTCTCCTGTAAGTCCAAGATTCCTTTGGCGAAACTCGTATGGTGCGGTACCGGGGGCGGGTGCGGTTTTCTTGCGCGAAGATCCGGTGCTGCCAGGCAATATGGATCGCGCCCCGAGCGCACTGGCGCTGGAGCTGGAGGAGCTTTCCGTCCGTTCGATCGATTCTGCCACGCTTGGCTAAACCGTCATATTGACCTGGGTCCCCTTATGCCCGCCAGCATTCAAGGCGGACTGTTGGTTAAGGACCTTGGTCTGTTGCACACTCTGATCAACCAGGCTGACGACAAGCTGTTCGGCCTGCGACTGCAGCTTAAGGCTCATCAACGTCATATGGTCGCGTCCCTGCCCGGCCGCTGCCGAGGTAAGGGACGTTGCGAGATCGGACATGGCTTCTGCCTCCGCCAACTTCGCGGCGATTGTACCATGACGGGATGGGGTTCTCAAGAAAAGGCGCTCTTGAGCTTTGGCCACAGGCCCCCCACCTAGACATTATGATCGAGCTTCGTCCCTTTGCCCGCCTGGGCCGCTTTGAGAACGACTGGCTGTCGGCCCGCTATCATTTCAGCTTTGCCGACTATGTCGATCCTCTTCGACTGAACTGGGGCAGGCTTCGGGTCTGGAACGACGATCTGATACGACCGGGCACCGGCTTTCCGCCGCATGGGCACCGCGACATGGAAATCGTCACCTATATCCGCCAGGGTGTGCTGTCCCATGAGGATGGAATGGGCAATCGGGGCCGCACTGTCGCGGGCGATGTGCAGGTGATGAGTGCGGGCAGCGGCATCGTCCATTCCGAACTCAACCGCGAGATCGGGGATGCCCTGATCTTTCAAATATGGATTCAAACGGCGCACAGAAACGCCCAGCCCAGATGGGAGAACAAGCGTTTTCCCGACGGTCATCGGGCGGGAAAATGGGTGGCGCTGGCCTCGGGCCGTCCGGGCGATGGCGAAGCCCTGGCGATCAACCAGGACGCCGCCGTGCTGGGGGCGCATCTCGAAACGGGCCAAAGCGTCGATTACGGGTTTAAGGGCCGCTACGGCTATCTGGTGCCCGCCACCGGCAGCGTGCGCGTGAATGGAACCTTGGTGGAAGCGCGCGACGGGTTGGCCGTGGTCGACGAGGAGCGCCTTGTCTTCGAAGCCCTGGAGCCAAGCGAGCTGGTGCTGGTGGAGACGGTTTAGAGAGTTACTGGCACGTCCGGTAATCCATCAGAATTTCAGGCTTATAGCGTGCCGACAGGGTGGTGAAGGCCTTGAAGCCCTTTTTCTCGATGTCTTGAAGCTGTCGCTTGGTCTGTATGCAATCGATATCGGAAAGGTAATAATCGCGGTAACGCATGATGATGCGTCCGTTCCAGGCCTCGATATAGGATTTGAAGGTCTGGGGAAATTCTCGCTCGAAGGTCTTGGCCCGGCTGTCCGTCATCTTCTGGAACTGGCCTGTCTGCGTGGCGTCGATGCGCCGCCATATCGCCAGCGTCCCCGCATTATAGGGTGGCTCGTCGCAGCGAAAAGCGAATTCGCGCAGCCTAATACCGTGCCGGATCTGCCATTCCACCGTCTGTTCCGCCTTGGTCATGCAGCCCTTGGGCTTGGCAAAGGCCAGGGACGGGTCGGCCAGCAGGAGCATCAAGATCAACAGGGCTCTCATGGTTGCAATCTGCCCCGCAAGGCCACGTTGGGGCCGATGACCACCAGGGCCGGGGTGGGCAGTTTTGTCGCTCCGGCAGCGGCACACAAGGCGCTTAATGGGGCGGTCAGCACTTGCTGATCGGCCAATGCTGCCCGGCTGACGATGGCGGCAGGCGTTTCTGGGTCGCGTCCGGATTTCAACAGACGCGCGATCAATTCCGGCAGGGTTTCGATCGCCATATAGAAAACCAGCATGCTCGCCGAGCGGCCCAGCCCTTCCACATCCAGCCTGGGATCAAGCTTTCCATCGGGGCCATGGCCGGTGGCAAGAGCTACCGACGGCACCTCTTTGCTGGTCAGCGGAATGCCGGCCAGAGCCAGTCCCCCGATGCCCGCCGTGACGCCGGGAACGAGGCGAAAGGCAATGCCCGCTTCTGCCAGGGCCAATGCTTCCTCGGCTCCTCTTGCAAAGACGAAGGGATCGCCGCCTTTCAGGCGCACCACGCGCTTTCCCGCCTTGGCATGCTCGATCATCAGGGCGGAAATCGTTTCCTGCACGGGTGAGGTGCGCCCCGCCCTTTTGCCCATGGCGATGCGCTCTACATTTTCAGGGATCATCTCCAACACACCATCGCCCACCAGGGCGTCGTGAATCACCACATCGGCGCGTTGCAAGGCATGATGGGCCAGCAGCGTGACCAGACCGGGATCGCCCGGCCCCGCCCCCACCAGCCAGACTGTGCCGGGCGTGATGTCGGGAAAGGGGATCATTTTCCCCAGGGCATGATGGGAACGCTGGAGATGGCGTTCTTGGGCGAGCCCTCGATGATGCGGTCGGAATAGACCAGATAGACCAGCACATTGCGCTTCTTGTCGAAAAAGCGCACGACCTGCATGGTCTTGAACAAAAGCGAGGTGTCTTGCTTGAAGACGGTGTCGCCGTCCTTGAATTCCTTTAAGAACTTGATCGGCCCCACCTGACGGCAGGCAATCGAGGCATCGGACGGATCTTCGGCCAGGCCGAGGCCTCCCGAAATGCCGCCCTGCTTGGCGCGGCTGAGATGGCAGGTCACGCCCTCGATCTTGGGGTCGTCGAAGGCCTCGATGACGATCTTGCTGTTGGGTCCCAGCATTTTGAAAACCGTGCTGACCGAGCCGATTTCCTCGGCCCCGGCCGGGGCGGCCAGAACAAGGGCAAGGCCCATGCCAAGCAAAAACGGGTGTTTCATGATCATCTCTCTGTTTGCGGTTAGGGGCAGACCCCCTCAATATAGTCACAAATGAGCGAAATGCGAAAAGGATGGACGACAGGGGCCTGTGCGGCGGCGGCGGCACGGGGGGCGGCCCTTTTCCTGCAAGCGGGAAGCTGGCCCGATTGCGTGACCATTCGCCTTCCCAAAGGGGTCGAAGCCAGTTTTCCCTTGGCAGAGAGGAGGAGCGGGCCCGGCTGGGCCGAAGCCGGGGTGATCAAGGATGCGGGTGACGATCCGGACGTGACGCATGGCGCCCTGGTCCTGGCCCGCCTTGAGCCCGGCCAGCCCGGATCGGGGCTGATCTTCAAGGCAGGCGAGGGGGTTGGAACCGCCACACTTCCCGGACTGCCCATTGCCGTCGGCGAGGCAGCCATTACGCCGGGACCACGCGATCAGATCGCTAGGAATCTGGCAGCCTTCGGCAGCGACTTCGTCGTCACCCTGTCCATTCCGGGCGGGGCTGAACTTGCCAAGAAAACCATGAATGCCCGGCTGGGCGTGATGGGGGGATTGTCGATCCTGGGAACGACCGGGGTGGTGACGCCATATTCCAATGCCGCCTGGATCGGGGCGATTCACCGAGGCATCGATGTCGCACTTGCAAACAGTGTTGCGCATGTTGCCGCAGCCACCGGGGCGGCATCGGAGCGCGCTGCCAGGAATCGCCATGGCTTAAGCGAGATGGCTTTGATCGATATCGGAGGCTTTGCGGGCGCCTTCTTGAAATATGTGAAGCGCCACGCCTTTGCGCGCGTCACATTGGCCGGGGGCTTTGCCAAGATCGGCAAGCTGGCAGCGGGCAATCTTGACCTGCATTCCAAGAAAAGCAGCGTCGATATCGCCTTTCTGGCCGGGTTTCTGCCCGAGGGCGAGCGGCGGGAGCGCGGGCTGAAAGCCGTCGCCGCCGCCCAGCTTCTGGAGATCGCCGGGGATTTTCCGCTGGCCGATGTCGTGGCCAGCAAGGCCCTTGATGTCGCGCAAGGCGTTCTTGGACGCACGGATATATCCTTGGATATTCTGGTGGTGGATCGTTCAGGAAAAGTGATCGGCCATGCGTCCTAAGATTCTCATTCTCGGCGGAACGATGGAGGCGGCAGCACTGGCGCACGAAATCGACGGCGAATTCGGCCAAGCCGTCGAGCTTGTTTCCTCGCTGGCGGGGCAAACCAGTATCTTGCCGGACTTGCCCGGTCAGGTGCGTCAAGGCGGGTTCGGCGGCACCGAAGGATTGACGGCCTATCTGCGTCATGAATCCATCCGCGCCGTCATCGATGCAACGCATCCCTTCGCCGCCCTCATTTCCGACCATGCAAGACAGGCCTGCCGGAATGCGGGTGTGCCGCTGGCCTGTCTTGAGCGTGCTTCCTGGCCTAGAGAGGCGGGGGATCGCTGGGTCATGGCCCCCACGATGGCCGAGGCGGCAAGGCTTCTGCCCAGTCTGGGCAGGCGGGTCTTCCTGACCATCGGCAGAAAGGAGCTGGATGTCTTTGCAGGCATAAGAGACGTTTGGTTTCTGGTGCGCCTGATCGAGCTGCCCCAACATCCTTTGCCGCCATTGTGGGAGATTGTGCAGGGGCGTCCGCCCTTCAGCCCCGAGGCCGAGGTTCAACTGATGCAACAGCACAGAATAGATCTTCTGGTCACCAAGGCCAGCGGCGGGAGTGCTACCTATGGCAAGATTGAGGCGGCCAGAAGCATGGGCCTGCCCGTTTTGATGATCGAACGGCCTCAGTCAGGCAAGGGCGAATGCCTTGTGTCGATCGATGGGGCCATCGACTGGATCAGGCGCCGTCTTTTTTCCCCGCCCTGAATTCGGTCGAGAAATCGGCGGCATAAAGACGGCTTTCGCGAAAAGTCTCATGACCCAGAACGCGGCCCACCAGCACCAGGGCGGTTTTGGTGATCCCTGCCGATTTGACCTGATCGCGAATGGTGCAAAGGGTGCCCCGAAGGATCAATTCGTCGGGCCAACTGGCGCGATAGACCACCGCTACCGGGCAATCATCGCCGTAAAGCGGAACAAGCGTCTCCACCACATGCTTGAGGTTGGAAGCCGACAGATGCAAGGCCAGCGTTGCTCCGCTTTTGCCCAGCGTCGCCAAATCCTCGCCTTCGGGCATGCCGGTGGATTTGACGGCGGTGCGCGTGATGATTACCGTCTGCGAAACTTCGGGCAGCGTCAGCTCCATTTGCAGGGCAGCGGCGGCGGCCGCAAAGCTGGGCACGCCGGGCGTCACGTCATAGGGGATGGACAGGGCATCCAGCCTGCGCATCTGCTCGGCGATGGCGCCGTAAAGCGAGGGATCACCCGAATGGACGCGGGCGACGTCCAGGCCCTTGTCGTGCGCGGCCTTCATTTCCGCAATCGTTTCGTCAAGGTCAAGCCGGGCCGTATCGATGATACGAGCATCCTTCGGCGCCTCGGCAACCACTTCTGCCGGAACCAGCGATCCGGCATAAAGCACGACAGGACAGCGGCGGATAAGATTAAGCCCCCTGACGGTGATCAGATCGGGCGCACCCGGACCAGCACCAATGAAATGAACGGTCATGGCCTATTCCTGCTGCTGGCTTCTGCTTGGAATTGCTTGGTCTGATCGGGCATTCGGCTTGGTACCATACTTGCTACGCAGGGGCAAGGCAGCAGCCCAGATATGCTGTTGCTGACGGCCTTCTTGAAGACGTACAATCCTTGCTGCCAAGCGGAGGTGACGTGTCATGGAAGCAACGGCTGAACGGTTGCTGGCTATCGTTAGGCGGCTAAGGGACGATGTGGTTGAGATGTCGGCCAAGGGGCTCAGGCTCGCCGCAACGATGCCCGGCAACGACGATACCGCCAAAATCTATTTCGACCTTCAATTCTTCTTCCTGTTTCTCATCTGTGCCGATGGCTCAGGGTCGCAGAGCGAGATCGACTTATACAATCTGACCTTCGGCACCCGACTGGCACCGGAGCGCCTTGCCAACGAAATTGCAACCAGAGCCGATCAGATCGCCGCCTATGGCGAAAGCCCATCGCAATTGATGCGCGCGGGTTTCATGGTGGACGCGGTTCATAAGAACACCCACTACGGGGATCGCGTGATCGCTTGCTTCGAGGAATTCGGAGAAATCGTCGCCTCGGTGGATGGGGGCGGGGTATCTGCCAGACAACGCTTAGCTGACTTCCTTGCACTGGCCAGAGTCTGGCAGAAGCGGGCTGAGGCATCGCTTCCCAGCGATCCGGAACCGATTTCGCCAGCACCCAAGGCGCCTGCCTCATCTGGCAGGCCTGCCTTCGGACGAAAGGGGCTTCCTAAGAACTAACACCGGCACGCAGAAAGAGTGACTGATTCCGGTCGCGGGCAAGGCCCGCGCGCGAGCCTGTCCCGCCAAAGGCGGGCCAATCAAATGTCCTGCCGACAATGTCGGCGGGCGAGCGGGAGCCAAGGGCGCACCGTCGGCTTCGCCGACAGATATTTACTGAGTCTGCGAAGCAGGCGTGCCCGCCCGGCGCTTGAGGCTTGCATTAATCGGTCACGATTAATGCAAACTGGTGTTAGCTATCGCCATCCGGCCCGGTCGAAAATACGGATCGCGCTGGCGTTGTTCTCGCCCAGCATGGCGACATTGATGGTCTCCTCCTTGAAATTACCCCAGGCTGCGACAAGCGGTGAGCGTTTGGCGCTAGGAAGAACGGGGAATTCATGGTTGGCCTCTGCGTAAAACTGCTGGGCCTCGGCGCTAGAGAGGAATTCCATCAGCTTGATCGCCTCTGCCTTGTTTTTGGCGGCCTTGGTAAGGCCAGCGCCTGAAATGTTCATATGCGCTCCGCGACCCAGTTGGTCGGGCCAGAACAAGGCGACCTTGGCCGCAGCCTCGCGCTCTTCCGCTTTGTCACTCGTCAACATGCCTGCAAAATAATAGGTGTTGGCGATGGCGATATCGCATTGCCCGGCGGCGACGGCTGATATCTGGTCGCGGTCGCCTCCCTGCGGCTTCCTGGCCATATTGTCGACGATGGCCTTGGCCCATTTTTCGGATTTTTCCAACCCATCGACCGCGATCATGCCCGCCAGCAAAGATTGGTTATAGGCCGAGGCCGAGCTGCGCACACAGATGCGCCCCTTCCATTTCGGTTCTGCCAGCCCTTCAAAGCCGGACAGGTCCGAAAGCTTGACACGATCCTTGTTGTAGAAGATGACGCGGGCCCGGGCCGACTGGCCGAACCAGTAATTTTGCGGGTCACGGTACTTGGCCGGGACATTTCTTTCCAGAACCGCCGAGGTAATGGGTTGCAGCAAGCCCTCGACTCGCGCGCGGTTCAGGCGTGCCACATCGGTGGTTTGGAAGATATCGGCGGGGCTGTTGGCCCCCTCGCTTTTCAGCCGCTCGATCAGCTGATCCTCTCCGGACGAAAGAAGGTTCACCTTGATTCCGGTCTGCTGGGTGAATTTGTCGAGGATGGGCTTGATCAGATGATCTTTCCGCGCCGTGTAGAGATTGACCTCGGCGGCGGCGAAGTTTGATGTACTCAGCAGAAGGGCGGCGCCCGTCAGGCAGGACATGAAGAGGCGGTTGAGCAGCATATTCATGGGAGCTTCCTTGTTCGTTAACTTATGGCGATGTCAGCAGAAACTGCCCGGATTTGGCGGCGGGGCAGGAAGTTCCTCCGGGATTGACTCCTCTTCCATCTGCTCTTCTTTCGGAAAAACGAAGGCCTGCGATTGGTCAAGTTTGATCGAGACGCGAGCGCCTTCGATGTGAGGAAGCGGTCCCGTTGTCCGGGCATGAAGGTGAATGGGCGGCCCCAAGTCTGATTCGACCCTCAAATGGATAAGGTTTGATCTTCCCAGCATATGCGAAACAAGGACCGTCGCATTCCCGTCGTCACTAAGCTCCAGGGACAGGGCTTCAGGCCTGATCACCAGTTCGACCTCTGCCCCCTCCTTGAAGCCAGGGGCGGGAACGGCGCCAAGGGGGGAAAGCACCTTGCCTTGCCTGACGTTGGAGGGGATACGGTTGACTTCGCCGAAGAAGGAGGCGACGAAGGAGGCGACAGGGCGCCGATATAATGTCTCGGGCTCGTCCAGTTGAACAATGCGTCCGGCACGCATGATCGCGATGCGATCCGCCATGAACATCGCCTCTTCGGGATCGTGCGTGACCATCAGCACACAAACGCCCGTTGACTTCAAAACATGCAGGGTTTCGTCGCGTATCTGGTCCCGCAGCCTTTTGTCCAAGCCCGAGAAGGGTTCGTCCAGCAGCATCAGCATGGGCTCTGGCGCCAAGGCGCGCGCCAGTGCAACGCGCTGCATCTGGCCGCCAGATAATTGGTGCGGCCAGGAGTCGGCGTGAGCCTCCATGCCGACCTGCCTTAGCATGTCCATCGCCCTCTCCCGGCTCTCCGCTTTGCCTTTGTTGCGAATTCCGAAGGCGACGTTCGCCAGCACGTTCAGGTGCGGAAAAAGGGCATAATCTTGAAAAAGGAATCCAATATTGCGTTTTTCCGGGGCCACATGCATGCCCTGGCCGCCCACCAATTGGCCGTTGAGCAGGATGCGTCCATTGACCGGAGTCTCCAATCCAGCCGCCATGCGCAGCGTTGTCGTCTTGCCGCAGCCCGATGGCCCAAGAAGGCATAGCAATTCGCCTGGCCGCACGGCAAAGGACACATTCTCCACAACCCGTGTTTTGCCATAGGCGCATGAAACGTTGTCCATAATCAGGCAGGCTGAGCCGGGTGCGCAGGGAGATATGCGCAAGGGATCAGCCGCACATCCTCCGTTGGGTGTGAAGGAGCAATGAGGGCCAGGCCCGCACTGAATGGCGGGAGTCTTTGGAAACATCATATTCATGATTTGCCTCCTGGACGCGACCTGGCGATCGCATAACTCAGCATGATGATGGGGATCAGCCCCACAAGAACGATGACCAGAGCAGGGGTTGCCGCATCCATCAACCTCTCGTCGGAAGCCAATGAGAAGGTTCGCACGGCCAAGGTGTCGAAGTTGAGCGGGCGCATGATCAAGGTGGCGGGAAGTTCCTTCATCACATCGACGAAGACGAGAAGCCCTGCCGTCAGAAGGGCTCCGCGAATCAGCGGTATGTGTACAAGGCGCAGCGTCCCCATCGTCCCTTGCCCCAAGGTTCTGGAGGCCGCCTCCATGGAGTTGGTGACTTTGGACAGGCTGGCTTCGATGCCGTTGAAGGAGACAGCCAGAAATCTTACGAGATAGGCATAGACCAGGGCGACGATGCTGCCGGTCAGCAGCAATCCCGTGGTCACGCCGAATCGTTCGGACATGAAGCCAGATAGCGCATTGTCGATAAATCCCAGGGGAACCAGCGTACCGACAGCGATGACGGAGCCGGGTATTGCATATCCGAAACTGGCAAGGCGCACGGCCGAGCGGGTCATGGGTGTCGGGCTCAATCTCTGCGCATAAGCCATGATAACGCCCACCGTGACCGCAGCCAGTGCCGCAACCAGCGCCAGAAGGAAGCTGTTGCGCACCATGGGCAGAAAATCGAGACCGACCGTGCTGTAGCGCAGCGACCACCAGGCCAGAACGCTGGCAGGCAGGGCGAATCCCAAGAAGACGGCAGCGAAGCTGAAAGCCTGGGCGGCCAGACAGCGCCATCCTGTCAGTTGGTAGCCGGGCAGGCGCCTGTAGCGTGCGGTCGTGTGGTGGACCCGCGACGTGCCTCGCGAAACACGCTCGATCATCACCAGGGTCAGTACGAAGAGAAGCAGGACGGCACCCAGTTGGGCCGCTGCGGTGGGCTCACCCAGACCAAGCCAGGTGCGGTAAATTCCTGTGGTGAACGTATCCACTGCGAAATAATGGACCGTGCCGAAATCGTTCAATGTCTCCATCAGCGCCAGCGCGGTACCGGCGGCGATCGAGGGGCGCGCCAGAGGAAGGGCCACCTTGAAGAATCCTTGCCAGGGGCCTCGGCCCAACGTCCGGCTGGCTTCGAGGACACAGACCGACTGTTCCAGAAAGGCCGAGCGGGCCAGCAGATACACATAGGGATAAAGCACCAGCGACATCACGACGATGGCTCCGCCCAGCGAACGGATTTCGAAAAACCAGTAATCTCTGGCGCTACTCCAGCCGAAAACCTCACGCAAGGCGCTTTGGACGGGGCCGGCGAAATCGAGCAGACCCGTATAGGTATAAGCGACGACATAGGCAGGCATGGCCATCGGCAGCAGCAGCGCCCATTCCAGGATGCCCTTTCCTGGAAAACGGCACATCGTGACCAGCCAGGCCGTTCCGACACCGCCGATCATCACCCCGGCGCCGACTCCCAGCATGAGGAGAAGGGAGTTGACGATATAGAGCGGCAGCACCGTTTGCGCCAGATGCTCCCAAACCCCGCCCGACGAGGCAAAGACATGGGCCAGGACAAAAACAACGGGAGCGCCAACCAAAAGAGCAATGAAAACAGTCGCTCCAACCCATCCTCCGCCGGAACCGGTGTTTTGTCCTGTCACGAAAGCGGGCAAAAACGCGTTTGGGCTGGCGGTTGTGTCGGCGGCGTTCTTCATTATCCCATGAAACTCGGTCAGGCCTTGGCTTTGTCAGGCTGGCGTAAGGTTCCCGGAGGCTATTGCAAATGAGAATGACAGTCAATGTCATTTATTGGCTGGAGCGGGTCGTTTTAAGTCGGAGCCGATAAACGGTTTTGATTTAAGGCGTGAATCCGCTCTATCAATTTGTTTTAGCGAACGATTCACGCTTAACTTCGAGTCAGCCGAGTGACTCGGAGTTAAACGATCGTGCGGCTAGAGGTTTAGGCAGAGGCGCACCGTTGATTGCTGCCTGTGAATGATTTTGCAGAATAATATAAATTTAATAGGAAGGGGCTGTCAGGTCAGCCGAATAATTTGTCGATATCGTCCTGGCTGAACAGTTTATCGACTTCGTCCTGTTGGACACCCTTACCCTTGAGCTGCGGGCCGTTCAGCAGCTTCTGCTCGTCGGTCAGCTCCTTTTTTACCGCCCCTGCCACCTGCTTCAGTTCATCGGGGCGCCACATGCCAATCATGTTGGTGATGCGCTCCTCGATGAATTTCATCGACTTGACCACCTTGGTGATGCGCTGGCCGGTAATATCTTGAAACGAGCAGGCTTCATAAACTTGGCCGATCTGTTCTTCGGCCCCTGCCACAAGTCGCTGTGCGTCTTCGCCGGGCACCAGGGCCTTCAACTCGGTCAGGTTGGTCTCCATGGCCTCCATGGCGCCCATGATGCTGTTGGTGGCTTCCTCGGTCGCCTCGACGATGGCGTCCAACTGGTCGGCCATGCCGCCGAAATGATCCTCTTCCGAACTGGCGGGACCAAGGGCTGCCAATTCCTGGCGAATGCGCTGAATGTGGCCGAACAGGCGCACGAATTCGCGCTTTAGAACTTCGCCTTCCGACTCACTGTGCATCTCATTCCCTCAATTATTCGGATCACACTAGCCTCAGCCTGCCCAAAAGGAAAGGGGGGGCAAGGTTACAAGGGGGCAGGCTAGGAAGGCCCTTGTGCAAAAAACAGTTTGATCAATTCGCCCGCCGCCAGAGTCGGGCTGGATTTTCCCTGGGCAACCAGGGTTTCCTGCTCAGAAAGGCGCGGGGCAATGGCCGGGTGGGCCTTGAATCGGTCCATGAGTTCGCCCTCGATGGCGCGCCACATCCAGGAAACCGACTGGCTGGCCCGTTTTGTGGCCAGGGCCTCAGGACCCAGGGCGGCGCGATAAGCTTCCACGGCCGCCCAGACTTCGTCCATGCCGCGTCCTTCCAGGGCAGAGACCTTGATAACAGGGGGAGTCCAGCCGGGATGAAGCGGCACCAGCAGATGCAGGGCCGAGGCATAGTCGCGTTCGGCCCGCAAGGCGGCGGCGACAAGGTCGCCGTCGGTCTTGTTGATCAGCAAAAGGTCGGCCAACTCGACCACCCCCTTTTTGATGCCCTGCAAATCGTCGCCGCCGCCGGGAACCAGCAGCAGCAGGAACATGTCCACCATCTCGAAGACAGCGGTTTCGGATTGCCCCACGCCCACGGTTTCGACGATGACGACGTCGAACCCTGCGGCCTCGCAGACTTGCAGGGCTTCGCGCGTGCGCCTGGCGACACCGCCCAGGGTCCCGCCAGAAGGCGAGGGGCGGATGAAACTGTCGGGATGGCGGGACAGTTCCTCCATGCGGGTTTTGTCGCCCAGGATCGAGCCGCCGGAACGCGGGCTTGACGGATCGATAGCGAGCACGGCGACGCGGTGGCCAAGCCCGGTCAGATAGAGGCCGAAGGCCTCGATGAAGGTGGATTTTCCTGCTCCCGGAATGCCGGTGATGCCCAGGCGAACGGTTGCGCTTCCGCCGGGTGGCAGACATTCAAGTAATTCCACCGCCTGTTCGCGATGATCGCTTCTGGTCGATTCAATCAAGGTAATGGCCCGGGCCAGGGCGCGCCGGTCTCCGCCAGACACTTTCTTGGCCAGTGTCCGGATATCTGATGTCATGATTTCTTGTCCTTGGAATCGGGCGGCGGCTGATTGAAAAATGTCTTCAAGGCCACGGTCACCAGCATCTGCCGTTGCTCTTCGCTTAAATCCGCCAGAATGGCTTGCTTCGAGCGATAGATGCTCATGGCTTGGCTGAGAAGCTGCGAGCGCTCGGGCGTCAGGGGGCGCTCCTTGGGCGCCGGGACCGAAGGTGGTGCGGGCGGTGGCGTCTCCTTGGGAGGAGGCACCAGAAGGCGTTTCAGAAAATCGAGGACAATTCCCGTCATGGATCGTGATTGCGGGGAAAACCCGGCGTCAGGGGACTGAAAGGCATGAAATTTCCAGGGGTAGGGGCGGCGGGCTCTTCCGGCGGGGCGGGTTTAGGCTCCGGCGCCGGGGGAGGGGCGTGAGCGGGTGCGGGGGCGATATCGTCCGCTTCCAGATTTGGCGTGGGCGGTGGGGCTGGTGCTGCTCCTTGTGGCCACAAAACCTTGGCCACGCGGTGGGCCATCAGGGCGGCGCTGGGATTGGCATATTCGGCCGGGCCGGGCTGCGGCGGCTGTGTCTCGGGCTCGGCGCGCAGCAGGGCCATCAAAAGGGCATGCAGCTTGGCAGGCGGGCCATGTTCCAGCCCCTCGCGGGCCAGAGGGTCAATCTGGCGACGGGTGGCGAAATCGGCCAGCCGTTCCTGCAATTGGATGTAATCGGCGATTGGCTGGCGCAGATCGGGGGCTTTCGACAGGCGTTCGGCCAAATTTGTTCTTGTCTCTTCCGAGCCGGGGGCATCGCCCAACAGGGCACGGAAAAAGAGAAAGCGGTCTCCGGCCCTGGCCATGCGCCAGCAGGCGGGCAGGTCCGAGGGGGCCAGAAGCCCGAATCCCACGGCCAGGCGTGCTGCCAGGGATTGAAGATCGGCCATGGCCCGGTCGAACACCTCGAGCGAGGCGGCATGACGTTCGTGATCCTGGGTTTCTGCCAGGGCGCGCACGATGGTTTCTGTCTGTTCGGCCGATTTACGGGCCTGCCAATGCAACTGTTTAAGGGCAAAGGCCAGTTGGCGCTGGGCGCTGGCTTGACGGAAATAAGCCACCAGAAGCCACAGCAGGGCCAGGGGGGCAAAAACACCCGCCATCAGGGCCGCCAGCTCGGAAGGATGTTGATGGGCTAGATTCTCCCAGCCGATATGGCCATCGACATAGCCAGCTGCACCCAGAAGCCAGGCCCCCGAGGTCAGAACGGAAAGAAAAAGAACGAAGCTTTCAATCATAGCTGCTTATACCTTAAATCGACGGGTTTTGAAATGGCGGCGCTTGACAGATCAGGGGGTTACAGGCATGAACGCAGCCATGTTGGAGCTACCCTTCCTTCCTGAACTGATCGCCCTGGCTTCGGTGGTGCTGATCGATATCGCCCTGGCTGGCGACAATGCCATCGTGGTCGGCATGGCTGCGGCGGGTCTGCCCCCCGAACAGCGGCGCAAGGCCATCCTGGTCGGCATTGGCGCTGCGGCTCTGCTGCGCATCGTTTTTGCCGTCTTTACCTCGCAGCTTTTGCAGATCGTTGGCCTGATGGTGGCGGGTGGCATTCTGCTTTTGTGGGTTTCCTGGAAATTGTGGCGCGAAATCCGCGAGCAATCCAGGCAGGAGGCGGCAGAGGGTGAGGCGGCGCTTGAAGACAGTAACTTTTGCGCCAAGCCGGGAAAAACCTTCCGCGAGTCGGTGACCCAGATCGTGATCGCCGACGTTTCGATGTCGCTCGATAATGTGCTGGCGGTGGCCGGAGCAGCTCGCGACCACACGGTCATCATGATCATCGGACTGGCGCTTTCGGTGGCCCTGATGGGTTTTGCCGCGACCTTGGTGGCGCGTCTGTTGCAGCGCTATCACTGGATCGCCTATGCCGGTTTGGTGATTATCCTGGTCGTTGCCGTCAAGATGATCTGGGACGGCAGCCAGATGGTGCTGGCGGCTAACTTAACCTAGCGCCCTGGCGACCTTTGACGCAGGTTCGCGGCCCAGCGCATCGCAGATGAAACGCGATGCGACCAGCAGGCGCTCCATATCAACTCCTGTACTGATCCCCAGGCCGTTCAGCATGTAAAGGACGTCCTCGCTGGCGACATTGCCCGAGGCCCCTTGGGCATAGGGGCAGCCACCCAGTCCGGCGATAGAGGAATCGACCACCCCCACACCCAGTTCCATCGCGGCCAACAGATTGGCCAGGGCCTGACCATAGGTGTCGTGAAAGTGGGCGGCCAGCCGTTCGATGGGAACCAGCCTGGCGGTATGGGCCAGCATGTCCTGCGCCTTTGCGGGTGTGCCAACGCCGATGGTGTCGCCCAGCGATATCTCGTAGCAGCCCATGTCGAAGAGGGCTTTGGCGACATCGGCCACGCGCTGGGGCGCTATGTTTCCCTCATAGGGACACCCCAGAACGCATGAGACATAGCCGCGCACGGGAATGTTTCTGTCCCTGGCGGCGGCGCAAACCGGCTGGAAGCGCTCCAGGCTTTCCTTGATCGAACAGTTGATGTTCTTTTGCGAAAAGCTTTCGCTGGCGGCGGCGAAGATGGCGATCTCGCAGGCCTTGGCTGCCAGGGCGGCCTCGAAGCCTTTCATGTTGGGCACCAGTACGGGGTAGCGTGTGCCGGGCCGTCTGGTGATGCCCGCCAGCACCTGATCGCTATCAGCCATCTGCGGCACCCATTTGGGCGAGACGAAGCTTCCGACTTCGATGGCGCCAAGTCCGGCATCGCTCAAACGGTTGATCAGTTCGGTTCTGATGGCAGGCGGAATGCAGGCGGATTCGTTTTGCAACCCGTCGCGTGGGCCCACTTCGACCATGCGGATTTGGCTAGGCAGTCGCATCCGCATCGTCCTTCAGCGCAAAGGCGATCAGCACGTCGCCATCGCTGGCCTGATCGCCTGGGCCGAAATGCACAGCCTCGATCACGCCGTCGGCCGGCGCCTTGATGGCATGCTCCATCTTCATGGCCTCCAGCACCATCAGGGGCTGGCCCAGCGTTACGGCATCGCCGGGCCTGACATGGACGGCGGTGACCTTGCCGGGCATGGGGGCGGTCAGGCTACCGCCTTGCGAGTCGCGCTTGGCGGCCAGGGCACTGGGGTCGAACAATTCGAGGCGATGGGTTTCGCCTTGGGAAAAGACAGTCAGGTGGCTTTGGTGGCGCAGGACGCGGGCCTTCAATTTAAACCCGTTCAACGTGGCTTCCAGTGCGCCGTCCGCCAGGCGATTGGCGCAAGCCGTCATGGTGCTGCCTGAGGGCAGATCGATCCGCCAGCCTTGCTTTTGATAGTGAACGGTAACGGGCAGGTTGCGCTCATTGTCCTTGAAAATCAGGTCGTGATGATTGTCGTCATTGAGGCGCCAGCCGTTGGCCTGGAACCAGGGCGAAAAAGGATCGCAAGAAGCCTTGGCCTGAGCTTGGGTTTCGGCTGCGCGAGACAACAGAATCTCGATGGCGGCCAAGGCCAGAGCGGTTTGGGGAATCGGCTTAGGGGCAAGAACCAGTTGCGCCCGCTCGCGATCAAGAAAGCCGGTATCCACGGCGCCTTCGGCAAATTCCGGATGAGACGCCACGCCTTTGAGAAATCCGATATTGGTGGCAGGCCCCGCCATCTCGAAATCGCCCAAGGCTTTGCCGAGGCGGGCCAGCGCCTGGGCGCGGCTTTCATCCCAGACGATCAGCTTGGCCAGCATGGGATCGTAATGGATGGTCACGTCGTCGCCTGTCTGCACGCCGCTATCCACCCGCACATGGGCGTTCGCCTGAGGCGGATTGAAATGCACAAGCCGTCCCGTGGCGGGCAGAAAATCGCGGGCCGGATCTTCGGCGTAAATCCGGGCCTCGAAGGCATGCCCCTTGAGGACGAGTTGCTCTTGCGCCAGGGGCAGGGGCTCGCCTTGGGCCACGCGAATTTGCCATTCCACCAGATCCTGGCCGGTGATCATTTCAGTGACCGGATGCTCAACCTGCAGGCGGGTATTCATTTCGATGAAATAGAAGTCGTCGCCCACGTCCTTTAAAAATTCGACCGTTCCGGCGCCCACATAGCCCACGGCTTTGGCGGCCGCCACGGCGGCTGCTCCCATGCGGGCGCGCAATTCCGTAGAGAGACCGGGGGCGGGGGCTTCCTCGATCACCTTCTGATGACGCCGTTGCAGCGAGCAGTCGCGCTCGAACAGATGCAGTGCATTGCCATGCGTATCGGCAAAGACCTGAATTTCGACATGGCGGGGGCGCGTGAGATATTTCTCGATCAGAAGCGTGTCGTCGCCGAAGGCGGCCTTTGCCTCGCGCCTGGCAGAGGCGATGGCTTCGCTCAAGTCCTGGGCCTGATCGACGATCCGCATACCCTTGCCGCCGCCGCCCGCCGAGGCCTTGACCAGCAGCGGCCAGCCGATGCGCAGCGCCTCGCGCTCCAAGGCAGCGTTGCTTTGATCAGCCCCATGATAGCCCGGCACCAGAGGCACGCCGGCGCGTCCCATGATTCGTTTTGATTCCGACTTCGAGCCCATGGTGCGCATGGCGCCCGGCGGCGGGCCCACGAAGATCAGACCGGCCTTGGCACAGGCCTCGGCCAGGGCGGCATTCTCGCTAAGAAAGCCATAGCCGGGATGGATGGCATCGGCCCCGGTTGCCTTGGCGGCATCGATCAGGGCATCGATTTTCAGATAGCTGTCACGCGCGGGCGCCGGGCCGATATGAACCGCCATATCCGCCAGCTTGACATGCAAGGCGTCCTTGTCGGCATCGGAATAGACGGCGATGGTGCGAAGGCCCAGGCGCTTTGCCGTGCGCATGATACGGCAGGCGATTTCCCCGCGATTGGCGATCAAAAGGGAGGTGATGACCATGATCTATGTCCTTCGCCGGGGCGGCTTGTCCGAGGAATGGGCGCCGAGCGCCAGCGCCAGCGCCTGAACCAGAACCAAAGCCAGAAACAAGGTGACTATGATCTCGACATAATCCGCAGCCCGGGAAAGCAGCGCATTGGGAGCCAGGCAAGCGCCATCCAGGCCAATGCTGGCGGCCAGGGCGTGCAGCATGAAATCGCTTAAGCCTGGCGTCGCGTCGCAACCGGCGCCCAGAGTGTAATAATCGGCAACGCCCAGTTTCGCGATCACGAAATGGACGAAGCCGAACCAGAAGACGCTGGCAAAGAACAGGGACAGGCAGGAAAAGAAGACGGCCCGGGTGTTGTCGAAATCACGAAACCGGCGCTTCCAGGACGCATCGGCCTGAAGGGGCGGAATCAGCCGGTCGGCCAGGGTCATGGCCTTGGCGCCTGATCCCCAGAGGATCAGCGGAAGGACCAACACAAACCCGTAATGGATGACGTGATAGAGGGAGAAGGGATAGCCCTGCCACAGCATCACGCCCAGGGCATGCAGGATATATTGGGCCAGATAGAAGATCATGTAAAAGCAGGCCAGACGGGTATAGGTGGGGCCAGGTGTTTCGCGCAGATCAAACAGCCAGGACATCAGCCAGGCCGCGAACAGGGTCAGCGCCGCATGCCCTCCCAGCACCAGTAATTCGGCAAAGCTGGCATCGAACACCAGCTGATGATAGCTCACCACCTGGCGGGAAAAAACATGAAGCCCGGTCATGATCAAGGCGAAGACGGCGACATCCAGGCTGTTGCGCTTGATCCGGTAGGCGTAGGCGAAAAACAGGGCGAAGAACAACGCCTTTAAGATTCCGTAGCGCCCATCCATCCAGATCCACAAAGGCGCTGACACAGCCGCCATCATTATCCAGGCGACCATCTGCCGGGCCAGGGAAAGGGGGCGTTTTTCGATCATGAGCCTTCCTGCCAGCTAGGCTTGCGCTTTTCCAGAAATGCCGTCACCCCTTCCTTGCCTTCCAGGCTGGCCCGCCGTTTTGCGATCCTTCTGGCGGTTTCATCCTTGAGGGCGTCGTCGATGGGAGCCTTGGCGACAAGGCGGATCAGGTCTTTGGTATGGGCGATGGCTTCCGGCCCATTGGCCATCAGACTGGCGACAAGTCGGTCCACCGTTTGATCCAGATCGGCTAGGGGGACGATGTCATGCACCAGGCCCAGGCGCATGGCCTCGGCAGCACTGAAGCGCTCGCCGGAGAGGAAATAGCGCCTAGCTGCTCTGGCCCCCATCGCTGCCGTGACATAGGGCGAGATGGTGGCGGGAATGAGGCCCAGCTTGACCTCGGACAGGCTGAAGCTGGCCTCGGGCGCCGCCACTGCGATATCGCAGCAGGAGACCAGCCCGACACCGCCGCCAAGGGCTTGGCCGTGAACGCGGGCGATGGTCGGCATGGACAGCGTGTCCAGCCGGTTCAGCAGACCGGCCAGGGCCTTGGCATCGGCCAGATTCTCGTCAAAGCTTTGGTTGGCCGTGCGGCGCATCCAATTCAAATCACCTCCTGCCGAGAAGCTTTTGCCAGCACCAGACAGCACGACCACGCGCACGCTTGCATTCGATTCCAACTCATCCAGAATCTGCGCGAGATGGGCGATCAAGGCTTCATCGAAAGCATTGTGAATCTCGGGACGGTTCAGGGTGATGTCCGCCCGGCCTTTTGCGATGGAGAGTTTGATCGTATCGCCCATGGCTACATCCGAAAGACGCCAAACGGGGTTTCGGGAATGGGCGCATTCAGGGCTGCCGAGAGGGACAAGGCCAGAACCATGCGCGTCTCGGCGGGATCAAGGATGCCGTCATCCCACAGGCGCGCACTGGCGTAATAGGGATGCCCCTGGGTTTCGTATTGCTGCAAGATGGGGGCCTTGAAGGACTCCTCGTCTTCTCTGCTCCAGCTTTCGCCCTTGGCTTCCAGGCCGTCGCGTTTGACCTGGGCCAGGACGCTGGCCGCCTGCGCCCCCCCCATTACCGAGACGCGGGCATTGGGCCACAGCCAGAGGAAGCGGGGGCTGTAGGCGCGTCCGCACATGGCGTAATTGCCAGCCCCGAAGCTGCCGCCAAGAATCATGGTGATCTTTGGTACACGCGCACAGGCCACGGCGGTTACCATCTTGGCGCCGTCCTTGGCGATGCCGCCCGCCTCGTAGCGCTTGCCCACCATGAAGCCGGTGACGTTTTGCAAGAAGAGCAGGGGAATGCCGCGCTTGGCGCAAAGCTGGACGAAATGCGCCCCCTTCTGGGCACTTTCCGAAAACAAGATGCCGTTATTGGCCACGATACCTACGGGATAACCCATCAGATGGGCAAATCCGCAGACCAGGGTGGTGCCGTAGAGCTGCTTGAACTCGTCGAATTCCGATCCATCGACCAGGCGCGCGATGACCTCGCGCACGTCATAGGGCTTTTTGGGATCGGTGGGAATGATGCCGCCGATTTCCGCCGGATCGTACAAAGGCTCTCTGGGTTCTTGCAAAGCCAGGGAAACGGATTTCTGGCGGTTGAGTGTGCCCATGATGCGCCTGGCGATGGCCATGGCGTGGCCGTCGTCCTCGGCGTAATGGTCGGCAACGCCCGAGATGCGGCAATGAATGTCGGCCCCACCCAGTTCCTCAGGCGTCACGATATCGCCGGTGGCGGCCTTGACCAGCGGCGGGCCGCCCAGAAAGATGGTGCCCTGATTTTTCACGATCACCGCTTCGTCGCTCATGGCGGGCACATAGGCCCCGCCCGCCGTGCAGCTTCCCAGAACCACGGCGATCTGGGGAATGCCTGCGGCACTCATGTTGGCCTGATTATAGAAGATGCGCCCGAAATGGTCGCGGTCGGGGAAAACGCCATCCTGGTTGGGCAGATTGGCGCCGCCCGATTCCACCAGATAGACGCAAGGAAGATTGTTCTCAAGGGCGATTTCCTGCGCCCTCAGATGCTTCTTCACGGTCAGCGGATAATAGGTGCCGCCCTTGACCGTGGCGTCGTTGGCGATGACGACGCATTCGTTTCCTTGAATGCGCCCGATGCCGGTAATGATGCCCGCCGAGGCGATGGTGCCGTCGTACATATCATGGGCGGCCAGTTGCGAGAATTCCAGGAAGGGCGAGCCCATGTCCAAAAGGCGGCGAATGCGCTCGCGGGGCAGCAGCTTGCCGCGTTCGAGATGCTTCTTGCAAGGCGCTTCGCCCCCACCTTGCTTGGCCATGGCCACCTTGGCCTTGAGATCTGCGACAAGCACGCCCATGGCGGCCAGATTCGCCTGGAAATCGGGATCGCGGGACGTAAGGGCGGATTTCAGAACCGTCATGATGTCATCCTATCATGAATCCTTCTTGCGCTCGGGCTTTGCGCCGACCGGCCCGCCCGCCTTCTTCCAGGCATCGAAGCCCCCGGCGATATGGCAGACCGGAGCCAGCCCCATCTCTTGCACCTGATGCGTGGCCAGGGCCGAACGCCAAGCGGCATGGCAATAAAAGACGAAGCGTTTTCCGCTGGCAAAAATTTCCTTGTGATAGGGGCTGTCGGGATCGACCCAGAATTCGATCATGCCGCGAGGCGCATGAAAGGCGCCCGGCACCATGCCTTCGCGTTCCAGCTCGCGCACGTCGCGCAAATCGACGAAAACGACGCCGGGATCATCGTGAAGGGCGATGGCCGCCTCAACGGGCAGGGTTTCGATTCCCTCCATGGCTTCGTCGATCAGCGCCTGATAGCCCTTTTTCATTTTCGCAGCCATTCTACCAGCCTCCCCTGCGTATCCATTCTTCCAGCATTGGAATGCGGTCGAAGCCCCAAAAGGCTTCGCCATCGACGATGAAGAAAGGCGAGCCGAAAACACCCCTGGCGATGGCCTTGTCGGTTTCTTCCTTCAGTCGGCCCTTCCAGATGGGATCATCAATGGCCTTTAGAAACTCGGCTCGGGGAATGCCGTGCAACTGGCCCAGATCGGCCGCCACCTCGCGGCTTGAGATGTCGATGCCCTTGCCGAAATAAGTGTCGAAGACGGCCATGGCGTAATTGCGGGCCACTTCGGCATCCCTGGTTGCTTCGATCCAGTAGAAGGCGCGGGCAGGGGCCAGGGCCGCGATGGGGAAGGGATCGGGAAGCTGCCAGGAAATATTGTAAAGCCGTCCCATGCGCTCCCAGTCATGCACCGAATAGGGACCCTTCAGCGGCTGGCTCATCAGGGGCTGGTTGCCCGACGCCTTGAAGGCGCTTCCGATCATGATCGGCTTCCAGACGATGTCGCGCCCGGTACGGGCCGACAGCGCGTCTACGCCGTGGCGGGCGAAATAGCCATAGGGCGAGGAGAAGTCGAAATAGAAGTCGATGGTCTGGCTCATTCCCTCATTCCCTCAACAATTCCCTGGCGATGACTAGGCGCTGGACATCGCTGGTGCCCTCGTAAATCTGCGTCACCCGCACATCGCGGTAAATGCGCTCCAGCGGAAAGTCGGCCAGATAGCCATAGCCGCCCAGGGTCTGAATGGCGTTTGAGACCACGCGCTCGGCCATCTCGCTGGAAAACAGCTTGGCCATGCTTGCTTCTTTCAGGCAGGGCAGACCTTCGTCGCGAAGTCTTGCCGCTTCCAGCACCAGATGGCGCGCCGCCTCGATCTGGGTTGCCATGTCGGCCAAGCGGAAAGCCACCGCCTGATGCTCGGCAATCACTTTGCCGAAGGCCATGCGCTCCTTGGCATAATCCTTTGCCACCTGAAAAGCCGCCTTCGCCATGCCCACCGACTGTGCCGCGATGCCGATGCGCCCGCCTTCCAGATTGGAGAGCGCTATCTTATAGCCTTCGCCTTCCTCGCCCAGGCGCAGGTCGGCGGGCAGGCGCATATCCTCGAACACAACCTGGCAGGTATCGGAGGCGTGCTGCCCCATTTTTTCCTCGACCCGCCAGATGCGATAGCCCGGCGTGTCGGTGGGCACGATGAAGGCGGTGATCCCCTTCTTGCCCGCCTTGGGATCGGTGACGGCAAAGGCGATCATCACATGGCCGTTGTGCCCTGAGGTGATGAACTGCTTGGTGCCGGAAAGGATGTAGCCGGAATTGCCGTCCCTGACCGCCCTGGTCTTCAGATTGGCCGCGTCCGATCCGGCCTGCGGCTCGGTCAGAGCGAAAACGCCGATCTTCTCGCCTGTCGCCATTTCGGGCAGGAAGCGCTTTTTCTGCTCCTCGGTGCCGAATTTGTAGATGGGCATGCAGCCCACGGAATTATGCACACTCATGATGGTGGAGCAGGAAGCATCGCCTGCGGCGATTTCTTCCAGCGCCAGCGCATAGGACACATGATCGGCTCCCGCACCGCCCCAGTCTTCCGGCAGCAGCATGCCCAGAAGGCCAAGCTTGCCCATTTCCAGGATGGCTTCGGCGGGATAGCGGCTTTCCTTATCCCAGCTTGCAGCAAAAGGCGCCAGACGCAGGGCGGCGAAATCGCGCGCCATATCCCTGATCATGCGATTCTGCTCGGAGAGCATCATGTCATGGCCTCGAAAGCGCGCTTGTCCTCGTCATAGCGCCACAGCACGCCCGCCAGCATGTCGAACCACCAGCCATGCAGATCGACTTTCTTTTGGGCCACGGCCTCGGCGATCCAGGGAAAGGTTTTTAAGTTGGACAGCGACACGGCGATAGCCTGGCGTCCGATCTCGTCGGCGTCGCGCTCGCCCTGGCCTGCGCAGCCAGGATCGTTGCAGGCGATCGAAACCCAGTTGGCCAGGAATTCGCGTTCTGGCTCTTCGCCCCTGGCAATGCGCTGAAGCGCTTCGATGCCGCCGCAATTGGAATGGCCCAGCACTACGATATGGCGCACCTTGAGATCGCGCACGGCGAATTCGATGGCCGAACTGGTGCCCACCACGCGCCCTTCCGGCTGATAGGGCGGCACCAGATTGGCCACGTTGCGCACCACGAACAACTCGCCCGGCTCGGAATTGGTAAGAATCGCTGGATCCGCCCTAGAATCGGAACAGGCGATGATCAGCGTCTCCGGGCGCTGGCCGCGTTCGACCAGGGCCTGGAATCGCTCGGGCCGCTGTTCGTAATAGGTGGCGCGGAAGCTTTTGAATCCGGCTACCAGACGGTCGATCGGCGACATGCTCACAAAGGGTGCTCCATTCTTTCTAATCCGAGGTGTAAAGACCCAGGGCAAAACAAACCAGCCAGGCCAGGGCGCCGTAATAGGGATAACGAGAGGCAAACCGCCTGCGCTCTTCGGAGATGCCCTCCGTTACCAACTGCAAGATGCACCAGATGGCAAGCCCCCCGATCAGGATGGGGGCGGACAAGAGCAGGCCTGTTCGCATCCATCCCAATATTCCATCCGGCAAGGGATCGGGAAAACCCAGGGCCCACAGCGCCGGAAGGCCTGCAACGAATTGCAAGGCGATCACGGCGCCATTCAGGACCAGGGGCTTTTTCTTCACGCCAAAGCCTCCCTCAGCTTCGCTTAAGTGCTGTGATCTCGATCTCGACCTTCATCCTTGGGTCGACCAGCGCCGCCACGATCACAGTGGAATTGGCGGGCTTCGAGACCTTGAGATGGCGGCCCAGCACGGGGGCCACCTTCTCGAAATAGGCGACGTCGGTGAGATACACCACCACGCGCACGGCGTCGTCCAGCGAGGCGCCAGCCTTGGCCAGAGCTTCCGAAATGGTCTTGAAGGCGGTTTCCGCCTGCGCCACCACGTCGTCGGCGATCTGCCCATTGGCAAAGCCCGAGGTGCCGGCCACGAAAATCCAGTTGCCATCGACGACGGCCCTGGAATAGCCCATCACTTCTTCGAAGGGCGAGCCCGAGGAAATCAGCGTACGAGTCATCAGTTCACAAGCTCCACAGCCATGGCGGTGGCCTCACCTCCGCCGATACACAAGGACGCCACGCCTTTCTTAAGGCCATACTTCTTCAGCGCGGCAAGCAGCGTTACAAGGATGCGGGCCCCCGAAGCGCCCACCGGATGGCCGAGCGCACAGGCACCGCCATGAACATTCACTTTATCGTGGGGAATGTCGAGATCCCTCATGGCGGCCATGGTGACCACGGCGAAAGCCTCGTTGATTTCAAACAGATCGACATCCCTGGCCGACCAATCCAGTTTCGAAAGCAGGGCCTTCATGGCGCCCACCGGGGCGGTGGTGAACAAGGCCGGGGCTTGCGAGAAGGTGGCATGTCCGTGAATGACCGCCAGGGGGGTGCAGCCCCGCTTCAAGGCTTCGCTCCTACGCATCAGAACCAGGGCGGCGCCGCCGTCCGAGATCGAGGAGGAATTGGCCGCCGTTACCGTGCCGCCCTCGCGAAAGGCGGGTTTTAAGCTGGCGATCTTGTCGAGTTTTGCCTTCAAGGGCTGCTCGTCCCTGGTGATCACATTTTCCGATTTACCTGCCTTGACCGTGACCGGCACCACTTCGCCGTCGAACCAGCCCTCTGTGATCGCCTTTTGGGCGCGCTTGGTCGAGGTGATGGCGAAATCGTCCTGGGCCTCGCGGGTGAATTGATAGGCCTGGGCCGTGTCCTCGGCAAAGGTGCCCATCAGGCGGCCCTTGTCATAGGCGTCTTCCAGCCCGTCCAGGAACATGTGGTCGTAGATTTTGCCGTGGCCCATGCGATAGCCCGAGCGGGCCTTTTCCAAAAGATAGGGGGCGTTGGTCATGCTCTCCATGCCGCCCGCCACCATCACCTTGTTGGTGCCCGCGATCAACAGATCGTTGGCCAGCATGGTGGCTTTCATGGCCGAGCCGCACATCTTGGAAATGGTGGTGCATCCCGCACTATCGGGCAGGCCTGCAAAGCGCGAGGCCTGGCGCGACGGCGCCTGGCCGAGGCCCGCGAACAGGCAAAGCCCCATGATCACTTCCTCGACCGCCTCGGGCTTGAGACCCGCGCGCTCGACGGCGGCCCTTATGGCAGCGGCACCCAATTGGGGCGCGGTGACGTCTTTAAGGTCGCCCTGAAAGCCCCCCATGGGGGTGCGGGCACTTCCTACGATAACGACGGGATCGGGGGTCATGGTGCGTGCTTCCTTTTTATTCTGTGTCTCTTTTTCACGTCATCCGGCGCAGCAGCCGGTAAACTTCGTCATCATTGCGTTTGCCGATCAGATAGATTTTCAAACAGTCATCCTCGGTGCGATAGATTATTCGGTATTCGCCGCAATCGGCTCGGCGGAAGCGTGAATAGGGGCCTTGAAGCTTGAGCGAGTCCGGCGGCTCGGGATTTTCCAGAAGGGCTGCCAACTTTCGGGCGATCTGCCCGGCATGTTTTGGCGGCAGATGGAGAAGAAATTTTTCTGCCTGCCGCTCAAGGTCAAGCCTTAGCATTCAGGAGTTCCCGAAGAAGTTTCTCGCTCTCATCGGGTCCAAGCCAGTCCCCTGCTTTTTCTGCTTCTTCAGCCCTGGCGCCCCAAGCCGCATCCTCGATTTCTTCAAAACGCTTGAAGTCCTCGATGGACAGAATGACCGCCACCGGGCGACCATTCTTTTCGATCGTCACCGGTTCACGCCTGGCCGTATCCAGCAATTCACCGAAATGGTTCTTGGCTTCTTTCGCTGCCATGCTGCGCATCGAACCCTCCAAAGATAAGTGGCTACTATGTCCACTATAGCTACTTTGCGCCAAATTCTCAATTCGTATCGGTGGTCATGGTGCTTATGTCCTTTTTTTGTCGTGTAATGTTTACCAGATCGTGTCGATGGCATAAGGCTTAAAGGCGATGTCGGGTGTCACAAGCCTCATCTTCTCGACTTGGGCCTGGGCGATCAGCAGCCGGTCGAACGGGTCCTTGTGGTGCGGGGGCAATCCGCCCGCTTGAAGCGTATGCGTTATCGTCACATTCAAGGCTTGCAGGCCGTGCAACTGGATACCCTGCGCCACATAGTCGGGCGGCGGCAACTTCAAATCCAGGCGACGGATGCTGTATTTGATGGCTATTTCCCAAGCCGTGGCGGGACTTAGGAAAACTTCGGTCTCTTCGTTCTCGATGGCCTCTATGGCCAGACGCGACAGGCCGCTGGGATCGCTGGCCAGCCAAAGAAAAGCGCAGGTATCGAGCAAAAGCTTCACTCGAAGGCTTCCAGATAGTCGTCGGGCAATGGATCGTTGAAATCTGGCGACATAACCGCCTGTCCGGCCATCAGGCCCATCGGGCGCTTCTTGGGCTTGTCGGCCACTGGCACGAGGCGGACCAGCGGCTGGCCGCTTTTGGCGATCACCACCTCCTCGCCCATGCGGGCGCGCTCGACCAGCTTGGAAAGCTGGGATTTGGCTTGGTGCATATTGACGATGGCGGTCATGGTTTCCGTCCTTAGCTAAGGCCTTAGCTAATATAGCCCGGTGGTAGGGGTTTCTCAAGCCGTCTCGGTGAACAACTCACGCCCAATCAGCATGCGCCGGATTTCGCTAGTCCCCGCGCCGATCTCGTAAAGCTTGGCGTCTCTGAGCAGGCGTCCGGTGGGATAATCGTTGATATAGCCGTTGCCGCCCAGGGTCTGAATGGCCTCCAGCGCCATCCAGGTGGCCTTTTCGGCAGCAAACAGGATGGCTCCGGCGGCGTCCTTCCTCGTGGTTTCGCCCGAATCGCAGGCCCTGGCCACGGCATAGACATAGGCCTTGCAGGCATTCAGCGTGGTGTACATGTCGGCCAGCTTGCCCTGCATCAGTTGGAAGCTGCCGATGGGCTCGCCGAACTGCTTGCGCTCATGGACATAGGGCACCACCACATCCATGCAGGCCTGCATGATGCCCAAAGGCCCGCCCGCCAGCACGGCGCGCTCGTAATCAAGCCCGCTCATCAGCACATTGACCCCCTTGCCGACGGCGTTCAGCACGTTCTCCTCGGGCACTTCGCAATCCTCGAAGACAAGTTCGCCGGTGTTGGACCCGCGCATGCCCAGCTTGTCCAGCTTTTGCGCCACCTTGAATCCCTTGAAACCCTTTTCGACCAGAAAGGTGGTGATGCCCCGAGAGCCCGCAGAGGTATCCGTCTTGGCATAGACCACGATGACATCGGCATCAGGCCCGTTGGTGATCCAGAATTTGGTGCCGTTCAGGAGATAGCGATCACCCTTCTTCTCGGCCTTAAGGCGCATCGACACGACATCCGAGCCAGCGCCCGGCTCGCTCATGGCCAGCGCGCCGACATGGCTGCCCGAGATCAGCTTGGGCAGGTATTTTTGCTTCTGCGCTTCGTTGCCATTGCGCCTGATCTGGTTGATGCACAGATTGGAATGCGCCCCGTAGGACAGACCCACCGAGGCCGAGGCGCGGCTGATCTCCTCCATTGCCACCACATGGGCCAGATAGGTCATGCCCGCACCGCCATAGGCTTCTTCCACCGTGATGCCATGCACGCCCAATGCCCCCAGCTCCTTCCACAGATGCATGGGAAATTCGTTGGAGCGGTCGATCTCGGCTGCCAGGGGAGCGATGCGGTCTTGCGCGAAATCCCGGACGGATTCGCGCAGCATGTCGACCTCTTCTCCGAGATGGAAATTCAAGGAGGGATAGGCGTTGGGGATCATGTCCGTTTCCTTGTGCCGGAAGGCTGGTTTGGGGGGACGAAAGCCCGGCAGAAGGCTAGAGCAGACGACCCGCATTCGTCGCCCTCAAAATATATGACGTTTACGTAAACGTCAAGTAGTTATGAGGTCTCTGGACAGTCAGTCGGCAGCGGGCGGATTGCTTCTCACCTTCCGAAAATGGCGTAGGGGATTTCTGAACGATGTACGCCCGCAAGACCAAGGGCTCGATCAGCACTCAAGAAAGTCGCGTTCAGCGCGAAGAGGGACGCAAGTTTCTCAACAGGGCTTGCCAAGACATACGTGATTATTCACTATATCTCCACAATTGCTCGGCCTGTGCTTATGTCTGATCTGGACCCGGCAAGAAAAAAAGGAAATTAGACAAATTAAAAAAGCAAGCTCTGAGGCAGGACTTCAAGTTGTTAGACACTCCTTTGCTAGATTCGGGCGCTGAAACTTTGTTGAAAGATAGCCTCGACCAGCTTGACGTGGGCATCAGCGTTTTCGACGCCGAGCTGAGGCTGGTTTATTTCAATCAGCGTTTTCTCGACCTGTACAAGTTTCCGCCAGCTCTGGCCAAGCCGGGCACGCCGTTTTCGGCGCTGATTCGCCATAATGCCGAAAGCGGCGAATACGGAACCTGCGACGTCGAGTCCGAGGTGCGTTTTCGCACCGAGCGGGCCCTGCGCTTCGAGGCGCATTCGGTCGAGCGCACGACGAACGATGGCAAGGTCCTGGAGATTCAGGGGCGCCCGCTGCCCACCGGCGGCTTCATCACCACCTATACCGACATTTCCGAGCGCCGCAAGGCCGAGAGGGCGCTGACCGAAAGCGAGGAACGCTTTCGCCGCCTGGTGGAACTGGCGCCCGATGCCATTCTGGTCCATCAGTCCGGCCTGATCGTCTATTCCAATCGCCAGGCCCAGGTCATGCTGGGGGCCAAGAAGCCGAACGATCTTATCGGGCGCGCCATTATCGACATCATCGATCCCAGCTATCACGATCTGGTTGCCAAGCGGCTGCGCCTGCTGGCCCGGCACGAACAGTTGCCGCTGGTCGAGATGCGCCTGCACCGCCTTGATGGCGGCATTGTCGAGGTGGAATCGACCATGGGCCCCACGTCCTACAGTGGGCACCGGGCCATGCAGTCGGTCTGGCGCGACGTAACCGACCGCAAGCGGGCCGAGGCCGAGACCAGAGCCGCCAAGGCACATTATCAGGCCGTGGCGCGCTCGACGCCCGACGCCCTGATTGCTTTCGATGAAGAGGGCACGATCATTTCCTGGAACGAAGGTGCCAAGGCCATCTATGGCTACGACGAGGATGAAGTTGCTGGTTCGACCTTAAGCAGATTGATTCCCGAACGCTATCACGCCGTCAATGCCGCTTGGGTGAAACGGTTGGCCCACGATAAGGGGCGCCACAATTTCACCGGCAAGCCGATCGAGGCGCATGGGCTGCGCAGAAACGGCGAGGAATTTCCCGTCGAATTCTCGGTCGGTCGCTGGCGCGAGAATGGGCGCAATTTTTTCAGCGTCTCGGCCAGGGATATCAGCAAGCGCAAACAGTCGGAAGAAAAGCTGCGCCAGCTCTCTCAGGCGGTCGAACAAAGCCCCACCGATGTCGTCATCACCGATGCCCTGGGCGTCATCCAATACGTCAATCCGCGTTTTAGTCAGCTGACCGGCTACGCGGCCTCGGAAGTCATCGGCAAAAAGCCCAGCATCTTGAAATCAGGGCGCACGGCATCAGCGCTTTACGAATCCTTGTGGTCCACCATCTCGGCGGGCAAGGAATGGCGGGGCGAGCTTTTGAACCGCAAGAAGGACGGCACGCTGTTTTGGGAGCATGCGATCATCTCGCCGATCCGCGATGCCGATGGCGTCATCACCCACTATGTTTCCGTCAAGGAAGACATCTCGATCCGCAAGGAGTACGAGGAGCGTCTGGTCAAGCAGGCCAATTACGATGCGCTGACCGGCCTGCCCAACCGCGTACTGGCCATGGATCGCTTGAAGCAGGCGGTCGCCCAGGCCCAGCGATACGGGCGCAAGGTGGCGCTGATGATGCTGGATCTCGACGATTTCAAGAAGGTCAACGACACGCTGGGCCATGCCGCGGGCGATCTGCTTTTGAAGGAAGCCTCGCTGCGTCTGGTCGATTGCCTGCGTGAGGGCGATACGGTGGCCCGACTGGGTGGCGATGAATTCGTGGTGCTGCTGCCCGACCTGACCGATATCGGAAGTTCCGAGGTGGTGGCCGAGAAGATTCTGACGGTGTGCAATCAGCCTTTCGATGTCGGCGGCCACGAGGTCTATATCGCGGGCAGCATCGGCATCGCCCTGTTTCCCGACGACGAGCGCGACCCCATTTTGCTGATGCGCAACGCCGATGCCGCCATGTATCGCGCCAAGCGGGAGGGCAAGGGCGTGTTCCGCTATTTCACGCCCGAGATGAACGCCAAGGCGCTGGAGCATATGCGCATGGAGGCGCAGTTGCGCCACGCCATCGAACGCGAGGAATTGCAGGTTCACTATCAGCCGCTGGTCGATAATGCGACCGGGAAATTGGTGGGCGCCGAAGCCCTGCTGCGCTGGAACAACCCCATTCTAGGTGAGGTCTCGCCTGAAAGCTTCATTCCCCTGGCGGAAGAAACAGGGTTGATTCTCGCCATCGGCGCCTGGGTGCTGAGAACAGCCTGCCGCGAGGCGGCGCGTTGGCAAAAGCTGGATCACGAAGTTTTCGTAGCCGTCAATATTTCGGGCAAGCAGTTCCAGAAACGGACCCTGGTCGATACCGTCCGTTCAGCACTTGAGGAAAGTGGCTTGCCGCCCTCCTGCCTGGAACTGGAATTGACAGAAACGGTGCTGCTGGAACATACCCATGAAACGCTGGCCATCATTCAGGAACTGGAAGCACTGGGCGTTGGTTTCGCCATTGATGATTTCGGCACGGGATTCTCGTCGATCAGCTATCTGCGCCGCTTCCCCTTCGATACATTGAAGATCGACCGCTCCTTCATCAAGGATTTGGGCGAAAACGAGGGCGATGCCGAACTGGTGAAATCGATCATCGCCATGGCCAACAGCATGAGCCTGCAAGTGGTGGGCGAGGGCGTGGAAACGCACAGCCAGCGTGAGTTCCTGCGCGTTTCGGGTTGCCATTTCACCCAAGGCTGGCTTTACAGCCGGGCCGTTCCGGGCAAGGAATTCCAGGAACTGATCGATGCCTGGGTTAATGTGAAGCCGGATTGAGCGGCGGGGTCAGGTCTTGAAAGTTGCCTGATTACATGGGCGGCGCTGCAACAAAATAATCAGGCAACTTTCAAGACCTGACCCCGCATGTATTAGAATATTCATATTTCTTGCGTTGGCAATTGTATTTATTACATCATTAATATCTCTTGCATTGGACAATACATCAATTATTGCTGCAACACTATTTGCTTCTTCATTTGTAAGTTTTGTCATGGCTTCCTCACTTCTGAAGTGTTCGATAAACATAAATGGAGAAAATTGTTAGCGCTATTGACATTGACGATTTGAATGCAATTAGAAAGTACTCTTGCTTTAGGCCCAGCACGACCCAAACAATTCCAATAAATAGAGAAATTATGAAAAACAATATTAGAAAAAGGCACCCTTTTAACATTTGAATACTCCAGGGCACGCGCTGTCTGCCCGGCATTCGCATATGGCCGTAAGCACGGACAATTGACGCTGACAGTCTCGTTCAGGAAGATTTCCACGCCCTTCAAGTTGCTGAAGAGCTCGACTGCCTGGTTTGCTGCATCCGCGTCGTTTCCCTGAGCCAGCGTGATATGGGCGTTTAGCACTTCCTTGGCCTTGCTTTCCAATCACCCGGTCTGCAGCGTCAACTGGCCCCAGTGAGATTCCCCGAATAGACGGTAGCCTGAACAGATTCTTGTGGGCAGGCGAATGGCTCATCAGCCAGACCACATCGCCCAGCACCTCGGCTGGGCCATTGGGCTGAGGCCGTGGCTGCGCCTTAGGCAACGGAACCTTGTCCGCGACCACGCTTTCAATGGTCCTGGCGTTTGGCGAGGATGCAACCTTGGCCGCATCACGCGACCTAGCGGGCCTCCCCTTAACTTCCCCTCTACCACCCATGCGCTTCCCCTGTGTGAGCGCTTTTGATCCCGGGCTTAGGCTTATTTTGTCTAGGGACTTTAGCAGCGCAAAAGAGAGAGTCAACGGACAAAATTACCATTAAGGCATGCTGCATATTCAATCTCCGTTGTTCGTTGATTTACATTAATTCACCACACGCTACCTCTCCCTGAAACTCTCATTCGCGGTGCGGAGTATTGGATCGAGCAGATACTGAATCACCCGCCGTTTTCCGGTTTTGATTTCCGCCGTCACATTCATGCCGGGCAGCAGGCTTACGATGCGCCCATCGCCCACCGCCACCGTGGCGCGCTCGAGGGCCACCTCCACCACATAGGGCCGCTGGTCTGGCGTGGTGCGCGCCTTGGGTGCTGTGCCCGGCGTGTCGTTGCGGCTGCCGTCTGACTCGTCGACCGAACTGGCCGAGATTTTGGTGACGGTGCCCGGCACGGTGCCATACAGCGTGAAGGGCAGGGCCTCGATCTTCACCTCCGCCTTCTGCCCGATTTCCACGAAGGGCACGTCTTTGTTCAAAAGCCGCGCCTCCACCTTGATCGGGCTGGCTTCCGGCACGACCACCAGAACCGTCTGGCCCTTCGACACCACCGCACCCTTCGAGCGCACGGATAGTTGCTGCACGATGCCGTTCTCGGGCGCTGTCAGGCTGAAGCCGCGCTCGAGCTGTTTGGCGCGCTCCAATTCTTGGCGCTTGCCACTGGCCCTATCTTCCTCATAAGTAATCAGGCAACTTTCAAGACCTGACCCCGCCGCTGTGAAGACCTGACCCCGCCGCTGTGACTCCGCCGCTCGGATCACCCCAGAAACTCTGGAATACCCGTGCGCACGGCCAGGGTTTGCAGCATGGTGGCGCAGAGCTTGCGTTTGCCCTGCTTGATGGCGAACACATCGGCCTTGGTGACGGTAATGGTGCGCCCCGGCTTGATGACGGTGCCTTCGGCGATCAGAAGCTCGCCGTCGCCCGGGGCCACGATATTCATCTTGTACTCGATGGTCAGCACGCCGGCGTCACGGCTCATCAGGCTGTAGCCGGCATAGCCGGCGGCTGAATCGGCAATCGAGCCGATCACGCCGCCATGAAAGAAGCCGTGCTGCTGCGACAATTGCGGCTTGAAGGGCAGATGGATTTCGCAATAGCCGGGTTCGATTACCGGCAGGCTTGCCCCCATGAAATCCATGATGCCCTGGCGCGCAAAGCTGTTGCGCACACGCTGGGCGAACTCGGGGTCTGCGGGTTGAAACTCTGTCTTGCTCATGGCGCCACCCCCTTCAGAATCGTTTCGGGAAAGGGGATGGATTTGCGGGCCTGGCGGTCCAGATGCACACCGGTGAGATCGCAGACCGCCGCCACATCGCCCTCCTCGCCCAGGGTCATGACGTGCTCGAAGCGAATAACGCGGCTACGCATCTCGATCAGGCGTGTTCGGATTTCCACCACGTCGCCCGGCATCAGTTCGCGCTTATAGGTGATGTTCTGCTGCACGGCGGCCATGCCGCAATGATGCTCGCGAAAATAATCGGGGGTCAGGCCAAGGCTTGCAAAGAAATTCCAGGTGGCCTCGTCGAACTTGCCGACATACCACATGACATTCATGTGTCCGACATGGTCGCACTGCCAGGGATAGACGCAGCCCTTGTAGGTGACTTTCGCGGGGGAGGGCTTTTTGGACGTTGCCTTCGGTTTCTTGGCCGTCGTTGCTTTCTTCGCCATAAGGTTCTCCCTGATCAAGGGTCAAAACGCATTAGCGCCACGAATAGGGGCGAGTGGGAGCAAAAGAGTCCTGACCCGCTTCACGTCTTCAAGAGTTCACCCAGGCGTTGGCGGGCATTGGCCTCCACCTGATCCAGTTCGCCCAACGTCTGCTTGATGTCTTCCTGCTGTTGTTTCAGCAATTGCCGCCGTTCGGCAATTTTGTTCAAGAACAGCTTCAACTGCCCCTGCTCTCCCGGCTCACGGTCATAAAGATCAATGATCTTGGCGATTTCTTTCAGCGAGAATCCCAGGCGCCGTCCCCTTAGGATCAGCATCAGGCGCACCCGGTCGCGCTGGGTATAAAGACGGCGCTGGCCTTCGCGCCTTGGCGCGATCAGTCCTTCGTCCTCGTAGAAGCGGATGGCCCTGGTGGTGATGGAAAATTCGCGGGCGAGATCGCTGATGGAAAATTGCGCTGTCATGGTCATGGAGAATAGCCGGGCCCGCTCAAGCTGTTAAGACGAAAGGCAATGGGTGGCGCGCATAGCTTAAAGGATCGGCCAGTGATGCGGGGTCGCTGGTCTGGCGGGCCTTTCTCAGGGCCGAAACGATCCGTCCGTCGGAAATCTTATAGCGCTCTTCCAGGTCAATCTCGCCCAGAAGCGGGCATTCGTCGGCGAAGACGTGCCGATAGAGGTCGCTCATCATGCCATAGCGGGAAGCCATCAGCATGTTGGTGGCGTTCTTGATGCTAGCAACATCCTCCTTCGTCTGGCAATGAAACGAGGTTGCCAGAACGACGGAAATGGCGTGCAGCACATCGTATTTGACATGGGCCGTCAGCACCTGAAGATGATGCTGGGTTAGAGGCAAATTGGCCTTCCAGGAAAGGCGGATCATGCCACCCAGCAGCAGGGTGAAGAATTCCGGCACCCCCCATTCCATGCCCAGCCCCACCGAGGCCAGGGCTTCCAGGGGCGTAAAGGCCGGATCGCCCGCCAGCAGACGCTGGGTCAGCACATTGTCGGCCACACCATTCAACAGCGGCACGTCTTGCTGCTCGAAGGGAATGCCGAGTCCTTCGAAAAGCTGGCGATACATCACGATATGGGTGGTCGAGCCGAACAACTGGGCCATGCCGGGATAGCCCGAGACCTCGTGGGTGGAAACCCCGTATTCGTCGGCGATCAACTGGGCCAGGACGATTTGCGTCAGCTCTGAAACGCGCTCGCTGGCCTGGCCGTGACGGCGCTCCTTAAGGCCGTGAAAGCGCCCCAGCGCCAGGGCCACGCATTGGCGCGTGTTTTTGATTTGGTTGAAATAATTGACCGCGAAGCTGCGCGCCTGGGCCGGGGTGACGCGCCCTTCGAAGAAACGCAGAAAGAAGGGATGACGCCAGACCGGATGGCCCATCACATGCTCGTGCAGATCAAGAAACAGGGCTTTCAAATCATTGGGGGCCACCGGCAAAAGGCCCAGGGGGGCCAGTTGGTCCAGAAGGGCCTTAAGGGGATTTCCCGCCGTTTTCAACTGATCGATCAAGCGCACGAAATCATGAACCTGGCTTTTCTTGAAGGCGGCCAGAACCTCATCGGCCGACATGTCGAGAAGGCCGGAGAGATGATGCATCTCGGGCGGCAGTTCGGGATGGCCGTCGTGGCCTGGAAGAATGATGTCCGAAAAGGGAAGCGGCAGATTCATGGTGCCTTGTACATCTGGGCATCGACCACTGAAAGCGCGCTCATATTGACGATGCCGCGCACGGTGACCGAGGGCGTAAGAATATGCGCAGGCCTGGCGGCGCCCATCAACATGGGGCCCACCGATTGTCCCTGGCCCAGTACCTTCAAGAGATTGAAGGAAATGTTGGCGGCATCCATGGTCGGCATGACCAGCAGATTGGCCTCGCCCTTAAGGCGTGAGTCGGGGAAGATGTTGCGCCGGATTTCCTCGGAGATGGCGGCGTCGCCGTGCATTTCGCCGTCCACCTCCAGATGGGGGGCGCGTTCCATGATCAGGGCCAGGGCTTCGCGCATCCGAACTGCCGAGGCGGAATCCCGGGCGCCGAAATTGGAATGCGACAGCAGGGCGATCTTGGGCTCGATGCCAAAGCGCTTCACTTCCTCGGCGGCCAGCAGGGTGGTTTCGCAAATCTGCAGCGCCGTTGGTTCCGGCGTGACATAGGTGTCGCACAGGAAATAGGTGCCCTTGGGCAGGATCAGCAGATTCATCGCGGCGGCTGTCTTCACCCCCTTCTTCAGGCCGATGACATCCATGATATGGCCGAAATGGCGGGTGAAGCGGCCCGATGTGCCGCAGATCATGGCCTCGACCTCGCCTCTCAGCAGCATCAAGGTGGCGATCACGGTGGTTCTGGTGCGCACGATGGTGCGGGCATAGTCGGGCGAGATGCCCTTGCGCGACATCAGACTGTGATACTGCTTCCAGTAGTCTTGATATCTGGAATCGCTCTGGGGGTCGCAGACCTCGACATTGCCATCCAGCTTCAAGCGCAGATCCAGCTCGACGATGCGCCTTTCCAGAACCTCGCGCCGTCCGATCAGAACGGGCCTAGCCAAACCTTCATCGACTACCGTCTGCACGGCCAGCAGCACGCGCCGGTCCTCGCCCTCGGCATAGGCGACGCGCCTGGGATCGCGCCTGGCGCGCTCGAACACCGGCTTCATGACGAGGCCTGAGCGGAAGACAAATTGCATCAGCCGGTCGCGATAGGCCTGGAAATCGGTAATCGGGCGGGTGGCAACACCGCTGTCCATCGCGGCCTTGGCGACGGCGGGGGCCACTACCAGAATCAGACGCGGATCGAAGGGCTTTGGAATCAGATAGTCCGGGCCGAAATGCTGGGCTTCGCCGCCATAGGCCTTGACCACGGAATCGTCGGGCTCGGCCATGGCCAGATCGGCCAGCGCCTTCACGGCGGCCTGTTTCATCTCTTCATTGATGGTGGTGGCCCCCACGTCCAGCGCCCCCCGGAAGAGATAGGGAAAGCACAGAACATTGTTCACCTGGTTGGGATAGTCCGAGCGGCCGGTGGCGATGATGGCGTCGGGCCTGACCGCCTTGACTTCCTCGGGCATGATTTCGGGGGTGGGATTGGCCAGGGCGAAGACCATCGGGCGCAGGGCCATGCGGGCCACCATCTCGGGTTTCAGCACACGGGGTGCTGAAAGCCCCAGAAAGATGTCGGCACCCACGATGGCCTCGGCCAGGCTGCGCGCCTCGGTCTTTCTGGCATAGCGCGCCTTGTAGGGGTCCATCAGCTTGGTGCGGCCTTCATAGACCACGCCCTCGATGTCCGACACCGTGATGTTCTCGCGCTTCATGCCCAGATTGACCAGCACATCAAGGCAGGACAGGGCGGCTGCTCCGGCACCCGAGCAGACCAGCTTGACGCTCCCGATCTCCTTGCCCACCACGCGCAGCGCGTTCAGGATGGCGGCGCCCACGATGATGGCGGTGCCGTGCTGGTCGTCATGGAAGACGGGAATCTTCATACGGCTTCGCAGCTTCTTTTCCACCTCGAAGCATTCCGGCGCCTTGATGTCTTCCAGATTGATGCCGCCGAAGGTGGGTTCCAGGCTGGCCACGATCTCGACCAGCCGGTCGGGATCGTTTTCGGCGATCTCGATATCGAAGACATCGATGCCCGCGAATTTCTTGAAAAGGACGCCCTTGCCCTCCATCACCGGCTTGGCGGCCAAAGGCCCGATATTGCCCAGGCCTAGGACGGCGGTGCCGTTGGTGACCACGCCGACCAGATTGGCCCTGGCGGTGACGCTGGCGGCCTCGGCGGGGTTTTCGACGATCAGGTCGCAGGCGGCGGCCACGCCCGGCGAATAGGCCAGGGCCAGGTCGCGCTGATTGGCCAGCGGCTTGGTGGGGACGACACTGATCTTGCCGGGCTGAGGCAGGCGGTGATATTCGAGCGCAGCTTCGCGCAAATCATTGGACATGGTGCGGGCCTGTCCTGAAAGAGTTCGTTGGCCCGCCCTCATTTGACCGATGGGGCGGGTTCCAACAAATGGTGCGGTCGAGAAGACTCGAACTTCCACGGGGTTTCCCCCACAGCGACCTCAACGCTGCGCGTCTACCAGTTCCGCCACGACCGCCGATCTGGTGAACTGAAGGGCTTGCCTTCAGAGACCGGAGGACTTAGCAAATCATGAGCCGACTAGCAAGGAAGTTCGAGCCATGACCTACCCTTTTCCGGAATGGAGCGTCAGTCCGGGCCTGACCGCCTATCTTGAGGCCGTGGCCGCCATGGAAGCCCGGGTGGCCGCCATTCGGGCCAAAGAGGCCCCTGAATGGGTCTGGCTGCTCGAACACCCGCCCCTCTACACGGCTGGAACCAGTGCTAAAGCGTCGGATTTGCTCGATCCCGACCGCTTTCCGGTCTATCCGGCCGGGCGGGGTGGGCAATACACCTATCACGGGCCTGGGCAGCGCGTGGCCTATGTCATGCTGGATTTGAAGGCCCGGGGCGGAGATATCCGCCGTTACGTGCATGATCTTGAGGAATGGCTGATCCGCTCACTCAGCCATTTTGCCATCCGGGCGGAACGACGCCCGGGCCGGGTGGGCCTTTGGGTCGAGACCGGCCAGGGACAGGAGGCCAAGATCGCAGCCCTGGGGGTGCGGGTGCGCCAGGGGGTGACCTATCACGGGGTGGCGGTCAATCTGGATCCCGACCTCTCCCACTTCGCTGGGATCGTGCCTTGCGGCATCCAAGGCCACGGCGTCACCAGTCTGTTGGCGCTGGGGCACACTGCCAGCCTCGAGGATTTGGACCTGGCCTTGAAAAGCGAATGGGGCAGTGTGTTCGGCTAAATTTCCTTGATGCCGCCGGGAACCAATTCGACATTGATCCAGGGCAGCGCCTCATCGCCCATGGCGTCCAGTTGATGCGCCAAGTCGGCCTTGCCGACGAAGACGGGCCGAAGGCCGGTTCCCATCAGGACCAGCGTGTGTTTGGGAAAGTGCGCCCTGTATTTCAAGATGGTGGCCTTGGCCCGCTCGATGTCGTCGGCGACTTCCGCCTTGACCGGCAGAACGGCCGTCTGGGTGCCCATAAGATCAAGCAACGCAACTCGCGTCTTCATGCGTCTGTCCTCAGGAGTTTGTTATCGTTCGATGAAGCTGTGCCGTCATTTCCAGGTGCGGCGCCCATAAGAATTGGTCTATCGGAACCACCGAGTCAAGATGCCAACGATTTTCCAGCAGGATTGAAAGATCGCGGGCCAAGGTTGCGGGATTGCAAGAGACCAGGACGACCCTCTGAATATTTTGCGTTATTGCCAACTCGATCATTTGTTCCCTAGCACCCGTGCGGGGCGGATCGATTACAACGCCAGAGAATTTATCGAGTTCTCTGGTGGCCAGGGGCCTTGAAGCCAAGTCGCGACATTCCACGCAGAGGCGCGAGAGCGAAAATTTTTCGCCCAAGCGCTTCAGAGTCGCTGCCGCTTGGGCATTGCCCTCGACGGCATGGACCCGATGAGTCGCAGCCAGGGGCAGGGTGAAGCTGCCAATGCCGCTATACAAATCGAGCAGGGGGCCTTCGATTCCGGCAAGCCCCGAAGCGACCTGGGCGGTAATGGCGGCCTCGCCCTCCTTGCTGGGCTGAAGGAAGGCACCGGGGGGGGGAAGGACAGGGAAGCCCCCCAGGACGACCTGGGGAGGATGCGCCTCGGCCACCGTCTCGGCGTCTGTCTCGCCTTGAGACTGCCAGGAAAAGCGGGCGAAACCCGGCTGATGGACCAGTTGGGCCAGACATTCGCGCTTGAAGAGGTCAAGGGGCGCGTCCGTCATGATCAGCACATCCAGCCCGGATTCGGTCGACAAGACCGCCAGATCGCCGTGAACGGGGTCGGGAAACAAGGTGGCGAGGCTTTGGCGCAGCAGGGGCAGGGCTGCGACCAGGGCGGGGACCAGCAGGGGGCATTCCTGAAGATCGACGATCTGATGAGTCGCCCGGGCATGAAAGCCCAGAAGCATCCCCTCGCGGGTTTTCTTGAAGGCGAAGCTGGCGCGCCGCCTTGTGCCCTGGGGCACGCGCATCAGGGGGGCGATCAGGCTTTCGGCAACGCCTACGCGGCCCAGGGCCTGGACGGCGATGCCGCGCTTCCAGGCGACGTAGCGCGAGTCCATCACATGCTGAACCGAGCAGCCACCGCAGATGCCGAAATGTTTGCAGGCGGGCTTGGCGCGGTCGGGGGCTTGAACCAGCCATTCGATGACGCTGGCGGTGAATCCGTCGCCGCGCTTGCCTTCGATGCGAGCCAGCACCTTCTCACCGGGAAGGGTTAGGGGGATGAAAACCGGTGTGCCGTTGAAGCTGCCGATGCCATCGCCCCTGGCGCCCAGCCGCTCGATTTCGATCTCGGCTGTGCGCGCCTCGAACGGGCGGTTGACCGGGCGGGCAACGACATAGCGGGGACGGCGCGCCAAGGGATTAGGGGGCCTTCAGATCAGCCGCGATGCGCAGACTTATCCGGTTGAAGGCCTTTTGCAGGGCGTCCACGGCTTGGGCCGGGCTTTCGCCCTGGGCCTCTTCCTCCTCGCGGTAGCTGGCGTGGTGAACAAGCCCGTAATCCTTGGCGCTGAGCAGTGTTGCCTCGATCTCGATCAGCACCTTGGGCCGGCTGCCTCCCAGCACCTGCTCGAAATGCTTCAAGCGGCCCTTCAGAATCCAATCGCCCTCGACGCGCAAGTCGCCGGTGACGACTTTGCTGGCGGCCTTGGAGGTGCCAAGCGCTTCGGCCAGATGCTGGGCCAGCATGCGCCCCGGCGCCTCGATCCAGTAATGATAGCGATAGGTCTCCAGATTCTTTTCCTGGCCCTGGCGGGTGTGAACCATCGGGCGCTCGCCGGTGACACCATCGGCTCCAAGCCGCTCGACGATCAGAAGGCCGGTAAGGGGCTTGGCGGCGGGGGCGAGAACGGGGGCTGACAGTCGATAGAAATGCTCAGCAGGCGGGGGTGCTCCGCCGCAGGAAACCAGAACTACCGCCAGCAGGATCAGGGCGAGGGGCCGAAGAACTATCATCGTGGGGCCTCGTCGGGTGCCGCTGAACCGCCCAGAATCAGGCCGGGATTGTCGCGGATGCGCCGCGAGAATTCCGCCATGTTGCGGCTGGTGCTTTCCATGTTGGTGGTAATCGAATCGATGCTGGACGAGACGACCTTCAAAGTGTGGTTGAGGTCGTTCAAGCCCTTGGCGACGTCGGGGCGCGCCTGAACGGCAGTGGCGTTCAATTCGCTCATCAACTGATCGACCTGGGCCTTGGTGGATTTCAATTCGCCCATCAGGCGCACGACATTGTCGAGCTCGCCGATATTCTTGTCGGATAGCACCTGCTCGCCCGCCTTGTTCAGGCGTCCGGTCAGCGATTCCGTGTGATTGATGATGGCCGGACCCTTTTTGGCCAGATCAGAGGACAGGCTTTGCATGTTGGACAAAAGCTCGGGCGCGGTTTTCTCCAGGGTCGAGCCCAGCGTATCGACATAATGCAGCAGGCTGGCCAACAGGGGCTTGATGCCGGTCTCGGCCAGATCGCCCATGTCGCCCGCCAAGGACGCCATGGCGGCCATGACGTTCGAGCCGCCCGTGCCCGGCAGCAGGGCGCCCGGCTTGGCCATGGCCTCGCCCTTGCCAGCCTTAAGATCGATCGAGACGGCGGCCAAAAGGCCCGACGAGGCCACGGTGGCGACAGTGCCTTCGGGGATCTCCCAGCCTTCACGCACCGCCAGTGCTACCTTGAAGCGGGGTTGCTCCTTCTGGCCGAAGGGTTTTACCCACTCGACCTGGCCTACCGGATAGCCCTCGAAGGAAACGATGGTGCCGTATTTGATGCCGGCCACATTGTCGTAGGCGGTGTAGTAGGTGTCGGTGGCACCGGTGCGTCCGGTCAGCAGGGCCAGGGCCAGAACCAGGCCCGCCACGCCCACCAGCACGAAGGCGCCCACTGCCACATAGTTCGTATCGAGAGTGCGCATGGTTTCTTGAAGTCCCCTCTTCAGATTCCGATGGTCAGGCGGCGCATATAGTCGTCGGGGTCGAGTGTCGCCTCCTCGAGCCTCCGGTTCAACAGATTCTGAATGCGTTCATTGGAACTGTTGCGAACGGCTTCGACGGTATCGACCATCAGAATGTCGCCCCGGTCGAGCACGCAGATGCGATCCGCGATGCGAAAGGCGCTCTCCAATTCGTGGGTGACGACCACGATGCTCATGCCCATGGCGTCGCGCAAGGATATGATCAACTCGTCGATGGCCGCCGACACCACGGGGTCAAGACCGGCCGAGGGCTCGTCGCAGAAGAGCAGCCGGGGGTCCATGACGATGGCCCGGGCCAGAGCGGCCCGTTTGATCATGCCGCCCGACAGTTCCGAGGGCTTCAAATTCTCGAAGCCCGACAGCTTCACCACTTCCATCTTGAGCCGGGCCATGATCGACATTGTGCTCTCGTCAAGCTCGGTATGCTCCTTCAAGGGCAGCATGATATTGTCGCCCACCGTCATCGAGCTGAACAGGGCGCCGCCCTGGAAGGCAACCCCCATGCGGGTGCGCAGCCGGGTCTTCTCGACCTCGGAGATGGCGTTGATGTCCTGGCCCAGAATGCGCACCGTGCCCGACGAGGGCTTCAAAAGGCCCAGCAGATGGTTGAGCAGCGTACTCTTGCCAGAGCCCGAGCCGCCCATGATGACCATGATCTCGTTTTCCAGAATGTCGAGCGAGATGCCCTTCAGGATCATGCGGTCGCCGTAATGGGTGACCAGATCCTTGATCTCGACCACCTTGGTGCGATTTTCCGGGGGGGGCAGGGCGTTCATCGTCATCTTGTCAGGATGAAGGCGAACAGCATGTCGGTGACGACGATGGCGCTGATGGCATGGACCACCGAGCGCGTGGTGGCCTTGCCCACACCCTCGGCGCCGCCTTCGACCAGGGAGCCGTTGACCACGCCGACCAAGGTGATCAGCACGGCGAAGATGGCGCTTTTTCCCAGCCCGTGACCGAGATCGTCGGTGGACAGGGCTTCGATCACGCGGTCCCAATAGGCGGGCATATCCATGCCCAACTGGACTCCGATGTAAAGGCCCGCGCCGGTAAGCGCTACGAAATCGGCCAGCAGGGTCAGAAGGGGGAGCATGATCAGCATGGCGAACAGGGCGGGGGCCACCAGAAAGCGCACGGGATCGATGCCCATGACGTGCAGGGCGTCGATTTCCTGATTGATGCGCATGGTGCCCAGGCGCGCCGCCAGGGCCGAGCCCGAACGCCCCGCCACCACGATGCCGGTGATCAGGGGGGCGAATTCGCGCACCACCGAGAGGGCAACGCCGAAAGTGACGCGGCTTTCGGCGCCGAAGGTCTTTAGCGTGTGAATGCCCTGAATGGCCAGCATGGCGCCCACGGTCGAGGACAGCACGGCCACGATGGGAATGGCGCGCACGCCGAATTCCATGGCCTCGGCCATGACGGCCCTAAGGCGCACCGGCTGGCGGCGGCGCTTGCCCATGATCAGCCAGAACAGGCTTTCGCCGAACAGATAGGCCCCATAGCCGATCTCGGCCACGCCCATCACGGTGGCCCGCCCGGTCTTCTCGGCGATTCTGACAAGGCGCTTGGGCACGCTGCTCAGTCTCCGATGGCGGCGTCTAGGGTGGCGTGAATGGTAAAGACGCGGTCGAGTCTCGCCAGTTGCAGCACGCGAAGGGCGGCCGGGCTTAAACCCGCCAAGGCGAAGGAGAACCCTTTCTTGCGCGCGGCCTGATAGGCCTCGACCAGACTGGCGACGCCCGAGCTGTCGATATAGCTCACGCGCGCCATGTCCACCACCACGGGCTTTCCGCCCGAGACGGCTTCGAGCAGCGTCTTGCGCAAGGTGGGCGTATGCTGGAGATCGGCCTCTCCGTCCAGGGTCATGACGAGAAACCCGCGGTCCTCGCGAAGCGAAATGTTCATGGCGTTGCGTTCCTTGATGGGTCGATGCGAAGAGACAGTTTCAGGCGGTTACCGGCCCCTGGCGGGGGCTCTTCGAATTGATGTCCGTCCAGGACGGATTGAATGAAATGGGTGCCAAGGCCACCCGGACGCAGATCGTCAAGTTCCCTTGGCCGGATGCGCGACTGATCGACAGGGGGTGCATAGTCGGTGAGGCGCACCACCAGATGTCCGTCTTCTTTGGAGATTTCGACATTCACCGGCTTGTCGGTGGGGCCGCCATAGGCGTGACGGATGACGTTCTGCATGGCTTCATCGACTGCCAGCACCAGATCGGCACTTCTGTTCTCGGGCAGAGCGCAGAGCGTTGCCGCCTCGGTGACGACTCGGCGCACCATTTTAAGGCGGTCGGGCCTGGCTGGCACGTCGATGCGCGCCAGATGCAAAACAGGCTCGATGTCCTTCTCGGCGGACAAGGATTTCACGCCCTCAACGGCCAACAGCGTCAGATCGTCATGGACGGCGCGACCCGGCGCCATGGCGCCATCGGCCAGGGCCTCCAGCCGTTCGGCCAGGGGCTTGTTCTTTCCAGTTTCGATCAGGGCGGTAACGCCCTCGGCTCCCAACATGGCGCCATCCTCTGCGGTGCTTTCGGTCAGGCCGTCAGTGAAGACGTACAAGGCCCCGCCGTCAAGCGTCACGTCCTCGGTTTCGAACAAGGCTTCTTGCAAGATGCCGACCGGCATCGAGGGGGCGGGCAGGGACAAGGTGGGCTGGTTAGGGCGGATCAGCAGCGGCGGCTCGTGGCCAGCATTGGCAAAGGCGACCCGCTGGCCCGAGGGATCGAGAAAGCCCACGACCAATGTCACAAACTTGCCCTGACTGGCGGTTTCGCACAGTTCTGCATTGATTCTTGCCATCAGAAGGGCGGGATCGCGTTCGTCCTTGGCCAGGGCGCGAAACAGGCTGGCCGTCTTGGCCATCAAAAGGGCGGCGTCCATGCCCTTGCCCGAAACATCGCCCAGGCAGAATCCGATGCGCCCATCTTGAAGCGGCAGAATATCGTAGAAATCGCCCGCCACTTCGCGAAAGGGGCGACCCAGACCCGCTACGGGAAAGGGCGGCGGGCGGTTGGGGGGCAGCAAGCCCTGTTGAATCTGGGCAGCCAGCTCCATTTCGCGCTTCAGCCGTTCCTGCTCGACCAGGGCCTGGGCCATGCGGGCATTGAGCAGGGCCAGGGCGGCGGCGGCGGCCAGGGCCTCCAGCACGCGGGCTTCCGAGGCTTCGAACAAGCCGGTGCCGGATTTCTTGTTGATCAGTTCGATGGCGCCCAGGGCCTCGTCGCGCACCACCATGGGCGCGCACAGGATGGACCTTGTGATGAACCCCGTCTTGTTATCCACGCCGCCGTGGAAATCGGGATCGTTCCTGGCGTCGAGAACGCTTTGCGTCATGCGCCCGGTGACCGTGCGGCCCACGATGCCGCTGGCAGCCGGAATGCGCAGGCCCGTGATATCGACCGGCCCGGCGCAGGCATGGCAGACCATGTCGCTCTTTTCGACCAGAAACAGCGAGGCGGCCTCGGCATCCAGTGCGTCGGCGATTCGCTCTAGCCCGTGCCTAAGGCTGGTGTCCAGATCGAGCGACGTGGCGAAGCTCAAGCTCATCGCGGCGATGAGATCAAGGTGTTCGGCCAGGCCGTGCGGATGGGCATCCTTCATGCCCGCACTATGCAACGTGCTGAAACAATTGGAAAGGCCGGGAAAAGCTTGGCCCAAAAAGCGTGAAAGTTTTATTGCAACCCCTTGAGGAGATTGACTTTCATAAGGCGAGAGGCGCATCCCTTCCAGGCTTTGACGGATGATTCGGATTCCCGGGGGACCAGATGTCGCTCCTTTACATGGACCCAGTGTTACCGGCGGCAAGGCCGCGCCCCTTGCCTGCGCGCCCCTCACGCGGCACGGTTCCGCTTCCGCTGGGGGTGGCACCTCGTCTGGGCAAGTCGTGGACCGATATCCTGGACAAGCTGGATTTCGCCTTTCAGCCCATCGTCAACATTCATACCGGCTATTGCTGCGGCTACGAAGCCCTGCTGCGCCATACCGACGAGGTCGGATTCGCCAGCATCGGCGATTTTTTCGACTGTTGCCATGCCCAGGGCGTTCTGCCCGGCGTCGAAGGCGTTTTGCTCGCGAAGGCGGCCTTGAAATTTGCGCCCCTTCCAGGTGCCTCCAAACTGCGCCTGTTCCTCAATGTCGATAACCGTACCCTGGGCGTTCAGGCGACCCTTGAGCCTTTGAAAGCCGTTCTCAAAGAGATGGAACTGACCCAGACCTGCATCGCCTTCGAGGTTTCGGAGCGCCATCCCTTTCCATCCGCCAGCGATCCGGCCCAGATCATCCGCGATCTGAAGCGCGATGCCTTCAAGATCGCCATCGACGATTTCGGCATCGGGTTCTCAGGCCTGCAACTGCTGTATATGGCCGAGCCGGAATATTTGAAGATCGACCGCTTCTTCATCACCAACATCGCTACCGACGCCAAGAAGAAACTGTTTCTCACCCATATGGTCAATGTGGCGCATGTAATGGGCGTCGAGGTGATCGCCGAAGGCGTCGAGACCGAGCAGGAATTCTTCAGTTGCAAGGATATCGGCTGCGATCTGGTGCAGGGCTTCATGATCCAGCGCCCGACTTGTTCGGTTGAGGAGTTGCGCACGCATTATCCCTCGGTCGAGGACTTAAGCAGGCGCGAGCGGCGCCATCGGGGCTCGGATCAGAAAATCATCTTTGAACAGATCGAACGCCTGGTCCCGCTGACCGCCGATAGCGACATGCGCACCGTGTTCACGCGCTTTCGCGATTCGAAGAACCACAATTTTCTGCCCGTGGTCGATAATGCGGGCGAGCCGATGGGCCTGATCCGCGAGCGCGATCTGAAGGAATTCACCTATTCCACCTATGGCAAGGAAATCATCTGCAACAAGAATTTCGGCTACAAGATCACGCATTTCATCGCCCGCTGTCCGATCGCCGACGTGCATACGCCGGCCGAAAAAATCCTTGAGATTTTCTCGGCCAATGCCAGTTCCGAAGGCGTGATCATCGTCGAGAATATGAAATACGTGGGATTTCTGGGGGCGCATGCGCTGTTGAAGGTGATCAATGAAAAGAATCTGGCCTTTGCGCGCGACCAGAATCCGCTGACCAAGCTGCCCGGCAACGGCATCATTCACGGCTTGGTCACCGAGGCCCTGGCCGATCGCGACAATGCTTATGCCTTCGTCTATTTCGATTTCGACAATTTCAAGCCTTTCAACGACAAATACGGCTTTCGCCAGGGGGATCGGGCCATTCTGCTGTTCGCCGAAATCCTGACACGCGAATTGATCAGCCACGGGGCCAGCCTTGGCCATGTGGGAGGCGACGATTTCTTTGCCTGCTTCAAGGGAATGGACGGAGCCGAGGTGGCGGTTCTGACCCATGCCGTGAGCCTGCAATTCCGCTACGAGGTCGAAAGCTTCTACGAGGCCCAGGATCGCAAACTGGGCTATATCGAGGCTCAGGACCGCGAGGGCAGGGAGCGTCGCTTCCCCCTTCTCACCGTTTCCGCGGCAATTCTGGAATTGCCTTCGGCCCATGGCCCTTCGACGGTCGAGGAGATCGGCTGGCTGATCGCCGAATTGAAGCACCAGGCCAAGGCCTCGCCCGACAAGCTGTGTCAGGCTTCGCTGATCACGGTCCGCTCAAGCGCTCTGGCCTAATTCCTTCCAGGTTGCTACCCTGCCTGGGATGACAGGCAATCAGACCGTTTCCAAAGACCAGACGCCTCCGCCCTTTCCCGCCTTTGACGCAGCTTTCGCCCTGCATCAGGCCGGGCAGTTGCACGAGGCCCTGACTGGTTACGAGCAGGCGCTGGGCGAAAGCCCGGCGCACATTCCCTCGCTGGTCAATATCGCCGTGGTGCTGCGCCGCCTGGGCAAGCTGGAGCCGTCGTTGCGCTATCTCTATCAGGCACTTTCCGCCGATCCAAAACAGCCCGGCGTCTGGCACAATCTGGGCGAAACGCTGCGCCGCCTGAAGCGGTTCGACGAAGCCCTGGCCGCGTTCAAAAAAGCCGCCCAGGACGGTCAGGTCCTGCTGGCCGCCATCGGCGGCATCGCGGCGGCGCTGAAAGATATCGGTAAGGCCGACGAAGCCTTGGCCCCGCTCGAGGAGCTGCTGCTCAAAGACCCGGCCAACGCCCAGGCCTGGGGGGTGATGGCAGATGTTCAGTTCGATCTGGGCCGCGACGAAATGGCCCAGACAGCCCTGGTGCGGGCCATCCGCCTCAAGCCCGAGGCGGCGGCCCTTCATCTCAAGCTGGGCATGCAGCTTTCTCAGCGCGGGCGCTATGCCGATGCCGAGGCTCTGTACCGCTCGCTTCTGGCCCAAGGGGCTGAAAAGCTGCCCCAGGTCCATGTCGGGTTGGCCCAGGTGCTGATCAGCCAGGGACGGATGACGGAGGCCGAGATTCCTTTGGCGAGGGCGCAGGAATTAGCACCCGCGCTGATCGACATCCATCTGGCCAATGCCCGCATGAAATTCCTGTCCGGGCGCCTGGCCGAGGCTTGGCTGGATTACGAGTGGCGCAAGCGCCATATCGATTTCACGCCGCCCCATCTGCCTGTGCCGGAATGGCGGGGCGAGGCGCTTCAAGGCCGCTCGCTCTTGCTGCTGGGCGAGCAGGGGGCGGGCGATACGATTCAGTTCCTGCGCTATGTGCCGATTCTGGCGGCCCAAGGGGCCAGGGTGATTCTGGCCACCTCCGAAATCTTAAGGCCGCTCGTCGAGACCATGCCCGGTCTGGACCGGGTGGTCACCGACGGCAGCGCTCTTCCCCGCACCGACTTCTACGCTCATCTGCTCGATCTGCCAGCCCTTCTGAAAACCGATCTGTCGAATATTCCCGCCCGTGTGCCCTATCTGAAGGCGCCCAAGATTCCCCCGGCTCTCAAGCTTTCCCCGGCTCAGGGAACGCGCCTCAAGGTGGGGATTGTCTATGCGGGCAATCCGCGTCATCGCGGCGACCGGCAGCGCTCGTTGAAATTCGCAGATTTCGCCCCTCTGTTCGGTATCGAGGGAATCGGCTTTTATTCGCTGCAGATGGGCAAGGAACTGCCCCGGGATGCCATTCCCTTCCTGGCCTCGGGCCTGCTGACCGACCTTGCGCCGCTCATCCACGATTTTGCCGACACGGCCTGTCTTCTATCGCAGCTCGATCTGGTGATTTCGGCCGATACGGCCCTGCTGCATCTGGCGGGCGCCATGGGCAAACCCGCCTGGCTTCTCACCCCCTATGCGCCCGATTGGCGCTGGCTGCTGACCAGAAGCGATTCGCCCTGGTATCCCACGGTGACCCTGTTTCGCCAATCCGTTCCCAATGATTGGAACGGCCCCATAATCGAGATTGCCAAGGCCCTGCAGGCCAAGGTGCTTGGGCTGGATCACCTGTCCATTCCCACCGCCTTCAAGGATGCCAAGGGCAAGCCGCGCTTCACCATGACGCTGCCCAGGTCCTTGCTGTCCGATCCGGGTGCCGCCTTCATCGTCAAGCGCGAAACCGAACTGGGCGGCTATGAATATGCGACGCGGGCCTTTCTGGATGCGCATCTTCAGCCGGGCGATCTGTTTCTCGATATCGGCGCCCATTGGGGGCTGATGTCGCTGCATGCGGCCAGCCGCTGGCCGGGCGAGGTGCGTGTGCTGGCGGTCGAGCCCGACCGGGAAAATGCTAAGCGCATGAGCGCTTGGCTGGGGCTCAACGGCTTATCGCATGTCGTCGAGGTGATCGTGGCCGGATGCAGCGACCGACCGGGTTGGGGCCGCCTGCATCCCGGTGGGCGGAGCAGCATGGGTTTTTCGGTAACGCCCGAGGACAAGGGGGATCTGCCCCTGGTCAGCATCGATCAGCTTCTGGCCGAGCGGGAAGGGCTTAAGGAGCGGCGTTGCTTCGTCAAGATCGATGTCGAAGGGTTGGAGCCCGAGGTGGTGGCGGGCATGTCGGGTCTGTTCGAATCAGGGCGGGTGGCCGCCCTTATTCTCGAACGCGGCAGGAATTTCGATGCGGGTGCCGACAAGGCGCGCTTTCTAGCCCTTCTCAACAGCTTGGCGCAACGCGGCTTTCGCTTGATGCGCTTTGCCAATGAGCAATTGGCGGGCCCCCTGATGCCCTTCGTTTTTACCGAGGATTTGTGCAACTTTCTGGCATTGGCCCCGGATTTCAAGCCCCTGGCGGCCTATCCGCGCTCACAAGCCACGCAGATTGCGGCGCCGACACAGCCCGACCGCGCCAGACTGTCAGGCGAGGCCAAGGCCAGGCGCACCATGGCCTTGAAGGCGGCCAAGGCCAGTGATGCCGGTTTCTGGGCCGATCCGGCCAATCTGTCGCTTTTGGCGGACGAGCGGGCAGAGGCGGCTGCTGTGCATCTGCCCCGAAAGGGCCGCATTCTCGATCTGGGGGCGGGGCTGATGCGCCTGAAGACGGCGCTGGCGCCCGAGGTCGATTATGTGGCGTCTGACCTCGTTCCCTGGACGACGGAAACGCTGGTGGCCGATCTCAATCAAGGTCAGTTTCCCGAGGGCCGCTTTGATGCCATCGCCCTTTTGGAGGTGCTGGAATTCCTGCACGATCCGGCCGGGGTTCTGAAAAAATGCCGAGCGGCCAGTGAATCACTGGTGCTTACCTATCGCCTCAAGGGCAAAGAAAAGGCGACGGCGCGCCGGGCTCAGGGTTGGTTCAACGATCAAGATGAAAAGGGGCTGCGTCTTTTGTTGCAGCAGGCCGGATGGCGGGCCGATCTGTTCGTTGCAGCGCCTCGGGCGGCTGCGCATCTGATTCTGGCGCGGCCCCTACCTTCCTGACCCAGGACAATCCTTCCTGGCGCAGCCAGAGCAAATGCCCTTCAAGCCGGAGCAGGTCTTCTTGTTCCGTTACGCCCTGACGCCTGAGGGCCGAGAGCGATTGGCGCGTTTTCAAAGCCAGATCGTCGAAGAAACGGGATTGGGCGCAGGCCAAACCCAAGCGGGCCGCAAGGGGCGATGCGGCCTGGGCGATGCGAGTCTCATAGGGCGGAATGGGCCCGTCATGGAAGAGCGAGAGTGCCGTCAGTCTTGCCGGATGGGGGCAGGTCGTTTCCATGACGGTAGAGGTTCCTCGAATGCTATTGGCTGGCCCAGACGACGCGGTGAATCCAGTCCACCTCCTCGATGGGAATCGAGCGGTTGGGATGCTCGTCGTTGATTGATTGCAGATCGACGAATTTGGCCGTGCGGCGCAAAAGCTGCTTGACCATGACCTCGCCCTCGTTCGTCTTCAGGACCACACGGTCTCCGCGCCTGATCTGAGCCCCCGGCGACAAGATGATGGTGTCGCCCTCGCGATAAAGCGGCTCCATCGAATCGCCGCTGATTTCCAGCGCATAGGCCTTGCTGTCGCCCATTTCCGGAAAGGGGATTTCGTCCCATCCGGCGCCGGTGGGATAACCGGCATCGTCAAAGAAACCATCCGATCCCGCCTGGGCCAGACCGATCAGCGGAATGCGCTGCACGGCGCCGGTCTCGTCGGGATTGTCGATCAGGTTGACGAACTCGGCGACCGAGGCCTGAGTGGCGGCCAGAACCTTGGACACGCTTTCGGTCGAAGGCCAGCGCAATTTACCCTCGGGGCTGGTGCGCTTGCTTTTGTTGAAGGTGGTCGGATCAAGCCCGGCCTTGCGGGCCAGACCCGACGCCGTCATGCCGTTTTTGAAGGCCAGACGGTCGATAGCATGCCAGATATCGGCGTGACGTAGCATTGAGTCCTCCGTTTGCCGCAAGAGCTTGTGGTTTCAATCCATGGTAGGAACGTAGTCAATTTTTGGCTTGACGTCAAGTGCCCCCCATGTTTTGACTATGTTCCCACAATGTACATGAGGGAGATAGCAATGCCGATCAATCGCTACGTGCCAAATTCACTGGGCGATCCCCTCACCCATCCTTTTGAAACGGCTGAGGCCGCCTGGTTCTGGTACTGCCAGAATCAGATCGCCCGCATCGAGGGGGCCAAGTTCAACAGTTCGGAGGTTTCCGCCCTTCCCAGGCCTTGCGATCCCGATGATGTCTTCACGGTGGTCGATCGGCTTTACAAGGCCCAAACGCTTCAGCGCAAGCATCTGGTGGTGCTGGGCGATTACGGCATGCGGCTGGCCCCTCCGGTGGCTTCCTTCGCCCACGAGCGCGAGGCCGCCCGGGTCTGGACCGAGGCGATGGTGCGTCTTGCGCCAGTGCTGAAAGCCAAGGGAATTGTTCTGTGAACGGCGGAAATGGTGGGTTTTGCGCCAGGGAGGGCGAGGCCTGGGTGGGCTTTTGCAACAATACCGGACTGGCCTGGCTGCGCTTTCTGAGGCCGGGGTTTCGCCATTGCTTTGCGGTGCTCAGGCGTTCCGGCCAGTGGGTGGTCTATGATCCGCTGTCGCAGGTCACCTGCATCGATCTGGCGGGCGAGGGCGATGCGATCCTTGATTTCTTCGCTGAACGGGGCTGCCGCCTGATTCCCGTCCGGCCCGAACCGCCCGTGCGCCTTCCCCTGGCCTGGCGGCCCTTCACCTGCTGGGAGGCGGTCAAGCGCGTCCTGGGTCTCAGGCTGGGTCGGGTGCATACACCGTATCAGTTGTATACATATTTAACACGGCGCAACTAGTTATCAAAAAATTATTCCCACATGGCGAAAATAGTCGTTGACGTTCTCAAAATCACGGTGTATATGCTAAGTCATTACCGCCCTTACTGCGCCCAGATTGGATCAAATGCCTCGGAGGAGGCCCGGTCTGCGAAAGAAAGGGATCGGTTCCCGAACGGGGCCGCTGGCTGACGCTGGCGGCCCCGTTCGCGTTTGAAAGCAGGCAGCAACAACCACGCCCCGCCGGGTTCCCTCCGGCGGGGCGTTTCGTTTTTAACCGCCCCCTGGGGGGCAGATCGGAAAGGACTTCGTCATGGGAGGCTTCATGAGCATCTTCTCGCCACCGCCGCCACCGCCACCGCCACCGCCGCCCGTCTACATTCCGCCGCCTCCGGCCCCCGTGGTCGACACGGCTGAGGAAGAAAGCCGCAAAGCGCGCCTTGCCGCCGTGGCCCGCAACCGGGCCGGCATGGCGGGCACCGTCGCCACCTCGCAGCGCGGCGTTCTGACGCCTGCGGCGGGAACGAGTGCGCGCAAAACGCTTTTGGGGGAATGAGGTCATGACCCAGCCACAGAAAACCGATTTGGCCGAGAGCGTGCTGAAGCGCTTTCAGAAGGCCCGCGACAAGCGCGTCCATTGGGAAGCGCATTGGCAGGAATGTTACGACTATGCCCTGCCCTCGCTGGGGGGGCCGCTGCTGACATCGACACCTGGCGCCAAACGCACCGACCGTCTGTTCGATGCGACGGCGGCCGATTGCGTCGATCAGTTGGCGGCCAGTCTGCTGGCTCAGTTGACACCGCCCTGGGCGCAGTGGTTCGGCCTGTCGGCTGGTCCCGATCTGTCGCCAGACGAGCGGGAAAGGGCCGCCGATGTTTTGGAAAAAGCGGGCACGGCGCTGCAAAGCCATTTCGACCGCTCGAACTTCGCCATCGAAATGCATCAGTGCTATCTCGATCTGGTCACGGCGGGAACGGCATCGCTTCTGTTTGAAGAGGCACCCCTGGGCCACGCCTCGGCTTTTCGCTTCACCGCCGTGCCGCTGGCGCAACTGGCCTTGGACGAAAGCGTCGAAGGCAGGCTGGATACCAGCTTTCGCCGCTCTGAAATGACGCTGGCCGCCATTCAGGAGCGTTTTGCCAATGCCGAGATTCCCGATCAGGTCATCCGGCGCAGCAAGGAAGACGAGGATGCGCGTCATGGCGTGATCGAAGCGGTGTTGCCCGAGCGCCATGGCTATGTCTATCGCGCCGTGCTGGAAGGTGAGGGCTCGGTGGGGGCGCACCTTCTTTCCGAGGGCCGCTTCGAGATGTCGCCTTTCATCAATTTCCGCTGGCTGAAGGCGCCGGGCGAGGTCTATGGCCGCTCGCCGGTCATGAAAAGCCTGCCCGACATCAAGACCGCCAACAAGGTGGTGGAACTGGTGTTGAAGAACGCCACCATCGCCGTGACCGGCATCTGGCAGGCCGATGATGATGGCGTGCTGAATCCGGCCAATATCAAACTGGTGCCGGGCACCATCATTCCCAAGGCGGTGGGCTCGGCGGGACTGACACCTTTGGAATCACCAGGGCGCTTCGATGTCTCGCAGCTCATGCTGGACGATCTTCGAAAGCGCATTACCCATTCGCTGCTGGCCGACCGGCTGGGGCCGATCGATGCGCCAAAGCTGACCGCGACCGAGGTTCTGGAGCGTTCGGCCGAGATGGCGCGCATTCTGGGCGCCACTTATGGCCGCTTGCAATCCGAACTGCTGACGCCGCTGGTCCTTAGGGCGGTGGCGATTTTGAAGCGTCGGGGCGAGATTCCGCCCTTGCGCATCGACGGACGCCAAATCGATCTGGCCTATAAATCGCCGCTGGCCAACGAGCGCAAAAGAGAAGACGCCAGAAACGCCCTGCAATGGCTGACCACCGTCATGCCGCTGGGGCCCGAGGCCACGCAAGCGATCAATCTGGGAGCCGCCGCCCGCTGGCTGGCCGGGATACTCAATGTCCCAGCCGAGTTGGTGCGCGACGCTCCCGCCTTGCCGGAAAGCGATCCCGCTCTGGCCGCCCTGGGGATGGGGGCGGTGCCGGGGTTGGTCGCACCTCCGTCCGGCCAGGGTCAGCCGGTTCCGAAGGGGGTGTCATGAACGATCGCATCGGAACCGGCAGCGGGATGGGCTTGGGCTTGAAGGCCCGGTCCATTCCCGACAACGAGCTTGCCCCTGTGTTTGCGCGCCTGTTTCGGGACGCTGACGGGGTAAGGGCGCTTGAGCATTTGAAAGCGGTGACGCTGGAACGTCATCTGGGGCCGGAAGCCTCGGACGCCCAGCTTCGCCATCTCGAAGGCCAGCGCCATCTGGTGAACCACATTCTGTCGCTCGTGCGCCGTGGCCGCGAGGGGCAACCTTTCATCGTTGAAACCAAGGAGACCTGAGACATGACCAATTTGCTGAACACGACCAGCGCCAAGGCGAATGGCCCGCGCCCCGATTATCTGCCCGAGAAATTCTGGGATGCGGCTTCCAACAGCCCGCGCCTGCAAGAACTCGTGCGCTCCTATCTGGAGCTGGAGCGCCGCTACGGCCAAGAGGGCGGCAAGATGCCAGGCGTTCCCGCCTCGCACGAAGAATATAGCATCACCGAAAAGCATCCCATGTGCGGCTGCGATCTTGAAGTCAACAAGCGCCTGCATGCCGCGGGCTTCACCAACGATCAGGCGCAGCTGGTCTATGACCTGGCTGTCGAGCGCTTGATGCCCACTGTGGAAGGCATGGCCGGTGAACTGCACAGGGGCCAGCATGAAGGCAGGTTGCACCAGCATTTCGGCGGGCCCGAGCGCTGGGAAGAGGTCAAGCGCCAGCTTGAGGCCTGGGGCAAGGCCAATCTGTCCGAGGAAGTTCTGAACGCCCTGGGATCAAGCGCCGAGGGCATTCTGGCTCTGGAACGCATGATGCGTTCGGGCGAGCCTGGGCTTCGCATGCAGGGCGGTCATGAAGACATGCCCCAGAACGAGGAAGACCTCAAGAAGATGGTGGCCGATCCCAGATATTGGCGCCAACGCGATCCGGCCTACATGGCCCGCGTCACCGAAGCTTTCAAGCGGGCTTATCCCGGCAAGGAATAAGCCCTGCTTACCCGTTTTCCCCGGGACAACTTTCTTAGCGAACGATTCACGCTTAACGCCGCGTCACCCAAGTGACCCGGCGTTAAACGATCGTGCGCTGGAAAGCCCCGGGGTCTCTCTAGGCGCTGCTTCGGGCGGTGCGCTGAAACCGGTTCAGCGCGTCAGAACCCGAAGACAGCGCCTTTTCGTTTCAACCGATCAGACAAGGATCACACGACAATGGCAAACATCGAAAGCAGCTATGTGAAAATCTACGAATCCGAAGTCCATGCCGCCTATCAGCGCACGGGCTCGAAGCTCAGGAACACTGTGCGCGTGAAGAACGGCGTGGTGGGATCGAGCTGCGTCTTTCCCAAGGTGGGCAAGGGTATTGCCTCGACCAAGGCCCGTCATGCCCATGTGCCGGTGATGAACATCGACCATGGCCAGGTGGAATGCCAGCTCTATGACTATTATGCCGGCGACTGGCTGGATCACCTGGACGAGCTCAAGACCAACAGCAAGGAGAAGGAAGTGCTGGTCAAGGCGGGCGCTTACGCGCTGGGCCGCAAGACCGACGAGCTGATCATCGCACAGCTCGACACCAGCACCAACTATGCCCAGGACGGCACCACGGTGCTGACCAAGGCCAAGGTGCTGGAAGCCTTCGAGATGCTGGGCGGGGCCGACGTGCCCGACGACGGCGAGCGTTTCGCCGTGGTCGGCTGGAAGCAGTGGTCGGATCTTCTGGACATCCAGGAATTCGCCCATGCCGACTATGTGGGGATGGAGGACCTGCCCTGGCAGGGCACCCAGGCCAAGAAGTGGCTGGGGACTCTGTGGATGCCGCATTCCGGCCTCACCAAGTCGGGCAGCGTGCGCTACTGCTACTGGTACCACAAGACGGCCATCGGTCATGCCATCGGCAAGGACGTCACGTCCGACGCCACATGGCATGGCGACCGTGCCGCCTTCTTCATTTCCAACATGATGAGCCAGGGCTCGGCCTTGATCGACGCTACCGGCGTCGTCTCCCTGCGCTGCCTCGAGAACTAGGAGAACCGATCATGGCCTATCTGTCCAAGAACCTGAGCGTGCTGGCCTATGCCAACGGCTTCACGCTCTGGCATTATACCACCGCCGACACGGCGGCCAGCGTCGACAGCGCCGGTTACTTCAACGCGGCCGCGGATATGCTGCGCGTGGGCGACATCATCGTCGCCAACGTCGATACCGCGGGCACGATGCAGGGCGGCCTGTTCCTGGTTTCGTCGAACGCCTCGGGCGTGGTCGATGTCAACGACATGACCCAGATCGGGTCTGCCGACACCGACTAAGCCTGAATTGAACTCCCCCAGACTGCCGAAGGGCTCGATCGAAAGATCGGGCCCTTCGGGCTTTTTGGGAAGAAAGGCACGTTTTCTTTGGAAAAAACTGGACTAATATGACCTGGGGGTGAAGATGACGGGCAAAGAGATTTGCGACAGCACGTTGACAAAGCCGAGGTTGGCTCTCGCCTTCGGCATGACCATCTTTGTCCTGAACGACTTTCTTTACTGGCTGGCAGATGACACTTACGGCGTCTATCTGATCGATTACGCTTCCAAGCTGCTGATGCTGGTGCCGCTGCTGCTGCTTTGGAAGACATTACCGGCAGCGCCGCAGAAGCGCGGATCATGGTGGGTGCTGCTGATGCTGTGGTTGGGGCTTGTCGTATTCGATCAGCTTCTTGAGCCCTTGTCGGCCTTCCTGGGAAGTGGCTGGCAGTTGTTCGGCTGGCCCTATATCGAACATTCGGGGCTGTGGCTGCTAGACTTGACCCTGGGCCTGATGCTGACCGCCGTGGCCGAGGAAATGACGGCGCGCCGTTTGGCTCTGGCGGTTCTGCCCGGGCCGATGTGGGTGCGCCTGATCAGCTCCAGCCTTCTTTTCGGGTTGGGGCATTGGGGGCAGGGCTATGGGCATATGGCCGAGACGGCGATCATCGGCCTGGCCTTCGGCGCGGCCTATCTGCGCACAGGGTCGCTGGGCGTGGTGATTGCGGCGCATTATACGATTAATCTACTGGTCTTCGGATTACATTTGGGGACGTGATGACGCAAATCGGGACGGAGCGGCAAAAAGCAAGAACGGGTCTGGCCCTGCTGGGCTTCGCCTTTGCCTTGGGCTGTTTGAACGATTTCGCCTTCATGGCCTTCTCGGGCACCAATGGCGTGTACCTTGCCGACTATGCCTTCAAGCTGGCGATTCTGGCGGTGCTGCTGGGCTTTCGAAAATCCTGGCCCCAAGCGCCGGAAAAGCTTGGGACCATCGCCCTGCTGGCTTTCGGTTGGGCCGCCCTGGTGGCGGTGGGGGTGCTGACCGATCCCTGGATCGAAATGCTGGGGCGCGGCTGGAAGCTGATCGATTGGCCGCCGATCGAGAATAGATGGTTCAATGCCTTCGATCTCAGTTTCGGATTGGCCCTGACGGCGCTGGTCGAGGAACTGGCCTTTAGGCGCATAGCACTGACGGCCTTGCCGGGCGGATTCTGGCAGCGCCTGATTCTTTCCAGCCTGCTGTTCGGGCTGATTCATTGGGGGCAGGGCTATGGGCACATCGCCGTCGCCTCGCTGGTGGGCCTGGCCTTTGGCTATGCCTATCTGCGCACCGGCTCGCTGGTGCTGGTGGTGCTGGCCCACTACGCGGTCAATTTGATTTTGTTCTGGTAAAAGGGCCGGTCAAGGAGGTTGACCGGAGAAACAAGCAACCAATATGATACAAACAGCAAAGGAAGGAGCTAGCCGTGGTAACCCCGGTTTCGGTGCAAGAGGTCGTTCAACTGCACAACGACCTTGTCGATGCAGATGAAGACATTGAACGCATTGCCGCCCTGGAATGGCGTGCGATGAAGCTTGTCCACCAGCAACCCCGTTCTTTCTCGGCGCACGTATGCTATGGTTCCATTCTGTTAAGCCTCGCAAAAAGAGAGCTGGCTACCCAAGAACTTATAGCCGCTTACGACCTTTTTGATCCGAGGGATACGACCGCTGCAAATGGACTCGCCGTCAGCTTGGCGAAAGCGGGCTTTTATGACCAGTCGTTGACCATCTACAAAAAGGAGCTTGCGCTCAGCAGGCTTGCGAACCTCGAGGGTGTGATTACCAACGCAAGCATGGTTGCTGCCTTGTCTGGTGAGGTTGATTTTTTAAATGAGCTTTCGCAGCACGCCAACTCAGGGGCGTTGATTGCGAAGGAATACCTGCGGATTCTTGAATTGCATGGCTTGCTCGATCATTTCAAAGCACATCAGCAGATTGTTCGCGCAGCGATACTGGATCGGCAATGTTCAGGCATCCTTAGAGCTTTTCAGGAAGAGGACGACGCCCCCATCCTTTTCTGCGAATACAAGATTCTTTGCGACAGGCAAACCCGCAAAAATCTGGATCGACAGATATTCGATCAGCTTGAGAATTATTACGTCAGTCAAGATCTTCCCCCTGGCCACTATATCGGGAAGGTAAGCACGGTGTTGGTCCCTGTTTCAGAGTATCGACAGGGGGAGAAGGCCGCTTGATCAAGGCAATAAACTTCTACGCTGAGGCCAAGGAACTTTTTGCGCCAGCGGCAAGTGAGGCGCGGCGGCGGACCCTCGCATCGAGGGCCTACTATGCTGGTTATCATTTTCTGCTTGAGCGGGGCGTCGTTCCGACAAATGAGGAGGAAAAGGAAACAAAATCGATTCACCCGAATGCAGGATCACATCAACGATATCTTCGTTGGATGGGAAATTCCAGCAACGCTCAATTTCGGCGTGCCGCAGTTCTTCTCGGGCAGGTATATCAGCATCGGATCAAAGCTGATTATTGGCCAAGCAATACGCTGACGTCGGAAGAAGCGAAGGACGCCATGGCGGTGTTAGAGGAATTGATCGAGGAAACATTCATCTAATTCGTCACTTTTAGTACTACGCAGACCACAGCGGCCCGCCATTCGGCGGGCCGTTTTCGTTTTGGCAAACCTGAAGGAAAGGAAACAGGTCATGGCACTTTCAAGCATCGCACTTTGTTCACGCGCCCTTTTGAAGATCGGGGCCTCTACCATCGCCTCTTTCGACGAGGGCACGGCCGAGGCCGAGGTGGCGGCCAATCTCTACCCATCCATCCGCGACGCCATGCTGTCGTCGCATCCCTGGAACTTCGCCAGCGGCCAGACCAGCCTGGCCCGCCTAAGTGCTGCCCCGGTGGCCGATTACGCCTATGCCTTCCAACTTCCGGGCGACTTCCTGCGCGCTCTGTCGGCGGGGGTTACGGGCCGAGGGCGCGGGCTTGATTATCGCATCGCCGAGAGCCGACTGCATACCGATGCCGAACAGGTGGTGCTGACCTATGTCTTTCGCCCGGCCGAGACCGATTTTCCGCCCTTCTTCGACGCTGCCCTGATCGCCAGGCTGGCCGCAGAATTCTGTGCCCCCATCACCGAAAGCACGGCCAGGGCCGAGCTTCTCTTCAAACTGGCCGAGGACGAATTCAGGCGGGCCAAGCTGATCGACGGCCAGCAGGATACGCCGACCTCGATCGAAAACTTTCCTCTGGTCGATGTGAGGTCGTGACATGCCCAATACCAACACCGTCAAAACCAACTTCACCTCGGGCGAGATTTCGCCGGGTCTTTTGGGGCGTGGCGATTTGCGCGCCTATGAGAACGGCGCCATGCGTCTGCGCAATGTGGTGGTTGCACCCACCGGGGGGGCATCGCGCCGTCCCGGCTTGGCTTATATCGCCACGGCGCCGGGCAAGGGGCGTCTGGTCGCTTTCGAGTTCAATACCGAGCAGGTCTATCTGCTGGTCTTCACCAACGCCAAGATGGATGTCTATCAAGATGGCGTCTGGGTGGCGGAACTAAGCGTTCCCTGGAGCTTGGCGCAGCTTTCCCAATTGTCCTGGACACAAAGTGCCGACACGCTTCTGGTCACCCATCCCGATGTCGAGCCCAGAAAGATCACGCGCAGCTCGCATACCAACTGGTCGATTTCCGCCTGGAGCTTTACCGAAGAAACCAGCCTGATCCGCCAGCCTTATCACAAGTTCGCCGCCCCTGAGGTGACGCTGACGCCTTCTGGCACCTCGGGTACGATCACGCTCACCGCTTCGGCCAATCTTTTCGAAGCAGGCCATGTGAATACCAGGTTTCGCATTGCAGGCAAGGAGGTGAAGGTCACCGCCGTCGCCTCGGCTACCTCGGCCACGGCAGAAACCAAGGAAAACCTGACCGGCACCGCCGCCACCGAGGATTGGGAGGAACAATCCTTCTCGGCCTTGCGCGGCTGGCCGGTTTGCGCCTGCTTTCATCAGGACCGGCTGGTCATCGGTGGATCGCGCGATCTGCCCAACCGGCTGTGGCTGTCGAAAAGTTCGGAATTGTGGAATTTCGATCTGGGCGAGGGGCTGGACGACGAAGCCATCGAGTTCACGCTGCTCTCCGATCAGGTGAACGCCCTTCGCGCCGTCTTCTCGGGGCGTCATCTTCAGGTGCTGACCTCGGGTGCGGAATGGATGGTGACCGGCTCGCCGCTCACACCTTCGAAGATTCAGGTCAATCGCCAGACTCGCATCGGCTCCTTCGTCGATCGTCAGGTGCCGCCTCGGGATGTCGATGGCGCCACCATTTTTGCCGGGCGTTCGGGTACTGATCTGCGCGAGTTTCTCTATACCGATATCGAGCAGGCCTACACCTCGAACGACCTGTCGATGTTGGCGGGGCATTTGTGCCGCCATCCCCAGGACATGGATTATGAACCGGCCACGCGGCTTTTGTATGTGGTGATGGAAGACGGCACGATGGCTGCAGTCACCAATTACCGCATCGAGCAGGTCACCGCCTGGTCGCAGCTTGAGACCGATGGGCTGTTTTGCTCGGTGGCCGTGGTGGGCGATGTCACCTATGTCCTGGTCGAGCGCAATGGAAGCTTTCTCATCGAATGTTTCGATGCAGAGATTTCGACCGACAGCGCGCTTAAGGGGCAGGCGGAGACGCCCGGCATTCTTTGGAGCGGTCTTTCGCATCTGAACGGGCGCACAGTTACCGTAGTGGCCGATGGGCTTCCGGTGGGTTGGGCCGTTGTCGAGGAGGGATCGATCTCGCTGGAGCATCCGGCCAGCACGGTTGAAGCGGGCCTTGCCTTTACCCACGAGATCGAACCCTTGCCGCCCGCCGGACTGGTCAAGCCGATGCGCCTGATTTCTGCCTTGTTTCGCTTGCAAAACACGCAAGCCCTAAGGGTCGATACCGGCAGGGGCGAACAGCCAGTACCCTTCAAGCGGCTGGGAGAAGGCGGCGTGCTGGATCAGGCGCCCCAGCCCTTCACCGGCGAGGTGCGGCTGCGAGCCTTGGGCTGGCGGCGCAATCATGCCCAAGCTCTTTGGGCCGTTAGGGGGCAGGACCCTTTGCCCTGCACCATTCTTTCCGTAACCACAGAAACGAAAGTGAGCGACTGATGTCAGGATTAGATCCCGTATCGGCAGGCTTTATGTTTGCCACGCAAGCGCTTGGCGCGATTTCCAGCCGGGCGCAAGCCAGCCAGCAGGCGAAATATCAGAACGCTGTCATTGCGCAGCAACAAGCCCAGGCGCAAGCCCAGGCCCAATCGCAATTGGCCCAGCTTCAGGCCACGCGCGATGCCGATGCCGAAAGCCGCAAGCGCCAGCTCAAGGTCGAGATGGCCAGCCGCAAGGCGGCCTTCGGCGCCATGGGGCTGGACAGTGCTTCAGGTGGTTCGGCAGGTGCCGTTCTGAAGGGGCTGGTTACCAGAACCCAGGAAGAGCAGGACAGCGAGGACAAGATGTATGGCCTAAGGGCGAATGCCATCGGCCAGTCTCTCGACTTCGCCAATCAGCGCAGCCTGCTTGAACAAAGCCGACAGTTCGGCCCTTCGCTGGGGCTGCAACTGGCCCAGCAGGGTCTGGGCCTGGCAAGCAGTCTCTTGAAATCCAGATAACGACAGGAGGAGCAGATGACGGATCATATTCAGATCGGGGCCTTAACCCCCCGCATTCAATATACGGCTAACGGCGCACAGACAGTCTTTCCCTACGCCTTCCCGATCTTCGAGAATGCGGACATGGAGGTCTGGCTGGACGATGCGTTGCAAAACAGCGGATTCACCGTGGCAGGCGCTGGTGTCAGCACTGGCGGCACGGTCACCTTCACGGCAGCCCCTGCTAACGGCGTGCTGGTGACGCTCAGGCGCAACATCGCCATCGCCCGCACCTCAGATTTTCAAGAGGGCGGGGCCTTCAGGGCCAAGGTGATCAATGACGAGTTGGACCGTCTGACCGCCTCGCTTCAGCAGGTGGCGACAAGCCTGGGTCGTTCGCTGGTGCTGTCGCCGGTCGATCCTGCCGACAGTCTGGAACTGCCAGCCTTAACCGATCGCGCCTCAGCACTTCTGGGCTTCGATGCCAATGGATTGCCCCTGGCCTATCCGGTCAGCGGTTTCATCGGCCCACAAGGCCCCCAGGGTCCGCAAGGCGCCCCCGGCACCGGAACGGGTGATGTTGTGGGGCCAGCTTCGGCCACTGATGCCAACATCGCACTGTTCGATGGCGTCACCGGCAAGCTGATCAAGGATGGCGGTGTTGCGCTGTCCGGCAAAGCCAATACCTCGCATGCGCACGTCGCCTCCGACCTCTCAGACTTCACCGAGGCGGCGCAAGACGTGGTGGGCGCCATGGTTCAGGCGGCGGGCGGCAGCTACGACGACGGCGCTGGAACAGTCACCTTTCCGGCGGGCAGCACAGGAGCCCTGTCTGAAACCATCACCGCCTTCACAGCATCCGGCACCTGGACAAAACCGGCAGGCCTGCTGTGGATCGAGGTGATCGTGACGGGCGGCGGCGCTGGCGGCTGCTACAACACCTCTGGCTCAGGCCCTGGCGGTGGCGCTGGTGGCACGGCCATCAAGAAAATCCTGGCCGCCTCACTTGGGGCTACTGAAAGCGTAACTATTGGCGCTGGTGCAGCAAAAAACACCACGACATCTGGCGGGACATCCTCCTTTGGCGCGCACTGTTCGGCAACAGGTGGTGCCAGCAACGGCAACCAGCAGTCTGATGGTGGCGGCGGCGGCGTTGGCAGCTCTGGCGATGTCAACTTGTCCGGGGGATCAGGCGGAAGCGGCAGCACGACCACGATCGGATGCCCAGGCGGAACGGGTGGAGCATCCTACTGGGGCGGTGGTGGCGAAGCCGCGTATGGCGCAGCGGTGGCTAACGCGCCAGACGCCACGGTCTATGGAACTGGCGGCGGCGGCGGCGCTGGAAATGGCGACGGGGGTGCTGGCAAGGCCGGCATCGTCGTTGTTCGCGAATTCAAGAACTGAGGAGGCAACTCATGAAACGCTATGCGCGCATCGAAAATGACAAGGTCGCGGAAATCATCGAAATTCCCGGTGATGGGGATATCGACAAGTATTTCCACCCCGAAATCGTAGCCCAACTGGTCCTGGTGGACAGCCAAGTCGACTCCGGCATGGAAAGGCAGGCCGATGGCTCGTTCGTTCTTCCGCCCCCGCCAGCCAAAGACTGGGCGGATATCCGGAGGATCCGCAATGGAAGGCTGGCAGTGTGCGACTGGACGCAGCTTGCCGATGCGCCTTTGACGGTTGATCAGAAAGCTGCCTGGGCTGCCTATCGCCAGCAGCTTCGCGATATCACGCGGCAGACCGATCCCAACATGATCGCCTGGCCGGTGGAGCCTTAAGCCATGACGGAACCCGATCTTAGCTGGGACGACATCCGCCTCCAGCGCAAGCCATTGCTTGAGAAAGCCCTGGCCGTTCTGGAACGTCATCGCAATCAAAGGGATTTTCGCCTGGTCGCCACGCTGTCCTATGCCAAGGCAAAGGAGTGGGCCGACTATGCCCAGGATCTGCGCGACGTGACCTTGCAAGAGAATCCCAACACCGTGATATGGCCCGAGGAACCCGCCGATTAGGGGGAACATGCTTCGCGCCATGTGCCGGGCCGGGATTTCCCCGGCCTTTTTTATGTCTCAACGAAAGGAGCAAGAACCGATGTTCACCTGGATTCTGGAACGCTTGAAGGAACCCTCGAGCTGGGCGGGCCTGTCCGCCCTGGCCTTGGCCGTGGGCTTGAATGATGCCGAATGGGCCGCCATCGGCCAGGCCGGTGCCGCCATCGCCGCCGCCGTTGCGGTGGTGGTGAAGGAGCGGGCGGCCTGATGGCCGCCTTCTTCCTGAACCTGGCGGGAACGCTTCTTCGCTGGCTGCCCCTGGCGGCGGTCTGGCTTTGCGGAAATCGCAGCGCCCAAGCGAAGATGGCCGCCCAGGGGCTGGAACATGCCATTCAGGCGAAGGCTATCGATGAGGATGTGGCTCGTCTTGACGACGCTGCTCTTCATCGCGAGTTGCACGACCAGAGCAAGTGACTGCGCGTGGGTCGGCATGATCAAGGTTGATCCTGCCGACAGTCTCAGCAGAGCCCTGGCCGAGCAGATCGTCGCCCATAACCGCAAGGTCAAGGCTTTCTGTCGCTGACCCTGCATCGCAAGAAACCGCCCGCTCCAGCCATGGGGCGGGCGGTTTCGTTTTCGTCTTTGCAAAGGATTCCTTAAATGACCACCGATGACCTTGAAGCTCTGAAACGTCAACTGAGGCTGCTGCTGCCCGAGCGGATTTTGCATGCTGCCGAACGCTATGGCGATTTCGCGGGCCAGGTGCCCAGCGAAACGGCCAAGGAATTCGCAGCCCATCACGCGGCCTGCAAATCGGCGCTGGCCCATATCGATCTTCTGGTCAAGCTTCTGCGCTGGGCCGCCGATGAAGCCGGTTTGGATGAGGAGAAGGAGAAGGAAAAAACGCCGGGCGAGGCGGATTTTCTGATCCGTGCCCGCGAAGCCCTGGAACGCGAAGAGACGGACGACGATGAGGATGACGCGCCATGACCAAGGCCAGCTTCACCGAATTCGTCTGGATCTGGAACGAGCATCAGGCCCAGGGAACGCCCCTGCTTCACAAACGCATCGCCCGCTGGCTGGAAGCGCGCCTGAATGGGCATGAACGCGAATTGCTGCTGATGGCCTTCAGAGGATCGGGCAAATCGACCCTGGTCGGACTGTTTTGCGCCTGGATGCTGGCCAGGCGTCCCAATACGCGGATTCTGGTGCTGGCGGCCGATCTGGCCCTGGCCCGCAAGATGGTGCGCAACGTCAAGCGCATCGTCGAGCGCCATCCGCTGACCAAGGGATTGAAGCCCAAAAACCGCGATCAGTGGGCGGCCGATCAGTTCACCGTGGTCAGGCCCTCGGAGCTGCGCGATCCCTCGATGCTGGCCAAGGGCATCGGAGCCAATGTCACGGGATCGCGGGCCGATGTCGTGATCTGCGACGATGTCGAGGTGCCCAACACCTCGGACAGCGTGCCCAAGCGGGCCGATCTGCGCCAGCGTCTGTTCGAGCTGGATTTCGTGCTGGTGCCGGGTGGGCTGCATCTGTATGTCGGCACACCGCACAGCTATTACACCATCTATGCAGCAGTGCCGCGCATCGAGGCGGGCGAGACCGAGCCTTTTCTGAATGGATTTTCCCGCCTCGAACTGGCGGTGTTGGATGCCAAGGGCCGTTCGCGTTGGCCTGAGCGTTTTCCTCTGGAGCGCATCGCCAAGCTTAAGCGTCGCACCGGCCCCAACAAGTTCGACAGTCAGATGATGCTGCGTCCGGTCAATATCGCCGAGGGCAGGCTGGACCCCGACCGGCTGCGTCTCTACGAAGCCGAACTTGACTACAGCGAAGGCAACGGATCGGCGCGCCTGCTGCTGAACGGCAAGCGTCTGGTCTCGGCTTCCTGCTGGTGGGACCCCTCGTTCGGAAATCCCGAGAAGGGCGACGCCTCGGTGATCGCCTGCATCTTTACCGACGAGGAAGGCGGCTACTGGCTGCACCGCATCGCCTATCTCAAGCATGATCCGGCCCTGGTGGGGGAGGCCGACGAGGCAACGCAGCTTTGCCGTCAGGCGGCGCTGTTCGCCAAAGACCTCTACCTGCCCGCCATCCGCCTGGAAGGCAACGGCATCGGCAAGTTCCTGCCCGGCCTGTTGCGCCGCGAGACCAAGCGTCTCGGGCTTAAATTGGCGGTGGTGGAGACGCACAGCCACACCAACAAGGATAAGCGCATCGTCGATGCTTTCGATGCCGTGCTGGCAGCCGGTGCGCTGAATGCCCATCGCTCGGTCTGGGCAACCCCCTTCATCACCGAGATGCGTGAATGGCGGGCGGGCGGAAAGTGCAAGGACGACGGGCTGGATGCGGTGGCGGGATGCCTTTTGGCCGAACCGGTGCGCCTTAATCAGGCCGCCACGGCACCGCTTCAGCATCAGAAACAAGATTGGCGCCCGGGTGCGCCCATCAAGGTCGGCAACGATTTCGATCTTTAGGAGGAAAGCATGAGTCAACATTGGAGCATTGATCTGATCTGGTGGATCAGCGCGGTCGAACTGCCGGTTCTGGCCGGCCTGTTCTGGCTGGTCTGGAAGACCAGGCGCGATCTCGACGAGGCGATGGATGCTGAGCGCGCCCATGTGCAGTCGTCGTTGATCGATCTGCGGGAGGCCTTGAGCGCTTACAAGCTTGAGGTCGCCAAATCCTACGCCTCGATTGGCTATATCAAGGATATCGAACGGCGCCTGACCGAGCATCTGGTGCGCATCGAAGCCAAGCTGGATGGGGCTCAGGCGCATCTGGCGGAGCGAGCGCGGCTGTGATCGGCTGTAATCAGGTTGGACGGTTTTTTCTTCAAAAACAGAGGAGGAGGAGAGTTGACATGAAGGAAGCCTTGCAAGCGCTGATCGACGACAAGCGCTATTGGAATGATCGCCATCCCGAGCATGAGGCCTATCGTGCTTTCGTGGCGCAGGAATTCAAGCGGGCCTATCCGGGCCTGCATCGACCGACCGGTCTTGAGCCGATGGGTGGCGCAGGCGGTCCGGGTCTGATCCATGTGCGCTCGTATGAGCAGGTGCGCGACGGCCAACTGGTTCAGGTCGCGGAGCATCAGCGCGGCGGCCCCGGAGCCGGGCAGGAGGCCAAGGGTGGGTCGGCCAAGGGATTGCCGACGATGACCAATCCGGTTTCGAATGGAAAAAAGCGCGGTTGTGATGGGAGGCCATATGGGTGTGGGCATTATGAGGCTGATCGCGATGGTGGACGAAAGCACAAAGGAGTCGATATTGCCGTCGAACCTGGTCAGGACGTCCATAGCCCGGTCACGGGAACAGTCGAAGGCCCCCCCTTCGATCCATATGGGTCAAGCAATGACATGTCAAAGCGCGGGAAGTACAAGGCGGTTTCCATTCGCACCGAGGATGGGCACCTTGTCCGGGTGATGTATATCGATCCCGATGTCAAATCGGGGCAAAAGGTTGAGGCGGCAAAAACGCGGATCGGCACCTCGCAGGATCTTTCTAAAATCTATCCCCCCGTCGGAAATACCAAAATGACCAATCACGTCCATATTGACGTTCAGAAGAAAGGTGAATTCAAGGACCCGACACAGATAATCTTCGGGAAATGATGAAAAAGGGGGTGGCGATCAGTCCACCCCCTCGGTTGCCCAGTCGACAATGTGCCATCCCTGGGCGACAGGCTTGACGAAGATTTCTGACCGGCATCCATGCGGGCACCAGGGAAACATGACACTCAGATCGAGAACTTCCACTCTGACATTTCCGGGTTTCATCCATTCTGTGTCGCCGAGGCTTTTTGGGACATCTGCCGCGCGGATTTGTTTTACGGAAAGAATTTTGTAACTTATGCCTCCCGGCCTTCCCAAGGCATTGATATCAAGCACCCCCACGCGATTGCACAGCTCCCGGTCATTCCTCGCTATGCAGGCCAAGAAAGTTTCCACTGCGCAGACCGGCGAAACCGGATTCCCGATACAGGTCGAGGTCCCTGCGGTCGAGGTGATGAGTCGCACCTGTCTCGGGTCGATCTTTTCGCTTGCCCAGGCCATTCCGGCGCAACTCATCGCCAAAACAGCAGCAAGTCTCAGCCAAAGTGGTCTCATGTCATTCTCGCAAACAACGCACAAGTGCCATGGAGGCCAACGTGAAAAAGGGAATGTTCATGTGCAGGCAACGCTCCAGATATAGATCAGCCACGAGTGGTCTTTAAGGCGCAGAATTTCAAAATTAGAGGACTCGCTCATTGCAGTTGAACCGAGGAGCTTTGACTTGCCAAGGCGCTGAATGTCTGCTGCATCAGCAGGAACAAGCGGCTCGGAGATGCATTTTTCCGAATCAATTCGCCTGAAATGGCTGGGATTATCAAGGTCAAGGCAAATCCCATTCTTGCTCCAATAGACCTGAGCCATTTTTGTAATGATGGGTTCCCAGACCCATGAATATCGCTCCCATCCCGGAGAAAGATGGTAAGTCGCCTTGCTGAAATTATCGGGTATCACGACCAAAGATGTTCTGCTTCCAAATGAAATCTCCCTTGACGTCATCGTGAATTTACCCTGATGGGTAAGGAGGATGCCTCCTCCTCCTGCTCTCGCCCCTAGGGCGGGCAAGTTAAAATCATGGCAGCCCAGGGCATCGGTAGGGGAGATTGTTCTTAGGTCATAAGTTCTTTCTTCGCCGCCGTTCAGGCGGCCCTTGACCCGGATCAGAATAAGCGGGAAGTCTGGGTTGGGATCATTCATTCGAGCAGCACGAACGGCGGGGTGTTTGGCGTTCGAGTCAGCGCGTTTGCCCGGCCAGTTCAAATAGCCAGACATCGCAACGCAAGTGGGCTCTTGAGCCGGACAGTCGTCGAGGACATCGAGAACGGGTGTTTCATCGATGGCCTGGGCGTTGCTGCTCCAGGCTGTCAGGAAGAAGACAAAAAAAACTAATGTACCCATTCTGGTCATGTCGTCCTCGCCGGTAGCGTGCAGGAGAAATTTAGCCGAGATGGCGCGTCGAAGCCAATGGTGAAAACCTCACTGCCCCAGTGATTGCTGGCAATGCTGGAAGAAGGGGCTTCGCTAACCCAATCTTCTGGCTTTTGCCTTGCGGGTATGATGCAGAAACGCCTGGATGTCTTCCTCAGCGTAGCCGAGCAACCGGCCGAGTGCGATATCATCGCTTTCGACCGGTTCGCGCTGGCCTAGGAACAGCGCCTTTTTCAGGATGTGAGCGGCCGCAATCCGCCAAGCCTCATTTGGAAGGGCATAGTAAAGACAGCGGATGGCAAGCTTGTCATCCGGAAGGGCAAGCGTTTCCTCCCTTGTCACAATCCGACCGGCTGCGACATGCGGGGCAAACTCGGCCTCGGGAAAATGATGGCAATGCGTGGTGACGTCGCTGAACGCGGCCAGGGGTTTCAGGCCACGCAGCATCAATTCGCATTCGCGTCCTTCGTGCGGGCCGATGCCGAGGTGGAGGGGATCAGCATTGGTTTTGCTTTGGGTCATGGCTGGAAATCTAACCCGGCCCAAAGCCTCTGACCAGGGGGGCTGAGCCTGGAAGGGAATGCCCGTCATCATTCCGCCACAAGTCGATAAGAATATGCCCGCCATCACGGGAACAGTTCAGCCTAGCCCTGATGACTATTCTGGCCCTTAAGTCAGGAAACTGTGTCACGAGGAGGAAATGTTATGAGGATCGGTCGACTGATTATGTTTTCCATGGTGGCTTTGGTGGTTGGAGATGCGGGGGCGGCGGAGGTCAAGGAGTGTCCGGCTCCACTCCCGAAAAACGGCATCGATTTTTCGCTTCCCTGCTTCATAAGCCGTGTCCCCCCAGACCTTATTCCCGCCGGTGATGAGAAGGTCTATTTCGAATCGGGTTCTTGGGTCCTGTCCGCAGGGGCGCGGGCGGTTCTGGACCAGCAAGCGGAAATCCTGCGCCGATATCCAACTCATCCTGTCGAAACCATCGGTTTTGCCGACAATTTGGAGGCACCGGACAGCATCGAAAAAGAGAAGCTGGGGCAAAAGCGGGCTGCCGAGGTTCGTGCCTATCTGATCGAGAGCGGCGTTTCAGCGGCAAGGATTGCAGCGCTTGGCCGTCCCTGGCCCTCCTTCATTCCCCGCCAGGAAACCGAGGAGTCTCTGGCCGCCATGCGCCACGCCGTGACAAGGATATCGGAGCCCTGAGGCGGCTTCTACGCAAAGGATGTGGTTGCGACAATCTTCCCGCTTGCCTGCTCGAACGAGGCGCCCAATTTCTCCCAGAGACGTTTTGAGGCGATATTGTCATCAATGATTTGCGCCGAGACTCGCTTAAGTCCCATTTTTTTTGCGCGCTCCATCAATTGTGTCAATGCCTCAAAACCGTAGCCATTTCCTTGGAACGTGCTTCCTATCCAGTACCCACAGAAAGCCGACGCTTGAGAGAAGTTAATGTGGCTCAGGCTGATCGAGCCGATGGCCCGTCCCTCGCCATGCGCAATCGCGTAGAATCTGGCGTTCCTCTTCAGGCACCATTCTTTCGTATAGGAAAGAACAGTCTCTTTCGTCTCCAGGGAGCGGCGTGAGGTCTGCCTGATGCTTCCAGGTAATCCCTGATCAGAATTCAGGATCGCAGCCAGATCATCGGCCAGACGACAAGCCACTGTGTCTTGAACCTCAGCGGTGGGGGCAAGGCAAACAAGACGAATCAGACTCTGCAGCATCAGTTTTGTCCAAACCAAGCGTGAATCTGAAGACTAAACCGGGCAAGGCATCTGTGCCAGTGGCAGACGATCAAAACATTTCCTTGCAGATAATACAACTATAAGTATATTTCCCTTCGTGCCGAGCTGCTGCATTCTGGGGTAACAGGGCGTCGGGGGCAGGGGGGGATGATGCGCGATACGATGAGAGGCATAAACCTGTTTCGACTTGCTCCTGAGCCCGAGGGAAGCCAGGAAACGGCCCTTCGCTACAGCGATCAGCTTGCGGCGATTCTCAATTGTGATGAGGGTCTTCCTCCTTCCGTCAAAGGGTCGGGGACGGCACCGCCCTTGTCCGCGACCGATTTTCTTTCCTACACACAATCATGGTGCCGGGAGAAGTCGGCGCAGTCTTTTGCCATCGTCGATGAATCTGATTCAGCCGTCGGTCTGATTTCGCTGAGCCATATCGACATTGAGCGAGGCATGGCCAAATCGGGCATGTTTCTGGCAAGTCGCCATGAAGGCTTGGGGATTCCGGGCGCAGCGTTTCCTCAACTATTGAAGATGGCCCGCGCGCTTGGCATCACTCAAGTGAGTGGGGCGATACCGGAACTGGAAGCTGTTGCGGCTGACGTATGGGAGGGCTGCGGTGCAGCGCCTCGATTTGAGCCCAAGCAAGTTGTCGTAGCGCTGGCACCCGGCTGAGGAAACAAGTGGCGTTGGAGGATGTGACATGAAAGAGGCGACCATTCGTTGGTCTTGGGATCATGAGCAGGCAGCATCCTTTGATCTGAAGATGTTGTATAGCGAGGCGGGATTTGGCTTTGCCGAACAGCTCGGCTTGGACGATGTGGCAAAGCTGTTCAGACCCGGGGCCTTCGGATTGTTCGCTTTCTCAGGCGACCGGCTGGTCGGTGCGGCGCGTCTTCTCAGCGACGAGTTGCTGGTCTCGTGGCTTGCGGAAATCTGTGTGCATCCGAGTTGGCGGGGCCGCGCCATCGGAAGTGGGCTTCTCGAAAAAATCGACGAACGGTTTGGCAAGACAGCGCTTTACTGCGACGCGCCCGCGGAGCAGGTCGATTTCTTCAAGGCAGGGGGGCTTCGTCCAAGGGAGATATTGAACGCTTGTCGCCGATTGCCTGGCGCATTGAATGCCCAGGCGCAGACTTTTTCGCAAGCGGTCATTACCGATGATGCCTTCAAATATTCAGCCGCCCAGTTTGACCAGGTCGTAGATTCCGTCGGCTTCGGCATCACGGAAAAAGGCATGTCACGCGAGAAGCTTTATGAAAAGCTCTTTGGAGACGGCGCCTTCGGCGCTTTCGCGGAAAATGCGGATGGGCAGCTTATCGGCTTTGCTCGGGTTTTCAGCGACTGCTTAAGCAAATGCTACCTCACGGAAATCTGTGTGCATCCCGGCTGGCAGCGCCGTGGGGTGCGGCGTGCGCTGGTCAGGCAAATCGTTTCCCGATTTTCCAGGATGGCGATCTATACCGAGGCCTTTCCGAAAGCTTTGCCTCTGTTGCGAACCTATGGAGTTCTTCCCGTCGCCGATCTGGTGGGTTGCAGCCGGGCGCCCTTGAAAGGACAGGAATCAAACGCTCCATCGAGTGCCGTTTGAAGGAGAGGGGGCTGCCCTCTCCTTTAGGATCGGATACCGGCCAGGCAGCCCCTCTGGTTCATCCGAAAGGGTCTTCGCCAAAACGAGCGTTTCGGTCAACCAGACTCAAAACCCCTTGCCAAGCCGTGCCGGGGCGGTTAAAAGGCCCCTTCGCACGGCCAAGCCGTTGGCTTTTCGTGGCGACAGGGCGCTTAGCTCAGCGGTAGAGCACTTCCTTGACATGGAAGGGGTCACAAGTTCGATCCTTGTAGCGCCCACCATTTTCTCTCAATGAAAGCAGATGGTTATTTGTTGGATCGGCCGGAGCCGTCTTGGCCTGGGTGGGCAACGAATGGCCAACTTCCGCCCTCTTCAGCCGTGCAAAGCGTGCAAAATCGTGCAGAGGTTCACGGGGTGTTCTGTTTTCAAATATGCTCATTCCAAAATCCATGAGCGGGAGTAAGCCCCCAGGCCCTCGAACAAATTCTCCACCTGCTTTCGCGAGCAGATATCGATTGACCATCCCTAGGTTATTTTCTCCATTTGGGTAGGCCTATCCGGTCTAAGAAACAACTGTGAGCAGAGGCATGTCTCAGAAGATGAAACCCGCTTCAAGATCCCTGCGAGAGGTACACAAGCAGTGGGCCCTTTGGTCAGCGCGAAGAATGCGTTTCCTTAATCCTAACCTGACACTAACGCTTTACGAGACTGATTTGAGTTTTACGCTCTATGTCGCCGATTGTGATGACAGCTCTTTTTCTGCCCTGGCAGAATTCTTTGACAACAAAGTTCGCCCCATAACATGCAACATTCATCTGTCGTAGCGCATCCCAGGCGCAGGTACATGTATTGAGGACGCTGACAACTATGAGGCCGAGTTATGACTCAACGGCGAACCGTGACCTTCCTTTGCTGAAGGATGAGGGCGGCTGGTCAACGCTTTCCATGGTTGAACGCTACGCACATTAAGTCACCGAGGCCAGTTCCTGCCCATCCATGATCTCGTCAAGACAGGTGACTCGGTTGCGGCCCTGGCGCTTGGCGACATACATGGCCTGATCGGCCTGACGCTGAACGTCGGCCACGGTTTTGTGTTCAGGCCCTCCGGCGGCAACCCCGATGCTGGCCGTGATCGGCAGGCGCTGTTCGCCGATATCCGGCATCAATGCCTCGATATCCTGGCGCAGTTTCTCGGCCAACTGCCTGGCCCCTTCCTGATCGGTGTCGGGCAGCAGGACGGAGAATTCCTCGCCGCCGATGCGTCCGACGATGTCGCTGTGGCGGATGCCGTCTTGTAAACATCCGGCAACGCTTTTCAAGACGGCGTCGCCGGCCTCGTGCCCGAAGCGGTCATTGATGCTTTTGAAATGGTCGAGATCGACGAACAGCATGGCGAAATAATTGCCGGAGCGCCGGGCCTGCGACAGCGCATTGTCGCAAAGGGCATAATAGGCGCGGGCGTTGAGCAGCCCGGTCAGCGGATCCTTGGCCGCCATGTCGGACAGTTTGCGGTTGGCTTCGACCATTGCATGATGAAAGGAAATCGACCTGGTGGCGAAGGCGTGGAAAAAGATGCTGATATAGACCATGCCCAGGCAGATGGTGACGATGGCGTTGATGGAATAGGGCTGATCGAGATAAGCGTTGGCGACGGTGACAAACAGAATTGAAACCACGGTTACCACAATGCCTGCGAACTGACCCAGAATCAGATAGACGCCGGGCAGGTTGAGGGCGAACCAAATGATCCGCAATTCGTCGGACGGGTTCAGGAAAAAGACGGCGGCGAATTGCAGCAGCGATTCCACCGCATAAAGAACGGTGATCGGCGTCATCCAAGAAGGCCGGGCGCGCAGCAGGACATAGCAGATCAGGCTGGAGATGAAATAGGGCTTGGCGATCAGAAGGTATCGTTCGTCGAACTGCGTTGTCCCCAGATGCGAAGTGAGCAGGAACAGCCCGGTTATCACTGTCGAGAAGACCAGAATGGCCAGGGCGAAGCGGTAGCGGAACTGCTGATATTCCAAGCCTTCCCGAAAGACGGCGGAACCAAAGAATAGGCGGGTAAAGCTGTGGTCGGCCATGATTCTCATCCGCTTAAGGCATGGCGGCTTGGCAAATAAAGCGGCCATTCATTGTTGTCGCATGGGTTATGCAAGTGAGCTTGGAATTTAGCCCTCCATTTTCAAGGGTCATATAGGCGGAAGAGGAAAACATGGTCCTATCCGTCGGGAAAGACTTCAGGACTATCGAGGTGTTGAAGCCTTGACGTCATCGCCCGCTTCACAGAGGCATGAATTTGCTCGGGGAAGTTCGCGGGCAAAGTTGCTTCGATTTGCCGGATGGCGTCCGGGGCGCTGTCCTGGATTTCCCGGAGGGCGGCACGGGCAATGTCTCGGGGCAGCGCAGCGTCATTTGCGGTCTGGATGAAATGGCGGGCATGGATTGCGTCGATACGATAGTGATGGTTCGTGCCGACGGCCATCGCCAGTTTCAACTGCTTCTTCTCGATCTGCCTTGCGTCCAGGCTTGGCTGCGCCGTCAGCACATCGTAAAAAGGTGTAAGCGAAAAACTTCCGCCAGGGCGAAGAAACAGGCTGAAATTCTTGGCATGCCCATCGGTGGCGCCAATCAGCCAGAACAAAATTTGCGCTTTCAGGAACGACTTGTGGTCTTCGGCCGGACTGTCGCTGCCCTTCAGCAGGGCGAGGATATCGGCCATGCCAGGGCCATGATCGTTTTGATATCTACGCGTGGGCGGGACGCCCAGAGCTTGGCAGCAATCTTCCTGCGGCAGCCGTAAAAGTCTTCCATCCTTTGTCCAGAATCGGTCGAAGCGCTCGATGACAAGGGCCTTGGCGTTGCCGAAGGTCATGATCTCGGCGCGGTTGACGGGAAGGCCGAAGGCCGCGAAAAGTTTCAGGCAGTAATATTCGTTCTCGATGCTGTTCGACAGATCGATGCCGTTGGGCAGTTGGCCGATTTGTGTTTTGAAGATGTGCGTGGTCGGCGTCGTGCCCTTGGGCTTCAGCCAGCGATCCTGGTAACGAAGCAGCGCGGTTTTCTCCTGCGCCCCCGCCACCGAAATCCGGAAATCATCCTCTCGGCTCAATCCAAGGGGCGCTTGGGCGAGATTAAGAAGCAGTCTTTCGATGGTGTCGTTGTCGATTGGCTCGCCGTCAATCTTTGTGCTGTCAGCTTCAGAGACGGAATCGCCAGCCAGGAACTGCAGCGCCCCCACGCAATCCCGACCGATCGCTTCAAGCAGGCTGTAGGCATCGGCTCCTCTTGCGCCGACCTTCTCGGCAACGCGCCTGCGCAGGTTCTCGGAATCAGGCAGCAGATTTTCGAACACGGCGGCGACCGGTTCGCCCTTGTAACCGTCTTCGCGCAAGGGCAAAGACAAGGACACCGGGAAAGCGCTTGTCCAGTTAAGCCAGGTTTCGTCGTAGCGAAAGCCGATTGCTCCGCTCGGTTCCTTTTGAAGGTGGCCAACCAGACGATTGTTCAGGCAAACCCGCAAGGGCGCATAGAGGGGATGTCGCGGCATCAGAAGATATCCTCGATATCCGAAGCCTGCCCCTTCGTGCGCGGCGCGATTTTGAATTCAAGATCGAGTGCTCCTAGGACAGAGAGGATCGTTTCCAATCTCGTCGCCGGATTTCCCGTTTCGATCAGCGAGATGGTTTCCTGGCGCAGGCCCGCTTTCTTGCCAAGCTCGGCCTGACTCCAGCCGTGCTTCTTGCGGGCCCGGCGGATAAGGTTGCCAATCAGTTTTGGCGTGCGGGCGATATCTGTCATTCCGGAATTATGCGCTAACTAGCATAAATATTCAATATGCGAATGGGCGCATAAATTGATTTTATGTTATTTGGCACATAATGCCTTTGCAAGATCTGCCCTTGTCGCGTGTTCGGTCGATGCAAGCCCTGGTCCTCGCCAAAAAGGTAAAATGCGTTAATGCCCGAGAATGAGCACCATGAACACTTCGCTTCCCGAGGCGCTGAAGGACTTCGTGGAGAAGGATCGCTTGCGGAGAATGCGGGAGAATTCACCGCAAAACGTGCGGTGAAATAGCTTGCCGAGTGCGGAGAACACCTTTATATTCTCCGTAGATAATGCGGAGAAATGGCGGTGTACATCTGGCAGGACAGCGACTGGCCGAAATTCACCTGGGATGCCGAAGCCCTTCTGGCCCCTTTGGCCGAAGTCCGTCACAAGCAGGGGCGTTTGCTGGGCCAGATGCAGCGGCTGGGCTTCGATCTTCAGGCGCATGCCTCGTTCCAGGCAACCGTCGAAGATGTCATTCGGACTTCGGAAATCGAGGGGGAAAAGCTCGATCCCGCAAGCGTGCGCTCTTCGGTGGCGCGCCGTCTCGGCCTGCCGGATGCGGGGCTTCAAGCACCGGACAGGAAGGTGGAGGGCGTGGTCGACATGATGATGGACGCCACGCGGAACCATGCCCAACCGCTTACGGATAAGCGGCTGTTCGCTTGGCATGCGGCCCTGTTTCCCACCCGCTATTCTGGCCTACGTAAGATCGTCACCGGCGACTGGCGCGAAGACCAGGCTGGTCCCATGCAGGTGGTCTCCGGCCCCTTGGGCCGGGAAAAGGTGCATTACGAAGCGCCCCCGGCCAAGCGCCTCAAGACCGAGATGAAGCGCCTTTTTGCTTGGATTGATCGGCCTGCTGGCGATGGAACGGATGGGGTGCTGAAAAGCGGTATCGCACATCTTTGGTTCGTCAGCATCCATCCCTTCGATGACGGCAACGGACGCATCGCACGGGCCATCGCCGACTTGGTCCTGGCCAGAGTGGAAGGTAGCGGGCAGCGTTTCTATAGCGTTTCGGCGCAGATCATGCGTGAGCGCAAACGCTATTACGAGGTGCTGGAGCGCACCCAGAAAGGGTCGCTTGACGTGACCGGCTGGCTGGTTTGGTTCCTGGCCTGTTTCGGCCGTGCCATCGATGCGGCGGAAGGCGCATGCCAGGCCGTGCTGCGGAAGGCGGAATTCTGGCAGCGCGTCGCGCAAGAGCCCCTCTCGGCCCGCCAGAAGATGATCCTCAACCGCTTCATGGATGGGTTTGAGGGGAACCTGACTGCCAGCAAATGGGCCGCCCTTGGCAAATGCTCGGTGGATACGGCCAGCCGCGACATCAACGACCTTCTGGCCCGCGGGCTGCTGGTCCGCAACCCCGGCGGCAGCAAGCGGACCAGCTTCAGCTTCGCCGGTTTTCAACCGGTTGGTGCAGAACCGGTGCAAACCGTTCAGGCATGACAAACACGGCTCTATATCAATGCGTTGCAGAAGGCAGGGCCTTCCTTGACATGGAAGGGGTCACAAGTTCGATCCTTGTAGCGCCCACCATTTTCCCTAGAATTTCAGGTAGTTCCTGCCTGCCGGACAGGGGGGTGCAGGAAAATATCTATCCACAAGCTCCTGCCTTTCAGGTAGGCTTAACCATCTTTGTATCGTTTGGGGGTGGGCTGTCCTGCCCGCGCTTGCATCTTCGGCCTTTGGAATGACGGCACAACAAAAAGAATCACATGCCGCAGGCACTTGGGGGCTTCGGCTGCTGGAATTGGTCAGCGATCTGATTGCCATCGTTCAAGATGGCCGTCTGGTCTATGCCAATGGGTCGGGGGCCAGGATGCTGGGCTTCGAAGGCCCCGCTCCCCTGATCGGGCGCCCGGTTCAGGATTTGGCGCATCGCGACTATGCCGATCTTCTCAGTCCCGAGGGGCTGGCCCTGCTGGCCAGGGAAGAGGGCTCGGTCACCATCAAGCTGGTCGGTGCCCATGGGGCCGAACTGGATGTCGATCTGACCGTGCGCCCTTTGGGCGAGGGGGAGGGGGGCTTCATGATGGAGGCCCGCGACATCACGCAAAGCAAGCGCTCGGCCGAGGCGCTGCGCGAGCGCGAAGCCAAGCTGGCGGGCATCCTGGATGCCGTGATCGAGGGCATCGTCACCATCTCGATGGATGGGCGCATTCAATCCTTCAACGCGGCGGCCAGCCGCATTTTCGGTTACATGACCGAGGAAATCGTCGGCCAGTCCGTCTCGCGCCTGATGCCCGAGCCCTATGCCACCGAGCACAACATGTACATGCAGCACTATGCCCAGGGCGGTCGCACCTGGATGATGAACACCTCGCGCGAACTGTCGGGGCGCAGGCGCGACGGCTCGGTCTTTCCCATGGAAATTCATGTCAGCGAGTTGAAGCAGGGCAAGGAGCGCCTGTTCATCGGCGTCATGCGCGACATTTCGGAACGCGTGAAGACCGAGGAGCGCCTGCGCCTCTCGGCCACCGTCTTCGAGACCGCCGCCGAGGGCGTGATAGTGACCGACGATGATTTCAAAGTCAGCGTGGTCAATTCCGCCGTCACCGCGATCACCGGCTATAGCGCCGATGAGGTGGTGGGTCACAAGCCGCCCTTCCTCAATTCGCCCTATCAAGACGAGCGCTTCTTTCTCTCCTTGTGGGAAGCCTTGATGCGCAGCGGTCTCTGGGCCGGGGAAATCTGGGACAAGAAGAAAACAGGCGAGCGCTATGCCCAGCACCTGTCGATCTCGTCTGTGCGCGACGAGCAGGGAATCGTGCAGCAATATGTGATGGTCTTCAGTGACGTAACGCAGCGCCTCCAGGACGAGGAGCGCATCCTCTATCAGGCTACGCACGACATGCTGACCGAACTGCCCAACCGCATGCTTTTCCTCGAGAAGTTGACTGCGGCGGTGGAAACGGCCCATGCCCAAGGCAGTCGGGGCGCACTTTTGTTCCTGGACCTTGAAGGGTTCAAGCTGGTCAACGACACGCTGGGCCATGACATCGGCGATTTCCTGCTGCGCGAAGCCAGCCGCAGGCTGGTGCATGTGAGCCGGGATTCCGATTTGCTGGCCCGCCTGGGCGGCGACGAATTCGCCATTCTGATGCACAACATCGCCTCCGAGCAGGAAGCGGTGGATATGGCGCAGACCATCATCGAATCGATGCGCCAGCCCTTCGATCTGGAAGGCTACGAGGCCTTCGTCACGGCCAATATCGGCATCAGCCTGTTTCCCGACATGTCCGACAGCCCGCAGGCCCTGCTTAAAAGTGCCACGGCCGCCAAGACCAGGGCCAAGGAACAGTCAAAGACCAATTATGCCTTCTTCACCCCCGACATCACCGATGCCTTCAACGAGCGATTGGCCATCAAGACCAATCTGGTCAAGGCGCTCGAGCGCGAGGAATTCCATCTGCTCTATCAGCCCAAGCTGGATATGGCGACGGGGCAGATTCACGGCGTCGAGGCGCTGCTGCGCTGGCGCAATCCCTGGCTGGGCTTCGTCTCGCCGGTGCGCTTCATTCCCGTGCTGGAAGAGACAGGCCTGATCGTCGAAGTGGGCGAATGGGTGCTGGAAACCGCCTGCCGCCAGCAGAAGGCCTGGGCAGAAGCTGGACATCCCGAGGTGCGCGTGGCGGTCAATCTGTCGGCCCGTCAGATTCGTCCCGGCCTGGCCGAGACGGTGGACGCCATCTTGAAAAGGACCGGGGCCAATCCCGGCGGCATCGAGATCGAAATCACCGAAAGCCTGATCATGGGCGATGCCGATCTGGCCGCCCAGCTTTTGAAGGATCTGTCCGCGATGGGGATTCCCCTGTCCATGGACGATTTCGGCACCGGTTATTCCAGCTTGAGCTATTTGAAGCGCTTCCCGCTTGATACCATCAAGATCGACCGTTCCTTCATCAAGGACATGACGGCTGAAAGCGACGATGCGGAAATCGTGCGCACCATCATCACCATGGGCCATTCGCTTAAGCGACGCATTGTGGCCGAGGGCGTCGAGACATCCGAGCAACTGTCCGTTCTCAACGATCTGGGATGCGACGAGATTCAGGGCTATCTGTTAAGCCCGCCCGCCCAGCCCGAGCGCATCATGGAGATGCTGAAGAAACCTATGGGCCCCGATCTTTTGCGGTCGATCGGCGCTGCGATATAGGCTACTTTAACAGCCTGCTGAAAACGCGTTTGCAAGCCTCCCCACCCTTCGTGACGCTGCGCTCCTCAGGGTGAGGAGAGTTATATTTCAAGAAGTTACCTCATCCTGAGGAAGCCGCGAAGCGGCTGTCTCGAAGGATGAAAGCGCAAACGAAAACCCCCGAAAGCGGGCGGGCTTTCGGGGGTCCTTGGTGCGTCACTTGATGGAAGGTCTTGTTATGCCTTCGCCAGTGCGCGCAGGACGAAGGGCAATATCCCTCCGTGTCGGAAATAGTCGATCTCGTCGCCTGTATCGATGCGCAGCACCGCTCGGATGCTGTCTTGCGATCCATCGGTGCGCAGAATTGAAACCGTCACTTCCTGCTTGGGCGTTATGCCGTTTTCGATTCCGGAAATGTCGAAACGCTCGCTGCCATCCAGCTTCAACGTCTTGCGGTCCTGGCCCGGTTTGAATTGAAGGGGCAGGATGCCCATGCCCACCAGATTCGAGCGGTGGATGCGCTCGAAGCTTTCGGCCAGCACGGCCTTGACGCCCAGAAGCCGGGTGCCCTTGGCCGCCCAGTCACGGCTGGAGCCCGTGCCATATTCCTTGCCCGCGATCACGATCAGGGGCACACCCGCCGCCTGATATGTCATCGAGGCGTCGAAGATGAACATTTCGGCCCCTTCGGGCATGAAGCGCGTAACACCGCCTTCAGTGCCCGGCGCCATTTCGTTTTTCAAGCGCACATTGGCGAAGGTGCCCCGCATCATCACCTGATGATTGCCGCGCCTGGCGCCATAGGAATTGAAATCCGCCTGGGCCACGCCCTGCTCTATCAGATACTGGCCGCCGGGCGTCGCCTTTTTGATGTTGCCGGCCGGGCTGATATGATCGGTGGTGATGGAATCGCCCAGAATGGCCAGGGCGCGCGCTCCTTGGATGTCCTTGAATCCCTTGGGCGGCTCTTGCTTCATGCCCTCGAAATAGGGTGGATTCTGGATATAGGTCGAGGCGTCGTCCCAGTCATAGGTGGCGCCGGGTACCGCCTTGATGGCTTGCCAGTCGGCCGTGCCCTTGAAGACGTTGCTATAGCGTTGGCGGTACGAGTCAGATGATAGCGAGGCCGCGATGGTTTCGCGGATTTCATCACCCGTGGGCCAGATATCCTTCAGATAAACCGGCTGGCCGTTTTTGTCGGTGCCCAGCGCCTCGGTTTCCAGGTCGATATTCATGCTGCCCGCGATGGCATAGGCCACCACCAGGGGCGGGCTGGCCAGATAGTTCGCCTTCACATGCGGGCTGATGCGTCCTTCGAAATTGCGGTTGCCGGAAAGAACGGCGGCCACCACCAGATTATTGGCGTCGATGGCCTGGGCGACGGGGGCGTCCAGCGGCCCCGAATTGCCGATACAGGTGGTGCAGCCGAATCCCGCGATGGTGAAACCCAGCGCGTCCAGATGTTCCTGAAGCCCGGCCTTGGCCAGATAATCTGCCACCACATGCGAGCCCGGCGCCAGCGAGGTCTTGACCCAGGGCTTGCGCTTCAGGCCCAGGGCATTGGCCTTCCTGGCCAGCAATCCGGCCGCCACCAGCACATTGGGATTCGAGGTGTTGGTGCAAGAGGTGATGGCGGCGATCACCACATCGCCATGTCCGATGGCGCCACTGCCGTCCGAGAGCGCTATTTTTGTGGCAAGCGAGGCGCTGGGCGAAAGGCTTGGCAAGGCTTCGGCGAAACCCTGCTTGGCCTTGGAGAGAGCCACCCGGTCCTGCGGGCGCTTGGGTCCGGCCAGCGAGGGCTCGACCGAAGCCAGATCAAGCTCCAGCACATCGGTGAAAACCGGATCGGGCGAACTGGCGTCGCGCCACATTCCTTGGGCCTTGGCATAGGCCTCGACCAGCTTGATACGGGCAGGATCGCGCGCTGTCAGGGCAAGAAAGCGGATGGTTTCGGCATCGATGGGAAAGAAGCCGCAGGTGGCGCCGTATTCGGGGGCCATGTTGGCGATGGTCAGGCGGTCGGCCAGACCCAGCGCATCCAGGCCGGGGCCGAAGAATTCCACGAACTTGCCCACCACGCCCTGCTTGCGAAGCTGCTGGGTGATGGTCAGCACCAGATCGGTGGCGGTGCGGCCCTCCTTCAGCTTTCCCTTTAGCTTCACGCCCACCACTTCGGGAACCAGCATGGACACCGGCTGGCCCAGCATGGCCGCCTCGGCTTCGATGCCGCCCACTCCCCAGCCCAGAACGGCCAGGCCGTTGACCATGGTGGTATGCGAATCAGTGCCCACCAGCGTGTCGGGATAGGCCAGTTCCTTGCCATCGGCATCCACGCCCAGCCAGACCACCTGGGCCAGATATTCGCAATTGACCTGATGGCAGATGCCGGTGCCGGGGGGCACCACGCGGAAATTGTCGAAGGCCTGCTGGCCCCAGCGCAGGAAGGCATAGCGTTCGGCGTTGCGCTCGAATTCCAGGGCGATGTTCTTGGCCAGGGCGTCCTTGGTACCGTAATGATCGATGGTCACCGAATGGTCGATCACCAGATCGACCGGCACCAGGGGATTGATGCGCAAGGGATCGCCGCCCAGCCTGACCATGGCGTCGCGCATGGCGGCCAGATCGACCACGGCGGGCACGCCGGTGAAATCTTGCATCAAGACCCGGGCGGGGCGATAGGCGATCTCGCGCTCGGTCTTGCCCTTCGTCTCTGCCCAGTCGGCGACGGCTTGCACATCCAAGGCGGTGACTGTGCGCCCATCTTCGAAGCGCAGCAGATTCTCCAACAGCACCTTGATCGAGAAAGGCAGGCGGGAAAGATCGCCCAGCCCCGCCTCGTTCAGGCTGTAATAGGCATAGTCCCGTCCCTCGACGGACAGGGTGCGCTTGGCCTTGAAACTATCGTGACCGGTCACAGGCATCGGAAAACCTCCAGGAGCTTCCCTGATCACATGGGGGGTCGTTGCTTGAAGCACAAGCCAACCCGTTTGTCCAGGGGGGAAACTACCTAAAGGGTTTGGCGGGGCCTACCCTATATCTTGTGATAGTCACGGAACCAGGAAATGAATTTGGGAATGCCCTGGTCGATGGTGGTTGTGGGCTTGTAGCCGGTATCTCGTTGCAACGCCTCGATATCGGCATAGGTTTCGCGCACGTCGCCCGGCTGCATGGGCAGAAAATCGATGGCCGCCGTTCTGCCCAGCGCCTGCTCGATCAGTTGGATGAAGCGCATCAGGGGTTCGGACGTATGGTTGCCGATATTATAGACCTTGTAGGGCGCTGCGCCCTCGGGGCCGATTGCGGGCGGGCGGTCGAGAACAGCCATCGTGCCCGCCACGATATCGTCGATATAGGTGAAATCCCTGCGCATGTCGCCATTGTTGAAGACCGGGATGGGGCGGTCTTCCAGAATCGCCTTGGCGAAGATGCAGGCCGACATGTCGGGTCGTCCCCAGGGGCCGTAGACCGTGAAATAGCGCAGGCCCGTGGTGGGCAGGCGGTAGAGATGGCTGTAGGTATGCGCCATCAGTTCGTTGGCCTTCTTGGTGGCGGCGTAAAGCGAAATGGGATTGTCCACCCGGTCATCGACCGAGAAGGGCATCTTCTTGTTGCCACCATAGACCGAGGAGGAACTGGCATAGACCAGATGCTTGAGCTTGGGGAGGGCGCGGCAGCATTCCAGCACGACCAGGAAACCCTCGACGTTGGAATGCGTGTAGGCATAAGGATTGACCAGCGAATAGCGCACCCCGGCCTGGGCCGCCAGATTGACCACGCGGTCGATGTCGGGATGCTGTTTGAACAGGGCTTCCATGGCGGCCCGGTCTGCTATGTCGATCTGGGCGAAGGTGAAACCCTTGTGGCCGATCAGCGTGTCCAGCCGGGCCTGTTTCAGCTTGGGATCGTAATAGGGATCGAGATTGTCGACGCCGACGACGCGATCGCCCCGCGCCAAAAGGCTGCTGGCCAGCGTCGAGCCGATGAACCCGGCGGCACCTGTGATGAAAACGGTCATGTAATCCCTCTAAAGAGCCCGCCTTCTATAAACGAGCCGGGGCGGGTAGAAAAGGGGGGAAGTTGAGGAAACCGTGATGGATGGGGGGGCCTCCGTTAGGAAGAACGGTCTCCCGGCAGTTCCCCGGCTCGTTGCAAGATGGCGGCAAGCAGGCTGGGTGAAAGAAAATATCCCCAGTTGCGCCATGCTGCCAGGATCGGGGCTATTTCGGCAATCAGGCGCCGTTCCTTTGCCGCCAGCAGGACGCCAGCACTTCCGATGACCTGAATCTTGTGCAGCCGTGCGACGTTTCGACCCAACCTTTCGTCCATCAGGACCGGGCATTCCAGATCGAGCGCCATGGCAAGGGCGGCAATTTCACCCGCACCCAGGCTAGGCAGATTTGCCAATTTCCCGGCAAATTTCGCGGTTGTCTCGGCATCATTGCGGACCTTGAGACGCTTGGCTCGCCTTGCTTCGATCACGGCCTTGGCCCCCGGTTTCAAGGCTTCCCGGGTGCATTCCGAATAGACGGTGGCGGGAACCAGAAGGTCGCCTGCCATCTGTTGCAGCAGCTCCAGCAGGCCGCTGCGCGCAAAGGCGATCAGAGGGCCTGCATCGGTGACGATAAGCCTCAATTGGATAGGAGGTCTATCTCGTCGTCGATTTCCTCAGCGGCATAATCGACAGCGGGAATGCCCAGAGCGCCCAGGCGTTCGATGAAGGTCTCGACGGAAAGCCCGGACAGCTTGGCGGCCTTGCCCAGACTGAGAACCTTTTCCGCAAACAGGTGGCAGGCCAGGGCGACGGCGAGCCCGCCTTCAAGAAGATGCTCGTCCAGGGGGACGGCAAGGAACAGCGGGTGGCCGTGCTTGGCCACTAAGGACAGATGGCCCGCCTCGGCATTGCGCACCAACTCGCCGGAGCGTTCGCGCAGGTCTCGGATGCTGAAAGTGTCCATGCCGTCTCTTGGAGATAAAATTGATCCCCAATTTGATAGCATAAATCTGGAGAGAGAACAAGGGGGGCGGCGGTGGGCTTGCTGGGCGCTGATAGGTAGCGGTGGGCTGCTGATCTGCCTGTTCAAACAAGTGCCACGACTATAGATTTGATAAGTGGCATGGTGTTGAACTGAATGTGCGCAAAGCCATGCTGGTACAGGGCATTGCGACGGGCTACGATACCTGATAGTTTTTTTCTGGAAGCCCCGTTCCCGTCTCTGCGCCAAGCAAGCGGACGGGGTGATTCTCTGTCAGGGATCCCAATGAAGCTACTTGAATTTCGAGGCAATAGCTCAGTGAAATTCAGTCGAAAGGGGATTCCGACCTCTCGATCTTTCATTTACAATGGTCCCGCGGCGCTCATCGAGAGCCGTCATTTTAGTGTGGGGAGACACAGTTGGCTGTCCTGACGGCCGAAAGAATCTTGGAAGCGGATATCAAGGCGGCTCTTATCGACCGCCTGATTGATTCTGGTGAAATTTCAGGCGATGCCATCCTGATAGATGAAGTGCCCATCGCGGACTGGTCGCGCAGGGTTGATTTGGTGGTTGCCAACGGTAAGCTTCAGGCCTTTGAAATCAAGAGCGAAGCAGACAGCCTAGACCGCCTAGAGGGACAGGTCGAAAACTACCAACGGTTATTTGACAAGGTTACAGTCGTTTGCGCAGAGCGGTTCGTGGAAAGCATCCTTGAGCGAACTCGCGATGAAGTAAGCGTACTGGTCGTTCAAAGCGGTGACGGGCATATCTTCTTCCGTCAAGCGCGGCGCGGCAAGATCATGGAAGTGACCGAACCTAGCAACATACTTGCTTTGCTCAGAAGGAAGGACATGGAGGCCCTATTAAGAGAATACAATAGGCCGATACCTTCCGGTGCCATGCGAAATAAGCTTGAAGAACTAGCATCCGATCTGCCACGTGCAGCACTAAAACGTGCAGCGCTGGCGGTGATGAAGAGTAAGTATGGAGACGTTTTCCGTGCGTTTATAGAACAGCGTCGCAAGACGACCCGCACATCTGATTTGGAATTTTTGCGTCGCCGGGACGACGAAACGACTACGACATCCATTCCTGAACCGCAAAACAAAGCCAAGCGAGTAAGGCAAAGGCCAATTCTCGAAACCAACCCCTATGCCATTCAGCTTGATCCTGAGACGCTGAAATCAATTATTGGTCAGGTGCCCGCAGACATGCCACGCGTTGTCCTGAAAAGGGCACAACGCATTGCGTAACGGAATTACTCGAACACATCAACCTCGTCGTCTTCGTCACCTCTTAGCCCCGCAAACATAGTATTATTAGCTTCGACTTGTTGGTGAAGATGCAGATTTACACGGGCGGCAATCCAAACTGCGGGGCTTCCCAGCCCCTCAAGTTTTCCTTTTGCGGCTTCGGCGATCATTTTTGCTCCCCAAACCCCCTGCTTTAGCAATTCGGGGTCCCAGTCGGGGCTGCCCATGATCTCTTTAGCGCACTTCTTGTATCCGCCGTCGTCATTTCGGTAGCGCCGGTAGAACCATGCGTCCGACAAGGCATAGTCGATGCGCGGCACCCAACCGCGAGCCTTCGTCTCGTAAGGTTCAATGTGGATGGATGCATGATCTCCATAAATGGCAACGTCTGCCCCACCCAAACCTGCAAAAAGGCGTCGCTCCAGGATTTCAAGGGACCCTCCATCGTCGCCATATGCTGCAACAGATCGCGGGTAGCTAGTTGACATGGTAACAATCCGAGCTTCTGCTGCTGCATCTCTGATTGCGTTGATGGCTTCCACCGTTTCTCGCAATTTAGCCCCTTCATTTCCGCGAATGTAGCCGACATCGACAATCGTCAGGACATTGTTTACATCATCAACGGCGTTGATTGCTGCGACAGCCTTCGGGACATCGCGAGCGACATCTCTTATTCTCAGTGCAACTCGGCCACACGCCTGCTCTATTTTGACGGATTGACGGGCAACATCGCGTGGCTTGGCCGCTTCTGTAATCAAGGCAACAGGAACCGCGTTTGGCATTGCTTCTCTTGCTAGTCTCCTCCACGCCTCGAAATCATTGCCAGGATGCAATAGAGCTTTGCTGTCTTCCCCGTAATGTCCTTTGTCTTTTGTATGGTCCGCGATAAAAAGGCGCTCCCCCATTAAGCCTGAAGTATTGGCAGCCATTTCGGCAATTGTCTTTGCTTTTCCTGCAAGGGAAAGGACCAGAATTGGCAGTAGCGCATTCTTATCGGCATCTAAAAGCTCTTTATAGCCCCTCATCTCCGCGCTACGAGTTCGCAGTGAAGGGTAGTAGCTGTAGGCATCGAAATTAATCTTCTGTGTCATATCCGACATCCTCATGGCTCTCGCTGTGATCTCGCGCCATTCGGCGCGGTTTAGCTGTTGAAGACGGAATAAGCTTGATAAGGTATTGCTGGCTCTCGAATGCGGTCATAAAGCGCCGTTCGAACTCCTCAACTTTTCGCTGGGCATTAGCAAGATCGACGCGAAGATCGTCGTTCTGCTGCTCCAAGTTCTCGGTTATAGCTTCGGCATGTTCTTTTGCACTTTTGAATCGGATCATGACGATCCAAACAGCAAGCCAGCCAACGACGGCTATCGATCCGACAGCTACATTCACGTTGGCCATAAACAAGGGGATAATCCCTGCGAGAGTTCCTGCAACCGATAGAACGCTCATTCCGGGCTTAGAAAAGGTCTCGAGCCAGGAAGCGCTTTCCCTGGTCTTTGATTCTCTATGACGATGCCGCCCTTGTTCGACCACACAATACCTTCTGAAATCCAAGAAGGCCTTCACAGCCATTCATGAAAATATAAGCTGACGTTGCAGCCTGTGTCGATAGTTATATTTTTAGTGGCCATATAATTACCTGCCGACGATGAGCAGGAGACGGAGTTGCTTCGTGTTGCCATCGAGGAGGCGCGCGAGTCCGTCAAGCGGGGGCGCGTGGTTCCGCACGAGCGGGTGCGTGAATGGCTGAAGGCGCTGGCCGAAGGCCGGTTCGAGACGCCCCGCCCTACACCTTCTTCAAAAAGCAGGTTTTGAGGACGATGGTCGATTTGCCGTCGCGGCATTCGATCTCGCCCTCATCGTCGGTCAGGCGGATATTCTTCACCACCAGGCCGCGCTTGTAGTTCAAGGACGAGCCCTTCACCTTGAGGTCCTTGATCAGTTGCACGGAATCGCCATCGTTCAAGACTTTTCCGTTGCTGTCCTTGGTTTCCATTGAGCCCATCCTTGTAATTTTATTTCGCGCTCTCTTTTAGCGGCGCAAGGGCCGAACGCGCAAGGTGCAAAAGGGGAAGGGTCCTGTCTTTTTCAAGCAAAGGCCCAGCCGCCCATGGACAAGCCAGAGGCGCCCCCCCATAACTGAATGAACGAGAATTAAGACGTCCGGGAGTCGGCACCATGCCCATCAAAGCCGTATCTTTGCAGGACAAATATGTCCAGGAGCAGGGCCGTATCTATCTGACCGGCACCCAAGCCCTGGTGCGCCTGCCCATGATCCAGCGGGTGCTTGATCAGGCGGCGGGCTTGAATACCGCTGGCTTCATCTCGGGCTATCGCGGCTCGCCCTTGGGCGGTTTTGACAAGGAACTCTGGTCGGCCAAATCCTTCCTGAAGGAACGGCACATCCATTTCCAGCCCGGCGTCAACGAGGATCTGGCGGCCACCGCCTGCTGGGGCACGCAGCAGGTCACTCTGTTCGAAGGAGCCGCCTATGACGGGGTGTTCGCCCTGTGGTACGGCAAGGGGCCGGGAGTCGATCGCTCGGGCGATGTCTTCAAGCACGGCAACAATGCCGGAACCAGCAGCCATGGCGGCGTGCTGGTGCTGGCGGGCGACGATCATGCCGCCAAATCCTCGACGGCGGCGCATCAAAGCGATTACGCCTTCATGGATGCGATGATTCCCGTGCTGCATCCGGCGGGCGTTCAGGAACTGATCGATTATGGTCTATTCGGCTGGGCCATGAGCCGCTATGCGGGCCTGTGGGTGGCGATGAAGACGATTGCCGAAACGGTGGACAGTTCGGGCTCGGTGCCTGCCAATCCGCTGGCGCTTTCCTTCAAGACCCCCGATTTTCCCTTGCCCCCGGGCGGACTTCATATCCGCTGGCCCGACAAGGTGCTGGATCAGGAAGCGCGCCTGATGGGCTATAAGCTTGAGGCGGCGCTGGCCTTCGCCCGAATCAACCGCATTGATCGCACCGTCATCGACAGCCCCGATCCCCGCTTTGGCATCGTCGCCACCGGCAAGGCCTATCTGGATGTCAGGCAAGCGCTGGACGATCTGGGCATCGACGATGCGCATGCCGCCGAGATTGGCTTGCGTTTGTACAAGGTGGGCATGGTCTGGCCGCTGGAGCAGGAGGGCATTCGCCATTTCGCCGAGGGTCTGGACGAGATTCTGGTGGTCGAGGAAAAACGCCCGCTGATCGAGAATCAGCTGAAGGAGCAGCTTTACAACTGGCGCGAAGACGTGCGCCCGCGCGTGATCGGCAAGCATGATGAAAGCGGCGCCTGGCTGCTGCCCTCGGCCGGAGAATTGTCTCCGGCCCAGATTGCTCGGGTGATCGCCAAACGCATTGATCGCTTCTATACCAGCCCCATCATCAAGGAGCGCCTGGACTGGCTCACGGCCAAAGAGGAGAGCCTTAGCCATCCCACGCACCAGACGGCGCGTCTGCCCTATTTCTGCTCGGGCTGTCCCCACAACACATCGACCCTGGTGCCCGAAGGCTCGCGCGCCCTGGCTGGCATCGGCTGCCATTACATGGCGATCTGGATGGACCGCAAGACCGAAACCTTCAAGAAGATGGGCGGCGAGGGGGCCACCTGGATTGGTCAGGCGCCCTTTACCCAGACCCAGCACGTCTTTCAGAATCTGGGCGACGGCACCTATTACCATTCGGGCCTGCTGGCCCTGCGCGCCGCCGTGGCGGCAGGTGTCAACATCACCTACAAGATTCTCTTCAACGACGTGGTGGCGATGACCGGCGGCCAGCCGGTGGACGGCCCGCTTTCGGTGCCGCAACTGGCCCGACAGGTCGAGGCCGAGGGGGTTAAGCGCATCGCCGTGGTCAGCGACGAGCCGGGAAAATATCCCCTGGGTTCGAACTTTCCGCCTGGCACCAGCTTTCACCATCGCGACGATCTGGACCTGCTGCAGCGCGAATTGCGTGACTGGCAGGGTGTCAGCGTTCTCATTTATGACCAGACCTGTGCCGCCGAAAAGCGCAGGCGCAGGAAGCGGGGAAAACTGGTCGATCCCCCCCAGCGTCTGATCATCAACGAGCGGGTCTGCGAGGGCTGCGGCGATTGCGGGGTGCAGTCGAATTGCGTCTCGGTACTGGCCGTGGAGACCGAGTACGGGCGCAAGCGGGCCATCGACCAGTCGGCCTGCAACAAGGATTATTCCTGCTTGAAGGGCTTTTGCCCCAGCTTCGTTTCGGTGATCGGGGCCAGCTTGAAGAAGCGAGCCCCGGTGGATGAAACCCTGCCTTTTGCCGACCTGCCCGAGCCCAAACTTCCCGAGTTGGGGGCAGAACCCTACGGCATCGTGGTAACGGGCATCGGGGGCACCGGCGTGGTGACCGTAGGCGCTCTGCTGGGCATGGCGGCGCATCTGGAGGGCCTCGGCGTTTCGGTTCTCGACATGCTGGGCATGGCCCAGAAGAACGGCGCCGTGCTGACCCATATCCGTCTTTCGAAGGAGCCCGATAATATTCACGCCGTGCGCATCGCAGCCGGTGGGGCGCATCTGCTGCTGGGTTGCGATCTGGTGGTGGCGGCGGGCCTTGATGCCGTCTCGAAGTTGCGCCAGGGCCATACGCGTTCGGTGGTCAATGATCACGTCGCCATGACGGCGGAATTCACCCACCGGCCCGATCTGGCCTTTCCCTCCGAGGGCCTGAAGATGGCCATTATCGATGCCGTGGGGCGTGACGCCGCCGATTTCGTCGATGCCACGAGTCTGGCTACCCATCTGTTGGGCGATTCTTTGGCGACCAATCTGTTCATGGTGGGATTTGCCTGGCAAAAGGGGCTGATCCCCCTGACCTGGTCATCGATCGACCAGGCCATCGAATTGAACGGGGCCGCTGTCACCTTCAACCGCCAGGCTTTTCTGTGGGGGCGGCGCGCCGCCCATGATCAGGCTGGCGTTTTGCGTCTTGCCGTGCCCAGCCAAAGCATTCCTGCCGATCACCGGCTGTCGGAATCGTTGGATCAGCGCATCGAACGCCGCAAGGAATGGCTGATCGGCTATCAGGACGAAGCTTATGCCGAACGCTATGCTGCGACGGTGTCCAGGGCGCGCCAGGCCGAGGCTAGGGCCGTGCCCGGCAGCGAGGGTTTTACGCAAGCCGTGGCCGAGGGCTTGTTCAAGCTGATGGCCATCAAGGACGAGTACGAGGTGGCGCGCCTGATGACCGACAAGGAGTTCCAAGCCCAGATCGCGGATCAGTTCGAAGGGTCCTTCAAGCTGCAATTTCATCTGGCTCCACCCCTCTTTGCCAGCATCGATCCATCCTCTGGGCGGCCCATAAAGTCGGTCTATGGCGGCTGGATGATGACCGGCTTCAAGCTGCTGGCGGGCCTTAAGGGTCTTCGCAACCGGTGGCTCGATCCCTTCCGCTTCACAGCCGAGCGTCGTCTAAGCCTTCGTTTGCTGGCCGAGTATGAGGCCCTGCTGGAAACCCTGCTGGGCAAGCTTTCGCCCGAGCGGTTGGAAGTCTGCACCGAACTGGCGGCCCTGCCTTTGTCGGTGCGCGGCTTCGGGCCGGTCAAGCAAGCCGCCGCTCAGGCCATGGAGAGTCGCAAGCGCGATCTGCTGGCCCGACTGGGTTAACCCTTTCCTAATCCGGCTCGGCCATGATGCAGGGTGGGTGGGTCCGACCTTGTTTTTGGAGGCAGGGATGACAAGGCTGTTTTGCGCTTTTCTGGCATCGTTTTTCCTGACGGCATTGAGCACCGCCCAGGCCCTGGCCGACGTTTTTCCCGATCAGCCCTATTTCGGCATGCAGCTCGATTACCAGATCGAGGGCATCGCGCTGACCGGATTCGAGGACCGCGAAACCCCCAGAACCGTCACCCGCATTCTGGAAGGGGTGCTGACGGCGGGCAAGGTTAGCATCAAGGGCATGGGCTATTCGGTTGAGGACAAGGCCGAGATCATGGTCACTATCTCGGCTGGGACCGGCATGAAAAAGGACAGTTGGACCATCAAGCCCAAGCCGGGCCACAAGGAATATGCCATCGAGATCGAGGTGCCCCCCAACGCCCGGGGATCGCATATTTCGGTGCTGATCAACCCCGAAGCACAGGGCAAGAACCTGGTCAAGGCGTTGCGCCTAGACATAACGGCGGTGCCCAAGCGCTGAGATTGGTCCATCTCCAAGTTCGCGCTGGAATCTCTGGGCCTGCTTCGGATTGGTCTGGGCACTTCGCCACAGCATGTCGGCGACATCGGCCCGGCCCGCATCGCCATTGTTCTCGACATGATATTTGAAGGTGGGAAGGATGCCCGGAGGCTTGCCTCACAGATCCCGATCCCGCTCCAGCACGTAATTGCCGTAACTGCCGGGCGGGTAATCGGGTTTCTTCCAGCCGACGAGTTCATAGACATAATCGGCGATCCACTGGTCGGGCGGGCGGTCGAAATACCCCCAGCCCCACAGGTCGAAGTCGTAGAAATGCTGGCGGACCTTGTCCAGCCCACCGGCATTCCTGAGATAATGTTCCATGAAGTCAGCCGAGCCGCCCAGGATCGATGCCTGCGACCACCTGAAGTTCACCAATCCCCAATCCGCTTCGCGGCTGAAGACGACATAGGGCCAAAGCACATCGGCGGGAAGATTATCTATCTTCCCTGGCTTTCTGCCGTACAGTTCGGAAATATCTTGGATACCGCTGGCACTAGCGTGTGATTGACCGGACGAGGTGCAGATTTCTTCCACGCCACGTTCTTTTAAGGTGCGAAGAAAAGCATTGTATTTATCTTCAGCATCTTCGCGGCCATCACGCCTCATGCCGCAAACGGGACCTACATAAGTTACCCACCCGAACCCTTCGGCAAAGGGTTCGGGTATGGCGACACTTTGCCAGGATTTGTTCACGAAGCCGCCATCTTTGTAAAACTGCGAGACGTCAACCCCTTCACCGCATCCTTCATAAGAGGCTGATGGAAAAATGCGCAGACAAATCGGCAACCAGTCGCTCTGGAACTCCTGGAAGCTGATAAGGCGGCTTCGTGACATGGCGATGGCTCCGTCTATTCGCTGTAATACCTCCGCTTGTGCTTGAATTTAGCATCCCCTTTTTCAGTTTGCACCTCGAAGGTTGGTTGCCCATTCCGGCTTTTGCTTGGGTGGAGGTTCGCCGAAATGCTTTTGTCATCCGATTTCCAGACGATAGCGCCATTTTTATCGACTTCCGCAGTTTCAGGATCACCGCCAATGTTGCGTATGAAGGCCTCCCAATCCTTCTTGGCTGCGGCATATTCCTGGCCCTTGGGCACCGGCGGGGCTACGACATTCGATGCCTCGCTGTCGATGCCGTTCAGAGTGCCGCTGCCATAGATGCTTTGGCGAACCCGTTCCTGCGCTGCCTTGTTGGTAATATTGCCGAGGTTTTTCTCCATGTCGGGATGGGATTTGCCCTTTCCCAATTCCACGGGATCGATCTTCTTGATATCCAGCACATCGGGCAGATCGGGCTTCGAGGGCCGCTGCTCGTGGATGATGCTGTC
>PDZW01000010.1 GCA_002753155.1 Alphaproteobacteria bacterium WMHbin7
TGATGGTCGATGAAGGATCGATGGTGCGGGCCGGCGAGCGCATCGCCACCATCGGCGACGCCAAGCTGGGCATCGAAACCCAGGCCCAGGAAGCCCGCATCGCCAGTGCCGCTGCCGAGCGCGACAAGGCAAAGCTTGATCTTGACCGCGCCCTCAAGTTGAAGGAATCGGGGGCCGTCTCCCAGGCCCGTCTCGATGACGCCAAAACCCGCTACGAAGTGGCCAGCCGCTTCGTTTCGGCCAGTCAGGCCGAGCGGGCCGTGGTGGTTCAGCGCAGCGCCGAAGGTGCGGTTCTGGCACCCGCCAACGGGCGCGTCCTCAAGGTCAACGTCACCAATGGCAGCGTGGTCATGCCGGGCGAGGCGGTGGCCCAGATCGCCGTTGAGAATTATCTGTTGCGCGTCCAGTTGCCCGAACGCCACGCCCGCTTTCTGCGCATCGGCTCCACCGTTCGCGTGGGCGAACGCGGCCACGCGACCGCCAGGGAAAGCCTGCGCGACGGCGAAGTCGTGCAGGTCTATCCCCAGATCGAGAGCGGCAAGGTGGTGGCCGATGTCAGGGTCGAGGGTTTGAGCGGTTATTTCGTGGGCGAGCGGGCGCGAGTCTATATTTCGACAGGCAGCCGTGACGGTTTTCTGGTGCCGCCCGATTTCCTGTTCCGGCGCTTCGGCCTGACTTATGCCCGCCTGAAGGACGGCACCGAGGTTGTGGTGCAGCCCGGTCAAACCATGCCCGACACGTCGGTTGAGATTCTTTCGGGCCTGAAGACGGGCGACGTGCTGGTGACTCCATGAGCGATCTCGGCCTGTCAGGCCATCTGGCCAGGACATTCATCGAATCGAAGCTAACACCCCTGCTGCTGGCCGCCGCCCTGGCCGCAGGCCTGGTGGCGCTGTTCTCCCTGGCCCGCGAAGAAGAGCCGCAGATCAGCGTGCCCATGGTCGATCTGCTGGTCAATGTCGATGGCTACAAAGCGGTAGATGCTGCTGAACTTGTCACCAAGCCGCTTGAAGACATCGTCAAGGGAACCGACGGCGTCGAGCATGTCTATTCCCAGACCATGGACGACCGCGTCGTGGTGACGGCCAGATTCAATGTCGGCACCGACGAGGATGTCGCCACCTTGCGCATTCACGAGCAGGTGCGCGCCCATATGGCGGAAATTCCCCTCGGAATCCCTGAGCCCCTGATCATCGGGCGCGGCATCAATCATGTCGCCGTTCTGGTGCTGACGCTGACCGCCAAGCCAGGAGCCGAAGAACGCTGGAACGACAACACCCTGTTAAGCGTCGCCGACGAATTGCGCCATGAATTGATCAAGTCCAAGGATGTGGGGCTGACCTATATCGTGGGTGGCCGCAAGGATCAGATCCGCGTCGAGCCCGATCCCGAAGCGCTGTCCCGCCTGGGCGTTACGCTTAATCAGTTGGTCGACAAGATCGCCAACGCCAACCGCTCGTTCCTGGTGGGCCGCGTCGAAGGGGCCGATAAAAGCCATCCCGTCTCGGCGGGCCAGACATTGATGGGGGTACCCGACGTCGGCCAATTGCTGATCACGACGCATGACAACCGCCCGGTCTATGTCAAAGATGTCGCCGATGTCGTGGTGGGACCCGAACCCTCGGCGCACCGTACCTGGCACCTGGGAAAGGGCGACGAGAAACCCCGGCCAGCCGTCAGTCTGGCCATCGCCAAGCGCAAGGGCGCCAACGCGGTTCTGGTCGCCAGCGATCTCTTGAAGCGGGTCGAAACCCTGAAAGGGCCGTTGTTGCCGCCGGATGTCGATGTGCATGTCACGCGCAATTATGGCCATACCGCAGCCGAGAAGGCGGACGAGCTGTTGCTGCATCTGGGCATCGCCACCGTTTCCATCGTGGCCCTGATCGCGCTCACGCTGGGCATGCGCGCCGGAATTGTAGTCATGATGGTGGTGCCCACGACCATTCTGCTGACCCTCTTCGCTTCCTGGCTGATGGGCTATACGATCAACCGCGTCAGCCTGTTCGCCCTGATCTTTTCCATCGGCATCCTGGTTGACGACGCCATCGTGGTGGTCGAAAACATCGTGCGCCACCGCCATCTGGAGCCCAAGGAAGACCCGGTGAAAAGCGCCATCCGCGCCGTGGCCGAGGTGGGCAATCCCACCATCATCGCAACCCTCACCATCGTGGCAGCCCTTTTGCCCATGATGTTCGTCTCGGGCCTCATGGGTCCCTATATGAGCCCGATTCCCGCCAATGCCTCGGCGGCCATGCTGTTTTCCTTCTTCATCGCCGTGACCGTAACCCCCTGGCTGCTGATCCGCCTGACGCGCCGGGACATGGAAAACAAGACTGCCCACGATCACGAAGGCAAGCTGGGGCGTCTGTATCGCCATTTCGCCGAACCCTTGATCCGAGACAGGGGCAAGTCGAAACGGTTTTTGCTGATCACGGCGGGTGCTACGCTGGCCGTCTGCCTGCTCTTCGTCACCAAGACGGTCACGGTAAAGCTGCTGCCCTTCGACAATAAAAGCGAGGTGCAGGTGGTGGCTGATTTGCCGGAGGGAGCAACCCTGGAAGCCACCGAGCGTGTGCTGTTCCTGGCCGCGATGAAGCTTCGGAACCTGCCCGAACTGGTCTCCATCCAGACCTATGCCGGTACGGCCGCCCCTTACAATTTCAACGGGCTGGTGCGCCATTCCTATCTGCGCGATGCGCCCGAGCTGGGCGATCTTCAGATCAATCTTCAGCCCAAGTCGGAGCGCTCGCGCCCCAGCCACGATATCGCCCTTGATATCCGCGCCCGTCTGAAAAGCCTCGACCTGCCTGCGGGCACCTCGCTCAAGGTGGTCGAGGTTCCACCCGGCCCGCCGGTTCTTTCGACCCTGCTTGCCGAAATCTACGCCAAGGATGCCGACACCAGACGGCAGATCGCCGACAAGGTGACCACCGCCTTCAAGACGGTCGATTTCATTGCCGATGTCGATAACAGCTTCGGCACCCCCGCCCAGCGCTATCGGATTTCGATCGATCAGGACAATCTGGAATTTCACGGCGTCGAGGAAAAAGCCCTCTACGATACGCTAAGAGCCCTTCTGGGCGGAGTCCGCGTTGGCTATTCGCAGCGCGGTTTCGGAGCCAATCCCATCGAGATCGCCATCCGCCTGCCCAGGGAAGGGCTCTCCATCGACGAGCGCCTGCTGGCAACCCCCATCCCCACCCGCAGCGGCAAGGTGGTGGAACTGGGCGATGTGGTGACGGTGAGCAAGGAAGCCTCGTCCTTTCCCATCTATCGCCGGGACGGCCATTTCGCTGAGATGGTGACGGGTGAGCTGGCAGGTCGGTTCGAAGCCCCGATCTACGGCATGTTTGCCGTAGAGGAGGTGCTGGACAGTATCGACTGGGGTGCGCTGGAGAAGCCCTTGATCGCTTATCACGGCCAGCCCGCCGATGAAACACGGCCCACGCTGTTGTGGGACGGCGAATGGGAAATCACCTATGTCACCTTCAGGGACATGGGAGCGGCCTTTGCCATTGCCATCCTGGGCATCTATCTGCTGGTGGTGGGGCAGTTCGCCTCGTTCCGCCTGCCCCTGGTCATTCTGGTGCCGGTGCCGCTGACCCTGATCGGCATCGTGCTGGGTCACGCCCTCTTCCAGGCCCCCTTTACCGCCACCTCGATGATCGGCTTTATCGCGCTGGCCGGCATCATCGTGCGCAATTCGATTCTGTTGGTCGATTTCATCCGCCATCGTCTGCGCGAAGGGGCTGATCTGGAAACGGCGCTGCTGGACGGCGGCGCCACCCGGGTCAAGCCCATCGTGCTGACGGCACTGGCGGCCATGATCGGCGCTGCCTTCATTCTGGCCGATCCCATCTTTCAGGGTCTGGCCATTTCGTTGGTCTTCGGGCTGGCCTCATCGACCCTGCTCACCCTTCTGGCCATCCCCGCCCTCTATATCTGGTGGCATAGGAAGGGATAAGAATGGAGCGAAGCGACTGGGCCATTGAGGCCCCGCGAGCCTCCTGGCGAGCGTAAGCCTAGGGGCACAGCCCCGCACGGCGTTTGAGTGTAGCTAAAGGAGCGAAGCGACTAGGCCCAAAGGGCCGCTCGAGCCTCCTGGCGAGCGTAAGCCTAGGGGCACAGCCCCGCACGGCGTTTGAGTGTAGCTAACGGAGCGAAGCGACTAGGCCCAAAGGGCCGCGCGCCTGATGGCGCGAAAGCCAAGCGCACACAGTGCGCGCCCGGCGCCTGAGGGGCAAATATTACGCCGCTTGGCTGGCCGGATTTTCGATCAGAAGGGCATAAAGCGCGTCGGCCTTGTCGGTGCCGCGCAGCTTTTCGCAGGTCGGCTTGTCGCGCAACAGGCGCGAAATCCGGGCCAGGGCCTTCAAATGGTCGGCACCCGCCTGTTCGGGGGCCAGCAGAAGGAAGATCAGGTCCACCGGCTGCTCGTCGATCGATTCGTAGGCGATCGGCTTTTCCAGACGGGCAAAGACGCCGATCAGCTTGTCAAGCTGGGCCAGCTTGCCGTGGGGAATGGCGATGCCGTTGCCGACCCCGGTCGTGCCCAGACGCTCGCGCTCCAAAAGCACGTTGAAGATCACGCGCTCATGCAGGCCGGTAATTTCGGCGGCACGATGGGCAAGTTCTTGCAGCGCCTGCTTTTTGCTGGTCGCACGCAGGTTGGCTACAACGCCTGCCGGTTCAAGAATGTCGGTGATCTCCATGAGATCCTGGTTCAATTGCACCCCAGTTTCGGGACCGGCCGAAGCCCAGCCTTGCGAAGCGCCGGACCTTATGCCCGGTCGAAACAGGTGTCAAGTGGCTGAGTGTTTCCCCCAAAATCTTATCCACAGGCACCCAGGCATTGGGATGGGGCTTTGCGAGCAACGCAACATTTGTCTAGGATGTCGATCTTGAGTTTGTCACCGTCCGGGGGGTTCATGTCCGCAGGCAATGGTTTGATGGCCGGTAAGCGCGGTCTGATTATGGGTGTCGCCAATGACCGTTCGATTGCCTGGGGCATTGCCCAGGCGGTCGCCCGCGAGGGTGCCGAGGTGGCCTTCACCTATCAGGGCGACGCGCTGGAAAAGCGCGTGCGTCCCTTGGCCGAGCAATTGGGCGTTCCTGTTTTGCTGCCCTGCGACGTGACCGACTTTGCCAGCATCGACAAGGTGTTCGACGATTTGAAGGCGCGCTGGGGCAAGCTGGATTTCGTCGTCCATGCCATCGCCTATTCCGACAAGGACCAACTGAAGGGCAAGTATCTCGACACCACCTACGAGAACTTTGCGCTTACCATGAATGTGTCCTGCTTTTCCTTCACCGCGGTAGCCAAACGGGCCGCCCCCCTGATGACGGATGGGGGCGCCATGCTGACCCTGTCCTATTACGGGGCCGAGCAGGTGATGCCCCATTACAATGTGATGGGTGTCGCCAAGGCCGCCCTGGAGGCCAGTGTGCGCTATCTGGCGGCTGATCTGGGCGGCGACGCCATCCGGATCAATGCCATTTCGGCAGGCCCCATCAAGACTCTGGCCGCTTCTGGCATTGGCGATTTCCGTTTCATCTTGCGCTGGAACGAATTGAACGCCCCCTTGAAGCGCAATGTGACGACCGACGAAGTCGGCAATTCCGCCCTCTACCTGCTGTCTTCCTTAAGCTCGGGAGTCACCGGCGAAGTGCTGCATGTCGATTCGGGCTATCACACGGTAGGCATGGTGGCGGTCGATTCGGCAGCCGATGTGGCCGAGCTTCTGCAGGGCTTCAACAAGAAGGGCTAAGAGCCTGTCCGGGAGGTTTTCATGAGATTTCACGGGCTTGAGCTGAGACGGTCCAGCAGGAGAAGGACGCGACATGATGCCCCGTCGGCTTTGCCGACAAACATTTTGCGCGCATCGCGCGCGGCGACATCATGAGCGGCCTTCGACGCCCTGGCCGTCCAGCCCAAGCCCGCCTTCGGTTGGCTTGGCTTGGCCCGCCTGGTACGTTGCAATCCCTTGACGATGCACCACATCGCCTGCGGGCTTGCGCCTGCCATTCGGGCCAAGCCAAGCCAATGAAACGCCATAAAAACCTCCCGGACAGGCTCTGACATGTCGGGCAACAGCACGGGCGAACTCTTCCGCCTGACCAGCTTTGGCGAAAGCCACGGCCCGGCAATCGGCGGCGTGATCGATGGCTGCCCGCCCGGACTGGCCTTAAGCGAGGCCGACATCCAGCCCTGGCTGGACAAGCGCAAGCCGGGCGGCGGCAAGCATGTCACCCAGCGCCAGGAATCCGACCGGGTGCGCCTGCTGTCCGGCGTCTATGAGGGGCGCACCACCGGCACCCCCATCGCTTTTCTGATCGAGAACACCGACCAGCGCTCGAAGGATTACGGCGCCATAGCCGAACAATTCCGCCCCGGCCATGCCGATTATACCTATTGGCGCAAATACGGGCTGCGCGATCCCAGGGGCGGCGGCAGGGCCTCGGCCCGCGAAACCGCCGTCCGGGTGGCAGGCGGAGCCATCGCTCGGCTTGTTCTCAATTCCCTGGTTTCCAAAGGCGTGTTGATTCAGGGCGCTCTGGTTCAGATCGGGGCGCGCGCCATCGATGACCAGAGATTCGACTGGAAGCAGGTTTCCAAGAACGCGCTGTTCTGTCCCGATGCCAAGACGGCCTCCTTGTGGGACGAGGATCTGGCCCGTGTGCGCAAAGCGGGTTCAAGCATCGGCGCCGTGGTCCTGGTCGAGGCCCAAAACGTGCCGCCGGGCTTGGGCGAACCGGTCTACGACAAGCTGGACGGCGACATTGCCAAGGCCATGATGGGCATCAATGCCGCCAAGGGCGTCGAGATCGGCGACGGCTTTGCCGTGGCCAGCCTGACCGGCGAAGAGAATGCCGACGAAATGCGGATCAGAAAAGGCAAGCCGGTTTTCCTAAGCAATCATGCGGGCGGCATTCTGGGTGGCATTTCCTCGGGCCAACCCATCCGCGTGCGCATTGCCTTCAAGCCCACCAGTTCGATTCTGACGCCGCGCAAAAGCATCGATCTTCACGGACAAGAGGTTGAAATCATCACCAAGGGCCGCCACGACCCTTGCGTCGGCATCCGTGCCGTGCCGGTGGCCGAGGCCATGCTGGCCCTGGTGCTGGCCGATCACCTGCTGCGCCATCGCGGCCAGTGCGGAACCATCCTGAAATAGAGATCTGGCGGTTCAAGTCCATGCCGACATTGCTGATCACCCATCCGGTCTGCCTTGAGCATGATCCGGGCCCCCATCACCCCGAATGCCCCGAACGACTGAAGGTCGTCCTGGCCGCCCTGGAGACCGAGGAGTTTCACCTTCTTCTCAGGGCCGAGGCGCCGCATGCCACGATGGAGCAGCTTTCGCGCGCGCATCCGATGTCGCATATCGAGCATATCCTGTCGTCGGTTCCCAGCCAGGGCCATTGCACCATCGATGGCGACACCTTTCTGTCGCCCAATTCCGGAGAGGCCGCCCTGCGCGCCGCCGGAGCGGTCTGCCTGGCTATCGACGAGGTGGTGTCGGGCCGGGTGCGCAACGCCTTTTGCGCCATCCGCCCCCCCGGCCATCACGCTGAGTTGCATCAGGCAATGGGCTTTTGCCTGTTCAACAATGTCGTCGTGAAGACCTATCACGCCAGGGCTGCCCATGGCATCTCGCGCGTTGCCGTGGTGGATTGGGACGTGCATCACGGCAACGGCACCCAGCACATGATGGAGGACGACCCGGATTTCTTCTACGCCTCGACGCATCAATCGCCGCTGTATCCCGGCACCGGTTGGGCCGACGAGACGGGGGTCGCAGGCAATGTGCTGAATGTCCCCCTGCCGCCCGGCACTGATTCGCAAAGCTTCAGGGCCGCCTTCAGCAACCGCATTCTGCCAGCCTTAGAGGATTTCAAGCCGGGATTGATCCTGATCTCGGCCGGATTCGATGCGCATATCGCCGACCCCATCGCCAATCTGCGGCTTGAAGCCACGGATTACGGCTGGGCCACGCGCGAAATCCTGGCCGTGGCCGGACGTGTTTGCGAAAACCGCGTGGTCTCGGCCCTGGAAGGCGGCTATGACCTGGCCGCCCTGATGGCCTGCACGACCCATCATGTGCGCGCCCTGATGGGGGGATAACCTACTTCCCCCTGCCCGCCCGGCAATCGAGCAGCCAGACGTCATAAACCGGATGTTCGACGGCGGAAAGGGCCGGGCTGGAGGCGAAGACCCAACCCCTGAAAACCGCCAGCGGCGTCTGTTCGCGCTTCATGTCCCAGATATCAAGAAAGGCCGTGCTTTCCGGCGCCTCCTCTGCGGGGCGGCGATAGCAAGCGCGAGCGATGATTTGAAGCGTGCTGAAGCGGATGGTTTCTCCGACCGGCGCCTCGATGGTCTGCACCCTGGCCGTGATCTTGTCGAGGGCCTGAAGCACCGCAACCGGCATCGCGATATCTTCGGCCCGGGCGCCCCCCGCCGCCAGACACAGGAATACCAGAACGGCGCCAATCAGCCCCTTGTGGGAACTCATTCCAGTTTGCAGTAATCGTAACCGATTAATGCAAGCCTCAATCGCCGGGCGCGCCCCGTGGGCGCTTGGCTCCCGCTCGCAGGAATGCTCGCGCGCGGGCCTTGCCCGCGAAAGGCATAAGCCTTCCTCTCTGTTTGCTAATGTCATTCCTGGGAAGAATCCCTGGGCGGCTTGGCCGGGTCCTCGGTGGCCAGGAAGATGATCTCGCCCACCAGTTCTTCCAGGGCCTTCTGGTCCTTGGTCTTGGCGAGTTGGGTGCCCGCTTCCAGCGTCGTTTTCTCGACGCCAGGCTCGATCTTGACGTATTTGTCGCCCAGCAGGCCGTCAGAGCCGATGCTGGCCTGGCTATCTGAGGGCAATTTGATGTCGGCGGCGATGGAAAGGGTGAGAACGGCGTTGAAGGTCGCCGGATCAAGCTTCTGCCCGACCACCGTGCCCACCTTGATGCCGTTGATGCGCACATCGGCACCCGTCGGCAGACCGCCGATCTTGGCGAAACTGGCCGCCAATTCATAGCCCTTGATCTTTTTCACATCGGCCGTGCCGTAGGCGAAAAACAGGAAAAACGCCGCGACGACCAGCACAACGGCGCCCAGAATGGTTTCGACAGGATTGCGTTTCATGGCGAGCGTCCCAGTAATAAGGTAGGTGCCGGGGTGGATGGCGGATCCGAGGATTCACTGCTGGGTGGAGGCGGGGCCGGTGCCAGGGATTTTGCGAATTCGGCCCGTCGAGCCTTGGCCATGGCAACGATTTTTTCCAGCAAATCGACCAGATCGAGCGAATCTTGCGTATAGACGAGCGAGCCGCCCGGCTTGATGTTGGCGTCGTCGCCGCCTGGCTGCAATTCAATGTATTTGGCCCCCAGAAGGCCATCGGTATGAATAAGCGCCGCCGTATCCTTGGGTAGGGCGATATCGGGATTAAGGCGCAGCGTCACCACGGAGCGATACGACTCGTCCAGCCGATAGCCCGTGACGCGCCCGATCACCATGCCGGACATGCGCACTTCGGCGCCATAGCCCAGCCCGTTGGTGCGCTTGAAAGTGGCGCGCAGATCGTAGCCAGGCGCCTCTTTCTTACCGGTGCCGGAATTGACATAGCCCAACAGCAGGGCGCCGGTCAGAATGACCGCAGCCCCCGTCCAGGCCTCGATACTGCGGTTGGACCGCATCAATGGCATGCGCTACCCCCCCTCTTCCTAGCCCCGGTTCAGCCTGGCTGCCAGGACTGATAGTCGCTGCCCGCCTTGGCGCGCAGCCCCCCCATCAGATCATGGCCGGGGGGCAGATAGGCCCCCGCCGAGCCGGTCTGATTGGACAGATGTTCCTTCTGCCACGTCTTAATAGGATTGGGGGTCAGGGGCAATTGCGTCGTCGCATGCAGCCAAGCATGCCACTCAGCCGGAATGCGGCTGGCTTCTTTCGTCCCCTTATAGATCACCCAGCGCCGTTCCTTGCGCAACGACCCCGGAGCGGGCTTCCAGCTTTTGGCGCGGTAATAGCGATTCCCTTGGGAATCGGTACCGACCAACTGGCCCCTGAACAATGTGAAAAGATGGGTGCCGATATCCATCCCAAACCTCGCCTGACAAAGCAAACCGGCTGGGACTATGGCATCGGCGGGGCGCATCGTCCAGTGGAACGAAGAAACTACATGATGTGTGGTTAAGCTCAAGTTAACGCAAAATCTGGTTGCCATTTAAAACGGTCTGCCCTAGTGTTGGGGGTCTTGGGGAACATGCCGTCAAGATCTTGGGGAAACCAGGAATTCCGTCGAAAAGTTTTGTCGATTCATAGAGGGGCCGCTATGCGAATCGCTCGCCAGTACACAGTCGAAGGCAAATCACCGTACGAAAGCATTGAGTTCCGCGAAGCGACAAGCGAAATCCGAAATCCCGACGGATCGACCGTCTTCAAGCAGGATGGCATCCGCGTGCCTGCCGCCTGGACCCAGGTTGCCGCCGACGTGCTGGCGCAGAAGTATTTCCGCCGCAAGGGCATTCCCGCCGTGACCAAGGCCGTCCCTGAGGCCGATGTTCCCGCATGGCTTTGGAAACGCGTTCCCGATCAGGACGCCCTGGCAGCCCTGCCGGAAAAAGAGCGTTTCAAGGGCGAGCACAGCTCGACCCAGGTTTTCGACCGGCTGGCCGGCACCTGGACCTATTGGGGTTGGAAGGGCGGCTATTTCGATACCGAGCGCGACGCCAAGGCCTTCTGCGACGAAATGTGCGCCATGCTGGCCCGCCAGATGGGGGCTCCCAACAGCCCGCAATGGTTCAATACCGGCCTGCATTGGGCCTATGGAATCGACGGCCCTTCGCAGGGCCACTTCTATATCGACCCTTTCTCGGGCGAGATGGTGAAATCCGAATCGGCCTATGAGCATCCCCAGCCCCATGCCTGCTTCATCCAGTCGATCAGCGACGATCTGGTCAACGAAGGCGGCATCATGGATTTGTGGGTGCGCGAAGCCCGCCTGTTCAAATACGGCTCGGGCACCGGCACCAATTTCTCGCGCCTTCGGGGCGAGAACGAGCCGCTTTCGGGCGGCGGCAAGTCGTCGGGTCTGATGAGCTTTTTGAAAATCGGCGACCGCGCCGCCGGGGCCATCAAATCGGGCGGCACCACCAGGCGCGCCGCCAAGATGGTGGTGGTCGATGCCGATCATCCCGATATCGAGACCTATATCGGCTGGAAAGTCACCGAAGAGCAGAAAGTGGCGGCCCTGGTGGCCGGCTCCAAGCTGGCCAACAAGCATCTGAACGAAGTAATGAAGGCCTGCCGCGAATGGGACGGACAGGATTCCGACGCCCGCTTCGACCCTCTGATCAACAAGGCCCTTAAAAAGGCGATCCTGGGCGCCAGGAAGGCGATGCTGCCCGAGAATTACATCCAGCGCGCCATTCAGTTCTCGCGCCAGGGCTTCACCTCGATCGAATTTCCCATCTATGACACCGATTGGGACTCCGAGGCTTATCTCACCGTTTCCGGCCAGAATTCCAACAACTCGGTTCGCCTGACCGACGCCTTCATGCAGGCCGTGATGAATGACGGCGACTGGAACCTGATCCGGCGCACCGACGGCAAGATCACCCAGACCCTGAAGGCCCGCGATCTGATGGATCAGATTTCGGCGGCTGCTTGGGCCTCGGCCGATCCCGGCCTGCAATTCGACACCACCATCAATGATTGGCACACCTGCTCGAATTCCGGGCGCATCAACGCCTCGAATCCCTGTTCGGAATACATGTTCCTGGACGATACGGCTTGCAATCTGGCCTCGCTCAATCTGGCCACCTTCAAGAACCAGGACGGCAGCTTCGACATCAAGGGCTTCGAGCATGCCTGCCGCCTGTGGACCATCGTTCTCGAAATCTCGGTGATGATGGCGCAGTTCCCTTCCTACAAGATCGCCGAACTGTCCTACAAGTTCCGCACGCTGGGCCTGGGCTACGCCAATCTGGGCGGCCTGTTGATGTCGATGGGCCTTTCCTACGACAGCGATGACGGGCGCGCCATGGCGGGCGGCCTTTCCGCCCTGATGACCGGCGTATGTTATGCCACCTCGGCCGAAATGGCCCTGGAACTGGGCTCCTTCCCCGGCTTCGAGGATAACCGCGATACCATGCTGCGCGTGATCCGCAATCACCGGCGCGCTGCCAGGGGCGACTTCCAGGGCTATGAGGGCCTTTCCACCCCCCCCATGCCTTTGGATGCCGCCAACTGCCCCAATCAGCATCTGGTGGCGGCCGCCCGCAGAGCCTGGGACCAGGCGCTGGAACTGGGCGAAGCCCACGGCTTCAGGAATGCGCAGGTCAGCGTGATCGCCCCCACCGGCACCATTGGGCTGGTGATGGATTGCGACACCACGGGCATCGAACCCGATTTCGCCATCGTCAAATTCAAAAAGCTGGCGGGCGGCGGCTATTTCAAGATCATCAACCGCATGGTGCCAGACGCCCTGAAAAAGATGGGCTATGGCCAGGAACAGCGCGACGCCATCGCCGCCTATGCGGTGGGTCATGGCACGCTGGCGGGCTCGCCTGCCATCAACCATCTGACCTTGGCCGCCAAGGGCTTTGACGAAGCAGCGCTGGCCCGGCTGGAAGCCGCCCTGGCCAACGCCTTCGACATCAAGTTCGCCTTCAACAAATGGACCCTGGGCGAGGATTTCTGCCTGGAAAAGCTGAAGCTGACGCAAGGCCAACTCGATGACATGACCTTCGACATGCTGGCCTCGCTGGGCTTTTCGAAGGCCGAGGTCGAAGCCGCCAATACCTATTGCTGCGGCGCCATGACGCTGGAAGGCGCACCTCACCTGAAGCCCGAACATCTGTCGGTCTTCGACTGCGCCAATCCTTGCGGGCGCATCGGCAAGCGCTATCTGTCGGTGGAAAGCCATATCCGTATGATGGCCGCCGCCCAGCCCTTCATCTCGGGCGCCATTTCAAAGACCATCAACATGCCGGGCTCGGCCACGGTCGAGGAATGCAAGGAAGCCTATATGCTTTCCTGGCGCCTGGGGCTCAAGGCCAATGCGCTCTATCGCGACGGCTCCAAGCTCTCGCAGCCCCTGTCAGCGGTTTATCTTGAGGATGAGGCCGAGGAGGTCGAGGCCCCGCAGCCCGTCTCGATGGCCGCCCGGACCGAGCAGATCGCCGAACGCATCGTCGAGCGCATCGTGCATACGGCGAGCAGGAAGCGCCTGCCCGACCGCCGAAAAGGCTATACGCAGAAAAGCATCGTCGGCGGCCACAAGGTCTATATCCGCACCGGCGAATACGAAGACGGCAAGCTGGGCGAAATCTTCATCGACATGCATAAGGAGGGAGCGGCCTTCCGCTCTCTGATGAATAATTTCGCCATCGCCATCTCGATCGGCCTGCAATATGGCGTGCCGCTGGAAGAGTTCGTCGAGGCCTTTACCTTCACGCGTTTCGATCCTTCAGGCATTGTCGAGGGCAATTCCGCCATCAAGATGGCAACCTCGATTCTGGATTACCTGTTCCGCGAACTGGCGGTTTCCTACCTCGGACGCAACGACCTGGCCCATGTCGAGATCGACGATCTGAAGCCCGACAGCCTGGGCAAGGGCCATGCCGAGGGCGATCTGGCGGGGCGGCCGGGCATGGGGGCCAATCTGGGCGCCGTGGTCGAACGCATCACCAGCCATGGCTATGTGCGCAACAACTTCTATGTGCTGAACGGCGGCATGGCGACCAAGGCCAAGACGGTGGAAGCCGAGGCGCATCTGGCCCAAGCGGTGGGGGCCGAAATGATGCTGGAGGCCAGCACCCAGATGAGCGGGCAGGTGGTGAGCGAAGCCACCCTGACCGCCTTCGATTCGAAACTGGATCAGATCCGCATGGCCCGCATGAAGGGCTATGAGGGCGATGCCTGCGGCGAATGCGGCAACTTCACCCTGGTGCGCAACGGCACCTGCCTGAAATGCAACACCTGCGGGGCTACGAGCGGGTGTTCGTGATTAACTGAGCGCAGAGCTTCAATTAACGTCATGGCCGGGCTTGTCCCGGCCATGTGCGTTTTAGACGCTGGGCGGTGGATGCGCGGATCAAGTCCGCGCATGACGAAGCTGGCGTTTGAGCTAAAGCTTGACCCCTGTTTCCTTGGCGATGGCGTCGATGGCGCGGGGCGGGGCATCAGCCTCACGCACAATCAGATCGACTTTCTCTTCCAGCAGCGCTTCCAGGCGCCTGCGCGCCGCCAGCCGCTTGGGCAGGCAATCCTGAACCGGGCTTTGCGTTTCGACGAACAGATCGATGTCGCCGCCCTCCTTGCCCGCTGCCCTGGAGCCGAACAGCCAAATGGAAGCCCCGGGTCCGAAAGCCTCGGCCACCACATGGCGCACGGTCTCGATCTTGGCAGGCGTCAGGCCCGGCATGGCTGGTCTCCTTGGGCCAGAACTATAGCACCGCTGGGGGCTTGGCGTCAGCGGCGAATCGCCTGTAATTGCTGAGTTTGCGCCATAGATCGTCCTCGCGTATGATAGGCGGTAGCGAAAATGAACGGATTTGACCATGCGCCCGTCGATTGCCCTTGCCAGTGATGCGAACCGAAAGGCGCTTGCCTTGCTCTCGGAACGGCATCGGCTGACCAATATCCGGGTTTTCGGATCAGTGGCGCGGGGCGAAGACAAGGAAGGCAGCGACCTTGACCTTCTGGTCGATCCGCTGCCCGATCTCACTACCCTGTTCGACATCGTGGCCTTGAAGTCGGAAGCCGAGACCCTGCTGGGCGTTCCGGTCGATGTGCGGACGCTTGAGGATATTCATCAAAGCATCCGCGCCCGCGTTCTTGGCGAGGCGAGGCCCCTGTGACGGCGGCAAGTCGGCGCTTTGCTTTGAAAGACCTCCTGGGTTTTCTGCTGCAAGCCATCGAACGCGTCAAAGAGGACACGGACGGGCAATCGAAAGCCCAGTTTCTTGCAGACAGCCGGGCTGGCAGGCAGGTCCGCGATTCCGTCGTGCTGAATCTAGGCACCATGGGCGAGGCTGCTGACGACATTCGAAAGCAATTTCCGGAATTTTCTGCTCGTCATCCCCAGATTCCCCTTGGGCAGATTTGGGATATGCGCTGCCATTTGTTCCATGGCTACCATTCGATTAACTACGACGTCGTCTGGACCACTTGCCGCGCCGCCGTTCCACATCTTGAGCGTCAAGTCCGAGCGGCACTTGTCGATATCGACAATGACTGAAGTGGCCTTTTCGGCATGATCCTCCGTTCCCTGATCAAACTGATCACCATCAATCTTTCCCTGCTGCTGGCGGGTGCGCTTGGCGTCGAGCTGATTTTCGGCGAGTGGTTCGAAGACGGCCTCGCCTCGCTCAACGTCCAGCGCAACTATGAAATCCGCTATTCCGCCAAGGGGCTCTATGAGGGGGCGGGCGAGATCGTCTATAAGCGCGACCCCTGGGGCTTTCGGGGCGACTATGGCAATGATCCAGCCAAGATCGATCTTTTGACCATCGGCGGCAGCACGGCCAATCAGATCTATCTGCCGGATGAGCAAACCTGGCAGGCCGTGCTGAAGCGCGAGTTGGCGGCGCAGGGAAAGCCCTTAACCATCGCCTCGGCCGCCATCGACGGGCAAAGCAGCATCGGCCATCTGGCCGCCTTTGAACGCTGGTTTCCAAAGGTGCCCGGCCTTAAGCCCAAATGGGTGCTGGCCTATGTGGGTCTCAACGACATCCTGGTGAAAGACGAGCAAAACGCCGACCGGCTTTCGCATTTCCCCTCGCTTCAGCACCATATCCGGCGCAAGAGTGCGATCTATCGCCTGATCCAGACGGTCAAGGGTGTTCTGGCGGCCAATCAGGGGCGCATGGTCCATCGCAAGCTGGATCATGAGCGGGCCGTCTTTACCACCAGCCCCACAAGGCAGGATTGGCCCGCCGCCAGAGCGCAAGCCCTGGAGGCCTATAAGGAGCGCATCCGAAAACTGATCGGCCAGATCCAGGCCATGGGGGCAAAAGCCATCCTGGTCACACAGCGGCACGGCGATTGGCTTATTCGTTCCGATGGCAAGGTTGAGGGCATCGTGGAAGAGGGAGCCGCCACCAACGGCGTCGATCATCATATCCTGATGGCGCTTTACAACAAGGCAACGCTGGAGGTCTGCGCCTCCGAAGGTGCGATTTGCCTTGATCTTGCGGGCGAGCTTGAGTTTGAGCGCAACGACTTCTACGATCTGGTCCACAATACGCCGACAGGGGCCGCAAAGATCGGCCGCTGGCTGGCCTTGAAACTGAAGGAACGGGGAATTCCATGAGCGCCATCGAAGCACGCCTGTCCGAACAGGGCATCCTGCTGCCCCAGGCCGCTGCCCCGGTCGCCAATTATGTGCCCTTCGTCATGACGGGAAATCTGCTGTTCCTGGCGGGCCAGTTGCCGCTTAAGGAAGGAAAGCTGATCGCCGTGGGCAAGCTGGGCGCCGACGTCAGCCTTGACGAGGGGGCCGAGGCCGCCCGGCAATGCGCGATCAATCTGCTGGCTCAGATCAAGGCGGCGCTGGGTGGTCTTGACCGCGTACAGCGCGTGGTGCGTTTGGGCGTCTTCGTTGCCTCGCTGCCCGATTTCGCCGATCATCCCAAGGTGGCCAACGGCGCTTCCGACCTGATGGCGCTGGCCTTTGGCGAGGCCGGGCGCCATGTACGCACCACGGTGGGCTGCCCTTCGCTGCCCCTTAACGCCGCCGTCGAAGCCGACGCCATCATCGAATTTACCTAAAGAGGATATGCGCATGCGCCGTTTTTCCGTTGCCGTTCTGCTGCTGGGCCTTTCCGCCTGCGCCCAAACGCCCCCCCAGGTCGAACACCCGCCCCAGCGACTGATGGCGCTGGTCTCTCAGGCCACGGTCGCCAGGGTGGCCCCAAAAAGCGATTCGGCCAAGGCGATGGCCGTGCCCGCTGGCACCATCGCTGCCATCGAAGACGGCGCCGAGGGCTGGTATCTGACCGGCCTTGACGTCTATGGCACCTTTGGCAAGGGCTGGCTGCATCATGATTTTCTGACCATCGATCCGCCCTCCAGAAAGGATGGCACGGTCTGGGCTCTGCCTGCCCAGATCAAAAGCGACACGCTTTTGCGCGATGGTGCGGGAATCTGGGGCAACCGGATCGACAGGCTGAAGGAAGGAACCCGGGTGCGCGTGGTCGAGCGCAATCAGGGTTGGTATCGCATCGATGAGCCCAAAGCGGGGTGGATTGCCCATGCCGACGCCTATATCGACGTGCGCCTGTTCCTCAACGCTCGCTGATCTGCTTTAAAAAGGCGATCAGGTCGGCCCGTTCAAAGGCATCCTTAAGGCCAAAGAATTTCATGCGCCCGCCGGGCAGCGAGGCCTTGGGGTCTTCAAGATAGCGATCCAGCGCTTCCGGGGTCCAGATGCGGCCATCCCCTGCCATGGCCGGTGAAAAATCGTAATCCGAAACCGATCCGGCCCTTCTGCCCATCACACCGGCCAAAGTCGGCCCCAGATGGCCGTGAATGCCGGGCTTTATGCTGTGACACACGGCGCATTGATCGGCATAGAGGGCCTTGCCCTTCTCTGGATCGCCTTTGTCCAAAATGCCCGCCAGGGCCGGGCCGATCAGCAGAAGGCCCCAGAAACTCATGGGGCGGGGGGCACCACGCGCGGACGCTGATCGCCGTCCACCGCCACGAAGGTATAGGTGCCCTCGGTGACCTTGACCTCGTTGCCGTCGGCCATGCGCTTGACCCAGGCCTCGACCCGGACCGCGATCGAGGTGCGGCCCACCCGGATAATGTCGGCATAGCAGGTCAACTGATCGCCCACGAAAACCGGCTGGTGAAAGGCCATCGAGTCGACGCCCACCGTCGCCACCGGTCCCTGGGCCCTGAAATGGGCGCAAGTGCCGCCCGCCAAATCCATCTGGCTCATCAGCCAGCCGCCGAAAATATGACCATGCGGATTGGTGTCCGACGGCATGGCGATGGTGCGAATCCAGATATCGCAACGCTTAAGGCCGCATTTGGCGGCGGGCATGGACTGTTCCGTCATGAACTTACCCACAATATGTTGTTATCTAATTCTTACTTTACCACGAGATATCCTTGAAGGGCGAGAAGGGGATTCCTATAATCCGCCGCCATGAGCGATCTTTTTCAAAATCTGGCCCCCAAGGGCGACAATGCCTACACCGCCAAGGACATCGAGGTTCTGGAGGGGCTTGAGCCCGTCCGGCGCCGTCCCGGCATGTATATCGGCGGCACCGACGAACGGGCCCTGCACCATCTGGTGGCCGAGGTCCTGGACAACGCCATGGACGAGGCGCTGGCCGGTCACGCCACCTGGATCGATCTGATCCTGGAAGCCGAGGGTTATGTCACCGTGCGCGACAACGGGCGCGGCATTCCTGTCGACCCTCATCCGAAATATCCGAAACAGTCCGCCCTGGAAGTGATTCTGACCACGCTGCATTCCGGCGGCAAATTCGGCAGCGACGCCTATAAAGTGTCGGGTGGCCTGCACGGGGTCGGCGTCTCCGTGGTCAATGCGCTCTCTGACAGTTTGGTGGTCGAGGTGGCGAGAGACAAGAAGCTCTACCGCCAGAGCTTCGTGCGCGGAAAAGCCAAGGGAAAGCTGGAGACCGTGGGTCCGGTGCAGAACCGGCGGGGCACGCAGGTCCGCTTCCATCCCGATCACGAGATTTTTGGACCCAGAGCCCATTTCCGCCCGGCCACGCTCTACCGCATGGCGCGCTCGAAGGCCTATCTTTTCCGCGGCATCGAAATCCGCTGGTCGTGCGATCCCGCCCTGCTCCGCGAAGGCGATACCACGCCAGTCAGCGAGACCCTGCACTTCCCCGGGGGCTTAAGCGATTTCCTGGCGACGTCGCTTTCGGGCCGCGCTTTGGTGGTGCCCGCCCTGTTCGCGGGCCAAGCCGCCCTGTCCGACGATATGGGGCAGGTGGAATGGGCCGTTGCCTGGCCCGCCGACGAGGATAATTTCCTGAATTCCTACTGCAACACCGTACCCACCCCGGAAGGCGGCACCCATGAGCAGGGGTTGCGCTCGGCCTTGGGGCGCTCGCTTCGTGCCTATGGTGAAATGATCGGCAACAAGAAAGCCTCGCAGATCACCGCCGAGGATGTCATCGGAGGGGCTGCCGCCGTTCTGTCGCTCTTCATCCGCGATCCCCAATTCCAGGGGCAGACCAAGGAAAAGCTGGCGAGTGCCGAGGCGACACGGCTGGTCGAAGCCGCCGTCAAGGACCATTTCGATCACTGGCTGACTTCGGACCCCCAGGCAGCGCGCATTCTTTTGGAGAAATGTCTGGAGCGGGCCGACGAGCGGGCGCGCAAAAAGCAAGCCAAGGAAACCAAGCGCCAGTCGGCGACGCGCCGCTTGCGCCTGCCCGGAAAACTGACTGATTGCACGCGCACCATCGCCAACGGCACGGAAGTCTTCCTGGTCGAAGGCGATTCGGCCGGCGGCTCGGCCAAGCAGGCCCGCGACCGCGAAACCCAGGCCGTGCTGCCTTTGCGCGGCAAGATTCTGAACGTCGCCAGTGCCACGGCGGAAAAACTGGCCGCAAACCAGGAACTAAAAGACCTGATCGAAGCCCTGGGATGCGGCACACGTTCCAACTACGAAGAAGAAAAGCTGCGCTACGAAAAGGTCATCATCATGACCGACGCCGATGTCGACGGCGCCCATATCGCCTCGCTTCTGATGACCTTTTTCTATCAGGAAATGCCCAAGCTGATCGAGCAGGGGCATTTGTATCTCGCCATGCCGCCGCTCTACCGGCTTTCGACCGGAAAGCTCTCGGCCTATGCCCGCGACGACGCCCATAAGGAAGAGCTTCTGGCTTCTGACTTCAAGAACAAGGGCAAGGTCGAGATCAGCCGCTTCAAAGGCCTGGGCGAAATGCCGCCGCAGCAATTGAAGGACACTACGATGAACCGCAAGGGACGCATCCTGCTGAGAGTCCGTCTGGCCCACGGGCGCAGCGAGGAAGATATCGAGGAGGCCAAGGAAGCGGCCCGCATGATCGACACGCTGATGGGCAAGCGCCCGGAGCTGCGTTTCCAATTCATTCAGGAACGCGCCAAGTTCGTTCAGGAACTTGATGTCTGATGGCGGATTTCGCCGCGCAGCAAGGGCAGAAGATCATCGGGGCCTTCAGCACCCCAACGATCCAGATGCACCAAGCCGTCAAGGGCGAGACGCTGGCGCCATCCCGCCGTTTCCAATTCGGGCTTATCCAGGAAATGGGTGACGGAACCCAGGCACAAATAGGCCACCGGGATCACGCGTTCGGGAATACCCAGAACCGTCTTCAGGGCCTGGGGATCAAGGATCGACACCCAGCCTACGCCAAGCCCCTCAGCCCTGGCCGCCAGCCACAAATTCATCACAGCGCAGACCGTACTGTATTCGTCCATCTCGGGAATATGTGTGCGCCCGATCACCACCTTGCCTGCCCGCTCGGGATCGCAGGTAATGCACAGATTCAAAGGCGAATCGAGAATGCCCTCAAGCTTGAGGCGCGCATAGGCCGCCCCCCGCTCATCTTCGAACATGGCCCGGGCCTCGGCATTGGCCCTGTCGAACAATTCCTTGACCCGGCTGCGCACCCCCCTGTCCCTGATCAAAAGAAAACTCCAGGGCTGCATATAGCCCACCGAGGGCGCATGGTGCGCCGCTCTCAGAAGACGGGCCAGCACCTCATCGGGCACCGGGTCCGGCTTGAATTGCGCACGCACGTCGCGCCTGGAAAAAATGGCGCGGTACAGGCCCTGGCGGGCGGCCTCGTCAAAGGCGTGGGGTGACTCATCCATGGCGGGGATCATATCCAATCCATGCCGCGCCAGACCAGAAAACTTCTGGGAAACCGCACAAGGCGCGGGCGTTCATGGCACGGTCGATGCAGGAAGAACCACCGAAGGGCATGAATCGGGCCATTCCGGCGCCTTTCGGTCGGTCCTACCCGGCAGAAAAAGCCCATCGGCCACAAATGCCCAGCTTTTCGAAGGGAGACGAAGATGACCTATCCCATGTTCGATTCGGAATTCACCAACTGGCAGGGCGACCTGGACACCCGGTTAAAAGATGGCTTTGATCGCTCGATTCGCGATTTGGGCGTTGAAGGCAGGACGCTCCTCGATCACTATTATGCGGGTGTCTCGGTCTTCGGGATGCTGGACGTGATTACGCGCCAGCATGGACTGACACATTCGAGATAGAACGGGGCGCCGGGCTGAGTGGCGCCGGTTTGCGGGGAGAGAGTTGGTCGTGATTTTGGTCCATCGGTTGCTGATTGCCCTGACGTTTGCTTTCGCTCTGGGAACCGCTTCGGCATGGTCACAGGCCCCCGCTCCCACTCCTTTTACGCCTGAAAAGGCATCTCCGCCTGCTCCCGCTCCTGCACCCGCACAAACGCCAGCGATCGCGCCGACTCAAGCCCCGGCAAAGGCTGCGCCTGTCAAGGAACCCACCAAGAATATCTTGCAGCTTCCTTCCGCCAAGACAGCGACACCTGCCGCCAAGGCAGCACCTGCGGCACCCGTGGCAGCCCCCCGCCAGCCGGTCGAGCCCAGGGCGATTCCCGCCTTCGTTCCCCCCGGCCCGCCTCCCTTGGACGAGACGAGTCTTCACAAGCCGGTCCTGGCCGTCCTGAAGGCCGCCCAGGCCATGGGCGCAGAAGAGGATTCCGCTAGATGGATCGACACTGGCGCCTGCTGGGTCTGGATCGGTATGAAACGCGATCAGGCATGGTCGCGCTACCGCTTCGCCTATGAGGGTGGATGCGGGCAAGGCCGCGCCGAGGGGCAAGGAAAGCTGAAGATCGAAAGCCAGAACGCCCAGGGAAAATGGGAGCCACAGACCGAATTCGAGACTATCTGGAAAAGTGGGGTTCCTTTGTCCGATGCAAAGGCAGGCACGGGGGGAAACCTTCTGATCGGCCTTGCCGACCGCACGGTCCTGTCCTGGATGGGCTCCAGCATGAACGAGGAAGCCGAGGTTTTCGCCGTCGGTCGCGCCGACGATCAGGGGCGCGTCACTCCCTGCGCCTCCCAAAGCCTGCTCGCCGTGGCTCAGTCTTCCGATATCGGCGGCGACCGCTTCAAACATCTTCTGCGCCGCGCTGTTTCCGTGGTCAGTGCGCAATGCCAGGAGAACATGCGTACCCTTTGGCTGGTTTCCCTGGTTCCATCCGAGGGTCTGGTTCTTTCCAGCCGCCAGGGCGCTGTCAACGCCCAGCCGATCAAGGCCCAGGCGGAAATACGCGAAGGCGTGATCTATGCCTACAGTCAACGCTTCGCAACGCCGCCCGCCTTGCTGCCTCAAACATCGGCCGTTCCAGGCGCGCAAATGCTTTCCTGGACCCCTCCGATCGAGGAACTGGACCACCAACTCCTGCTGGTCTTTGCCCTGCCGGTCTTTTTGCTGATCTTGCTGTTGGTGGCGATGCGCATCGCCTATGCCTCGACGCGCAACGTGGTGGCCCCCGCTCCTAAGATCAAGGCTAAGTCCGCTCCTCTGCCAGCCAGTAGCGCAAGACGGCGCTGACGGCCCGGGGTTGTTCCAGCGGCGACAGGTGCCCGCAATCCTCGACGATGACCAGCTTGCCCCCAGAAACAAGCCCCGCCATGTCGCGATGAACCTCAAGCGGGGTCAGTTGATCCTGCCGCCCGCACAGAATCAGCGTCGGACAGGTAATGCGCTCCAGGTCCGCCCGCCCATCGACGCGCCCCATGATGGCGGTCTGCTGGCGCACGAAAGCCTCCTTGCCCACGCGTTCCGCCATGGCCAGCACAGTGCCAGCAATCAGGGGATCATCGACATGATCGGGGTGAACCAGCATCGGCAGCAGGCGGGGCGTTACGCCTTTGAAATTCCCGGTCTGGGCCAGCTCGATCAGACCCAGGCGCCTGGCGCGCCCCTCCTCGGTATCGGGTTTGAAGGTCGTGTCGAGAAGGGCCAGACGCGTCACCCGGCCCGGCGCTTGGCGCATGATTTCCTGCGCCACATAGCCGCCCATCGACAGCCCCAACATAGAGAAACGCGGGGGCGCCCAGGCCAGAACGCGCCTGGCCATGCCGGAAATGCTGTCATCTTCGGTCAAGTCTGCAACGTGGAAATGCGCCACATCGCCAAGGGTTTCCATGGCATGACCAAAGAGAGCGCCATCGCAAAGCAAGCCCGGCAAAAGCACGACAGGTTGAGACATGGGACCCTCTATTTGATCAAAGCCGACAATTCCTTGAATTCCGGGGTCGCCGCCCGACCCAGCCACTCGAAGACCACCATCTCGACGGTGACGATTTCAATTCCGTTCGCAGCCAAGCGCTGACGTGCCGTCTCGAGGCTGGCGATCTGGCGGGAAGAACAGGCATCGAAGGCAACAAAAACCTCGTAGCCTGCCGCCTTCAGACCCAAGGCGGTCTGAGTGACGCAAATATGGGATTCGATGCCCGCCAGCACCGCCTGACGCCGCCCGAACCCCGCCACGCGCTCCAAAAACCCCTCTTCGCCGGTACTGGCGAAATGCAGCTTGGTAAATAACGCGCCCTCGGGAATGAAGGGCCTGAGATCCGCCTGGGTCGGCCCCAACCCCTGGGGATACTGCTCCGTGACCACCATGGGCAGGCCCAGCCTTAAGGCCGCCCGCATCAGGATCGCCGTCCCCCAAAGCACCTTGCGCGGGTCGGCCATGACCGGCAACAGGCGCTCTTGAACATCGATCACGGCCAAAAAGGAGCTTTCAGCGTTAAGAAGCATGGTTGCCCCCACAATGGTTGTTACCTATTACCTGCCCTTATGATCGCCTTGTTAAGGCTTTCCTTCAAGAGGTGTGGCCTTAAGCTTTGATGAGAGTTATAGTCGGACAAAAGAACCCCCGGGGCCATGGCTTTGCGCTGAGACGTTCATGACGATCAAAAAGGGCCTTTCCGAGGCGGATGTACAACGCCTCCTCTCCAACCCCTCCGCCGAGGCGCGGGCCGATACGGCTGCCAAACTGGCCGAGGGGTTCAGTGCGCATGGCCTCAGCGATTCCGAGCGCCGTCTGGCCGAGGACATCTTCCGCATCATGATGCATGACGCCGAGGAGCGGGTCCGCCGCGCCCTGGCCCTGCATCTGAAAAGCTGCCCCGACGTGCCGCGCGATGTCGCGGTCAAGCTTGCCCATGACGTCGAAACGGTCGCCGTTCCGATGCTGAAATATTCGGATATCCTGACCGACGAAGATCTGGTCGAGATCATTCAAAGCCAGGGCACCGGGCATCACGTGGCCATCGCCAGTCGCGCCAAGGTCTCGGAAACGGTTTCCGAGGCCCTGGTCGAGACGAAAAGCGCCGTTGTCGTGGAAACCCTGGTCGCCAATGAAGGCGCTGACATCTCTGAAAACTCGCTGAAAGTGGTGATCGACAGTTTTGGCGACAACGAGAGCGTTCAAGACAAGCTGGCGCACCGGGCAAAACTTCCGATCACGGTGGCCGAACGCCTGATGGCCAGAGCCTCCGAGAATCTGCGCCGCTATCTGATGAGCCGCCCGGAAATGACCGCCGAGCAGGCCGACATGATCGCCCTGCAAAGCCGCGAACGGGCGATTCTGGGCTTGGCTGGCGATTACGACATGGGTGATGTCGAGCTTTTGGTGCGCCACCTGCACCGCAACGAACGCCTGACCGCCTCGATCATCCTCAGAGCCCTGTGCATGGGGGATTTGCGCTTCTTCGAGGCCGGTCTGGCCCAGCTTTCCGGCGTGCCCCTGGTCAATACGCGCATTCTGATTCACGATTCCGGACGGCTTGGCTTTCGCGCCATTTTCGAGCGGGCCGGCCTGCCAAAACAGCTTTTCCAGGCCTTCTTCGCAGCCGTCGAGGTGGAACGCGAGACGCGCTATGACGGAGCGCCCCGCGACCGCGAGCGCCATTCGCGCCTGATGTTGGAGCGCATTCTGACCCAATACGGCATGGCCGACGTGCAGTTCGGCGCCGAGGATCTGGAATATCTGATGACCAAGCTGATGAAGCTGCCATCGCCGCTGGCCGCCGAAGCGGGCTGATCACATGGCCGTTCTCGGACCTCTTTGCGCCATCTATGAACAGCGCGGCTTCGAAGTTTCCACCGGCTTTAATCCCACCCATGTCTATGGCGAGCCTATCTCACCCTTCACCTATCTGTTCAGGGAGGGCGAAACCTGGAATGCCGCCGCCGGAATCGCCGTTCAGGAACTCTACTTTCTGGAAACCCTGGCCGCCGACTGGCAGCCCGCCAATATTCTGATCATCGGAAATTCGTTCGGCTGGAGCGCCCTTGCCATGGCGCTGATCTTTCCCAAGGCCCATGTTCTGGCTGTCGATTGCTGCGACACCGAGGACACGCTGGAAGGCCTTCGGATGACCAACAAGATTGCCCAAGAGGAAGGGCTTTCGAACCTGCTGGCCGTCCAGGGAACCTCGCCCCAGGATATGGAACGCGTTGCCCGCGATCACGCCCCAGCACCCTGGGACATGGTCTTCATCGATGGCGAACATACCGAGCGCCAGATCGAACGCGATTTTCGAGGAACCCGGCCCCTCGCCGCCCCAGACGCTCTTTGGCTGTTCCATGACGCCATCAGCTTCGAATTGCTGGGCGCCACAGCCCGCCTGGCCGAGGAAACCGGCCTGATCCACCAGCCCCTCTGGCGCACCCCCTCGGGCATCGCCGCCCTGGTTCCGCCTGCTCTGGTCACCAAGGTGGCCCCGGCGCTTCACGCCTTTGCCGGGTCGGAAAGCAGTTTCAGACGCATGCGCGAATTGGGACGCTTCGGCAGCTCCGAGCGCCTGATTTCCGCGCTCAAATGCCCGAAGGCTTGACACCCTTTTCCACTCGGCCCACGCGCCAAAGCGAGAAAGCCAGACACAGCGCCGCCCAGACGGCGGCGATGCCGAGTGCTGCCAGATACTGCGGATCGGCCAGCAGATGGGGCACATCGGCATAGAAAGGGGCGCGGATCAGGGTCAGGGCATGGCTGACCGGATTGACCCCGATCAGAAAGGAAAGCCATTGAGGCGCGCCCTGGGTGGGAAATAAAGCGCCCGAGAGCATCCAAAGCGGCATCAGAAAAACCATCATCACGGCATGAAATCCGGCGGTGCTGTTCATGCCCCAGGCAATGCCGAAGCCAAGCGCGGTGAATCCCACCGAGGCCAGCACCAGCCCCAAAAGCAGCAGAAGGGCGCCGCCAGCGCTGGGCACCAGCCCCACCAACGGAGCCGCCAGCAGCAAAATCAGACATTGCGCCAGGGCGATCAGCGCTGCCCCGCCCACCTTTCCGGCCACGATGGAAAAGCGCGCCACGGGAGCCGCCAGAACGCTTTGCAGAAAGCCCTGGTCGCGGTCCTCGATCACGGTGATGCAAGAAAAGATTCCCGCGAAGAGCAGCATCATCAAAAGAGCGCCGGGATAGAAATATTCAAGATAGCCGATCTCGCCCATGCCCGGCGGCTTGAAGGAGGGCGAGAAGCCCGAACCCAGGAACAGCCAGAACAGCAGGGGCTGGCCGATGCTGCCCACGACGCGCTGCGGCTGGCGGATGAATCTGATCCATTCGCGCCAAGCCAGTGCGATGGCGACCCTGGCATTCATGCCGCCACCTCTTCATTTCCATCCGGGTGATGGCCAGTGACATGCAGGAACACATCCTCAAGCTCGGGCTGCTTGATGGCGATACTGACGATATCTGAGCGATGACGCTCAAGCAGACGCTCGAGCAGAGCCAGACTTTTTGAAGGTGCGACATCCTCGATGCGCAACTCGTCGCCATATCTTTTAAGCTTGGCAATGCCCATTTCGGCTTCGAGCAGGGATGCCAATGCGTCGGGTGCTGCGGAACGGATGACAATGACCTCGCTGCCCAGGATCGCGCGCAGGTGCCCCGGCGTGTCATAGGCCAGCAGATGGCCGTTCCTCAAAATGGCGACGCGTCCGGCATTCTCGGCTTCGGAAAAAATGTGGCTGGTCATCAGAACGGTCATGTTGCGCTCGGCATGCAGCCTGGCCAGCGTATCCAGAAACAAGCGGCGGCTTAAGGGATCAAGCCCCGTCGTCGGCTCGTCGAGCAGCAGCAGCCTTGGCCTGGCCAGCAGACATTTGGCCAACTCCACTTGGCGGGCAAGCCCGCCCGAAAGCGTCATCACCTTGTCGGCCAGACGCGTTTTCACATCGCTCCAGGCCAGGGCCTCTTCCATGCGGCTGTCCAACAGAGCGCCCGACAAGCCGTAGAGCGCACCTTGCAGGCGGATGTTCTCAAGCACCGTGAGGTGCTTGTCCAAGGCCGGGCTTTGAAAGACCACACCCATCAGGGCGCGCGCTTTGGCGGGCTCTTTGAATAGATCGAAGCCGCCCACGCGCACCGTGCCCGAACTGGGCCGCATAAGGCCCGCCAGAATGCGAAACAAGGTCGATTTTCCCGAGCCGTTGGGGCCCGACAGAATCACCAATTCGCCTTCGTCTACCTTCAGGGACAAGCCATGCAGGGCCGTGCGCGGCGCGATATGGCGCGAGCCGGGATAGACGTGCTGCAACTGGTCAATTTCGATCATGCGGCCACGCGGCCCTGCATAACCTTCTCGGCATAGGTGCTGGCGAGAGACGACATCCAGGAATGGGGCTTAAGTCCGACCGCCTTGAAGATCATGCCGACCGCGCGCTCGATGTGATAGCGGCCATAATAGGAAAAAGCCTGGCGGGAATAGGCGTTGTTACAGCGCTGAAGATCGTAGGGCTGATCCTTCTCGTTGGCGCAATGGAAGGCGAAAGCCAGTTCGTCGTCATCGACCTCGCGCAGCCGTCCCACCGCCACCTTGACACGGGCCAGAAGAGAGGCCTTCTCAGGCTCGGGGACTTTTTGCATGTAGGTGTAGAAGAGCTTGTAGTGGCGAAACTCGTCGGCAGCGATTTTGCGGCAGAGCAGCTTCAAAACCGGCTCGTCGGTGTGATCGGCGATGGCGGAATACATCGAGCTGGTTCCGGTTTCCACCAGGCAGCGAGCGAGAAGCTCGCTTTGCAGACATCCGCGAATCGATTTGTCCTTGTCGACGGGGATGACATAGCCCGTGGTGAATTTCTTGAAGGCCTGCTCGAAGTCATATCCCGGATCGGCCAGCTCGGACCATCGGCCCAGGGCCAGCCCGTGCTGCACTTCCTCTTCGGCCCAGACCAGAGCGATCTGCTGAAAGGCTGCGTCGGCGTGAAAGATGTTGCGCAGATAGGTCGTGTAATGGCGCGCATTATATTCGGTCAGGGCCGCCGCTTTGATGACCTTGATCGTACCATCATCTGCCAGGGACCGATCGAAGCGGTCCCAGGGAATATCGTCCAATGTCCAATGCTTGTTCATGGAAACTCCTGATCTGGCAGAAGTTTGCCGTCAAGTAGCGCCGTCCCGCAAGTGCGGGATTTGCCCAAAAGCTTAATGCCTGACCCCATCCATCTTGGCGATGGCGGCCAGCATAGCTTCGGCGATGCCGACTTCGGCCTCGGCCTCGGCGCGTGCGGCATCGGTATCGGCCGCCTCAAAGGCCTCTTTGGCGGTCTTCAGGCGGGTCTTGGTGGCATCCGAATCGATATCCGACAGGGGAATGGCTTCCTCGGCCAGCACGGTCAGACGCTCCGGCGTGACTTCAGCAAAGCCACCGGCTACGAACAATCGTTCCGAGATGACGCCATTTTCATAAATGTCGATCACGCCGGGACGCAAAGTGGCGATCATCGGCGCGTGGCGGGGCAGAACGCCGAAATCGCCTTCCGAACCCGGCACAACGACCATGTCATAGGCCTCGGACACCAGAAGGCGCTCGGGGCTGACCAGATCGAACTGAACCAGATTGCTTTCCATGACCTTGTGTCCTTAAGCCGCTTCGGCCGCCATCTTCTTGGCCTTTTCGACGGCCTCTTCGATGTTGCCCACCATGTAGAAGGCCGATTCGGGCAGATGGTCGTACTCGCCAGCCACGATGCCCTTGAAGCCCTTGATGGTGTCTTCCAGGCTGACCAGCTTGCCGGGGCTGCCGGTGAAGACTTCGGCCACGAAGAAGGGCTGCGACAAGAAGCGCTGAATCTTGCGGGCGCGCGCCACCACCAGCTTGTCTTCTTCCGAAAGCTCGTCCATGCCGAGAATGGCGATGATGTCTTGCAGCGACTTGTAGGTCTGCAGCACTCTCTGCACTTCGCGGGCGACGGTATAGTGTTCCTTGCCCACGACATTGGGATCGAGAATGCGCGAGGTCGAGTCCAGGGGATCGACCGCCGGATAGATGCCAAGCTCGGCAATCTGGCGCGACAGCACCGTGGTGGCGTCGAGGTGTGAGAACGAGGTGGCAGGCGCCGGATCGGTCAAATCGTCGGCGGGCACGTAAATGGCCTGCACCGAGGTGATCGAGCCCTTTTTGGTCGAGGTGATGCGCTCTTGCAACGTGCCCATGTCGGTGGCCAGCGTCGGCTGATAGCCCACCGCCGAAGGAATGCGGCCCAGAAGAGCCGACACTTCGGAACCGGCCTGAGTGAAGCGGAAGATGTTGTCCACGAAGAACAGCACGTCCTGGCCTTCTTCGTCGCGGAAATATTCGGCCACGGTCAGGCCCGAGAGGGCGACGCGGGCGCGCGCACCCGGGGGCTCGTTCATCTGGCCGTAAACCAGGGCCACCTTGGAGCCCGGGCCCTGCAGGTTGATGACGCCCGATTCGATCATTTCGTGATAGAGATCGTTGCCTTCGCGTGTACGCTCGCCCACGCCAGCAAAGACGGAATAACCGCCATGCGCCTTGGCGACGTTGTTGATGAGTTCCATGATCAGAACGGTCTTGCCCACACCGGCGCCGCCGAACAGGCCGATCTTGCCGCCCTTGGCATAGGGCGCCAACAGGTCGATGACCTTGATGCCCGTCACCAGCACTTCGGTTTCCGTCGACTGATCGACGAATTCAGGGGCCGAACGGTGAATGGGAAAGCGCCTGGCCGTCTTGACCGGGCCGCGCTCGTCCACCGGCTCGCCCACCACATTGATGATGCGACCCAGCGTCTCAGGCCCGACGGGAACGGTAATCGGCTCGCCAGTGGCGATCGCCGCCTGACCACGGACCATGCCGTCGGTCGAGTCCATGGCGATGGTGCGCACGGTCGATTCGCCCAGATGCTGCGCCACTTCGAGAACCAGGGTTGATCCTTGATGCTGCACATGCAGGGCCGAGAGGATGGCAGGCAGCTCTCCTTCGAACCTCACATCCACCACGGCGCCCAAAACCTGGGTGATGAAGCCGCTATTTCTCTCAGTCATGGATGAACTCCTTTAAGCGTTCGTCACAGCGCTTCAGCGCCGGAAATGATTTCGATCAGTTCCTTGGTAATATTGGCCTGACGCGTGCGGTTGTAGCGCAGCGTCAGCGCATTCAGCATGTCGCCCGCGTTGCGGGTTGCATTGTCCATGGCGGTCATGCGAGCACCCTGCTCGGAAGCAAAGCTTTCCAAAAGGGCGCGGAAAACCTGAGTCGCCAGATTCCTGGGCAGCAGCTTTTCCAGAATTTCTTCCTCGGAGGGCTCGAATTCGTACATCGAGCGGAGCGCCGGATCGCCCGCTTCCTCGCTAGCCGCGTCGAACAGGAAGGGGATCAACTGATGACGTGTCGGAATCTGACTGATCGCCGATTTGAAGCGGTTGTAGATCAGCGTGGCGACGTCAAAACTGTTCTCGTTGAACAATTTGGTGATGCGACCAGCCACATCAAGCGCGTCGCCATAGCTCATGCCCTTGCGGCCCATGCCCTCGAAGGTTTCGAGGATATAAGCGCCGTATTCGCGCTTCAACTGCTCGCGACCCTTGCGGCCAACACACAAAACCTTGACCTCTTTGCCCTGGGCCAGCTTTTCGTTCAAAAACTGCTTGGCGTTGCGCACGGCGTAACTGTTGAAGCCGCCGAAATACCCGCGATCCGAGGTCACGAGAACGACCAGATGCACCCGGTCATTGCCGTTGCCCGACAAAAGCGCCGGGCCGGGAGCGCCCTGGGGCAGACTGCCCGCCAGCGATCCCACCATGCGTTCCATACGTTCGGCATAAGGACGCGCCGCTTCGGCCGCCGACTGAGCGCGCCTTAGCTTCGAGGCCGCGACCATTTTCATGGCCGAGGTGATCTTGCGCGTCGACTTGACGCTGCTGATCCTGACCCGTAAGTCCTTGAGGTTGGCCATTGGCAGCCGGTTCCCTGGGCTTTAGCTCTTAAACAAACGTCTTTGAATAGCCGTCGAGGAAGGCTTTGATCTTCTCCTCGATGGCGGGCGTGATCTGCTTTTCGGTGCGAAGAGCCTCAAGCAAAGCGCCCTGCTTGGCGCGAAGTTCGGCCAGCATGCCATGCTCGAAACGCGTGACATCGTTGACCGCCAGCTTGTCGAGATAGCCCTTCACGCCTGCGAAAATCGACACCACCTGCTCTTCGACCGGCAGCGGCGTGTATTGCGGCTGCTTCAAAAGCTCGGTCAGCCGCGCACCGCGATTGAGCAGCTTTTGCGTCGACGGATCGAGGTCCGAAGCGAACTGGGCAAAGGAGGCCATTTCGCGATACTGGGCGAGTTCCAGCTTGATCGACCCCGCCACCTGCTTCATGGCCTTGATCTGAGCCGCCGAGCCGACGCGCGACACCGACAGACCGACGTTCAGCGCCGGGCGGATGCCCTTATAGAACAGCTCGGTTTCCAGGAAGATCTGGCCGTCGGTGATCGAAATCACGTTGGTGGGAATGTAGGCCGACACGTCGTTGGCCTGCGTCTCGATCACCGGCAAGGCGGTCAGCGAGCCCGAGCCGTGGGCGTCGTTCATCTTAGCCGCGCGCTCAAGCAAGCGAGAGTGCAGATAGAACACGTCGCCGGGATACGCTTCGCGTCCGGGCGGACGGCGCAGCAACAGCGACATCTGACGATAGGCCACGGCCTGCTTGGAAAGATCGTCATAGATGATAAGGGCGTGCATGCCGTTGTCACGGAAGAACTCGCCCATCGTGCAGCCCGTATAAGGGGCCAGATACTGAAGGGGGGCGGGCTCGGAAGCCGTGGCCGCCACCACGATGGTGTAGTCCATGGCGCCGTGATCGGTCAGCGTCTTCACGATCTGGGCCACGGTCGAACGCTTCTGGCCGATGGCGACATAGATGCAGTAAAGCTTCTGCTTCTCGTCGGTTCCGGCGTTGACGTTCTTCTGGTTGATGATGGTGTCGAGCAGCACGGCAGTCTTGCCGGTCTGGCGGTCGCCAATGACCAGCTCGCGCTGGCCGCGTCCCACCGGGATCAGGGCGTCCACCGCCTTGATGCCCGACTGCATGGGCTCGTGCACCGAACGCCTGGGGATGATGCCGGGCGCCTTGACGTCGACGCGCTTGCGCTCCGCCGCCACGATGGGGCCCTTGCCGTCGATGGGATTGCCGAGCGCGTCGACGACGCGGCCCAGAAGCCCCTTGCCCACGGGCACCTCAACGATGGCGCCGGTCCGCTTGACCGTGTCGCCTTCCTTGATGCCGCGGTCATCGCCGAAAATGACGGCGCCGACATTGTCGATTTCAAGGTTGAGGGCCATACCCATGGTCGAGCCCGGAAACTCGATCATCTCGCCGGCCTGGACATTGTCGAGGCCGTGGATGCGAGCGATGCCGTCGCCGACCGAGAGGACCTGGCCGACTTCGGCGACCTTGGCCTCGGTATCGAACTTGGCAATCTGTTCCTTAAGGATAGCGGAAATTTCGGCGGCGCGGATTTCCATCACCCGACCCCTTTCATCGAGAGCTTGAGGTGTTGCAATTTGGTTTTTAGCGAAGTGTCGATCATGCGCGAACCCAGGCGGACGATAAGCCCCCCCAAGAGCGAAGGATCGACGGTCACGTCGAGATCGACCTTGCCGCCAACGGACTTGGCCAACTGGGCCTTGAGTTCGGCGGTCTGGGCATCGGAAAGCGCCTGCGCAGCCTTGACCTGGGCGGTCATCTCGCCCCGGCTTTTGGCCAAACGGGCAAGAAAGGCGCCGATCATGGCAGGCAGCGCATCCTGGCGGCGCGAGCGCGCGACCAAGCCCAGGAAACGGCGCGTCAGATCGTTGAACCCGGCCTTGACGGCCAGGGACAGAAGGGCCTGCTCATGCTCGGCCCTAGAATGAATGGGGTTCTTGAGAAAACGGCGCAGATCTTCCGAAGCGGCGACCATGGCCTTCAGGTCCTTGAGGTCCTGGGCTACCTTGTCGAGAGCCCCCCCCTCCTCGGCCAACTGGTAAAGCGCCGAAGCGTACCGTTCGGCCAGGCCGGAAGCACCGGATGAATCGCTAGACACGCGGACGAGTCCTCGAAGAATGTCCTGGAGACCCAGGAGCCTGAATTGACAAAACGATTACCATTCGGCTTGGGACAGGGCTGCCCAAGCGCGTGGTTTGTCTACCACACTCATCTGACCCACGCAAGCAGGGCGTCAGTCTTTTTTCGCGGGTGCAACACCGGCCGACAAGAGGGCCGTATTTTGCTGTTTTCCCAGCTCTTCCAGGGAAAAATCACCAACAACGGTGTGAAATAGCCGGTGCCAGTTTATGCGTGCTCGCAGGTGCAAAAAGACCGAACCCAGCCCAATCGCCGCCCGATCCATCAGCACAAACTCCCGGGGAGGGCGCACCCCACCCATTCGGCGGAGCTCTTCCTGCACTTTTGCAACCACCCGGTAGCCCTCGGCACCGGGTGAGACCGTTTCCTGAATGAGGCGCGGGCGATCTTCAAGCAAGGGGGCGAACAGGAAAGATGCCCAATGGTTCAGAGTTTCCACGAGTTGGGCGCTGGGTTTGGCAAAACCCCACGACTCGTAGGCTGAAACGGCCAGATCACGGTCACCCGTCTCCACGGCTTTGTAGAGGTCCAGCACCCCCTTGACGAAACGCGGCGGAAAGACGCGGATGCAGCCGAAATCCAGCAGATTAACCGATCCGTCGGGCTTTAGCGTGTAATTGCCCAGATGGGGATCGCCATGAATGACGCCAAAGCGGTAGAAGGGCACATACCAGGCCCGAAACATGTTGAGCGCCACCTGATCGCGCATTTCCTGCGGGGAATCCTTCAACTCCAGCAGGGGGCGCCCTTGCAGCCAAGTCATGGTCAGCAGGCGATCCGTCGACAATTCGGGCAGAGACTCGGGAACCTGTATCCCCGCCTCGTCCTTCAGCATGTCTGCGTAGAGGCGCATATTGGCGGCCTCGCGCCTGTAATCCAGTTCCTCGGTCAGGCGCTCCGACAATTCGGCATGGATTTCCTTGGGGTCGATGGCGCCGTCATAGGCCTTGTAGAGCGCAAAGATCAGTTTGAGCTGCTTAAGATCGGCCGCCACCACCGAGTCCATGCCGGGATATTGCAGCTTGCAGGCCAAGGCCCGACCATCATGTGCCGTGGCACGGTGAACCTGGCCCAGTGAGGCGGCGTGCGCCGCCTCGATCTCGAAGTCTTGGAATCTGGCCTGCCAATCCGGCCCCAACTCCCCCACCATGCGCCGCTTCACGAAGGGCCAGCCCATGCGGGGCGCATTCGACTGCAATTCGCGCAAGCTGGCGGCATAGTCGGCGGGCAGGGCGTCGGGAATGGTGGCCATGATCTGGGCTACCTTCATCAAAGGCCCCTTCAATCCGCCCAGGGCCTCTTTCAGTTTCCCAGCTCGCCCCTCGCTTGCGCCCAACGCCAAGCCGCCGACCGCCCTGCCTACCTGGGCATAGCGTTTGACGCGCCCGGATAGACGTGAGCTGTCGGAAGCGCTCAACCCATTTTCTCCAGCTCGTCGATGAAGCCGGTAATGACGTCAAGCCCCCGACGCCAGAAGGCGGGGTCCGAGGCATCCAGCCCGAAGGGCTTCAGCAAATCACGATGACGCAAGGTGCCGCCCGCTTTCAGCATGTCGAGATAGTGCCGCTCGAAGCCGGGCAGGCCCTGGCGATAGCTTTCATAGAGCGAATTAACCAGGCAATCGCCGAAGGCATAGGCATAGACATAGAAGGGGGTATGGACGAAATGGGGGATGTAGGACCAGAAATGCCGGTACTCGTCCGAGAAATTGAAGGCCGGTCCCAGGCTTTCTCTTTGGACCTCAAGCCACATGTCGCCCAGACGGTCGGGGCCGATCTCGCCCAGGCGCCGCTCGGAATGCACCCGATGCTCGAATTCGTAAAAAGCCACCTGACGGACCACGGTGTTCAGCATGTCCTCGACCTTGCCAGCCAGAAGCACGCGCCGGTTCTTGGGATCGGTCTCGTCTTTCAGCATGGCGCGGAAAACCAGCATCTCGCCGAAGACCGAGGCGGTTTCCGCCAAGGTCAGCGGCGTTTCCGAGAGCAAGGGACCCTGCGCTCCGGCAAGAAGCTGATGTACCCCGTGCCCCAACTCATGAGCCAGCGTCATCACATCCCTGGCCCGGCCCATGAAATTGACCAGCAGATAGGGATGCGCGCTGGGCACGGTGGGATGGGCAAAAGCACCCGGCGCCTTGCCCGGACGGATGGCGGCATCGATCCAGGGACTGTCGAAGAAGCGCTTCCCCAGTTCGGCCAGTTCGGGCGAAAAGCGGCCATAGGCCGAAAGCACCAGTTCCGTAGCCTGGGGCCAAGTATAGCGGTGATCGGAATCCTCGGGCAGGGGCGCGTTGCGATCGAAATAGTCCATGTGTTCAAGGCCCATCCAGCGGGCCTTCATGCCGTAATAGCGGTGCGCCAACTGGTCCCACGCCCCCTTGACCGCCGAGACCAGAGCATCCACCACCTCGTCTTCGACCTGATTGGCCAGATTGCGCGCACTGACCGGATGCGGGTAATGCCGCCAGACATCTTCGACCGCCTTGTCCTTGGCCAGGACATTGGTGATCAGCGAGAAGGTGTGGATATGGTCGCCCAGCACCTGTCCGATGGCGCGCCCCGCCATCTGGCGGCGCGCCCGGTCGGGATCGGACAAGAGGTCGGTCGCCTGGGTGATCGACACTTCCTTGCCTTCGATGGGAAATTTAAGCCGGGCCATGGTTTCGTCGAACAGGCGCATCCAGGCCGAGCGTCCGGTGACTTCCTTTTCGTGCAGAAGCTTTTCCAGATCGTCGGAAAGCTGGTGCGGCCTGAAAACACGCAGGTCCCGAAGCCAGGGCGCGTAGCGCGCGGCATCCGGGTCTTTCAACTTCTCGTCCAGCACGGCATCGTCCAGCCGGTTGATTTCCAGCGTAAAAAACAGCGAGTGGGTCGAGATGTCGGTGGCCCGCTCCTGCATGGTCTGGCTGAAGCGACCACGCTCGGGATCGGCCACATCGGCGGCATGCAGCAATTGGGCAAAGCTTAGAATCCTGCCCAGGCTTTCGTAGATCGCCTCGAAGCGCAAGATGGCGGCACCGAACTCGGCCCCGCTTAAGACTCCCAGGCGGCCCTTGACCTCGGCTTCCAGCGCACGAGCATCTTGCATGGCTTTTTCAAGGTCTTGGGCCAGTTTCGGGTCGTCAGGACCGGCATAGAGGTCTTTCAGATCCCATTCCGGCAGCGGGGCCGCCAGATCGCCCGAAGGCATGTGTGTCATCGCATCTTCTCCTTGAACCCTGCAGGCATATGGGTATCGTGGCATGAAACTGTCAACGACTAAGGCGGAGAGAAACACGTGTCCCTGGACCTCAAATCCTGTCCGTCGCTGCCTTACCTGTTCGCAGCCCAGGCCAAGCGCCTGGGCGGCAGGCCGTTCCTGTGGGCCAAGCGGCAGGGCGACTGGCGTTCCCTGTCCTGGCAGAATGCCGCCCTTGAGGTTGCGCACTTGGCCAAGGCCCTGCAGGCCCTGGGCGTGGAGGCGGGCGACCGCGTCATGCTGGTCTCTGAAAGCCGCCCGGAATGGTTCGTAGCCGACATGGCGATCATGACCATCGGCGCCATCTCGGTTCCCGCCTATGTCACCAACACGCATGCCGACCACGCCCATGTGCTGAACGACAGTGGCGCCCGTCTGGTCATCGTCTCGACCCCCGCCCTGACCGAGCGCGTTCTAAGAGCGGCCCTGTCGGCTCGCCACAATCCCAAGATCATCGCCATCGAGCCGCCCGATCTCGATCAGAATCCTGGAATCGACCTGATCCGCTGGCAAGACGCCCTGGATCTGGGCCGAACGGCTGGCGAGCATGTCTTTCCCGAACTGGCCCGCACCGATACCGCCTGCCTGATCTATACGTCGGGAACCGGAGGTGTGCCCAAGGGGGTGATGCTGTCGCACGGCGCCCTTTTGCACAATGTCGATGGGGCTCGCATTCTTCTGGAAAGCTTGGGGTTGGATGACGAGGTCTTTCTCTCCTTCCTGCCGCTGTCGCATTCCTACGAACATACGGCGGGGCTTTTGTTTCCCATGGCCATCGGCGCCCAGATCTATTTCTGCGAGGGAGTCGAGAAGCTTTCCGACAACATGATCGAGGCCAGCCCCACCATCATGACGGCTGTGCCCAGGCTGTACGAAACCCTGCGCGGACGCATTCTGAAGGGGGTCGAACGAACCGGCGGCTTTAAGCAGACCCTGTTTATGAAAGCGCTCGATCTGGGTAGTCGTGCCTACGAAAAACCGGGATCACTGTCCCTTCTTGGCAGATTGATCAACGTGCTGCTGGAGCGTCTGGTGCGCGACAAGGTGCGGGCCCGCTTCGGCGGACGGCTGAAAGCTCTGGTCTCGGGCGGCGCCCCCTTGAATTACGAAGTCGGCCTTTTCTTTACGGCCCTGGGCTTGCGCATTCTGCAAGGCTACGGGCAAACGGAATCGGCCCCAGTCATTTCCTGCAACACGCCCTTGCGTTCCAAGCTGCACACCGTGGGACCACCCCTGGCCGAGACCGAAGTGCGCATCGCCGAGGACGGCGAAATCCTGGTGCGCGGCGAACTGGTCATGCAGGGCTATTGGAACCATCCTGAAGCCACCGCCCAGGTCTTGCAGGGGGGTTGGCTGCATACCGGCGACATCGGCCGCTTCGACGAGGACGGCTATCTTCAGATCACCGATCGCAAGAAGGACATCATCGTCAATTCCGGCGGCGACAATATCTCGCCGCAGCGCATCGAGGGGCTGTTGACCCTTGAGCCTGAAATTGCCCAGGCCATGGTGCATGGCGACAAGCGGCCGCATCTGGTGGCCTTGATCGTGCCCGACGAGGAATTTGCCAAAAGCTGGGCACAGGCCAATCAGGCCCCCTTCAGCATGGAGGGGCTGGCCGAAAACCCGGCCTTTCACAAGGCGATTCGGGAAGCCCTGGACCGCGTGAACAAGGGTTTGTCCAATATCGAGAAGGTGCGCCGCTTCCTGCTGGTGCCCGAATCCTTCACGGTCGCCAACGAAATGATGACGCCGACTTTGAAGATACGGCGCCATATCATCCGCAAAACCTGGGGCGACCGGCTGGAAGCCCTCTACGAATGAGCACAGCCCCGGCTTTCACCGGGGCTGCGTGTCATTCTTTCTGCAAGCCGGTATTAGCCGACGATTTCCAAAGCCGAGAAGAAATAGGCGATTTCCTTGGCGGCGTTTTCCAGACTGTCCGAACCATGGACCGAATTGGCTTCGATCGATTCGGCGAAGTCGCGCCGGATGGTGCCCGGCTCGGCATTGGCGGGATTGGTCGCTCCCATGATCTCGCGATTGCGCAGAACGGCGTTTTCGCCTTCCAGTGCCTGCACGACGACGGGGCCCGAAATCATGAAGGCGCACAGATCATTGAAGAAGGAGCGCTCGGCATGAACCGCGTAGAAACCCTGCGCCTGGGCCAGAGTCAACTGAAGGCGCTTTTGAGCGACGATCCGCAAACCCGCCTCTTCGAACCGGGCATTGATCTTGCCCGTGAGGTTGCGCCTGGTGGCGTCCGGCTTGATGATCGACAGCGTACGTTCGATGGCCATCTCTTGATGTCCTTGGTTGTTGTTCCTTGATACCGGTCTTGCCCGGCGCGGCGGGGTTATAGCCCTAATTTAACCGCCTAGCAATGGCGCATTGGCCGTTTCCATGCTAAGTCCCGGTTCATGTTGCATATCAATGACCTTGTTTACCGACAAAATGGCCGCCTCCTCTTCTCAGGCGCCACCTTGCACGTTGCCGAGGGCCAGCATTTGGGCCTAATCGGACGCAACGGCTCGGGCAAAACGACGCTGTTTAGGCTGATTCTCGGCGAAGCGGGAGCAGACGGAGGCGATATCCGCCTGCGCCCCCGGGTCAGGCTGGGGCACGTCGCCCAGGACATGCCCTCGGGCGAGGTGACGCCACTTGAGATTGTGCTGGCTGCCGACGACGAGCGCACAAGCCTTTTGGCCGAGGCGGAAACCGAGACGGATGCGCACCGCATCGCCGATATTCATCAGCGCCTGGCCGACATCGATTCGCATGGCGCCCCATCTCGCGCCGGAGCCATCCTGGCCGGCCTGGGATTCGATGCCCCGGCCCAGGAGCGTCCGATTTCAGAATTCTCAGGCGGCTGGCGCATGCGCGTGGCGCTGGCCCGCACCCTGTTCACCAAGCCCGATCTATTGCTGCTGGACGAACCCACCAACCATCTAGATCTGGAGGCCGTGCTTTGGCTGACCTCCCATTTGGCCAGTTGGCAGGGCACGATGGTTCTGATCAGCCATGACCGCGATCTTCTGAACGCCGTGGCCAACCGCATCACCCATATCGAGGGCGGAAAGCTTAACGCCTATCAGGGCAATTTCGACCGCTTCGAGCGCACCAGGCGCGAACGCCTGGACCTGCAGGCCAAGGCCTTCACCAAGCAGATGGAGCAGCGGCGCCACATCCAGTCCTTTATCGACCGTTTCCGCGCCAAGGCCACCAAGGCCAGGCAGGCGCAAAGCCGCATGAAGATGCTGGAGCGCATGGAACTGGCCGTGCCGGTGGTGGAAGACCAGCCGATCAGCTTCGATTTTCCAGAGCCCGAGGCCTTCTCGCCGCCCCTGATCGCGCTGGAAGACGTGGCGATCGGCTATGCGAAGGATCATCCCGTTCTTAGAAAGCTGAATCTCAGGCTCGATCCCGACGACCGCATCGCACTCTTGGGTCCCAACGGCAACGGCAAGACCACGCTGGCCCGCCTGCTGGCCGGACGGCTGGCACCTCTGTCGGGCGAGATCGTCAAACCCTCCAAGTTGCGCGTGGGCTATTTCGCGCAGGATCAGGCCGACGAGTTGGATCTGACCGCCTCGACGCTGGATCACATGCGAAAGCTGGCCCCAACACTCACCGAAGAGAAAATGCGCGCCCATCTGGCGCGCTTTGGCTTTACGGCGGACCATGTCGACACCAAGGTGGCAAGCCTGTCGGGCGGCGAGAAGGCGCGTTTGCTGTTCGCCCTGATGTGCCGCGACTCACCCTCGTTGATGGTGCTGGACGAGCCCACCAACCATCTGGATATCGATGCCCGCGAGGCTTTGGAGCAGGCCCTCAACGCCTTCGAAGGTGCTGTGGTGCTGGTCAGCCACGATGCGCATCTGATCGAACTGGCCGCCGACAAGCTGTGGCGGGTCGAGAACGGCACCTGCACGCCCTTCGACGGCGATCTGGATGACTATCGCCAATCTTTGGCCGAGGCACGGCGCAATGCTTCAGGCGGCACGGAAAGGACAGGAGGCGGACAGCCCTCTAGAAAGGATGAGCGCAGGCAGGCCGCCGAGGCACGGGCCAAGCTGGCGCCCCTGCGCCAGGCCGCCAAGGCAGCGGACGCCCATCTGGCCAAGCTTCATGACAAGAAAGCGCAATTGGAAAAAAAACTGGCCGACCCCAAGCTGTATGAAGGCCCACCCGAAAAGGTAACCAATCTGCGGCTCGACTTGGGGGCACTGGATCGCGATCTGGCCGATGCGGAAGCGGTCTGGCTTTCCGCTCACGAAGCACTGGAAGCGGCGGAAAGCTAACTCTTCGGCACACTATGCAAATGCTGGTGGGCATGCGTTTCTTCATGGCCATGTTTGTGCCCATGGCCATGTTCATGCGCTTCATGGGCGTGTCCGCCATGGCTGTGATGGCTGTGCGCCATGCGCAGATCGACCGGAACGGCATTCAATTTTCCGTGCCTGACTCCGGTTTCGGCGCAGATTTCATCGGCAAAGCGCTTTACCTCGGAAGTGGGGCCACGCAGCACCGCCACCTCCATGCAGTTCTCGTGATCAAGATGGACATGCAAGGTGGAAAGCGTCAGATCGTGATGCGCATGCTGGGCCTGGGTCAAGCGCCTGGACAGTTCGCGCTCATGATGGTTGTAGATATAGGAGAGACTGGCGATGCAATGGCCCTTGTCGGTGCCGGCCTGCAGGCGCTCGGCCTCTAGCGTGTCGCGCAGGATGTCGCGCACCGCTTCGGAACGGTTCTGATAGCCCTTGCGCTGGACATAGTCATCGAAGCGAGCCAGAAGCTCCTCGTCCAGCGACACCGTGAAACGGTCCATGGCACCACCTCCCCCTTGAAACCCAAGCTGTCGCTCCCAAGATAGCCGGGATGTGGGACAAAAAAAAGGGGCTGGACCCAAAGGTCCAGCCCAAGTGACGCACCAGGATGGAGGAAAAATTCCAAATAGCCGATCAGGCAGTCCGCCCGTCCAGATCAGGCCATCAGGCTGCGCCGGTCCTCCATAATCCGACGCAGAATAGGTGTGATGATCAACTCGATCGCCAGACCCATTTTGCCGCCGGGCACAACGATGGTGTTGCGCCGGCTCATCCAAGAATCCTTCAACATCTGCAAGAGGAACGGAAAGTCGATATGGAAGCGATCCGGCTTCTTGAAGCGGATGACCACCAGGCTTTCGTCCAACGTGGGAATATCGCGCGCGATGATGGGGTCTGAAGTGTCGACCACAGGAACGCGCTGGAAATTGATATCGGTCAGTTTGAATTGCGGCACGATGTAATGCACATAGTCGTGCATGCGTCGCAAGATCGTGGCCATCACCTCGGTATCGACATAGCCCCTGGTCTGGGTGTCGCGGTGAATCTTTTGAATCCACTCCAGATTGATCACCGGCACCACGCCGATTTTAAGGTCGGCATATTGAGCGACATTGACCTCGTCGGTGGCAACGCAGCCATGCAGGCCTTCATAGAACAGAAGATCGGAATTGTCGGGCAGCGGCTCCCAGGGCGTGAATGCGCCTGAGCCGACCCCAGGATGGCCGAGTTGTCCGGCCTCTTCTTCATTGTGGACGTAGAACCGCCGCCGCCCCGTGCCCGTCTCGCCGTAAGAGCGAAAGCAGGCCTCAAGTTCCTTGAACAGATTGGCATCTGGCCCGAAATGACTGAAATTGGTGTTGCCCTGGCTGGTGGCTTCTGCCATCGCCTTTTGCATGTCGGCGCGCGAATAGCGGTGAAAACTGTCGCCTTCGATCACGGCGGGTGTGATGTTCTCGCGACGGAACATATGCTCGAAGGCTTCCTTGACCGAACTGGTCCCGGCCCCGGACGAACCCGTAACAGCGATGACAGGATACTTTTTCGACATGCCTTAAGCCGCCCTGACATTAAGGGTGGCGCGCCAGCCGGGATAAAGCCTGTCGGCATCGGCGGTAAAGGACTCGAAGGCGCCTCGCAATTCGGCATGGTTTTTCGCGTATTCAACCAGATCGACACCGGCCACCCAGGCATCGTGGGCCTGGCGCAGCGACAGTGCCCCCGCAACGGTGCCGTCCTTGTGGCCGAAAGCGCCGCCGCCCGAGGTTTGGATGACGTTGGAATGGCCGAGATTGCTGAAAAAGCCGGGCAGGCGCAGGGCATTCATGCCGCCCGAAATGATGGGTGTGCAGGCCTTCATGCCCTGCCAATCCTGGCGATAATAAAGCCCGTCGGCGACATTCTGCTCTAGCATATAGGCCACGATCTTGTCGGCCGGCTCGCCTTCCATCTTGCCATAGCCCATGGTGCCGGTATGGATTCCCGAAGCGCCCTGCAAGCGGGCCATCTTCATATGCACCAGCACATTATAGCCACGCCTGGATTGGTTGCTGGTCACCATGCCGTGGCCGGCGCGATGGTAGTGCAGGAACTGATTGGGGAAATTGCGTCTGGCCAGCGTGACCGCCGTGGGGCCGCCCACGAAGCCGTCGACCAGAAAGGCGACATGGCTGGCGTTGGGCCCGAAGGTTTCCAGGATGTAATGGCCGCGGGCCAGCATTTCCTGAGGATCGTCGGCGGTGATATTGGCCGAGAACAGCTTGGCCTGCCCGGTCTTGTCCTGAGCGCGCGCCATGGCGTCGGCAACCAGACGGATTGTTTCCTTCAAGGGGGCGAAAACCTGATTGCCCTGGGGCTCGTCATTCTTGATGAAATCGCCGCCCAGCCAGAAATCGTAGCAGGCGCTGGCGAAGGGCTCGGGCCTCAGACCCAGCTTGGGCTTGATGATGGTGCCCACCACCATGCCGCCGTTGGTCTGCGGACGTCCCAAAACGCGCCACATTTCCGTGATGTTGACCGAGGGGCCATCGAATAATTGCAGATAGGCGGGCGGGACGTAAAAATCCAGCATCTTGGCATATTCGATATCGCCCATGCCCTGATTGTTGCCGATGGTCAGCGTCAGGAACGACACCATCATGGCCCTGCCGTCGATGATGTTGCGGTCGAACAGATCGACCGGGTAGGCGATCTTCATCAGCTCCTGAGCCGGATCGATGGCATAGACCAGCGCATCGACGCCCCTGGTGAAAGCGTCGGTGGTGCACACTTCGACATTGGTTCCGGTCGAGGATTCCGCCGCGAAATGGGCCGCCGCCGCCAGATAATCCTCGTCGCCCTTGGGCTTCATCCGATAGGCGCACAGCACATGGCGCCCACCCTTGATGAGGTCGGCTTCGGAAAGTTTCAGATTGGCGTAGCGGTTCGATTGGTCCATAGGTTCCTCTTGGACAATCCCCAAACGTCATTCCCAAGGAATTCACATCTTGCCCTAAGGGAAAGGGTGGGAGAACACACCAAAAGGGGTGGCATCAAACTCTTGTGGGTAGGTATGGATCAACACCAGGAGGGGGAAACGGGTAGGCGGGTAGGTTCTGCTGATCGCCTGCTTACCCGCAGGCTTTCCGAATGGCGTCCATATTGCCCTTATAGTCCGGGGATTTGAAGACAGCCGACCCTGCCACCAGGACATTGGCTCCGGCAGCCACCACCCTGGGGGCGGTTTCCGGCGTGATGCCGCCATCGACTTCGATCTCGATGGGGCGCGCCCCGATCATCTGCCTGATGCGGGCGATCTTGCCCACCTGGCTTTCGATAAAGCTCTGGCCCCCAAAACCGGGATTGACGCTCATCACCAGCACCAGATCGATCTTGTCCAGAACGTACTCGATCAGGCTTTCCGGCGTGGCGGGGTTCAGCGACACCCCCGCCTTCTTGCCGAAGCTTCGGATTAACTGCAACGTCCGATCCAGGTGATATCCGGCCTCGGCATGCACGGTAATGCAATCCGATCCCGCCTTGGCGAAGGCCTCGATATAGGGATCGACCGGATCGATCATCAAATGGACGTCGATGATCTTCTGCGTGTGCGGACGAATGGCCGCCACCACGGCCGGGCCGATGGTGATGTTGGGCACGAAATGGCCGTCCATCACATCGACATGCACCCAATCGCACCCCGCCTTGTCGATGGCGCGCACCTCTTCGCCCAGCTTGGCGAAGTCGGCGGACAGGATCGAGGGCGCAATCTTCACGGCAGGCATCAGGTCAGCTCCCCGCTCAGCCGAACTTGGGATCCAGATCGCCCGAGGCATAGCGCTTGGCCATCTCGGAAAGCGGAATCGCCTTGATCTTCGAGGCATTGCCCGCCGTGCCGAATTGCTGATAGCGCTCTTCGCACAGTTTCTGCATGGCGGCCATGGCAGGCTTGAGATAGGTGCGCGGGTCGAACACCTTGGGGTCCTCGGCAAAAACCTTGCGAATCTGCCCGGTGATGGCCATGCGGCAATCCGTGTCGATATTGACCTTGCGCACGCCGTGCTTGATGCCCTCGATGATTTCCTCGATGGGTACGCCGAATGTCTGCGGCATGGTGCCGCCATACTTGTTGATGATGTCCTGAAGCTCCTGCGGCACCGAGCTTGAGCCATGCATCACCAGATGCAGATTGGGCAGCTTCTTGTGGATTTCCTTGACCACACTCATGACCAGCACCTCGCCGGTCGGCTTCTGCTTGAACTTATAGGCCCCGTGCGAGGTGCCCATGGCAATGGCCAGAGCATCGACCTTGGTCTTCTTGACGAAATCCACCGCCTGAACGGGATCGGTAACCAGCTTGTCCTTACTGATAGCCCCTTCGGCGCCATGCCCGTCCTCTTTCTCGCCCATGCCCGATTCCAGCGATCCCAGAACGCCCAATTCGCCTTCCACCGACACGCCCACCATATGCGACATCTCCGCCACCTGCTGGGTGACGTTCACATTGAAGTCGTAGTCGGCCACCGTCTTGCCGTCGGCCATCAAGCTGCCGTCCATCATCACCGACGAAAAGCCGCTCATTACGGCCGACATGCAGGTGGCGGGCGAATTGCCGTGATCCTGGTGCATGCAGACCGGAATCTCCGGATAAAGCTCGATGGCGCCCAGAATCAGATGCTTCAGCACGATGTCGTTGGCGTATTGGCGCGCCCCCCGGCTGGCCTGCAAAATGACCGGCGAGTCGGTCTTCTTGGCCGCCGCCATGATAGCCAGCAACTGCTCCATATTGTTGATGTTGAAAGCAGGAACGCCGTAGGAATGCTCGGCGGCGTGATCGAGAAGCTGACGCAGCGAAATCAGGGCCATGGGTTTGTTCCTTCGTTGGTTCTGGTGCTTATCTTGTCTTATTTTATCGCAAATTTTCTTGCCTTCGCCGCCACTGCTTCGGCGGTGATGCCGAAATGCGGATAAAGCTTGTCGGCGGGCGCCGATGCGCCGAACCCCGGCATGGCAATGATGGCGTCGGACACGCCGACATAGCGCTCCCAGCCGAAGGGCGAAAGCGCCTCGACGGCCACCCGGTGCCCAGCAACGCCCAGAACCTCGGCCCGATAGGCCTCGGGCTGGCGGTCGAACAGTTCCCAGGACGGCATGGAAACCACGGCGGCGCGAACGCCCTCAGCCGCCAACAGATCGCGAGCCTTCAGGGCGATTTCAACCTCTGAGCCGGTGGAAATAATCGTTATCTGGCGCGAACCATTCGCGGCCTCGGCCAGCACATAAGCCCCCCTGGCGGATTTGTTCACCTCGGCATCGGTGCGCACGGTCGGTAAATTCTGGCGAGATAAGGCCAACACCGAGGGACCCGAGACGTTCTCAAGGGCGAGTTGCCAGCATTCCGCCGTTTCCACCGCATCGGCGGGGCGAAACACGGTCAAATTTGGAATGGCGCGCAAGCTCGCCACATGCTCGATTGGCTGATGCGTCGGGCCATCCTCGCCAAGCCCTATGGAATCGTGGGTCAGGACGTAAATGACGCGCAACCCCATCAAGGCCGACATGCGCATGCCGTTGCGCATATAGTCCGAGAAGACCAGGAAAGTACCGCCATAGGGGATGAAGCCGCCATGGAGTGCCAGGCCGTTCATGATGGCGCTCATGGCGAATTCGCGCACGCCAAAATGGATGTAGCGCCCCGCAAAGTCGCCCGGCTTGATCGGCAGGGTCACCTTGGTATGCGTCAGATTCGAATGCGTCAAATCCGCCGAGCCGCCGATCATCTCGGGCACCACGGGCGTCAGCACTTCCAGCGCGTCCTGGCTGGCCTTGCGCGTCGCCAGCTTGGGCTTGTCCGCGATCAGCTTGGCCTTGAAGGCGCCCATCGCCGCATCCATCTGCTTGGGCAAAACCCCCGACAGCACACGGTCGAAAGCACTTTTCTTGGCGCTGTCCATGGTTGCGTGACGCTTGGCCCAGGCGTCGCGGGCATCCTTGCCGCGTCGCCCGGCTGTCCTCCAGCCGTCGGCGATGGCAGCGGGAATCTCGAAGGGCGCATGCGGCCAGCCCAGTTTTTCGCGCATGCCAGCGATCTCGTCGGGCCCCAAAGGAGCGCCATGCGTCTTCTCGGAACCGGCTTTGGTGGGCGCTCCATAACCGATAATGGTCTTGCAGGCGATCAGGCTAGGCCGGTTGGAATGCTGTGCCGCCGCCAGGGCCTTGGCCACCGCCTCGGCATCATGCCCATCGACGCGGCAGGTTGCCCAGCCCGAAGCCGCGAAGCGACCCAACTGGTCATCCGAGGTGGTAAGCGCCGTGTCGCCATCGATGCAGATGCTATTGTCATCCCACAACACGATCAGCTTGGAAAGCTTCAGGTGCCCTGCGATCGAAATCACTTCCTGGCTGATTCCTTCCATCAGACAGCCGTCACCCGCGATGACATAGGTGCGATGATCGACGATGTCGTCGCCAAAGCGCGCCGCCATCATGCGCTCGGCCAAGGCCATGCCCACGGCATTGGCCAATCCCTGGCCCAGGGGGCCGGTGGTGGTTTCCACGCCGGGACAATGCCCGAATTCGGGATGACCCGCCGTTTTTGAGTGAAGCTGACGGAAGTTTTTAAGCTCGTCGATAGTAACGCCCGGCGTTCCGATCAGATGCAACAGCGCATAAAGCAGCATCGAGCCGTGACCGGCCGACAGGACAAAGCGATCACGGTCGGGCCAGGCAGGATCGGCGGCATCATATTTCAAGAAGCGTGTAAACAGCACGGTCGCCACATCCGCCATGCCCATAGGCATGCCGGGATGGCCTGATTTCGCCTTCTCAACGCCATCAACGGCTAGAAAACGGACGGCATTGGCAAGGTCTTGATGCGACGGCATAAAGAAATTCTCCGTAAATCGACTTTTAAGTGGCGTAGTGGCCCATTGCGGCCTTGACCAGATGATAGGCCACCAGCAACTGCACCAAGGCCAGCGGATGGCTTTGGCGATTGATATCGGTGGCATCCGTAAACTGGCCGAGATTGCCGCGCAGATGACTGGCTTCGGGAATCAGGCTCCACAGCAGCTCTTCCAGGGCCTTAAAGCGGCGCTCTTCGATATCGCCTGAAATCTCCAGCACATCGACCGGCTTGCCATCGACGTCGCGCGCCAGTTCCAGACGCACGCCGTTCTTGGCGCCCACATCAACCACCGGCGACAGATCGGGATGCGGCAGCGTTGGACGCAGGGTCAGCCTGGCGTTCAGCTTGGCCCCCGTCTCCTCCAGGTTCGTCTCGGGCGGGTAGAAACGCACGACCATGTCGGCGAAGGTGCGCTGGGGCTGGATGAATTGCGGGCTGTCGCTCTTGCGCTTTTCCAAAGAGGCCACCACTTCCTCTGCGGCATAGCCGCGCCTTGCGGTGTCACGCTGAATCTTCCACCTTTCGCGCAGGGCTTCCTCGGGCTCGAGGTAGAGCTTGACGTCATAGCCGTCGCGCATGGTGCGCGTGGTATAGCCCAAAAGCCCCTCCAGAATGATGTAGGGCTTGGGCTCGATATATTCCGGGCGTTCCAGCTTTCCGCCGTCGTGATTGTAGACGGGTTTCAGAATTGGCTGATTATCCCTGAGTAAGTGGATGTGCTGCTCGAGAATATCCAGATAGTTGGCCTCGGGATCGAGCGCCGACAGGCCCTTGGCGGCGCGTTGGGCGCGGTCCAGGCGGTGATAATCGTCGGTGCAGATTGTGGCAACCCGGTCGGGCCCCAAGATGGCGGCGATTCCCGCCGACAGCGTGGTTTTTCCCGAGGCGGAATCACCCACGATGCCAAGAATGATGGGGCGTTGTACGTGGCGGCTGACTGGCATGGCGCTTATCCTTCCCGCTTGTGCCAAGTGGTCAGAACTTGACGTGTACCGGATGGCCCGGCAACCAGCATGGTCTGTGTCTTCTCAAGATCCTTGGTGCGCTCGACACCCTCCAGCATAAGGCCGGTGGTGATGCCGGTGGCGCAGAAATACACCTGATCGCTTTTCACCAGATCGTTCAGGCCGTACCAGCGTTCGAGATTGAATCCTGCCGCCAGAACGGCCTGGCGCTCGGTTGCCAACTGCGGATCAATGCGCGCCATGAATTCGCCGCCCAGGGCTTTGATGGCGCAGGCCGAGATCATGCCCTCGGGAACACCGCCGGTGCCCATCAGGACATCGATGTCGGAACCCGGAATGGCGGCCAGAATGGCGCCCGCCACATCGCCCGCCGGATAGAGGGCGACCCTGGCACCCGCCTTGTGAATGGCCTCAACCAGATCGCGGTGGCGCGGCTTTTCCTGCACATAGACGGTCAGGTCATCCACCGCCTTGTCGGTCGCCTTGGCGACCACGGCCAGCTTTTCGCCCACACTCATGGCGGGATCGATCAGGCCCTTGACGGCCGGGGGACCTGCGAATTTTTCAATGTAAAAGGCGGGGCCCGGATCGAACATCGTATCCCTGGGCGTCATGGCGATGACGGCCATGGCGTTGGTCATGCCCTTGGCGAGATAGCTTGTCCCCTCGATGGGATCGGCGGCGATATCGAGCTTCAGGGGATGGGCCGGATCGCCCACCTTCTCCCCGGTATAAAGCTCGGGAAATTCGTCGGGCGAGCCCTCGCCGATCAGGACGCGGCCATCGCAGGGCAGCTGATCCAAGCGCTCGCGCATGGCATGAATGGCGGCAAAATCGCCCTGGCCTTTGTTGCCGCGCCCAATCCAGTGATAGGCGGCTCTGGCCGCAGCTTCGGTAGCCTCACGCAGCGCGTAGACGAACAGTTCGCTGGAATAGGGCTCGGGCGTCTTGAGCATGTCCATCTCCTCCCAGCTATCCCTTTCGGGATGTCTCGTTCCAGCCGATAGCATCAGGGGTAGGAGGCTTCTTGCCAACACCCACCCGGGTCGTAGCATAGAATTCTTTGCAGAGGAGGCAATCCACCCATTCGGGTGGATCAGGCAGATTCCCGCTCTTTCAGATATCGCGCCACGGCCTGGGCCCTGTTGCTGACCCCCAGCTTGTCGAACAAATTCTTCAAATGAAATTTCACCGTATTAAGCGAAATGTCGAACTGCCCGGCAATCTGGGCATTTGTTAGCCCCCCCGCCAGGGCTGCCAGCAACTCGCGCTCTCGGGGTGTCAGGCCCGCGAAGGGATCGGTAACCAGCTTGCCGACATCCATGAAGGGGAACACCATGCGTCCCGAAGCCACCTGAAGAATGGTATCGATGAGAACGGCGGGCTGATCCTTCTTCGAGCAGAAGCCGGCAGCGCCCAACGCCATGGCCTGGCGCGGAATATCAGGATTCGGCGAGCCCGTATAGACGATCACCCGAGGCGTGGCTTCCTTGCCCTTGAGGGCGGCAAGAACGCCCTTGCCATCCAGAAAAGGCATCTCCCATCCGATGATGCCCGTGTCGAAATTCAAGCGCTCGACCGCTTCTAGAAACCGCTCGCCATCGGCACAGACGGCAACCAAGCGGAAGCGATCGTCATTCTCGAACAGACGAACCAGACTCTGCTGAAGCAGAGGATTCTTCTCGGCGATCACGATATCGATCTGTTTGTTGTTCGTGCTCATATCGCCGTTCACTCCCCCTCGGCGCCCGATATATAAGAAACCGTGCAACAATACCTGATTTCAAGTGTAGCGCAAGCCCTACCCTTTAGAAGTAATAAAAAACCCCCTAAGCAAGCCGGAAAGACACTCTGTCCCCCGGACTGGCCTCTCTCCCCGCCCTAACGAGCGGGGCACGGCTCGGTAGACTCACAGCTATCTACCTATAATTCTTGTGCTTTTGGCGCCAAGCATCGCCCCCGATTATGGCGCTCTGCCGGCTAGAATCAGGCAATCAGCGCTGTTTTGGGTGTGGGGGCGTGCAGCCCTTCGCTCAGAAAGCCGGGGGCTGCCGGATTGAGATGTTTTCGCCAAGCCGACCAGCGACCGATGTAATTTGACAAGGCGGCATGGCCCTCCGACAGGGGATGCACGCCGTTGCCCTGTTCGATCGCCCTTTGCCAACGCCGGTCGCGGTTCAATGTTCCCATCAGATCGAGATAAGGCACACCAAGTTGCTCGGCCAGCGACTTGTAGGCGTCGTTCAATCCCATCAGGCGGCTGCCATTCAAGTGCCAGACCCGGCCCTCGGAATCGCGCCAAACCGATTTTGGCCGCAGAGGGGGCGGCCCCACCCACAAGGTGGGATAATTGCGCAAACTGTTGCGCATGACAGTTTCTGCCCAGAACATGCTTTCGGGCAGGGACAGACGCACCCCCTCGGCTTCGTTCGCCGACATATCCGCGACGCCAAAGCAGAACAGGACCAGCGATGCAGCGTGATCATGCAGCCGCGCCGCCGTCTCAGCCTCGGCCCTGGAAGCCAGATCGCGCGTGACCTCTCCGGCAACACCCAGCGCCATCAACTCGAAGCGCCCCCCGAACGAGGTCTCGCTGCGCGTCAGATGCCCCGTCCAACCGACTCCCCCGGCATCGCCCAGCGTCGTCGCCAGATCGTCTCCCAAAATGCAAATTCGCAAACGGCCCATTTGGGTAACCTCCTATTCGAATCATCGCGCATATCCCCAAGATACGCTGTGATCCGAATCACATAATTCTCAAGATGTTGGGGGCGTTTGGTAAATTAATTGATAAGATTTAGTGTGTCTTCATGGCGGCAAGACGCGCCAGTTCGGCCAGGGCTTCTTCACGCCCCGCCCTGTAATCACCTTCTTCCCACCAGGAGCGAACGGCTTCGACCACCTCGCCCACCCGGCGCCCCTGCGGAATGCCCAGCGCCAGGGCATCGCGGCCCTTGATGGGGCATTCAACCGGCTGCCAGAGCATGGCTTCTTGCAGCATCTGCATCCAGGGCTCGGACGCGGCGGCATCCGATCTGGGATCGACATCGCGCAGGCCCGCCCAGGCGATCAAGGCGCGATCCACAAAGCAATCTGCACCCAATCGGTAAAGAAGGCGCCGCCGCTCCTTGGAGCTGAGGGCCGGTGTGGGCAGCGCTGTGGAAGCCGTCCTCATCCTGACCAGACGCTCCGCTTCCTGATTCGAGAATTTGAAGCGCGCAGCGATGCTCTCTGCCCCCTTGGCGTCGGCTTCAACCAGGATGGCCAGGCGGCGCGTCGGATCGGGCTTAAATCCTGGCAGATGGAAGCCTCTGTCCTCAAGCCAGGCCAATTGGCGCAGGCGGCCGAAATGCCTGGCCTCGGGCAGAATGTGGGGCAGCACCTTTTCGCCCTGCATGAGCGACAAAGCACCTGCTGGATCGGGCGCCATGAAAAGGCGCAGCATCTCGCCTCTGATCCGCTCGCCCGAAAGATTGGGCAGCAGATGGGCAAGGGCGCGGCAAGCGGCCAACGAGGGCACATGCGCCGGCGGATGTCCGTAATAGGCATGGAAGCGAAAGAAGCGCAAAAGGCGCAGCACGTCTTCTTTGATGCGCGATTGGGGATCGCCCACGAAGCGGACCAGACCGCGCCCCAGATCGGCCAGCCCGTTGACAGGATCATGAATCATCCCATCGGCACTCATCGACAGGGCGTTGATGGTGAAATCGCGCCGCATCGCATCGGCTTCCCAGTCATCCGTAAAGGCAACCCGGGCATGGCGCCCGAAGCTTTCGACATCGTGGCGCAACGTCGTGATCTCGAAATGCTCTTTGCCGATGACGGCGGTGACGGTGCCATGCGCAAGGCCGGTGGGAATGACGCGAATGCCCGCCGCCTCCAAAAGCCGCATGACCTCGACGGGTTCCAGCGGAGTCGCGATATCGATATCCTTGACGGCACGCTTCAGCACCGCATCGCGCACGCAGCCGCCAACAAAGCGCGCTTCGCTTCCCGACGAAGCCAATGCCCTGAGCACGGCTTGCGTCGACTCGGACGTCATCCAGGGCTGAGGCGCAACCTGCCCCTTGGGGCCCTCAATCTCTGGCTCGTCATCTTCTGTAAAGTGCTTATGCCTGGACATGCCACGAGTATGGCACGGCGCACAAAGGTTGCAACGAGGCCGTGCCGGTGGTCACTTATGACCCAGCATCACCACACCCAGGTCCGAATAGCGCCGCGGCCCCCATCTTTCCACCAACCGGCTCAGGATATCCGCCGAAGGCTCCTCCCCCTCGACATGGCCCAGGCGGCTTTCGGAAAATCCGGCGTTTTCCAAAGCCTCTGCGTAATCCTCGACAAATTGACGGTTGATGTGGGGGGAGTCATAGACGAAGTGCAAGATCCGCTCCGCAACCTCTCTGGGATAGGTTTGCTCCAGCAAGGCGGCCATGCCCTCGCGGTCCTGCAGCAGGTGGCTCCAGACCGGAAAGGGGGGATTGGCATAGCTGAGTTCGATTCCGTCATGGAAAACGGGGGGCAGATGATGCCCGAAGGAAGACGGCCAAATGGCCATGGCGGATAGAAAGAAACGTCCCCCATCCTTTAACCCCCTGTGGATGGCGCTCAGGGCTCCCTTGACGTCGGCAATATGTTCAAAGGCGCAGGTCGAAAAGGCGAAGTCGAAATACCCATCAAAGCGTTGTGGCAGGTCGAGGACGCTTCCGGCCCATGAGGACCAGGCCAAGCCCGAGACGGCAGACTCGACCGGGCCGTCATATGCCACCTCTGGATGGCCGGAAGCCCCGTAAGCTTCGTGCCAGTAGCCGGGAAAATCGACGCACAGCCATTCTGCCGCTTTGTAGGTGCCAAGCCCCACTTCCCGGGGCAGCCTGCCGCCAATTTCAAGAACGCGGCAGCCTTCGAATCCGCCCAGAAGCCGTACTGCTGCGTCAATATGGTGAAGATGGTAGGAGAGGTCCTGGGTCATCCAAAGCGCGCCGATCCATCATTCCAAGGCTTGTTTCGCCACCTCTGCAATGGACTTGGCATCCAGCCCGGCCTCGGCCAACTGCCTGATCTGCGTATCGTGCTCGATGAAACGGTCGGGCAGGCACAGCATGCGCAGCTTCAATCCGCGGTCTAGCAATCCGTTATTGACCAGGAAATGTGCTACCTGAGCGGCAAAACCGCCGATGGCATTCTCTTCGACCGTAATCAAAAGCTCGTGATGACGGGCCAGCTTCTCCACCAGCGCGCCATCGATCGGCTTGGCGAAGCGGGCATCGGCCACGGTGGCCGAAATGCCCTGCTGATCCAGCATATCCGCAGCCTTCAAGGCCTCGCCCAGGCGCGTCCCCAGGCTCAGGATCGCCACCCGGCTTCCCTCCCTCACGATGCGCCCCTGGCCGATAGCGAGCGGAATGCCATCCTGGGGCAGGTCGACCCCGACACCCTCGCCCCTGGGATAGCGCAGAAAACTGGGCAGATCGTCCATCGCGGCCTGTGTGGCCACCATATGCACCAACTCGGCCTCGTCGGACGGCGCCATGATCACGACGCCGGGCAAGCAGCCCAGAAAGGAAAGGTCGTAGGAGCCGTGATGGGTAGCGCCATCGGCGCCGACCAAGCCTGCACGATCCAGAACGAAGCGCACCGGCAGGTGCTGCAGCACGACATCATGCATGACCTGATCGTAGCCGCGTTGAAGAAAGGTGGAATAGATGGCGCAGAAGGGCTTCAGCCCCTCGCAGGCCAGACCGGCTGCAAAGGTAACGGCATGCTGTTCGGCGATGCCAACATCGAACAAGCGGTCGGGGTGGGCTTCGCCGAAGATATCGAGCCCCGTGCCGGTCGGCATCGCCGCCGTGATGGCGCAGATGCGCTTGTCCTTCTGGCCTTCCTTGGCCAGGGCTTTTCCAAACACGCTGGTATAACTGGGCGCATTGGCCTTGGGCTTGGCCTGCTCGCCGGTCTCGACGTTGAAGCGGCTGACCCCGTGATACTTGTCATCCGCCTCTTCGGCCGGTCCATAACCGCGCCCCTTTTGCGTGACCACATGAACCAGAACCGGCGAAGGGTCCTCGATGTCACGGACATTCTTCAAGATCGGCAGCAGATGCTCGAAATTATGACCATCCAGCGGGCCGACGTAATAGAACCCCAGTTCCTCGAACAGTGTGCCGCCGATCATCAGGCCGCGCGCATATTCCTCGACGCGCTTGGCCGCCCGTTCGATCGGGCGCGGAAACTTCTCGGCCACGTCCTTGGCGAAGTGCCGCAATTGCAGATAGGGCTTCGACGACCACAGACGCGACAGATAGGCGCTAAGCGCTCCCACCGGCTTGGCAATCGACATGTCGTTGTCGTTCAGCACCACGATCAGGCGCGTTTTGTGCGAGCCCGCGTTATTCAAAGCCTCGAAGGCCTGGCCCGCACTCATCGATCCATCGCCGATAACGGCGATGGCGCGTCTGGGCGTTCCTTGCAGTTCACTGCCCACCGCCATGCCCAGCGCCGCCGAGATCGAGGTCGAGCTGTGCCCGGCGCCAAAGGGGTCGTAAGGGCTTTCGTCGCGCTTGGTAAAGCCTGAAATGCCGCCCTTCTGGCGTAGCGTGCGCATCTGTTCCCGACGCCCGGTCAGAATCTTGTGCGGATAGCTTTGATGGCCGACATCGAAGATCAGCCGGTCCTCGGGTGTATTGAAGATGCTATGCAGAGCCACGGTCAGTTCGACCACGCCCAACCCGGCCCCCAGATGGCCGCCGGTCTGGGCCACGGCGCCGATCATTTCCTGGCGCACTTCCTCGGCCAACTGCTGAAGTTGTCCAGGGGTGAAATCCCTGAAATCGGCAGGACAGTCAATCTGATCGAGAAGACGCTTGCCCGTCATGGCTAGTTTCTGCGCTCCAGCACATAGCGCACGGTGTCGCGCAGCAACTCGGCGGGCTCAGAATTGCCGAAGCTTTCCAGATGCTGGATGGCCTGATCTCCCAAGGCCTTGGCTTGCGCCCTGGCGCGATCAGCCCCCAGCAGGGAAACGAAGGTGGCCTTGCCCTGCTCGGCATCCTTGCCTGTCTTCTTGCCCATCTCCTCTGCCGAGGCCTCAAGGTCCAAAAGGTCGTCGGTGATCTGGAACACCAGCCCCAGATCATGGGCATAGGCTTCCAGGGCCTGACGCTGCATGGGGTGGGCCTTGCCGAGAATGGGGCCTGCCACGCAGGAAAAGGCGATCAAGCGCCCCGTCTTCATGCGCTGCAGCCTGGTGATGGCGGGAATATCCATGGGACGCGTCGCTGCCAGCATGTCGATCATCTGCCCGCCGACCATGCCCTGATGCCCCGCCGCCTCGGCCAGGGCCACCACCAGATCGGCCCGCACCTGGGGATCGGGATGCGTGGGAGCCCCGCCCAGAACCTCGAAGGCCTTGGTCAGCAGCGCATCGCCCGCCAGAATGGCCGTCGCCTCGTCATAGGCACGGTGGCAGGTGGGCAGGCCGCGCCGAAGATCGTCATTGTCCATGGCGGGAAGATCGTCGTGGATCAGGGAATAGCAATGCACGAATTCGATGGCCGCCGCCGCGCGCGACGCCGACTGCCTGGCGACATTGAACAATGCCGCCGTGGTCAGAACCAGAAAGGGGCGCAGCCGCTTTCCGCCGTTCAGCGTAGCATAGCGCATGGCGGCAACCACGCGCGCTTCGGGCAATTCTGTTTCCGGCAGCAGCCTCTCGACTTCCAGAACAAGCGTCGCAGCCGCTTCGTTCAGTGCCTTTTCCAAACGGTTCATTGGCAACTATCTTTCCTTAGGCGGGATCGAAGGGGGCGCTAGAGGGTGTTTTGTCGGATGCCAAGACAATTCGCTCGACCTTGGCCTTGGCTTCCGCCAGTTTTCCTTCGCAATGACGTTTCAAGGAGGCGCCTCGCTCATAGGCGCCGACGGCCTCGTCAAGCTTGACCTTGCCCGCCTCGAGGCTTTTCACGATCTGCTCAAGCTCGGCCAGGGCCTCTTCGAAGCTTAAGACGGCGATGTCCTGCGGTTTGGAAGTCACGGCTTCTTCCCCTTCAATCCAGCATGATTTTAGTCAGCAAAGGGATCATGGACAAGGACCGTATCCTCGCGCTCGGGGCTGGTCGAGAAAAGGGCAACGGGCACCCCAACCAGTTCCTCGAGATGCCGGATATACTTCACCGCCTCGGCGGGCAATTCAGCCCAGGAACGCGCGCCCCTCGTCGAGGCCTTCCAGCCGGGCAGCGTTTCATAGACCGGCTTGACCTTGGCTTGCAGGCTGGCCAGGGCGGGTAGGTAGTCATAGCGCTTGCCGTCGATCTCGTAGGCCGTGCAGACCTTCAATTCGTCGAAGCCGTCCAGCACGTCGAGCTTGGTCAGGGCCAGCCCGTGAATGCCGCTGATCTTGCAGGCCTGACGGACCAGCACGGCGTCGAACCAGCCGCAACGCCTGCGCCTGCCGGTGACGGTGCCGAATTCATGGCCGCGATCGCCGATGGTCTCGCCGATCTCGTCGAACAGTTCGGTGGGAAAAGGGCCCGAGCCGACGCGCGTCGTATAGGCCTTGCAGATGCCCAGCACGTAACCCACGGCCGAGGGTCCCTGGCCCGAGCCGGTGGCGGCGTTGCCCGCCACGGTATTGGACGAGGTGACGTAGGGGTAAGTGCCATGGTCGATATCGAGCAGCATGCCCTGCGCACCCTCATAGAGAATCCGCCGCCCGCGCTTCTTCAGGTCATCCAGCAGCAGCCAGGTCACCGAGGCGTAAGGCAGGATTTGGGGGGCCAACTCCTTCAGCTCGGACAACATCTTCTTGCCGTCGATCAGTTCCGCCCCCAGGCCCCGCAACAGTGCGTTGTGGTGGGTCAGCATGCGCTCGATCTTTTCCATCAGCGCGTCATCGCTGTCGGCCAGGTCACACAGGCGAATGGCCCTTCTGGCCACCTTGTCCTCATAGGCGGGACCGATGCCACGCCCGGTAGTGCCGATCTTTCCCCCGCCCGCCGCCTCTTCGCGCGCCCGGTCGAGATGACCGTGCAATGGCAGAATCAGGGGCACGTTCTCGGCCACCTTCAAGAGATCGGGGGTCACGGCAACGCCCTGACCCTTCAGCTTCTCGATCTCGCCCAACAGCGCCCAGGGGTCCAGCACCAAGCCGTTGCCGATGATCGACAGCTTGCCGCGCACGACGCCCGAAGGCAGCAGCGACAGCTTGTAGGTGACGCCATTGATGACCAGCGTATGACCGGCATTGTGGCCACCCTGAAAGCGCACGACCACGTCGGCCCGCTCAGATAGCCAGTCGACGACCTTGCCCTTGCCCTCGTCGCCCCACTGGGCGCCGATCACCGCCACATTCGCCATAACCTACTCCCTTACAGAAACCGCCCGGCCTTGGTTCAGCCAGTGCGTACAGTTCAATCTGATTGCGTCCTTCTTGGCGTCCGCAGCAAGCTCCAGGCCAGCCAGGGTCGAAAATCCCTGGTCCCTGAACCCCTGCCCGGTCTCCCACGCGGTTCCCAACGGCAGATAAAGCCTGGGCTGGGCGGCTTTCATGGGCGCGCATTTCAAGACGGTATCCATGAACAAGGTGGCCCCCACGGCACCCTCGCCTCCGGCAAGATAGCGCCCGCCCCTGCCCAATTCGAAACTCTGGCCGCTCGCAAAAAGGGTAAAGGCGACGCCGCAATGATATTCGAAGCCCCGGGACTCGACGGCATCGACGGTAAGCGTCATTGAAGGCGCATCGCGCCTGACCGCCACCGCCACCGCCTTCAGCCGGGCAATTTCCTCCCTGGCCCGAGGGGGCAGATCAAGGGCTTCGAGCGCCGCCAAAGCCTTGTCGGCTGGGCCGGTGGCTCTGAGCAGGCTCTCGAACAGCTTTTGGCCGGAAAGGCCCTGAAGCCTTGCAGGGTCCTTGTGGTCCAGGGCGTCACGCAGACGGGCCAGCGCTTCCTCGTCCAGGCCCAGGCCGTCGGCCACCGCTGGAACCAGGGTGGGCAGCGTCAAATCGACGGAAACGCCCGAGATGCCCAGTCGTTCCAGCCCCTCATGGGCCAGGCGGATGATTTCGGCGTCGGCCTCGGCATTATCCGATCCGATCAGCTCGATCCCCGCCTGCGCGAACTGGCGTTCCGGGCGCAACTGGCTGGCCTGGACGCGCAAGACCTCGCCCGCATAAGACAGGCGGAGCGGACGGGGAACATCGGCCATCCTGGTCGAGGCGATTCGCGATATCTGGGGGGTCATGTCGGGGCGCAGGGCCAACATGCGCCCGGAGGCGGGGTCCATCAGGCGGAAGCTGGACCGGGCCAAACCGGCCCCGGAACCCGACAGCAGGCTTTCTTCGAACTCGATCAGGGGGGGCTTGACCGGCTCATAGCCATGGCTGGCGAACCCCTCCATCAAACGCGCAACCGCCGAAGCCTCGTGCTGGGCTTCGGGCGGCAGGATGTCGGGCAGTCCCGCGGGTAAAAGGGCTCGGGCGGCCGTGTCGTTCATAAGAGACCCCCTGGAGGAATATCCAGTCGGTCTGGTTACCCCGTCCCGGGCAAAACCGCAACATTAGAAACTAGGAAAATGCGCTTTCGCCCCTGGTTCGCCAGTCCGCTACGACCGAATCCGACCTTATTTCCGGTTTGCCAACTCATCCAACAGACGCATGACCTCGACAGAGGCCTCTGCCGCCTTGGCAATTTCGGCCAGCGCCCCGTCAAAATCGCCTTGATTGTATTTGCGCACGGCCTCAATTCCACATGCATGCACCTTCTGGTGCGGCGACAGCATGGTTGAATAGGCAGGATGATTCCTGATCGAGGGATCGTTGATGCTGCCATACCACTTGCCCAAGCGGCACGAGGTGTGATCAGCCAGTTGGTTGGGGTCCAGCTTGACCCGCCCGGCCGCCATGGCCGCCAGCTTCTTCATCCACAATTTATGGTCCGACTTGGCGACATGGATGGTGATGTCCCTGACCTCGGCCTTCATCGCTTCGGCAATGGATTCTGTCACCACGGCTTCGCTTTTGTCCATGACATCCAGAATTCCGATCACGGCGCTGACGCCATGCTCGGTACGCGCTGCGATCGAGGCGATGCGGTTCGCCACTTCTTCCGAAGTCTGGCTCTGTTGGTCCAAGATTCCCGCAATGTCGCTGACCAGACCGGAAATATGGTCGATCTGCTCGGAAACGACGTGCATGCCCTGGCCGGTGGCGGCGATCACCTCCTGGCCTTGCTGAACGGCAACGGCGCCCTGCTCCATCGACGAGACGATGGCGGCCATTTCAACGCGCAGATTCTCGATGCGTTTGCGAATGTCTTCCGTGGCCTTGGCAGTCTGATTGGCCAGGTTCTTGACCTCGCTGGCGACCACGGCGAATCCCTTGCCGGCCTCACCGGCCCTTGCCGCTTCGATGGTGGCATTCAGCGCCAAAAGATTGGTCTGTTTGGCAATCGCCTCGATCTGATCGACGATGCCGCCGATCTGGGTTGACGCCTCGGCCAATGTTTCGACGCGCCCGGCCGCTTCGCTGACCGCGCGCGAAATGCCATCCATGGAGACCACGGCGCGTTCCGCCGACTGGCGGCTGTCCGAGGCCTGGGCCTGGGCATTGGCAACGTCGGACGAGGCCTGGCCCGCACTCTGGGCAATTTGATGAACCGAGGAAACAAGTTCCTCGGCAGCGGCGGCGATGGATTGGGTCTGATGGTCAACATCCCTGAGATCGCGCAGCAGTTCGGCCGTTCGCACCACCGCCTCGTTGCTCTCGACCGAGAGCGAAACCATGCGCTTAACACTTTCCAGTGCCCGCTTTTCATAGGCGGCGGCAACCTGGCGCAGCTTGGTACAAATCACGCTGTCCTGATCCGGCATCGACAGATAGGCCTGCCGCTCGAGAAGATCGAGTGCAGCCAGCAAGGCCTGTTCATCGAAAGCAAGCACAGGCGCCTCGGTGGAAACCTGCGGGGCGTAGTGCGCCGCCTCGGTTCCTTGCGAACGAAAAAAGCTCATATACCCCCCCAGGGAAATCGTCGGTTTATTCTTTGAAAGATGCGCAGCTCACGCCAGTCGAACGCGATCGCCACCCCGTTGAATATAGAATTATCATAATCTGCTTATCCTCTACAACGGGATTTCAAATAACCCTCCGCTTGTCGAATAGAGGAACAAGCGTTGCGCGGCATGCTGAGATCTTGATCAAAAGCACAAGGCCGCCCATTTCTTGGGCGGCCTCATGCCTGAAACAAAATTCAGCAAATTCCAGAAGGTTAGAGCATATTCCGACCATATGCGATCACTGCGCCGGAGCGTTTTTGGGTCGTGGGCAGAAGAAGGGCGCAGGTCGTAGCGGGACTACGGCCAAGCCCTTCGACGAACCCACGCCCCAAAAGCGCCCGGCCTAAAGGGTTTCGATCTGGCGGGCAATCGCCGCGTTGCGCGGCTTGCCCGATGCCCCACATCGAGCTTGGCCGTGCGCCTGGCGAATTGCCTCGCCAGATCGAAACGCAGGCGACCGTATATGGTCGGAATATGCTCTAGAACTCCAGCGCCTTGGCCTGAACCACCTGAGGAATGGCGCGAACCTTTTCTACGACATCGTTGGTGACGGACTGATCAACCTGGATCAAGGCGATGGCATCGCCGCCCGCCTGATTGCGGCCCAGATGGAAGGTGGCGATATTGACCCCCGCCTCGCCCAGAACGGCACCCAGGCGACCGATAAAGCCCGGCTTGTCCTGATTGGTCACATAAAGCATGTGGGGGCCCACTTCGGCCTCGATGGCGATGCCCTTGATCTCGACGATGCGCGGCTTGGTGCCGCCGAAAAGGGTTCCGGAAACGCTGCGCTCGCGCTCGTCTGTGGTGACGGAAAGGCGGATCAGGGTGTGATAGTCGCCGCAATCCTCTTTCTTGACTTCGGTCACCTCGATGCCGCGCTCCTTGGCCAGCACCGGCGCATTGACCATGTTCACACTTTCCAACTGGGGCTTGAACAGGCCCATCAGGACCAGTTGGGTCAGCGGCCGGGTGTTCAGCTTGGCGACATCGCCCTCGTAGGCGATGGTGAGTTTTTTGATACCCTGCTCGGTCAACTGACCGGCAAAGCTGCCGATCTGCTCGGCCAGTTGCGTATAGGGCTTCAGCTTGGGAGCTTCCTCGGCGGTGACCGAGGGCATGTTGATGGCATTGGTCACCGCCCCGGTCAGCAGATAATCGCTCATCTGCTCGGCCACCTGCAGGGCCACGTTTTCCTGGGCTTCCGAGGTCGAAGCCCCCAGATGCGGCGTCACGATGACCTTTTCCATGCCGAACAGGGCATTGTCCTTGGCGGGCTCGACGGCAAAGACGTCAAGGGCAGCACCCGCCACATGGCCGGATTCAAGGGCGGTCTTCAAGGCCGCCTCGTCGATCAGGCCACCTCTGGCGCAGTTGATGATGCGCACCCCCTTCTTCATCTTGGCGATGGCCTTGGCATCGATGATATTGCGCGTGGCCTCGGTAAGCGGCGTGTGCAAGGTGATGATGTCGGCCCGCTTGAACAGATCCTCAAGCTCGACCTTTTCCACGCCCAGATCGCGCGCCCGGTCGGCGGACAGATAGGGATCGAAGGCCACCACGCGCATTTTAAGCCCCAGCGCCCGCTCGGCGGCGATGGAACCGATATTGCCGCAGCCGATGACGCCCAGGGTCTTGCCCGTAAGCTCAACACCCATAAAGCGGGTCTTTTCCCACTTGCCCGCATGGGTCGAGGCATTGGCCTGGGGAATGTCGCGCGCCAGGGCGAACATCAGAGCCATGGCGTGCTCGGCGGTGGTGATGGAATTGCCAAACGGCGTATTCATCACCACGATGCCCCTGGCCGTGGCCGCCGGAACATCGACATTATCGACGCCGATGCCTGCGCGTCCCACCACTTTCAGATTGGTGGCCGCCGCAAGCACATCCGCCGACACCTTGCTGGCCGAACGAATGGCCAGGCCGTCATACTGACCGATGACCGCCTTCAACTCGTCCGGCGTCATGCCGGTCTTTACCTCGACCTCGATGCCCCGGTCCTTGAAAATCTGGACAGCGGCAGGAGACAGCTTGTCGGAAATCAGAACCTTGGGCATGAGTCTCGGTCCCCCTTATTGGGCTTTAGAGGCGAATTCGGCTTCCACCTGGGCAAAAGCCCAGTCCAGCCAGGGCAGCAGAGCCTGGATGTCGGCGGTTTCCACCGTGGCACCGCCCCAGATGCGCAGACCCGCAGGCGCGTCACGGTAAGCCCCGATATCGAAGGCAACGCCCTCTTTTTCCAAAAGCGAAGCGATCTTCTTGGCCGCAGCCGCCTGATCGTCATGCGAGAGGTTGCAAAACCAAGCCGCCTTGTTGGCGACCAGACAGATCGAGGTGCAAGAACGCGTGGCCTTGTCCACGGCCAGGAACCCGGCCCAGTTGGATTTGTCCACCCAGGCCTCGATGGCGGCCAGATTGGCTTCGGACCGGGCGACCAGCGCCTTGAATCCGCCCAGAGCCTGCGCCCATTTCAAGGCGTCGATCTGGTCTTCCACGCACAGCATCGAGGGCGTGTTGATGGTTTCGCCCTTGAAGATGCCGTCGATCAGTTTGCCGCCCTTGGTCATCTTGAAAATCTTGGGCATCGGCCAGGGCGGGGAATAGCTTTCCAGACGCTCGACCGCGCGCGGGCTTAGAACCAGCATGCCATGCTGCGCCTCGCCGCCCAGAACCTTCTGCCAGGACCAGGTGGTCACATCCAGCTTGTCCCAGGGCAGATCCATGGCGAAAGCCGCCGAGGTGGCGTCACAGATGGTGAGACCCTCGCGGTTGGCCGGAATCCAGTCGCCATTGGCTACGCGCACGCCCGACGTGGTGCCGTTCCAGGCAAAGACAACGTCATGTTTGAAATCGGCTTGCGACAGGTTGGGCAACTGGCCGTAATCGGCTTTGAAGACCCGCGCGTCCTTCAGCTTCAATTCCTTGACGATGTCGGTGCCCCAGCCGGCGCCGAAGCTTTCCCAAGCCAGCACATCGACGGGCCTTGCGCCCAGCAGCGACCACAACGCCATTTCGACCGCCCCGGTATCGGAGGCGGGCACGATGCCGATTCGGTAGGACTCGGGAATGCCCAGAACCGAGCGTGAGAGATTGATCGCTTCCTCCAGCTTGGCCTTGCCCGCCTTGGCGCGGTGGGACCGGCCCAGACAAGCGTCTTTGAGCGCATCGGCCGACCAGCCGGGACGCTTGGCGCAGGGACCAGAGGAAAAGCAGGGATTGTGCGGCCGATTGGCCGGCTTGGCGACAGTCGTCATGAGACCCCCTTCGAGAAACGAAAGGGCTTCGGCCCGTTGGGGGGCCGCGGCCCGCAGGAACCCTAGACCTGCTCCTTGCAAAGCGCAACACCCCAGGCGACGCTTTGCCGACGGCCCGAACAAACCAGCATGAACAGGCCAATTCGACCGCTTGATTACCGATTTTGAATATAGAGCTGAGTGCGTAAACTTAACCGAAGGCCTTGAAGGCGATCAGGGTAAAGGTGTCCTTGATGCCCGGCAGCTTTTGAATGGTCTCGGTTACGAAGTGGCCAATATCAGCCCCTGTTTCGAGATAGCATTTGGCCAGCAGGTCATATTGACCCGAGGTGGAATGAACCTCGCTGACCTGCTCGGTTTCCACCAACGCGTCCGCCACCTCGTAGGCCTTGCCCAGATCGCATTTGATCATGACGAAGATGGTCTGCATGGCTTAGTCCTCTTTCGGGCGGTCCTCAGTCTGCTCGGGCTCGGGCTCGGGCTCGGGCTCGGGCTCGGGCTCGGACTCGGACTCGGCATCAGACCCGCCGGAATCACCCTCGTCGTCCATAGCGTCCGACTCATCGGTGGCCAAATCGTCTTCATGCTCGGCCAAGGTATCGATTTCCTCGATCTGACCAAGAACCGGGGTCTCGGGGGCTTCGTCCTCGATCTCGATCTCGTCCTCTTCCTCGGCGTCGATCTCGTCCTCTTCCTTGCCCTTGCGCAAGGGGGGCAGCTTGACGGCGCGCAGCATGAAGGCGGGGGCATCGTTGCCAAATCCGACCACGGGCCTGTCGTCGCCATCCTCGTCGCGGCCATGTCGTCCACGGCCCCGGTCGCGGTCGCGCCCACGATCTCTGTCACGGTCACGGTCACGGTCGCGATCCCGGCCCCTGCCCTGGTCACGGTCACGGTCACGGTCACGGTCACGATCTCTGGGCGGCCTAGCCGGTTGGTCGGCGGCAGGTGCGCTGGGAATGGGTTCGCGCGGCTCCTGAGCCCGGATTTCGGGCTGCTCGGTGCCGATCTCAACAACGGGCGCGGGTGATGATGCCGGTAACGGCGTCTCGGCGGTCTCGGCACGCCCACGTCCCCGACCGCGATCACGATCCCTGCCGCCCCGTCCACCGCGATCCCGTCCGCCACGGCCACCGCGGCCACGGCCCTCGCCGTCGCCCTCGGCACCAGCAGAAGAGGAAGCACCAGCCTCAGGAGCCGCCAAACCATCCAGCGTCACCCGCGGAATGCTGCGTCCCAGCATCTGCTCGATGGCTGCCACGTTCCTGGCATCCTCGGGCGTCGCGATCGAGTAGGATTTGCCCTCGCGTCCGGCACGGCCCGTGCGACCGATGCGGTGCACATAGTCCTCGGCATGATAGGGAATGTCGAAATTGAAGACGTGCGACACGCCCTGAATGTCGATGCCCCTGGCCGCCACGTCCGAACAGACCAGAAGGCGGACCTCGTCCTTCTTGAATGACTCGAGTGTGCGCATGCGCTCGGGCTGCGACATGTCGCCATGCAGCTCGGCGGCATCCATGCCGTGACGCTTCAGGGATTTATAGAGGATGTTCACCGTCTTCTTGCGATTGCAGAAGATGAAGGCGTTCTTGACGTCCTCGGCGGCCAGCAGGCGGCGCAGCGCTTCGCGCTTGTCCAACTCGTCGACCAGGATCAAGGCCTGTTCGACGGTTGCCGCCGGAGAAGCCGGTGGTGCTACGGAAATACGCTTGGGGCTGAACAAAAAGGCGTTGACCAGACGCTGAATTTCCGGCGGCATGGTGGCCGAGAAGAAAAGCGTCTGACGAATCGTCGGCAGCAATCCCACGATCTTCTCGACATCGGGAATGAATCCCATGTCCAGCATGCGGTCGGCTTCGTCGATCACCAGGATTTTGACATCGTTGAGCAGAATGCGCCCGCGCTCGAACAGATCGAGCAGGCGCCCCGGTGTCGCGATCAGCACATCGACGCCGCGATCAAGCAGGCGCACCTGTTCGTCCATCGACTCGCCGCCGATCAGCAGCGCCTTCGACAGCTTGTGATACTTGCCGTAAAGATCGAAATTCTCGGCTACCTGGGCGGCCAGTTCGCGCGTGGGCTCCAGGATCAGGGATCGCGGCATGCGCGCCTTGGCCCGACCAGAGCCCAGGATCTCGATCATGGGCAGCGTGAAGGAAGCCGTTTTGCCGGTACCGGTCTGCGCCGTGCCCAGCACGTCGCGGCCCATCAGGATGACGGGAATGGCCTCGGCCTGAATGGGGGTTGGATGTTCGTAGCCGACATCGGCGATGGCCTTCAGCACATCGTGGCTGAGCCCCAGTTCGAGGAAGGTAACTTTTTCCTCAACGGGTGGCGGCGGCAAGGCCTCGTGATGCGTTCCGACCGGTTCGGCATCGGCATCGATTTCGGATGGATAAGATACCACGGGGTCCGGCGCGGGGATGAAATCTTCCTCGGGCTCGGAGACCAGATCGGTCGCGGCGTCACTATCGGGTTCGGACGGGGAGTGGCTGTGTTCGTTCATGCGGGCCGGATCATAGGGGTTCGGGGCGTTCTGTCAATCAATCTGGCGGGGAATCGGTCACAAAACCCGGCTCGACGTCATTGGCGGGCGGCTCATCGGACGGGATGGCATAGCCCTCCGAGAGCCAGCGATTGAGGTCCTTGTCGGCGCAGCGACGCGAACAGAAGGGCTTCAGCTTGATATCCATGGGCTTGCCACAAACCGGGCAGCGGGGGCCGTTCATCTGTCCAAAATCTCCAGTTTTTCCCCGATTTCCAGGGTTAAGGGGTGGCCTAGGCGGGTTTCCGTTTCGCCCAAAACGCCCGCCAGAGGCCCCTTCAGCAGGGCCATGACCTGGGCGGGCAGCAAAAGCCGGGGCCGCGCGCTGGGGGTCGCCCGGACCAGTGCCAGGGCCTTACGCACCCCCTCATAGGCCAAAGCCTCAGGCGAGGCAAAGAGGTCGGCCAGACAGGCAGAACGGCGCTCGCGAGCCAGTTCAACCAGCCCCAGAGGGGTTATTCCCCCCAGATGGACCGGAACCTCGTCTTTATGCAGCGCATCCTTCAGCACGACCAGGACCTTGCCCAGCCGGTTGCGGGGCAGGCCAGCAAAATCGATCAGAATGCGCCCCCCCAGATTGCGCAGACGAATCTGCCGGGCAGCGGCCCCGGCCGCCTCCAGATTGGCCCTGAATTTGGCATCGGGCCCCTTTTGAGCCCCCGTATCGACATCGATGGCCCAAAGGGCCGAGGTGCGCTCGATCAAAAGCCGCCCGCCCGAAGGCAGGGGCACCAGGGGGGACTGGGCTTCTTCCAGGGCCTCGGCAGCTCCCAGTCTGTCGAATGGGTCGTCTTTTGCGGCCAAGGATGCCTCGATGATTTCATCGGCCACCCCCCGGGTCTGCAACTCGGCCAAGGGATTGTCGGGGGCAACCAGTCGCATGGGCGGCTTAGCACCTGGGGGAATCGCCAATTCCTTGGGAACATCCAGCGACAGCCTAGCCCCCTTTCCGCCATAGGGATCGGCTTTGACGCGAACCAGGCAAGCCTCGCCCTCGGCCAGACGCCGCTTGCCCAGATTAAGGAAACCTGGTTGCTCAAGTCCGATTTCGACGAAGGCCCCGCCGATGCCCGACTCAAGCCTGACCACCCGGCCCAGATAGACCGCTCCGACAAAGGGCCCGCCCGAATCGCGCTGAACTCGGATCGCCACAACTTGGCCATCCTCGATACGGGCAAAGCGGCTCTCGCCGGGAGAGGAGGAGAGCAGAATTTGAACGGTCATCGAAAACCCGTACCCTTGAGCAAGGCATAGGTTTCATGAAGCGCCAACCCGACGACATTGGAGTAGGAGCCGGAAAGAAACGAGACGAAAGCCGCAGCCCGGCCCTGAATGGCATAGCCGCCCGCCTTGCCCTCGCCCTCGCCCGACGCCACATAGTCGGCGATTTCCACCTGATCGAGACGTTTGAAGGTAACGGTGGTGGTGACCAGACGATCCCAATGCCGCCCCCCGGGACCCAGCAGGCAGATGCCACCCAGAACCTTGTGGCGGCGCCCTGAGAGAAGGGCAAGACACTCGGCCACCATCTGAGGCGTTTGTGCCTTGGGCAGAATGCGCCGACCCAAAGCCACCACCGTATCTGCCGCCAGCACAAAGGACTGAGGGTGGCGGGCGGCGGTCAGCCGGGCCTTTTCGTGGGCAAGCCTACGGGCATGGGTCTGGGGCAGTTCGTTCTTAAGGATGGATTCATCGCAATCCGCTGGATCAATCTGGTCGGGGTGGACTCCCACCTGCGCCAAAAGGTCCAGCCTGCGCGGCGAGGCCGAAGCCAGAATCAAGGGGGGGGCGAGGCTCATCCCCTTATTTGAAGCGAAAGGTGATGCGGCCCTTGGTCAGGTCGTAGGGCGTCATTTCAACATTCACTTTGTCTCCGGCCAGAACCCGGATGCGGTTCTTGCGCATCTTGCCTGAAGTATGCGCCAAAATCTCATGCTCGTTGTCGAGTTTTACGCGAAACATGGCATTGGGAAGAATTTCGACCACCGTTCCTGAAAACTCGATTACGTCTTCCTTCGTCATCCAGCCTCCCAAGGCGGGGTTAAAAGTGCCCCTTGATGCTTCCAACCGCAGCCTGGGTCAAGAGGAATCCTTGTTTTTAGAAGGGCTCTGGTTCAGGATGGTTTGGGATACGGAAGGTATGGGGGACGTCATGTTTCAGACAGCAGAGCTTGGACAGAAGGTTTCAAGGGAAGATTTCGACCGCATTTCGCAAGATTTGCGCGCAGAGCTCCTGGCCCTGCAAATGGAGCTGAGGAGTGCTGATTTTCCAGTCATTCTGGTTTTTGCCGGCGTCGATGGCGGAGGCAAGGGCGAAACAGTCAACCTCTTGAACGAGTGGATGGACCCCCGCTGGATCGCGACCCGGGCCTACGGCGCCCCCTCTGACGAAGAGCGCGAGCGGCCCTACTACTGGCGCTTCTGGCGCGACCTGCCGCCCAAGGGCCAGATTGGCCTGTGAGTCAGCAGCTGGTATTCGCACCCCATCAACAGCCATGTCCACAAGGACATCTCGACAGCCGAATTCGACACTCAGCTTGACCGCATCCTGGCCTTCGAAAAGACGCTGGCCGACGATGGCGCGCTGGTCTTGAAATTCTGGCTGCACTTAAGCAAATCCGCCCAGAAGCGCCGCCTGAAGTCCCTCGAGAAGGACCCGCTACAAAAATGGCGCGTCACCAAGCAGGATTGGAAGAACTGGAAGAGTTACGACCGCTTCATCGACAGCGCCGAGCGCGCCCTGCGCAAGACCAGCACCGGACATGCGCCCTGGGAAATCGTGGAAGGCGAGGATGGACGGTTCAGGGGCTTGAGCGTACTGACCCTGGTCCGCGATGGCATTCGAAAGCACATGGCCGAGCGCATCGCCAAGCGCAAGATGATCGCGGAACTGGCGGCAGAGGCCAAGGCCAAGCGCGAAGCGGAACTGGCCCAGGTTCATAGCCAAAGAAAGACATTGGAGAAAAAGGCCAAGGCGGCAACCACCAAAAGCAAGGGCAAGGCCAAGGCGGCAAAAGCGGCGATGGCCGAATCGGTTGCCCTGACCCCGCAGGGCCGCTTGCAGCCGCGCACCGTTCTCAGCACGCTCGACCCCAATCTGAAGCTCGACAAAAAGGAATATGGGCTGGCCCTCAAGAAGGCGCGGGCCGAACTGGCCGTGCTTTACCGCCAGGCCAAGGCGCGGGGCATTTCCACGCTGCTGGTCTTCGAAGGCTGGGACGCCGCGGGCAAGGGAGGAGCGATCCGCCGCCTGACCGCCGGTCTCGACGCCCGCGATTACCGGGTGACGCCGATCGCCGCCCCCACCGACGAAGAGCGCGCCCAGCATTACCTGTGGCGCTTCTGGCGCCATATTCCAAGGGCTGGCCGTGTTACCATCTTTGACCGCAGTTGGTATGGCCGCGTCCTGGTCGAGCGCGTCGAGGGCTTTGCCGCGACGCAAGACTGGCAGCGCGCCTTCGCCGAGATCAACGATTTCGAAGAGCAAATCAGCCTGCACGGCACCGTGCTGGCCAAATTCTGGGTGCATATCACCAAGGAAGAGCAATACCGGCGCTTCAAGGAGCGCGAGACCATCGCCTACAAGAAATGGAAGCTGACCGACGAGGATTGGCGCAATCGCGCCAAGTGGGACGATTACGAAATCGCGGTCAACGAGATGGTGGAACGCACCAGTTCGCGCACGGCGCCCTGGATTCTGGTCGAGGGCAACGACAAAAGCTATGCCCGCATCAAGATCATCCAGTCGGTCTGCGATTTGTTGAAAAAGCGACTGGAGTAGGGCCGCTAGAGCGGGTCGCCTGAAATCGAAGCCATTAAACGGCTTCGATTAATGGCTTGAATCCGCTCTGCCAATTTATTTTAGTGAAGGATTCACGTTTAACTCCGTGTCACCGGGGCGACTCGGAGTTAAGCGATCCTGCGCTAAGCAAATCGTCATGCCCGGCCTTGTGCCGGGCATCCACGTCCTGCCGCCTGATATACTAGATGGAAAATCGTGGATGGCCGGATCAAGTCCGGCCATGACGGATTGAGATGCCGGTAGAATTCCACGTCTAACGTCGAAGAGCCCTCGGAGTTAAACGATCCAGCGCTAGAACAGCGGCCCCTTCCTCACCCTTCGGCCTTGGCTTCCTCGCCCGCCTTGGCGCGCCGAGGCACGGTCTTGGGATCGGCCGTCATCGGGCGATAGATTTCCACCCTGGCCCCCTCCTCAAGCACGGCCTCCAGCGTCGAGGCCTTACCGAAAACGCCCACCTTCTGGCTGGCCAGATCGATTTCGGGAAACTGCTTGAGAATCCCCGACTTCTCGATGGCGTCCTTGATGGTGGCCCCTTCAGGCACGTCGACATTCAGCCAAAGCTGACGGGCGGGCGTTGCGTAGGCGACTCCGACTTTCATGTTCAATTCCCCCTCAGCCCACGCTATGCGCGCCGGCCATCTGGATCTGCTTGCCCATCGCCAGATCAAGCTTGCGCTTGGCGGCGATCAGAAGGCCCGTCGCCAGGAAGCCGCCCGGCGGCAGAATCATCATCAGCACGGCGGCATCTTCCCGGAAGATGCGGGTCTCCAGAACCTTGAAGGCCGGACCCAGCAGCAATGAGGCGTCGGCAAACAAGGTGCCCGCCCCCGAAATTTCGCGCATGGCGCCGATCACGGTGAGCGCCAGGGTGAAGCCAGCGCCCATGAACAGCCCGTCCATAAAGGAGGGGATGACCGGCTCCCTGGAGGCAAAGACTTCCAGACGCCCCAGGGGCAGACAGTTCGAGACGATCAGGGGAATGAACAGGCCCAACACTTTGTACAGCTCGTGCATCCAGGCATTGCAGGTCAGATCGACCAGGGTGACCATGGCCGCCACAATCAGGATATAGACGGGAATGCGCACTTCCTGCGTGATGTAATTGCGAAACAAGGCCACGAAAAAATTCGAAGCCGCCATCACCAGCATGGTGGCAACCCCCATGCCGAAGCCATTGGTGGCGCTGGTGGTCATGGCCATGGTCGGACACATGCCCAGCAACTGGCACAGGACGCCGTTATTTTCCCAAAGACCATCCTTGATGATGGTGCTGTATTTGGTGGACATCAGTGCGCCTCCAGCAATTTCGGCTTGTTGGCAGAAAAGAATTCCAGACCCTTGCGAATGCCGGTCACCACGGCGCGCGGCGTGATGGTCGCACCCGAGAACTGATCGAACTGGCCGCCATCCTTCTTCACTTTCCACATGGCGGGCGGCGGATTGTCGATCGAAAGCCCGTTGAACTGCAAAATCCAGGGGCCTTTCTTGGGGTCGATCTTGTCGCCCAGGCCCGGCGTTTCCTTATGCTGGACGGCGCGCACACCCAGAATCTTGCCCTCGGGATCAACGCCCATGATGATCTTGATCTGCCCGGCATAGCCCTGTCCGTAGGTCTCATAGGCAACGCCGGTCACCTGGCCCGCCTTGGTGGCGCGGAAAATCTTGCGCTCCTTGCCGTCCTCGCCTGCGATCATGATCGTATCCAAGGCCGGATTGTTGTCGTAGATCGCAGGCGGCAACACCTGAACCAGCGAATTTTGCAAATCCTCGATTCGGCGCTGCTTGATCGGCTCGTCGGTAAACAGATCTGTAAAGGCCAGCAGGGCACCAAAGCCCGTGCTGAAGGCCGCCAGAATCAGGGCATGGACATAGGTCGGCTTGCCGCTGTTGTAACTCATTTGCTGTCCCCCCTGACCGGCAACGGCTCGCCCTTGCTGGTGCGGCCGAAGGCGCGCGGGCGGATATGGTGGTCAATCACCGGCGTCAGCGCATTCATCAAAAGAACGGCAAAGGCGACACCTTCGGGATAACCGGCAAAAGAGCGGATGATCCAGATCAGGAATCCGCAGCCCATGCCATAGGCCAACTGACCCATCTTGGACACCGGCGAGGTGACGTAATCGGTGGCGATGAAAAAGGCCCCCAGGAAGGTAGCACCCGCGAAGAGGTGGAAAATGCCGCCGGGAAAGCGTTCCGGAGCGAAGAAGTTGGCGATGCTGGCGCAGACGAACAGCGTGCCCATGAGGCCCACCGGCGTATGCCAGGAGATGACGCCGCGAACCATCAGGAACAAGCCGCCCAGCAAAATCAGAATGGCCGAGGTCTCGCCAAAGCTGCCGATATGCATGCCGGTGATCATGCTGGTCAGATCGAACACCTGGGGCAGGGATTCGGTGACCGGAACACCTTTGGTCAGCTCGGTCTTGACATGCCCCAGCGCCGAAGCGGCGCTGATCGCGTCCATGTTCTTAAAGCCGCCGAAGACCATGCCCAGACTGTCGATGAAGCCCGGAGCCCCTTCCGAGAACAACGGCTTGGGCGGCACAAAGGCGGTCATTTGCACGGGGAAGGATACCAAAAGCCCCACGCGCCCGACCATGGCGGGGTTGAAAACATTCTGGCCCAGGCCGCCATAGATATGCTTGGCCAGCACGATGGCCAGGAGAGCGCCCAGAACGCCAATCCACCAGGGCGTCCAGGGCGGCAGGCTCATGGCAAGCAGCCAGCCGGTGAGTGCTGCCGAGCCATCGAACAAGGTGGCCTTCACGGGCCGATCCTGCCAGGCCAGACAGATCGCCTCGAAGCCGAGGCAAGCGCCGACGGTGATCAGAAACATGAAAAGGGCGGGCCAGCCGAACAGCCAGACATTGAACAACGTGGCGGGCAGCAAGGCCACCAGCACCGTGATCATGGTCTTGGAAACGCTGCTGGGGGCGTGACCGAAGGGTCCGCTTTTTTCGATGGTCACGCTCATGCGCCGGGCCTGTTGTCAGCGGGTGGTTGGGAGGCGGCTTCGGCTGCCGCTTTCGCCTTGGCGGCGGCGGCAGCAGCAGCGGCGGCCTTCTTGGCGGCGGCCGCCTTTTCAAGGCGGGCATTTCTGGCCTCGGCCAGATTCTTCACGCGATCCAGGCGCCGCTTCTCGCGATCCTGCGCATTCAACATGCCCTTGGCGAAGTTGAAATAATGCACCAGCGGAATGTGCGAGGGGCAGATATAGGAGCAACTGCCGCAGGAAACGCAATCCATCACGCCCAGATGCGCCGCCTGATCCAGATGATCCTTGCGAATCACAGCCGCCATCTCGACCGGCACCAATCCACAGGGGCAAATGGTCACACAGGTCCCGCAACGAATGCAGGGACTGGCCGGGTGCTCGTTCACTTCTTCCGCCGTCAGCGCCAGAATGCCCGACATGCCCTTGACCACGGGCACATCAAGGCCGGGCAGCGGCTGGCCCATCATCGGGCCACCATTGACGAAGCGCTTGGCCGGTTTGGTCAGGCCGCCACAGAAGGCAACCAGATCGGAAAGCTTGGTGCCGATCAGCACGTCGATGTTCTTAGGGTCGGGCAAAGCGCCGCCGCTGACCGTCACCACGCGCCCGATCAGCGGGCGACCGTGGCGCACGGCGTGATGCACAGCCCTTGCGGTGGCGACATTCTGCACCACCACGCCCAGATCGGCGGTCAGCTTGCGGGCCGGCGTTTCAAGCCCGGTGATGGCCTGGGTCAGATGGCGCTCGGAGCCCATGGGATACTGCACGGGAACGCCAATCACCTCGACGCCCGCATGGCCACTGGCCGCTTCGGTCATGATCTTCTTGGCTTCGGGCTTGTTGTCTTCGATGGCGATCACAACGCGCCCTGCCCCCAGCGTATGGGCCATGATGCGCGCCCCGTCGATGATCTCGGCGGCATGCTCGCGCATCAAGCGGTCGTCGCAGGTGAGGTAAGGCTCGCACTCGGCGCCGTTCAGCAGCAAGGTGTGAATCTTGAGCTGTGCGCCCAGGTTCAGCTTGACCGGAGTCGGGAAGGCGGCACCGCCCATACCGACAATGCCCGCCCAGGCGACGCGGGCGCGGATTTCATCAGGCGAGGCTTTGAGAGGATCGGCGATGGGCTGGGGCAGATCGTCCACCCACTCGTCCTTGCCGTCGCTTTCCAGAACCACGGTCAGTTGCGGCAAGCCCGAAGGATGCGGCGCCGTGATCTCGGCAATGGCCGCGATGCGCCCCGAGGTGGGCGCGTGCTGGGGCGCTGAAACGGCGCCTTGGCCCTTAGCCAGCATCTGACCCTTCTTGACCTGATCGCCTTCCTTGACCACCACCTCGGCCGGAGCGCCAATATGCTGCTGAAGCGGGATAAAGAGCGTGGCAGGCAGCGGAAAGGAGACGATGGCCTTCTCGCTGGTGCGTTCCTTGCGGTAATCGGGATGTATGCCGCCGCGGATGGAAAACAGTTTCATGTCAGTGCACCGCTGTCGCGTCGTCGGGTTTGTGCCAGTGCCAGGAACTCAGCGTGACCGGAACGGTGACCATCTTGATGGCCTCGGTCGGGCAGATGTCGAAGCATTTCTTGCAGCCGTGGCATTCCTGCTTGATCACGGTATGCATCTGCTTGGCGGCCCCCACGATGGCATCGACCGAACATTCGCCCAGGCAGCGCATGCAGCCGATGCACAGGCTTTCGTCGACCACGGCATATTGCTGGATCTGCTCTTCATGGTCGTCCATGTCGGGTGTCACGCCCAGCTTTTTGGCTAGCGCCTCGATGACCGGTTTGCCGCCCGGAGCACAGGCCGTGATCGAGGCCTCGCCCTTGGCAAGGGCTGCCGCATACTGGCCGCAGCCGACATAGCCGCACTGGCCGCACTGCGCACCCGGCAGCATGCCCAAAAGCTCGACCTCAAGCGGGTTTTCCTCGACGGCCAGCAGCTTGGCGGCAACGCCCAGAAGACCGCCGAGCGCGGCGCCCATCACTGCAACACTTCCGATGGCTAGCAACATTCGCTACGTCTCCTAATTGGCGGCCATGCCGGAAAAGCCCATGAAAGCCAGGGCCAACAGGCTTGCCGTCACGAAACCCACGGGGGGGCCTGCAAACAGGCGAGGTACATCGCACAGTGCCAAGCGCTCACGCAAGCCAGCCAGCATGGCCAGCGCCAGACTGAAACCGATTGATGAGGCGAACGAGAAAACCGTTCCAATCAGGAAGCCCTGATGCCCTTCGACGATCAGCAGAGCCACGCCCAGCACGGCGCAGTTAGTGGTGATCAGGGGCAGATAGATGCCCAGCATCTGGAACAAGGGCGGCGAGATCTTGCGCACCGACATTTCGGTAAACTGCACGGCGGTGGCGATGACCAGAATGAAGGTGAAGGTGCGCAGATATTCCAACTCGTAGGGCAGCAGCAGATAATTCTCGAGAATCCAGTTGCCCATCGAGGAGACGGTGATGACGAAGGTGGTGGCCATACCCATGCCGATCGCCGTATCGACCTTAGTCGTAACGCCCATGAACGAGCACAGGCCCAGGAAGCGCATCAGCACCACATTGTTGACCAGGGCGGCGCCGATAATGACCAGGAATATTTCTTGCATCGCCCGCTCCTAGTTTAATTGGCAGTTTTCGCTTTGCGCCGGCGACGGCGCATGGCGAAGATAGATCGGAGTAAGCTCACCCTTGGCAGACAGGCTTTTCGCCCGTAAGCGCGCCAGCAGCAACCCCAGGGCCAAACCGGCCAGGGTGGCCAGAATGGTGACGCCGTCGCCATAGCCCAGCAGATGCGCCGTGGTGCCGCCGCCCAGCAACGTTACCAAGGGAATGGCATAGGCGGTCATCGAGGCCCTGACCAGCATGCTTTCCTGGACGCCCACGACAACGCGGTCGCCGACCTTCAATTCATGCACATTGTCGAGCGGGAAACGTCTGGCATGCAGGCGCGAGCCGAAGACATCGGCGCCACAGACCTGCGACGAGGCGCAGCCGCCGCAGGAGGTGGTTTGCTCGGGCTCAAGCCAAGCCACCGCTCCTTGGATCGAGACAACCTTCGCCAATCCTTCGACGGCGGCGTAGTTGCTGGGATCGGGAAGATCGTCCTCGGCCTGCATTATGCTTCCACCTTCTGAACGACGCCCGCAGGCGTGACAAACAGCGCCATTTCGCCACCGGCAGCGCGCAGGAGCGACTGACGCTTGGCGGGAGCGGTAAGCAGCATGGCCGTGGATAATCCGTCGGCAACGGCGGCACGGCTGGCCACCACGGAAACGCCCAGCAGGGCGGGCGCCGTGGCGCCGGTACGCGGATCGATCAGATGCGTGAACTTGCCAGCGTCATCGAACAAGGTTCCATAGCCGCCCGAAGTGGAGACGCACTTGTCGACCAGCTCGATTTCAGTCACCGCTTGGGCCGGATTGGCCGGATTGGCGATGCCGATGCGCCAGGCCGATCCATCGGGCTTGGCCGACAGTGCCCGGGGCTCGCCCATATCGACCAGCATCTGGGTGAATCCGTGGCTTTTCAGCACATCGGCCACGCGGTCAGTGATGAAGCCCTGAGCACCGCTGTTCAGCGTCAGCCCCATTCCCGGATGCATGAAGGCAACCGAGCCCTTGGCATGGTCGATCTCGACCTTGTCCCAGCCGACCAGGGCCAGGGCTTCGTCGATGGCGCGGGCCGAAGGACCGTTGGGATCGGGATTTGAGCTGGTGAAATGGCGAAAATAGGTCTGCCACAGGGGCTGAATGGTCGGGTCGTAAACGCCCTCGCTCAACTGGGCCAGAGACAGGGCGCGGGTGAGCAGCTCGATGAATTCCTTGGGCGCATTCTCGACCCGCCCCTCGCGGTTCAGGGCGGAGAGGACCGTGTCGGCGCGATAGACGCTGAAGATGGCTTCAAGCCTTGCCAACTCGGCCAAGCCCGCCTCGATGGCGGCATGGGCCTTCGCCTCGTCCTTATGATAAAGGGAGATGCTGGCTGGAGCGCCCAGGGCCGTGCCTTCCCAGCGCACCAGTTTGGCATCGGCCTTTGACGCCGTCATCAGAAGCGGCAAACCGGCGGCGGCGGCAAGCACCGTAAGAGCGCGGCGGCGGGTGAACGTGACGGCCATAAAGACGACTCCTTCGCAGCACGAAAAGATCGGCAAGATTAGTGGTGCCCGCCCCCCTCGCCAAGCACTTTTTGCATTGCACACGCAAAAGGCGGATCGGGCTTGCTGCACCTGCGTTTGAAGCATATTGTCGTATGCAGGCCTTAGCAAGAACAAATATTTCTAAATTTGCCCTTACCACGCAAAAAAGCCACCCGAAATGCCGAAGGCGGGTTGCTCCTCGCCACCCATTTTGGCAGTGCGACACGGCCCTTTAGTGCGGCGCAACATTAGCGGGCGCGCAGGTAATCCTTTTGAATCAGCCCGCTTGCTCTTTTGGCCTTCGGCATGACTGAATGCCGCCATGCAGGAAAATGCCGATTCACTCCTCGATCTTGGGCTTTCGCACCTGAAGGCGAACCGCGCCCTGGACGCGGTGGAGACCCTTGAGAAGCTGCGCTGCCTTGCCCCCGACCATCCCGGCCTGACCGAGGCCTATGTCAAGGCCTTGCGCAAGGATGCCCGCCATGCCCAGGCCCTGTCGGTGGCCGAAGCGGCAAGACCGCAGACGGTCCAGTTGATGTTCGAGCGGGCCTTAAGCCTTCTGGCCCTGGGGCGGGCGGGCGAGTCCCTGGCAGCTTTCGACGCGGTTCTGGCCCTTGACGCCCATCTGGCCGTCGCCTGGTATCAAAGCCACGGCCCCGCCCTTGACCTTATCGGCCTAGACGAAGCCCAGCGCCGGATCGAACGGGCCTTGGCCTGCACCGGCGCCAACGGCAATTACCGGGCCTTGCTGGCGGCCTATCACCTGCTGGCGGACCATGCATCCGAGGCAAAGCAAATTGCAAGAAAGGCCCGGCATCGGGTTCTGATCGAGGGAATCGAGGCTCTACGCCCTTTCTTCGCCCCGGGCCTGCGGCTGTTCGGCGTGTCGGCGCATCTGCTGGACCATGCGCTCGCCCAAGCCGATCTTCAAGGGCTGGTGCTGGAATTCGGCGTGCGCCGAGGAACGTCGCTCAGCCTCATCGCCCAGCGGGCCAGGCAAGCCGTGCATGGCTTCGATTCCTTCGAAGGCCTGCCTGAATCCTGGGGGGCCAATCCTGCCGGCGTGCTGACGACGGGTGCCGAGCTTCCCCAATTGCCCTCCAATGCCTGCCTGCATCCGGGCTGGTTCAACGACACGCTGCCCGCCTTTCTGGCGTCCCATCCCGACCCTGTGCGCTTCATCAATATCGATTCGGATATTTACGCCTCGGCCAGAACGGTTCTCTTTGCCCTGGCCCCTCGCCTGTTGCCGGGATGCATTGTCGTGTTCGACGAGTTGATCGGCAATCCGACCTGGCGGGACGACGAGTACAAGGCGCTGATGGAGGCGAAAGCGGCTTTCAGCCTTCACTTTGAAATCTTCGCCCTGGCTCCAGCCACCAAGCAGGTGGCATTGCGGATTTTGTAATTCAGCCGCCCCGTTTGGCAAAATCCCAATAAAGCGCACAGGCGCGCTCATAGACCGGCCCCGGCGACAGGTTCCGTGTTTCGTAACAGAGGCAGGGCTGCAGCTTGGCGTAGTTGCCGGTGGCAAAGATTTCGTCGGCAGTCATCAGTTCGCTAGGCGCGATGGCGCGTTCCACCACCTCTAGGCCATCGTCACGCAAAAGAGCGATCACCCGCTGGCGCGTGATGCCGTTCAGAAAGGTGCCGTTGATGGCGGGCGTGTGCACGACACCTTGGCGAACAAGGAACAGGTTGGTATAGGCGAACTCGGCCAGATTGCCGCAAGGGTCGAGAACAGCCGCCGTGTCGAATCCCTTTTCGCCCGCCTCTCTGACGATTCTTGAAACATTGGGATAGAGGCAGGCTGCCTTGGCCTCGGTAGGGGCGGCATCGCGAGCGGGACGGCGAAACGAGGACAGGCAGGCGGAAAAGCCCAGGCTTTTGGGCAAAGGCGCCTCGTAAACCGACAGGGCAAAGCGCGTCGAGGCAGGGTCGGGCAGGGCAAAGCCGCTATCGGCCCAAAACAAAGGGCAGATATAAAGTTCCGCATCGGGCTTGAAGCGATGAATGCCCTCCCAGGCTAGGCTCTCGATTTCGACAGGAGTCAGCATCGGCTCCAACCCCAGAAAACGGGCGGAAAAGCAGGATCTGGCCATGTGCCGCGCCAAATCGGGGGCTAGCCCCTGAACGGCGCGGGCGCCATCGAACACCACCGAACCCAGCCAAACGCCATGCGTCATCGGCCCCAAAGCCAGGGGATTGCCCTCATGCCATTCGCCGTCCAGCCAGGTAATGGCGCGTCCTGGTTCATGGGCCATGCGCTTCTCGCTCCTTGTTGATCCGTCCATCCTGCACCTATGGGTCCGGGCTTGTCCATACAGAGACAAGCTTGCATAATCGGGACATGCGCACCCTGATCCTCTGTCTTGCCCTGTTTGCCCTGGCGGCCTGCGAAAGCCCGGATATCAACGAGCCTCTGCCCCTGTCCTCCAACAAGCAGGTCGATCCCACGCTGAAGGAAGCGGTGGCCGAGGCCGAGCAGGCCAATGACTGGGCCGCAGCGGCGGAATATTACCACTCGCTTTTCGAACGCTCGCCCAACGACGAGAAGCTGGCCCTGCGCTATGCCCGCAGCCTGCGCTATGCCGGATACGGCCCAGAAGCGGCAGCAGCACTGATCCCCTTTACCGACAAGCATCCGAAGAACGCAGCCCTGCTTTTTGAATTGGGAAAAGATCTGGTGGCGGCCTCGCAGCCCGCGCGCGCTGTCGAAGTCTTTAAGAAAGCCCTGACGCTGGAACCCAGGAGTTGGGAAATCCTGTCGGCTCTCGGCATCGCCTACGATTATCAGGACATGTCGGCCGAGGCCCAGGAAAGTTATCTGAAGGCCCTGGATATCGCGCCGGAAAATCCGGTGGTGCTGAACAATCTTGCCCTCTCGCAGGCCAAAAGCGGGGCCTTGCCTATCGCTATCGCCACCCTGGAACGCGCTGCCCGCCAGCCCCGCGCCCGTATGCAGGTGCGTCAGAATCTGGCCGTGCTGCTGGCCTATAAGGGCGATGCGCAGAATGCCGAGCGATTGGCCCGCCAGGATCTGCCCTCCGACATGGCGGGACGCAACGCAGCACTCTTCCGTCTGTTCGCAGCCCCCGAAAACTGACGTGCGAAAGGTTTTACCCGCACGCCGCCCGGTTCTTGCCGTCCTGGCAGCCGGATGGTTCTGTCTTCCCGCAGCGGCCCAGGAGCCCGCCTCCTTCAAGGATTGCTCTGACTGCCCCGAGATGCTGGTTATCCCGCCCGGCCGTTTCATCATGGGCAGTGCCCGGGGCCACGAGAACGAGCAGCCGGAACACCAGGTCAGCCTCGCCAAGCCCTTTGCGCTCGCTCGCTTCGAGGTCACTTTTGATGACTGGCAGGCCTGCGTTGATGCCAAGGGATGTTCGCGCCAGCCCGACGACCATCAATGGGGCAAGGGCAGGCGCCCGGTCATGAACATCACCTTCGACGACGTGACCCAGTATCTGACCTGGCTTTCGCAGAAAAGCGGCAAGCGCTACCGCCTGCCCAGCGAGGCGGAATGGGAATGGGCGGCCAAGGGCGGCGTGGAAACGCCCTATCCCTGGGGTGATCGAATGGAGGAAGGACGCGCCAATTGCAGAGAATGCGGCGCCAAACCCTTTGGTGGATTTTCCTCGGCCCCCGTGGGCAGCTATCCGCCCAACGGCTATGGCCTTTACGACATGGCGGGCAATGTCTGGGAATGGACCCAGGATTGCTGGCATCCCGACCATCAGGGCGCCTCGCCCGAGGGGCGCCCGCGCGGCCCCGAAGCCCAACCCCTGCCCGGCCTCTCCAGTTGCATGGCCCGCGTCATGAAGGGAGGCGCTTGGTATTACTACGCCCCGATGGCGCGCCCCCAGGCCCGGGCCAGGAATGACAGCCGCGTCTTCAGCTACGTGCTGGGATTCAGGCCAGCAAGGGATTTGGATTAGGATGCGTTATCTTGCGTGGGGGCAAGAACGCGCTCAAGCGGGCCAAGATCGTCTTCGATCACATCCCAAATTCTTCGCGTGTTCGTACGAAAATATTCATGAACAATCCTGTCACGAATTCCCGCCATCGCCCGCCAAGGAAGGGAGGAATGAGCCGATCTGAAATCTTCGCTTATGTTTTTGGCGGCTTCACCAATGACCCCAATCGAGTAGAGAACCGAGCGGACGACAACCGGGCTTTGAGAAAAGGTCTTGAAATCCATCCCCAAGGTATCGGCGCGGATATCGGCGATCGCCGCCAGAATATCGGCAATGCGCGCCTTGTCGTCCCGGGCCATTAAAACACCAGCACCCGCTCGCGCTCGAAAGCGGCGCGAATCTGAGGCTTGAAGGAACCGACTTCGCCAAGGTCGACCGAACGCCCCAAGGCGCCTTCGAGCCTAAGGCGGGTATCTTCCATGCGGAACAAGGAAAACGATTTCCCCTCCTCAATATCGACAGCAATGTCAATGTCGCTATCCGGGCGCTCTTCTCCTCTGACCACCGATCCGAACAAGGCAAGATGGCATATCCCCAGCTTGCGAAGCCCAGGCTCCTCCGTCTTGAGACGTGCGATGATGTCCTCTAGCGTCCGAGCCACGCGGCCTCCCGACTTGCGACGAGGTTGCTCCTGATAAGATAAGGCTATCAACAAATAACGCTTGGATCAATGCCAAGCCGTGGACGGGTGTGGCGCTCAACGCGCCTTGGCGTCGGCGACCAGGCTTTTGAAGAAACCGATCTGCCAGTCCACCTCATCGGGGGTCAACGGACAATTGCCCTTATGCGCCCGAATCAGGGCCGAGGGCGACACGCGGGCCAGTTTGGTCTGAAGCTGCACGGCCATATCCATGCTCAGGCCAGCCTTGGTGGCCATGGCAACCATGCCCTTCGCACTTTGCGTCTCGATGGCCTTGCGCACCACCTCAAGCGACAGGCCGGTCCGCACGGCCAATGCCCCGGTCACGGCATCCAGCTTGTTGCCGCTTAAATACTGGGCGACATCGGCCTCTTCCAATTTTCCGTTGGCGTGAAGCTGGCGCAGTTCGGCCAGAGGATCGACCTGGGGACCAGCCGTGCCCGGCCCCTTGCGCCTGGGCTGACGCAATTCGATTTGCTGGGTTTCCGCCTCCAGGCGCTTTTTGACCTCGCGCTCGACGTCGGCCATCACCTTTTCCGGCAGATCCTGACGGCTTTTCAAAACATCCAGCAGGTTGTCGGCCACGAATCTGGCAATGCGTCCCACGGCCCTTGCCGAGAGATGCGGGCGCTGCACCAGAGGGGCGTGCCACATTTCGATATCGGGGGCGCGCTCGATCAGGCGATCCAACGTCTCTTCGCGAATCTGAGCGCTGCGGTTACCCAGAAGAACGGCGATCGCCTCGACATCCTCGGATTTGGCGATGACGTCGGCCACTTCGGCGCCAACGCCCGCCCGGCGCGAGATGGCGGCCAGCGCTCCCTTGATGGGGCCGGTCGAGATGATTTCCAGAAGATCGTCGTCGGTGAGGACCGGTGAACATTCCAGCACCGGACCGGCAACGACGATCTCGGTATCCCGGGCCAGACGGCGAATAATCTCGGGCGGCGCGTTGGCCACGTCCTTCAGCGTTTCGGCGATGATTCGCCGAACACGCGGCAACTGGTCGCGGGCCAACATTTCAAGCGTTTCATAGGTGATGCGCCGAATGCGGTCCTGCTCGTCGGCCCCCAGGCCGGGGGCCAGCTTGGCGATCTTGAGCGCCAGATCCGAGCGCACATCCTCGTCGGCATCCTTGGCCAGCAGCAGATTGGCCTGCACAGGCGTCGAAGGATTCTTGGCAATGCTCCGGCGCACATCAGTCAAAGGATCGTTGGCGAGGTAATAGAGAATTTCCGGCATCAAGCCCTTATGCGCCGCCAGTTCGCCGCGTGTCTTGGCGTCGGCGCTGGCCGCCAGGTCGCGCGCTTCTTCATAAGCGACCGGCTTCTCGCCCTTGATGCCTCCCAACAGACGCTTGAGCAGACTGGTCATGGCGCCGCCTGCTCATTCGTCTGCACGGGCCTGGCGATCTTGTAGCTGCCCTTGCCCGCGCGCTTGACTTCGTACATCGCTTCGTCGGCCCTGGCGACCATGCCTTCCAAGGTTTCAGGGCGCCTGGGATCGTGAACCGCAAGGCCCAGGGAAACGCCCAGCGGCTTCTCGGGAGCGCCGGAAAAAGACGCCAGGGGATGGCTGGCTTCCAAAAGGGCCTGCGCCCGCTTTTCCGCCACCTCGACATCGGCACTTTCCAGCCAGACGGCGAATTCATCGCCGCCCAGGCGCGACACCAGATCGATCGGGCGCGTGTTGTGAACCAGAATGTCTTTCAGCGCCAAAAGCGCCTCGTCACCCTTCTGATGGCCGTGCACGTCGTTGACCATCTTGAAATTGTCCAGATCGACATAGATCAGCGCCGCCGGCTTGCGGTCGCGGGCCAAACGGTTGAAGCGCCGCTCCATCTCCTCGAAGAAGGCGCGCCGGTTGAAGAGGCCGGTCAGGCCATCGGTTCGCGACAAATTCAAGATGCGTTCGTGATTGGCGATCTGCTCGTTGGCGATGCCGATCTGGTTGGCCACATCCAGGATGAGCAGGCGCTCGTCGTCGCAAAAGAGGGCGCTGCCCGCCTTGCGCCACAGGCAGATGGCCCCGTTGGCATCGCGGTGATAGCGTGAGACGGCGCTTAAAACCTGCCAGCCATCCAAAGAAATCTCCGCCGTCGAGGCCCCGCTTTCCAGGCTGCTTAACATCGGCTGAATGCTTTCGGCCAGCCCGTGCTCGCCGAAATTGGCGGCCAGGGAGAAGTGCCCCCCCTCGGCGCGGAAAATCTGGCACCCCGTGCAGGACAGGGCGCGGGCCGTCGCTTCGGCGGCGGCGCCCAGCATATTGGCGGGATCGACTTCATCCCTGATGGTGCGGACAATATAGGTAAGCAGGCGCTCGCGGTTGGAAGCCTGGGCCAGAGCGGCGTCGCGTTCGCGCACCTGGGTGATATCGCGGCAAACCCCCCGGGCGCCGCGCCATTCGCCCGCCGGACCCAACAGGGGAGCTGCAGAAACCAGCACGCAGGCCTGGCCGCTGTCGGCATGGCGCATCCAGGTTTCGCGATCTTCGACGGCAATACGTGTCGAAAAGAGGCTGGACTCGTTCTCGTGGCCCTCGGCCAGCAGACGACCAGGCAGGCTGCCCACCAGTTCATCGGCGGTATAGCCCAGGGCCCCCCTGGGGGTAACGAAGACGAAGCGCCCGTCAAGGCCGGTTTCCCAGGAAAAATCGCTGGAAATTTCGACCAGATCCTTATAGCGCTGGCGCGATTCGACCAGGGCCATGCGCAGATTGCGCTCCAGCGTCACATCGCGACCGAAAACCATCACGGTAGCAGGCGAGGCAAGCGGAAGAATGGCCAGCTCATAATAGACCGGACCACCGATACCCGGCAGCAGCACCGATTCATTCATGGGATGCCCGGTCACCGCGGCCCGCCCGATATAGCCCATCACCTCGGGCGTATGCCCATCGCGAATGGCCTCGACCAGCACCCCAGCCGACGGATTCGAAGCCAGCACCTCACCCGCCGAGGTCACGACCAGAACCGCTGCCTTGCTGGAGGTCAGAACCCCCGCATCGATCTTGAACTGGGTTTCGCTCATCCCCTCTGATCCTGCCCCCTCTGATCCTGGACACTTTCCCGCCCGTCTGGGATTATCACAACATCAATGTCGAAACGAGTAGAAACGAAGCCCCCCACCCATGCAACGCCCTTCCCTGGAACATCTTGACAGTTGGGTCTTCGATCTCGACAACACCTTGTATCCGGCCACGTCCAGCCTGTTTCCCCAGATCGACCAGCGTATGCGCGCCTTCATCGCCGAGCTTCTGGGCTTGAGTGATGCCGAGGCCCATGCGCTTCAGAAACGCTATTACCGGGAATTTGGCACCACGCTTCGGGGGCTGATGCTGGTCCACGGGCTGGAGCCCCAGCGCTTCTTGGACTATGTCCATGACATAGACCGCTCGGTCCTGACGCCTTCCCTGGAACTGGGCAAGGCCCTGGCGGGCCTGCCCGGGCGCAAGCTGATCTTTACCAACGGCACCGAAAGTCATGCCGTGAAGGTGCTGGAGCGTTTGGGGCTGTCTTGCCATTTCGAGGGGATCTTCGACATTCACGCCTCGGACTATGTACCCAAGCCTGATCCGCTGACCTATAAGCGCCTGCTGGCCCGCTTCGACCTGAAGGCGGAACGTGCCGCCATGTTCGAGGATATCGCCAGAAATCTGAAGCCCGCCTTTGAGCTGGGCATGACCACGGTCTGGGTCAAGGCCGAGGAGCCTGAGTTTTACCACGATACCGAGGATGCCCACGTCCATTACGCCACGGACGATCTGGCCCAGTGGCTGGCTTATGCTTCAGCGACAGGAAAGGCCACATAAAAGCGGCAGCCTTCCCCCAGGGCCGATTCGATCCAGATTCGGCCCTTATGGTGTTCGACGATTTTCTTGCATACGGCCAAACCGATGCCCGTTCCCTCGTAGCGCTCATTGCTGACCAGTCGCTGGAAGATGCCGAAGGCCCGCTTGTGGTTCTTGGGGTCCATGCCCATGCCGTTATCCCTGATCTCGATGATCCACTCATTGCCCTCCCTTTTCCATGACAGGGCAACCATGGGAGGGCGGTCGGGAAAGCTGTATTTGATGGCGTTGCCCAACAGATTCTGGAACAGACGGACCAATTCCATCCAATATCCCTGAACCGAGGGGAAATTCTCGGCGACAATAATCTGCGCATTTGAATCCTGAACGGCGATCTCCAGATTAAGGCAGCTTTCCTTGATGACATCACCCAGGTTAATTCTATCGGCAGGCTCGCCGCTGCGCCCCGTGCGCGAATATTCAAGCAGACCGGTGATCAACTGGTCCATCCGCTTGGCGCCATCTGAAGCAAAGGTGATAAACTCCTTGAGATCGCCCTCGATGGCTGGCCCCAGCTTCCTCTCAATCAAGGAGAGATAACTGGTCACCATGCGCAAGGGCTGGCGCAAGTCATGCGACGCCACATAGGCGAACTGCTCAAGCTCGGCATTCGAGCGGATCAGCTCCTCGCTGATCTTCCTGCGCTCAGTGGTGTCCTCCTTGATTCCCAGATAGTGGGTGATCTTGCCATTCTCGTCGAGAATCGGCGCAATCGACGCCTGCTCCCAATAAATCTCGCCGTTCTTGCGCTTGTTGCACAACTCGCCTTGCCAGGCCTCGCCCCGGGTCAGGGCGTCCCATAGCTGGGCATAGGTTTCCTCGGGCGTTTTTCCCGATTTCAGGAATCGGGGATTTTTCCCGATAACCTCGTCCAAGCCATAGCCGGTGATTTCCAGAAAGCGGGGATTGACGAATTCGATGTTGCTACTGGTGTCGGCAATCACTACCGAGACCGGACTTTGCTCGATGGCCTGAATCAGCTTGCGCCGCTCGCGCTCCAGACGTTGACGGTCAGTTTCGTCATGGATGATGGAATAAAGGATAGGCTTTCCCTGCATTTCGATGGGGCCGGAATGCACTTCAACGTCGCGGATGTCTCCCGAAGCCAGACGATGGCGGAAATGAAAGTGCGAGCGCTGCTCCTGCTTGGCCATTTCCATCTCACGGGCGATTTCCTGTTTTGACAAGATGTTGATGTCGCCGATATTGAGCTGCCGAAGCTCGCCCTTGTTGTAGCCGTAGAAATCCTGGGCGGCATGGTTGGCATCAAGAATGGCGCCGCCCGCGGGATCGATCAGCAGCATCGGCACCTTCGAGCCGGCGAACAGGCTGTGATAGCGCTCTTCGCTTTTCTTAAGGTTCTGCGCCACTTCCTCCCGCCCAGCCAGCGAACGATAAAGCATGAAGACCAAAGTTATGATGGCAATGCTGATCAGCAGAGCACCTGCCAGGATGGATTCTTTTTGTGCTTCATAGGCCGACAGCACGTCGGAAACGGCCTTGCCGATAACGATGTTCAGGCGGTATTCGGGGATTTTGTAGAAGCCGTAAATGCGCTCGACGCCATCCACCTGGGCCACGCGCCGAAACGAGCCGGAAACCGGCGGATTCTGGGCCAGATAAGGCGTTCCCGTGATTTTCTTGCCCATATGAGCGTCATTGTCCGGGTAGCGCCCCATGACATCGCCATCGTCGCTGACCAGCACCAGGGCCGGAATTTCTCCAAGGTCGATTCTTTCGTAATTTCCCAGGAAGGTTTCCGGATTGACCGAAACGACGATGACGCCGTTGAATTTCTGCTTATAAAAAATGGGCCTGGTGAATTGAATCGACCAGCGCCCCGAGACCTTGCCCTGCACGGGCTTGCTGATGAACAGCTTGTCCTGGCCGCTTTCCTTGTGAATCTTGAAATGCTCACGCTCGCCAAGATCGATCCGCTCGGGCACCTTTGACAGATTGGAGTAGGCAAGGATGCCGTCCTTGTCGATGACGGCAATTTGGAAGGCGATATCGGCGATATGCTCTTGCTGGACCTTGACCAGTTCCGTGAACTGCCTTTCCTCGCCATCCCAGTGGACGCGCAGGTCAAACAGAACCTCGTCGAGCCGCTTGATGGTGGAGCGCGCATTCTCTGCGCGCACCTGTGCCTGATAGACAGTGCTTATCTCGGCATCTTTGATGAAACGCTCGCGGCTGCGGTTTAGATCGAAAAAGACGGCCAGCCACAGGCTGAGAAGGCCCACCGCCAACAGAACCAGCATTTGCAGTCTAAGCGAAAGATTCGGCATTGCCTTCCCAAAAACAACCTTGTTTCCGGGTAGTTTGCTCTATTCGCAATGCTGCCGCCAGAACAATAACGCGACAAGCTTCCTGACTGTTTATCCCGCGATAGGCTTTTTCAGCTTTCGATCATCACGGCGGCCAGACGCTTGGCGAAGTCGTGCGGATCGGGCAGCGGATCACCCTCCTGGATACGGGCCTGATCGAGCAGAAGGCGAATGCGCCCCCCCAGCCGTTCCTGAGCGTCCTCGCCCTCGGCCCCCGCCGCCAGCTTCAGAATCAGCGGATGCGTCGGATTCACCTCAAGAATGCGCGAAGGCGTTGCCTCCATCTGTTTGTGCGCTCTCAGCATGCGCTCGAGATGCAGGCTCATGTCGCCCTCGCCCGCCACCAGGCAGACAGCGCTTTCGGTCAGACGGTCCGAACGCCTCACATCCTTGACGGACGCCTCCAGCACCTTCTTCATAAGCGCAATCAACGCCTCTAGCTGCCCCTTGGCTCCGCTATCCTCTTCCTTGGCGGGCTCTTCGCCCTCCTTGGCAGCCAGCTTGGACAGATCGGCCCCGGCCTCGGCCACCGACTTGAAGGGCTTGCCTTGATAGTCATGGACCGAGCGGACCCAGAATTCGTCGATGGGGTCGGTGAGCAGCAGAACCTTGACCCCCTTGGCGGTAAAGCCCTCGATCTGCGGACTGCGCTTCAGGGCCTCGATACTGTCGCCCGTCAGCGTGTAGATGGCGTCTTGCCCCTCTTTCATCGTCTCGACATAGCGCGCCAGACTGATCGGGCCTTCCTCGCCAGTAACGGCGAAGCGCACAAGGTCCAGCATCTCCTCCTTGCGCTCGGGCTCCTCGTAAAGTCCCTCTTTCAACACGGCGCCAAAATTCGACCAGAAAGCCAGATATTGCTCCGGCTCCTCCTCGGCCCGCTTTTTCAAGTCCGACAGCACCCGTTTCACCAGGCCCGAGCGCATCTTGGCCAGCACCGGATTGTGCTGAAGCATTTCGCGGCTGATGTTCAAGGGCAGGTCAGAGCTGTCCACCACGCCCTTCAGAAAGCGCAGCCAGGAAGGCAGCAATTCGTGCCCATCGTCGCTGATGAAGACCCGCTTCACATACAGCTTCACCCGGCTTTTGCGTTCCTGATTGAACAGGTCGAAGGGACGCATGGTGGGAACGAAAAGCAGACCGGTATATTCCAAAGCGCCCTCGGCCCGGTAATGGATGGTCATCCAGGGCTCGTCGAAGGCATGGCCGACGTGATGATAGAATTCTTTGTACTGTTCGTCGGATATCTCGCTTTTGGCCCGCGTCCACAGGGCGGAGGCCGAATTGACCGTTTCCTCCTTGCCTTCTTCGATCAACACCACCGGGACGGCGATATGGTCGGAATAGGTTTTGACGATATGGCGCAGGCGGACAGGCTCCAGGAATTCGTCCTGCCCGTCTCGCAGATGCAAGGTGATGGAGGTGCCCCGGGCCGCGATTTCCACCGGCTCGATCACGAAACTGCCCTGACCGTCCGAGGTCCAGCGCCAGCCCTCGGTCTCGCCCGCCTTGCGGCTTTCCACCACCACCTTCGAGGCCACCATGTAGGACGAGTAGAAACCCACGCCAAACTGGCCGATCAGCCCGGCATCCTTCTTGGCGTCGCCCGAAAGCCTGCTTAGAAACTCGGCCGTACCCGACTTGGCGATGGTGCCCAGATTGGCCACCAGGTCTTCCCGGTTCATGCCGATGCCGTTGTCCGAAATGGTAAGCTGGCGGCTGGCCTTGTCGGGCCTCAGGCTGATGCGAAACTCGGCCCCGCCTTCAAGAAGGCGCGGGTCGGTCAGGCCCTGAAGACGCAGCTTGTCGCAGGCGTCCGAGGCGTTAGAGACCAGTTCCCGGAGGAAAATCTCCTTATTGCTGTAAAGCGCGTGGGCGACGATATCGAGCAGTTTGCCGACTTCGGCCTGGAAGGACAGCGTCTCAGCAGCGGCGGTCATGGGCTAATTTCCCCTCTCATCCTTGAAACCGGTCCCCATATGGGGCAGAAGAGGGCGTGATGCAAGCCCGATCAAGCCTGGACCGATGAACGAAAAGCACCTACCCACCCCAGAGCAACACGCCGATATCGTGGTGCGTCAGCTCGAAAACTTCATTCGCGAGCAGCGCGGACCCAAGGGGGTTAATTTCTCTTCCTGGCAGTCGATGGCCAGAAAGGAAATCTCCGACGCCATTCGGTCCCACAAAAAGGGCCGCTTCGAGATCGAGCGGGTCAAGAAGCGCATGGCCGCCGTGGTTGCGGCCTGTCTGGTCACCGTGGGCTTTTGGGCCATGACCATCTTCGTCGACCGCGCCTATGGGTCGGCGGCGGCCATGGTCGCGGGTGCCGCCGGTCTGATTCTGGGCGCCACCTTCCTGGAATGGATGATCAGAAAGGCCGTGGCCCAGCATATGGCCGAAACCAGGGCGGCAGACCTGACGGTCATCGACAGCCTGGATAAAAAGATCAAGCGCATCAAGCGCGAGAAGGAAAAGAAGCTGAAAGAGATGGAAGACGAGGAGGGGGGGTAAGTTTACCCCGAATTTCTTGACCCAAATAATTTTTGGGGGTACGATATTTCGATGATGACCTGGGACGAGACCAAGCGGGCTGGCAACATCGCCAAGCATGGCGGCGATTTCACACGCCGGAACGGCGACATTCATGTCATCAGTTTGAGAAAAGCCAATCGGCGGGAGTGCAATCGCTATGAAGCGGGAACGTAAAGCCAGAATGTCGGATGCGGAAGACAGGCGCATCACCGAAGCGGCCAAGTCCGACCCGGATAATCCGCCCCTGGACGAAGCCATGCTGTCTCGGATGCGCCCCGTCGCCAAGGCAGCTCCGGAACTGGCGTCGATGGCGCGCGGGCCGGGACGCCCCCGGCTGCAAAATCCGAAACTCGCCATCAAATTGCGCCTGTCGCCCGACGTGGTGGCCTATTTCAGAGCCACCGGCAAAGGCTGGCAAACCCGCATCGACGAGACGTTGCGTAAAGCGGTTGGGATGTAGGGCGCCTTTACCCGATCTCGATCTTCAATCCCGTCCTTAAGGACTCCACCAAGGCCAGGGTGGCCAGGCTGGTTTCGAAAGTCTCGGCCTCGTCCACCGGGGCCGGACCGCCCAAAGCCACCGCTTTTACGAACAGATCGATTTCTGCCGCATGGCCCTTGTCCTGGCCCAACAGCTTGACGGTTTTCGTCTTGCCGCCCCGGGTGACCGACAGGGAGAGGAAGTTGTCCAGGCAAACCGCAGCCCCGCCCGCAAAGCCTTCGATGCGCTCCTTGGAATAGGCGGAATCACCCTGGGCGGTATAGCTGAGTGCTGCCAGACTGCCATCGGCGAATGAGAATGTGGCGGCCAGTTCGTCGGCCCCCTGGCTTGAACCCTGGGCCTGCACGGCACTGATCGGCGCACCCACCAGGGCGCGGGCCAGATCGACGAAATGGCAACCCTCGCCCAGGATGCGCCCTTGGCCCTCGTCGCTGGCATTGAGCCAGCTTTCCTTGGGCAAAGCGCCCGCATTGACGCGAATCAGCAGATTCTTAGGCCCAGCGTGCTGTGCCAGCTCGCCCCGCATCTTCACCGCCAAGGGAGCAAAGCGCCGGTTGAAACCCACCATCAGGAAGGCCTGCGACTCTTGTCTGGCCAAAGCCACCGCCGCCAATTGTTCATGCGACACCGCCAGGGGTTTTTCGACCAGCACATGCTTGCCCGCCCTCAAGGCCTGGATGACGAGGTCGGCATGGCTGGCATGGCGCGTGGCGATCAGAACGGCATTGATGGCGGGATCGGCCAGAAGCGCCCCCGCATCGGTCGTGCAGACCTCGAATCCGAACTGGCCTTTGGCATGATCCGCCGTCATGCCGCGCTGGGTGGCAATGGTCCGCAGGCAAACATCGGAGCGCTTCTTGAATTCCGGCAGTAGAACGGTTCGAGCAAAGCTGCCCGCCCCGATCACGCCCAGCACACAAGCACCTTTTGCCGCTTTGGGAGCGGGGAAGCTTTTGGGCAAAGCCGTTTCGCGCAAGGCAGCAATGGGATAGTCGAGCAAAACGCCCAGATAGGGTTCTGCCCCGCCCATCACCAGGGTATAGGCATCCTCGGCCCGCTCCAGGGCGAAGCGATGCGTGGTCAGGGGGCTTGCCTTCAGGCCATGCGCCATCAGGCGCACGCATTCGGCCAGATTGGCCGTTTCGGTCCAGCGCACGAAGCCCTCGGGATAGGCCAGGCCCCGCCCCTCATAGGCTTCGTCATAGCGCCCCGGTCCGTAGGAGCGCGACACCGTGACCGACAATTCCTTTTTCATGAAATCGGCAAAGGGAAATTCCGTGCCCGTCTTTCCCACCAGCACCACCCTGGCCCGATCCCGCGCAATGCCCGCCGCCACCTGAAAGGGTTCGCTGGAATCGGTGGCGGCACAGATCAGAATGCCGTCGCAGCCAAGCGTGCCCGAAAGGGCCGCCACGGCTGCATCCAACCCGTCCTCGGCCAGATTCCAGACCGCATCGGCCCCCAGCTTTTTAGCCAGATCAAGCCTTGCCGCATTGTGATCGAGGGCGAGAACGCGGCAACCCGAAAGCTTCAAAAGCTGCACCGCAAGCTGGCCGATCAGCCCCACCCCCAGCACGGCCACCACCTCGCCCAACTGGGGCCCAAGATTGCGCAGACCCTGAAGGGCGATGGCGGCCACGGTGCCGTAGCAGGCTTCCTCGAAGGGGACGGTTTCGGGCACGGGTGCAGCCAGATTGCCCGGCACCAGATCGAATTCGGCATGGTTGGCGATGCCAGCACCGCACATCGCCACCTTCTGACCGACATGGAACCGGCTTTCCAGCCCGGCCCCCACTTCCTCCACCGTTCCGGCTGCCGAATAGCCCAGCGGCAAGGGTTCGTCGAGCCTTGCCATCACCGCCTTGATGGTGGCGCCCACACCGTCGCGCTTGGCCTTATCCAACACCTTCCTGACCAGATCGGGGCGCTCGGCCGCCTTGCCCGCCAAACTCTTCTTGGCGAAATCCACCACCATGCGCTCGGTGCCCGCCGAGATCAGCGAGGCCTTGACGCGAACCAGAAGATGCCCGGCCCGCACACGGGGGGCCGGAACGTCCTTGAGGCAGAGTTTGCCCGAGCGCGCACTTTGAATAACCTGTTTCATGCCAAAGCTTTTATCACCAAATTGGTCAGAACGCCCAGACCGAAGACGAGCAAAAGCCCTCCCGAGGCGTGATTGATTCGCAAAATCCAGCTTTCGGGCAAGCGCCCCCGGCTGGCGGCGGCCAGGCTGGACAGGGTGAACCACCAAAGGGCAGAACCCAGAAAAACTCCGGCCAGCAGGGAGATGACGGCCCCCCGATCGCTTTCCAGCCCGGCCAGCCCCAGGGCCGCGAAAGCGCCCACGGTGCCTGCCGCAGTTGCCGGATTAGCCAGGGCGACGGCGAAGGTGCCTGTGAAATCCTTCAATAATCCCAATGGCGTAAGAGGAACAGCGGCGAGATTGACCTTTGAGCGCCAGGTATGAACGCCCAAGGCCAGCAGAAAAATCCCGCCCGCCAAGGCCAGGGGGGCTTCATAGGTTTGCAGGAATCCCGCGATCAGGCCCATACCCAGAACGCCCGCCAAGCCGAAGACCGTATCGGCCAGGGCTGCCCCCAGACTGGCCAGAAAGGCGGCAGCACGTCCATCGGCCAAAGACCTGCGAATGCACAACACGCCCACCGGCCCCACCGGGGCGGCCAGGGCGAAGCCAACGATCAATCCCTTGAAAAACAGCACGGTTTCCATCAGTCCGGCTTATTACCACACGGATTGCTCTTTTCCCACCGGGCGATATGCCCATATGATAGGGAGTGAAAAGGAGGGTCCCGGCATGGCAGGTGGGGACAAACGCACAGACGATGGGCCGGCAACGGGCGTGGTCATCAAGACCCGGCCCAAGACCAAGAAGCCGTCCATGTACAAAGTGCTGATGCTGAACGACGACTACACCCCCATGGAGTTCGTGGTTCATGTGCTTGAGCGCTTTTTTGGCAAAAGCAACGAGGAAGCCAACCGTATCATGATGCATGTGCATATGCGCGGCGTTGGTCTGTGCGGCGTCTACACCTATGAGGTGGCCGAGACCAAGGTGACACAGGTGATGGATCTGGCCCGCCAGAGCCAGCACCCCCTGCAATGCACGATCGAAAAGGAATAAGGCGATGCTGGGGCGCAATCTGGAACAGACCTTGCGCCGGGCTCTGGCGCTGGCCGCCGGTTCCCACCACGAATATGTGACGCTGGAACATCTTTTGATCGCCCTTTGCGACGATGCCGACGCCATTGCCGTGCTGAAGGCCTGCGGTGTCGATGTCGAGCGCGTCAAGCGCGAGGCAACTGCCTTCATCCTGGAAACCCTGGAAGGGCTGCGCGTACCGGACGGCGAGGACCCCAAGCCGACGGCGGGTTTCCAGCGCGTCATCCAGCGCGCCGCCATCCATGTGCAAAGCTCAGGGCGCGAGGAGGTGACGGGGGCCAATGTCCTGGTCGCCATGTTCTCGGAGCGCGAATCACACGCCGTCTGGTTCCTGCAAAGCCAGGACATGAACCGGCTGGACGCGGTCAATTACATCTCGCACGGCATCGCCAAGGCGCCGGGACGTTCGGCCAGCCGACCGGTCAGTGGCGCTGACGAAGACGCCGGGCCTGAAAAAGTGGTGAAGAAGGGCGAACAGGCGCTGGCCAATTACTGCGTCAATCTGAACAAGAAGGCGCTGGAGGGGCGCATCGATCCCCTGATCGGGCGCGACGCCGAAATCGAGCGCACCATTCAGATTCTTTGCCGGCGCACCAAGAATAATCCCTTGTATGTGGGCGATCCGGGCGTGGGCAAGACCGCCATCGCCGAGGGCCTGGCCCGGCGCATCGTCAAGGGTGAGGTGCCCGAGGTCTTGAAGAATGCCACGGTCTTTGCCCTGGATATGGGCACGCTGCTGGCGGGCACGCGCTATCGCGGCGACTTCGAGGAACGCATGAAGGCGGTCATCACCGAGATCGAGAACACCAAGGGCTCGATTTTGTTCATCGACGAAATCCACACCGTGATTGGCGCAGGTGCCACCTCGGGCGGTTCGATGGATGCCTCGAATCTGTTAAAGCCCGCTTTGGCCCAAGGCAATCTGCGTTGCATCGGCTCGACCACCTACAAGGAATTTCGCAATCACTTCGAGAAGGACCGCGCCCTCGTGCGCCGCTTTCAGAAGATCGATGTGAACGAACCCTCGATCGAGGATACGGTCAAGATTCTCACCGGCATCAAGGGCTATTACGAAAAGCACCACAATGTGCGCTATACGCCCGAAGCGCTGCGCGCAGCCGTGGAACTGGCCGTTAAGTACATTCACGACCGCAAGCTGCCCGACAAGGCCATCGACGTCATCGACGAGGTGGGGGCAGCCCGCATGCTGCAATCGGAAAGCAAGCGCAAGAAGACGGTTACGGTGGCTGATATCGAAGACATCGTAGCCAAGATCGCGCGCATTCCACCCAAAAGCGTTTCCACCAACGATGCCGAGATTCTGAAGAATCTCGAACGCGACCTGAAGACGCTGGTCTTCGGCCAGGACAAGGCGATCACGGCACTGGCTTCGGCCATCAAGCTGGCCCGCGCGGGACTTCGCGAGCCCGAGAAACCCATCGGCAGCTACCTGTTCGCAGGTCCCACGGGTGTGGGCAAGACGGAAGTGGCGCGCCAGCTTTCCAAGATTCTGGGCATCGAGCTGACTCGTTTCGACATGTCGGAATATATGGAGCGCCATTCGGTCTCGCGCCTGATCGGGGCTCCGCCTGGCTATGTCGGATTTGACCAGGGGGGATTGCTCACCGATTCCATCGACCAGCACCCGCATTCGGTTTTGTTGCTAGACGAGATCGAGAAGGCGCATCCCGACCTGTTCAACATCCTGCTGCAGGTCATGGACCATGGGAAACTGACCGACCATAACGGCAAGACAGTCGATTTTCGCAATGTCATCTTGATCATGACCACCAATGCGGGGGCTGCCGATCTGGCCAAGAACGCCATCGGCTTCGAGCGCACGACCCGCGAAGGCGACGACAAGGAAGCCATCGAGCGCCTGTTCACGCCGGAATTCAGGAACCGCCTGGACGCCACGATCAGCTTTGCGCACCTGTCGCCCGAGATCGTGACCAAGGTGGTCGACAAATTCATCATGCAGTTGGAGGCCCAACTGGCCGACCGGCATGTCACTATCGAATTGTCAAACGAAGCCAGGGGCTGGCTGTCGAAAAAGGGCTATGACCGCCAGTTCGGCGCCAGGCCCTTGGGGCGCCTTATCCAGGAAGAGATCAAGAAGCCGCTGGCCGAGGAACTGCTGTTCGGGCGCCTGACCCACGGCGGCACCGTGCGCATTGATCTTAAAGACAACAAACTGACCTTCATCTACCCCGAGGCCAAGCCACCGGTGCCTCGGGAAGACAAACTTCCCGTGCCGGTTTAGAGCGGCTTGCGATAAATCAAGACAGTCCAGAAGAAACGGTGATGTCGCTATCGACCAGAATTGCCGTGGCGCTGCCGGAATTGGCGTTGGTATAGACAGAATAGCTGTCGCCACTCAACGAGATCGATGACTGCGACGATACCCAGTTGAGATCGTCGAACACCAGTTGATCGCCGCTGTTTCCGCCGATGACCAGAACATGAGAATTGGATATGTCGATGCCCGTCAGCAGGTCGTTCGAAGCTTCGGTTGCGCCAAAAACCTTGGTGGCCGTCAGTTCGAGCCTGTTGTTGCCCGAACCGGTCAGATCGACCTTTTCCAGATTGGCAAAACTGATGGTCGAACTCGACAGATCAAGCGTAACGCCGCTGCCCTGGAAGAGCAGAGTATCCGCCCCGGTGCCGCCGTCGAAGCTGGCCGCATCGGACTGATAGGTCAGCGTGTCGTTGCCAGCCCCACCTTGCAGCGTATCGGCCCCGCCACCGCCGATCAGGCTGTCGTTCTCGGTTCCGCCGTCGAGCGTATCGGCACCCAGGCCGCCATAAAGAACGTCGCTGTCGCCATCGCCCGAGAGCGTGTCGTTGCCAGCACCGCCGTAAAGCGTATCGTTGCCAGCCCCACCTGCGACCACATCGTCGCCGGTTACCGAGCCGCTGCCGGAACTTCCGGTTTCGCCGCTCGAGGACAGAACGCCATTGCGGAAGGACCAGGTCCACAGACCCGCCGTTCCGGTATTGCCCAGCGCCGTCTCGAGATTAAGAACGCTGCTGCTGGAGGAGGCGGGCAATTCGTAATAATGGCCCGCAACACCGTCGCTAGCCGACCAACCGGCCCGCGCTTCGTCATAGTAGGAGTAATTGACCGTCTCATATCGGAAGGCAACATCGTAATCGCCCGCAGCGCCCTGATAGTAGATCTGAAGCTGAAAGGCGTTCAGGGCACTGTTGTTCTGCGAATAGAAGCCGACATCATCCCAGGTAATGGTAACGATGCCATTGGTGCTGTCGACGTCGTACCAGACCAGATTGCTGCCGGTCGAATTACCACCCGGAGTGGCGGCAAGGCCACTGGTGCTTCTTGTGTCGACGTCATAGAACAGGGGCGCCAGGATTGGCGGGCTCGACGTCCCGCTCATCGGATAACCGGAGGCTGAGTATGTGGAATAGCCTTGACCGAATGTCGCATGCCCGTTGGTGTTGGCCCAGATCGAGGAATAAGTTTGCCCGAACCAGGTCAGGCCGCTTGGGAAAATCGAGCTTAGAGACACTTGCGAATAATAGCCGTCGTCGCCCCGCGTGACAGAATTCTCGCCAAAGCCCGACGAGCCGCCCAAGCCGTTGACCAGGGTTCCCGAACCGGTGATCGAAGAGGTGGAGTCGCCATACAGAATATCGTCGCCCGTACCGCCTGAAAGCGAATCGTTGCCCGCCATGCCAATCAAGGTGTCGTTGCCGCCCTCGCCCTTAAGGGTGTTGGCCACACTCGAACCGGTCAGCACATCGGCCAAGCTGGTGCCCGTGACGTTCTCAAAGCCGGTCAGCGTATCGCTGCCATTGCTTCCGGTCGCCGTTCCCGTCGTTAGATTGACCGTAACACCCGAGGCCTTGCCCAGATACAAAACAGTATCCGTGCCCGTTCCGCCGTCCAGAATGTCATTGCCTTCGTCGCCGGTCAGGCTGTCGTCGCCAGCCCCGCCATACAACGTGTCAGCACCCGTGGTGCCCGTCATGGTGTCGGAAAATTCGCTGGCAATCACGATCTCGATATTGCTCAGCGTGTCGTTGCCGTCGCCACCCGTTACCGAGCCTGCCGACAAGTCGACAACGATTCCCGACGTCGCCGCAACGTAGCTGACCGTATCGGTTCCGGCGCCGCCGTCCAGAATGTCGGTGCCCGTCCCACCCTTCAGAAGATCGTTGCCATCGCCGCCGTAAAGTGAATCGTCGCCGCCCAGGCCGGACAAGGTATCGATGCCCGCCAGGCCGCGAATGACATCAGAACCCGCCGTGCCGGTGATGGTATCGTCGCCCGTGGTGCCTTCAAGCCCGCTGGCCGCCGAAGTGATCGCGTTGGTAAGGCTTGTGCCACTATAGTCGCTGCCCAGCGTGGTCAGCGACGCTGCCAGCGTTGCTGTATTGTTGAAGGCGTCTTGAATGGCCGTCGTCGCCGAGCCCTGCGCCACGGTCGCCACATTGGCAAGGGCGGTCAGCAGTGAAGCGCCGCCAGAGGAATTCGAGCTGAAGGCGGTGTTGACGGCGGTGTTGACACTGGCGATAACGCTGGAGATCGTCGCCTTGGCCGTTGCCAGATTGGCATTGCCCGTAAGCGACAGATTGCTTGCCACGGAATCTATCAGCGTCGACACATTGGCCGACGTCGCGAAGTTGACAGCACCCGAGGCGCTTGTGGCCTGAGTGGCCAGGGCAGAGAAGATGGCCGATGTCGCTGCAGCAGTCGTGACCCCGCCGGCGCCAACCATCATGGCGCTCATCTGCGTCACCATGTTCTGGACCATGACGGCGGCCTTCATGACCTCGGCCGCCTGGGTTACCGTGCTGGAACTGGCAGAGGAGGACTGTGCCACCGGATCGAAATCGGTCAGATCAGGCAGATTGGAAATGCCCAGCATGAGCGCCACCTGGCTTTGCGCCGAGGCTTCGCTTAGACCCGAAGCCACCATCGACTGCACCATGGTGGTCAGCGGCGTCACCACGGTCGATCCCGCAGGCGCCTTCAACGTGCCGACCAGAGGCCGGTTCGTCGAAATATCCGTGCCGCCGAACAGAACCACCGGCGACGTCGTGTCGGTGCTGGACAGCGTGTAATTGCCCTGACTGTCGGTGAGGGTCCAGGTCTCTCCCGTATCCAGGCTGCCGTCATTGTCGGCATCCAGGAAAACAGTGGCGCCCGAGATGTAGCCGTCGATCGCCTTGCCCGAGAGCGTCACCACCGTGGGTTCCGTTGTCGTCACGTTGTTGTTGGGCGCGTTGTTGTCAATATTGTTGCTGCTTGATGTGGGTTCCTCTTCGGTCGACGCCAGATTGGTCGTTGTTAGAACCGTCGTGACAGTCGTCGTGCCCGTATTATCGGTGACATTATCGTAAGGGTCCGTCGTGGTTCCCTGATTTCCAGAACCGCCTTGATTCGTGTAACCCGTTGTCGTGTTCAAGGTCACGCGGATCAGGTTGGAAGAATCGTTGTGTGACGTGCTGCCGCCATCATTGCCCGAACCAGGACCATTCTGCGAGGAAGGCCCTGTATTTGCCGGAGCCGGTGCTGTCACCGGGACGTTCGCGAAGGGAGTCGCCGTCAAAACGCCCGACTGCTGGGCGGCAAGGCCCGCCGCATTCAGCGCCTGCTGCGCCGAAGCACCCTGATTGACCGCCTGTGTATAGGCCTGATGGGCCTGCATGGCGCCCTGCACGGCCTGATCGATCGAAATGCCCTGATTGAGGGCCGCGTTGATGGCCTGCTGGGCGGCTTGCGCGAATCCAGCCGCCGGGGCCTGCGGCCCTGCCCCCTGCGCTGCCCCTTGGAAGATGCCCTCAACCGTCGCCGCCGGAGCCGCAGCACCCGCTTGCGCTGGGGCAGCACCCGGCTGCGCCGGACCCTGCTGACCTGCCGCCGCCGGACCCTGTGGTCCCTGCTGCTGGCCTGCCGCAGGCCCGTTCTGACCGTTGGCCGCAGGTGCTTGCGGGTCCGCCGCACCTTGCTGTGTCGCCTGATTCAGGATCTGCTGCGCCGACTGGCTGGCATTGCTGTTGCTCGAACTGCTCGCCACCTGCTGCAGCACGGTCCCGAAGCTGTTGGACAGCTGCGCCGAAGTGACCGTCACGATATTGGAAGGCGGCGTGAAGAAGTTGCCGACATGCAAGGCGCCATTGGCCGTATTGTTGGTGATGGTTCCCGCTGCATTGGTAACGGTGAACTCGCCAACCCCGTTGGCCTCAGGCAGCAGGGCCGTAGTCAGGCCCGTCTGGGGGCTGTAGCCGCCGGCTACCATGGTGCCGCGAATGCCGATCGTCGCCACGGGCGTCTTGATCGAGGCAGCATCGGGCGAAACCTTGGCGATCTCGCCAGAGACGAAGGAGAAGGTGCCTTGCACCAGCGAGAAGGCCGATTTGCCGGTATGCGCCACGGGATCATAGACCATCTGGTCGAGAACGAGCCTGCCGTTTCCGCCCAGGGCCAGATTCGTGCCGTCCATGAAGACCAGGCCGATCGAAGCGCCCTTGGGCGTTTGCAGCACATCGCCCTGATAGACCGGATCGCCCTTGTGCAAAAGGCCCTTGCTGCCGTCCGCATGCACGACCTGCACATCGCCCGAAAGCGTGTCGGCCCGCCCGATGGACTGACCCAGCGCTCCCGCGCCTTTGGCCTGGACCCACTGACCAGGCGTCATCGACCCGGCAAGACGCATCGCCAGATCGCCATCGATCGTGGCACCCGTTTCAGAAATCAGATCGCCGGGGGAGTCGGACGCAAAGTAATCGCGCACCAGAATGCGTGTCCCATCCGGCGCCTCAAGAATCAGGTCAGCTCCCACGCGCTGATAATCGGCCCCCTCCAGCAATCCCTCGGCACCGGGAATCAAGACCGGCTTGCCGGGCACCGCTTCGACAATGGTGGGGGGAAGCTTCTCTGTCGCTGGCCGGGAATCGAACGGAAGAGGCTGATGCACGGCACCCGCCGCATCACCTACCGCCACACTCGGAGTTTGCACTTGGCTCGTCGACACGATACGTGCCATGACACCCTCGACCCGTTGGCAGCGCCTCAAGCCCGCTGCATGTTATTGAGCAGCTTACGCATGCGTGGCTATGTTCAACGCACGGTGCCGCTTGATTTGCATCAAATATATGCCAGATGCGTCAAGATGCAACCTTATTAATTTTAGGATAATCAGTCCCGGCCAGTCACGGGACTAAGGCAATGTGTATAAAAAGTACATGTATCTGAATCACATTGAATATAAGCGACTGCTAAATAAACTGCGCGGCCAAAATATTTTTTTGGGCCTATAACCCCCTACTTGGCACGTAGGAAATCGCCGACGCCGGGATGGGCGGAAAGCTTGGCCAGATCCGCCTCGGTCGGCAGTTGCGCCTTGTCGCGCTCGACATTGACCAGGCAGAGGAAACCCAGCGACTCCCCCTCGGTGGCACGAAATTGATGCCAGACCAGAGGCGGAATATCGACCAGATCGAGCGGGCCGACATCGAAGACTTGCTCTCCCACCAGACAACGCCCGCGACCGCGCAAAATCACCACCGCATGGCGATGGTCATGACGTTCCAGCGAGGAATGTCCTTCCGGCGCCACTTCGAAATAGCGCAGTTCGCCTAAAAGATCGGGAGCCTGAAAGAGTAACTGGCGAGTGACGTCCTTGAAGGGAACCCCGTCATCCTGGCGATAGGCCAGCAGGTCGGTGGCTTCCCAACGAAAATCTTGAAAGCGGCGCACTGGCTTTTGATCGGTCATGTCGTCTCCTTTCCAGTCACGGCTTGAACGAAGGCTTGAGACTGCCCGAACAAGTCATCGCCCGCCATCAGCAGAGCGCCCCCGATCAGCAGCATGACATCGGGCCCATAGAATTTCACCATTTCGGGAACGCGTTTCAAGGTCATGCCCCCGGCTGGTACGGGAATGATGGGCTTCAACTCCCCCAGCGCGCCCCTGGCGGCAAGGGCCAGATCATGGCACATGCCTGGGGAGTAGCCGAAACGTCCGCCGTGATTGGGATAAACCACGGCATCGGCTCCGGCCAGCCGAAACAGCTTGCCCAGCAGCAAGGACGGAGCGATCCGCGACGCGCCAGCCATCGCCGGATGGGCCAAGACGGGAATGCCCAGCTCGGCCACCAACTCCTGCACCAGGGCAAGCCCCAGCAGCATGGGCGAGACCATGGCCATGCCCACCCCCTCGCCCTTGA
>PDZW01000011.1 GCA_002753155.1 Alphaproteobacteria bacterium WMHbin7
ATCGGCGTTTTGGGATCGCCAATGCATTTGGAGGTGGCCGTTGTCGGCGTGATGACGCGGACCTCTTTGGGATCGAACTTCTCTCCCGCCAAGGCGGGCCAAGCCGCAGCCAGCGCCAACCATCCAACCAGAACGCCCAATAAGCGCATCGTCCCATCCCCGGCCACCTTCAAGAGCGCCAGCTTAGGGGCGCAATCCGGCCAGGGTCAAGGCCACCCTCGGCCCGGACTGTTCCAAGGGGCTGGCGCAGTCAGCCGGTTCGGACAAGCCCCGCCCCCTTCCCAAGGCCCATGCTTTCCGCCAGAATGCGGCGCATGCGCCTTCGTCTCCTCCTCGCCGCCCTGATAGCCCTGTCCTTCGCAAGGGAAGCCCGCGCCGATATCGGCGGGGCGATGAGCGCCTATGCCAACGGCGATTACGCACTGGCTGTCGAAAAACTCGCTCCTTTGACCCAGCAGGCCAATCGCGAGGCTCTGCGCCTGATGGGCGAAATGCACGAAAACGGGCGCGGTGTGCCCCAGAACGACACCCTGGCCTGGTCCTATTATCAAAAGGCGGCTTTGGGTGGCGACGTCGAATCCCAATATCGCCTGGGCCAGATGCATGAGGGCGGACGCGGCGTTCCGCAAAGCTATGCCGAGGCGTCGAAATGGTACCAGCGGGCCAGCCTGACCGGCCATGCCGGCGCCAAGGCCAAGCTGGGCAAGCTCACGCTGGCCGGGCGCGGCGGCAAGGTCAGCTTCAGCAAGGGGCTATCTCTGATCCAAGAGGCGGCCCTTTCGGGCGAACCCGAGGCGGAGGCCTTGCTTGAAGACCTGGAAAGACGCGGTTTTGCCAAAGCCAGTCAATCCATCGATCAAGCCCCCCCTGATGCCGAATCCGCCGACGTTTTGGCCAAGGCCCAGCAGATGATCAGGGCCATGAGCGCCCCCTTCCCGCTGGGTCCCAAGCTGAACCTGGGCAATCCGGCTTTTATCTCCCGAAATGCCCAGGGGGGCTGGACGGTCACCCTGCCCAAACCCGCCATTCCCCAATCGGAGGGCGCAAGCTGGCGCGGCGCCAGCATCCGCCTTGCCGTCACCAGGGCAGACGACGAGCTTTACAGAATCCGCATCACCCTGCCCGCAGTCTGGCGCTTCGTCTCGGCTTTGGGCCATGAGGGCGGACGAATGGAGATCGGACAACAATCGGTCAACGGCATCTGGTCGGCCAAGCTGGGACAGTGGACGCATTCCGATACCGTGTTGTCGGCCATTGCCATCGCCTCGCCCGAGGGCAAGGGCAGCATCGATTCCCTGGCCACCTATTCCAACCTGACGCCCGCCCTTGAGGGCAAGGGGCACGATCAGGTGCAAACGCTTCAGATCAGGAAGATTGCCTTTGGTGACGCCAAGACGACCGGTTTCAGCGTGCAGGCCGTCGAAGCCAGCTCGCGCATCGCAAGCCTTGATCTTGAAACTTTCCGCATCCTGTCGGGACAGGGAGGCGACACCTCTTTGGACAATCTGGCGCCGCTGGCCGCTTCGGTCGACAACCGCTTCACGCTGTCGGGCGTGAAGCTGAATGGGCTGGATGGCGAGGATATCTTGTCCATAAACGCCTTCGAGGTCACGATGGGGGCGCTGGGCATGGATATGGACACCAGTACGCTGAAGGCCGGAATTACCGCCTCGGGCATCGCCGCCAAGCAGCCAACCGGCGTCTCCCCTTTGCCTTTGCCGCTGGGCACCCTGCCTGAAAAGCTGGCCGTGCGCCTGTCCTGGGAGCGCCTGCCACTTCGGGATCTGACCAACCAATTGGCGACCCTATGGCTCAATCAGGCGGGCGCCAAGCGTCAGGCTTCGACCCAGGCCGGTCTGGCCGACACCCTGATGGATAGCCTGGCCACCGCCATGGATGTCCTGGTCGATGCCGGAACGGAAATCAGGATCGAGGATATTTCAGCCAGCGCTCCGGACTGGGGAATCGATGCCAAGGGCAGCTTCCAGCCGGAAAAAGCCAAGGCCCAGCCCTTTTCCGGCAAAATCACCATCACCAGCCGAGGGCTGGATAACCTGATCAAATCCTTGGATGACGGGACCAGTCTGGCCGCCGTCATGCTGGATGGATTGCGCCGCACATCGCCGCCCAAGAAGGACAGTGCCGGAAATGATGTTTTCGAAGTGACGTTCAGCGCCGACGGAGCCATCGACATCAACGGCCAGCGCTGGAGCCAGCCGGAAGCGCCCGCCAAACAGGGCAACAAGCCTATTCCGTTGACGAAGAAGAAATAAGGCTAATCCCCGTAGCGGATGAAATCCGTCCAGGTGCGCTCAAGACGCAGCAACGCCTTGCTGGCTTCGGCAAACTCGGCCTGCGCCCCCACCCCATCACCCAGCTTGCCCGCCATTTCCGTTTGCAGATTACGAATGGCCGTGCAGAGCGCCATGCCCTTGTCGGTCAGGCGCAAAATGACCGAGCGACGATCCTTCGAGCTGCGCTCCTGAGCCAGATAGGCGCATTCGGTCAGCTTCTTGATGTTATAGGAAACATTCGAGCCGTGATAATAACCGCGGTCCTTAAGATCGCGAATGACCACTTCCTCGTCGCCGATATTCGACAGAAGAAGGGCCTGCACGGCATTGATGTCGTCGATCCCCAGGCGCCGCAACTCGATGCGCAGCACATCCAGAAAGTGACGATGCAGCCGCTCGATCAGCCGAACGACATTGAGATAGGAGTCACGCACGAACAGTCCCCTCAGAGTGCTGGCGCCAGAGCACTTTCCCCCCCTGCCGCCTTATTTGGTTTTTTTGCGCAGGCACAAAGATGAAACTGTTTCAGGGCACTTGTCCAGCCCTTGATGTAAAAATCTGTCAAATCCGTGCAATTCTTGGGGTTATCGGGCTGAGTTAAACAAGATGCAGCGGCGAATCGGAAAAAGCCAATAGAGCAGATCGCCTGAAATCGGAGCAGTTTAACGGCTCTGATTTCAGGCGTGAATCTGCTCTATCAATTTGTTTTGAGCTGCCGATTCACGTTTAACGCCGGATCACGGGGTGGCCCGGCGTTAAACGATCGTGCGCTAGAGCATATTCCGACCATATGCGATCACTGCGCCGTATATGGTCGGAATATGCTCTAGACCTATTTTCTTCTGAATTCGCGCAAAAGCAGCTATGGTTGCAAAACCTTTCCAGGAAGGGCGAGGCGCAATCCATTCAGGGGGATACGTGCATGACAGGAAAGCATCCCGCGAAACACAGGCCCAAGAAGCCGGAGATCAAGGCCAAAGCCGTGGCCAAGAAGTCCAAGCCGTCGATAGCCAAAGCCCCTGCTACCGTTGCCGAGACGCCCGCTCCCGCGCCAGCTTCACCCTCCCCCTCACTCGAATCCGCCCCGCCCCATCATTCCAGTCCCGCCGAAGTGCTGGGCGATGTGGTTTGGCTGATGACGCAATCTCCGGCACACCGACATTTCTTCGTTGCCGATCTCGACTGGCTGATCCTTCCGCCCCTGATGCTGCGTCAGTGTCGGTTGGTCAGAGGCAAGGAGCGGCCCCAGTCCTTCGTGACTTGGGCTCTCTTGAACGAAGAGGTCGAGCAGAGATTGATGGCGGGCCACAACCGGCTGAAGCCTTCGGACTGGAATTCGGGCGACCGGGCCTGGATGATCGATCTGATCGCCCCCTTCGGAGGTCAGGACGCGCTGCTGGTGGAACTGAAGCAGCGCCTTTTCCCCGACCGACCGCTCAAGCTGTTGCAGCCCGGCAAGGACGGCAAGGGGCCTGTCGCGGGCGAGGTGCGGATTCAGCCCAAGGAAGGGACATAATCTCCTATTTCGCCGCCTGGAACAAATGGCGCACGGCAAAATGAAGCAGTTTCGACAGGCGCTTGTCGTCCGGCCCCGTCACCTTCTTCACCCAGCCCCAGGATTCGGCCAGCATCTCGCCCTTCGAACAAAAGCTCATCAGCACATTCACCTTGCCGGGCTCGTTGGGCCCTGAGGCCAACGCCTCGCCCGCGCAGAGATGAGAGCCCCTGGCCGTCTTGGGTGGATCGAACATCAGGGTCACCCTGAAATTGGCGTGCGGGGCCTGGGCGGGGTCTTGCGTATAGCGGGTGGGACGTTCGGGATGCGCCCCCTCGAGAGCCGCAAGAATCAGACCCTCCAACTGGGATTGCTGCCCCTTGAAGGGTTCGCCCCTGATTTCCAGCAGAATCGGCCCTTGCGCCCCGGCATAGATAAATTCGCTCCAGGTGCCTGATTGACGAATATAGCTTTGCTGCGTGGTTGGGCCGTCGCTACAGGCTGACAGGCCTAACGCACTGAGAATGCTTGATAGTCCCAAAAGCCACCTCCGCATTTTCCGTCCTCCTCGCCGCTTTCAACTTACCCGGTTGCTCCCAGCACGGCCAGAGGCTATAACGCGGCGCTTAACTTCCCCCAATGGAGAACCCTGCATCATGGCCGCCGCCACCGACTATAAGGTCGCCGATATCGCCCTGGCCGACTGGGGCCGCAAGGAACTGACCATCGCCGAAACGGAAATGCCGGGCCTGATGGCCGTGCGCGCCGAGTTCGGTCCCAAGCAGCCCCTGAAGGGGGCCCGGATCGCCGGATCGCTGCACATGACCATTCAGACCGGTGTGCTGATCGAGACCCTGAAGGCCCTGGGCGCCGATGTGCGCTGGGCCTCTTGCAACATCTATTCGACCCAGGACCATGCCGCCGCCGCCATCGCGGCCGCCGGAACGCCGGTCTTCGCCGTCAAGGGCGAGAATCTGGAAGAATACTGGGATTACACCCACCGCATCTTCGACTGGGCCGATGGCGGCTGCCCCAACATGATCCTGGACGATGGCGGCGACGCCACGCTGCTGATCCATCTTGGCATGCGGGCTGAAAAGGACCTCTCGGTCCTTAACAATCCCACCTGCGAGGAAGAGGAAGTCCTCTACGCCTCGATCAAGAAGCAACTGTCCGCCAAGCCCGGCTGGTATTCCAAGAATGGTGCGGCCATCAAGGGCGTCACCGAGGAAACCACCACCGGCGTGCATCGCCTCTACGAGATGGAAAAGAAGGGCACGCTGCTGTGGCCCGCCATCAACGTCAACGATTCAGTGACCAAGTCGAAGTTCGACAACAAGTATGGCTGCCGCGAATCCCTGGTCGACGGCATCAGGCGCGCCACCGACGTCATGATGGCGGGCAAGGTGGCCGTGGTCTGCGGTTTCGGCGATGTCGGCAAGGGTTCCGCCGAATCGCTGCGTCATGCGGGCTGCCGCGTGATCGTCACCGAGATCGATCCCATCTGCGCGCTGCAGGCCGCCATGGAAGGCTATGAAGTGCAGACCATGGAAGAGGCGGCGCCGCGCTCTGACATCTTCGTCACCGCCACGGGCAATGTGGATGTGATCACGGTCGAGCATATGCGGGCCATGAAGGATCGCTCGATCGTCTGCAATATCGGACACTTCGATTCCGAAATTCAGGTGGCCGGTCTTAAGAACTTCAAGTGGCACAACGTGAAGCCGCAGGTGGACGAGATCGAGTTCCCCGACGGCAAGCGCGTTATCCTGCTGGCCGAGGGCCGCCTGGTCAATCTGGGCTGTGCTACCGGCCATCCCAGCTTCGTGATGAGCGCCTCCTTCACCAATCAGGTGCTGGCCCAGTTGGAAATCTATTGCAATCCGGGCAAGTACGAAAAGAAGGTTTATGTGCTGCCCAAGCATCTGGACGAGAAGGTGGCGGCGCTGCATCTGGCCAAGCTGGGCGTATCTCTGACCAAGCTTTCCGACAAGCAGGCAAGTTATATCGGCGTGGGCGAGAACGGCCCCTTCAAGCCCGATACCTACCGCTACTAAAACCCATAGCGTTAAGACAAGTCAGGGGGGGGGCATGTGCCCCCCCTTTCCTTTGGCTGGCTTGACTTTAAATATTCGGGCGCTTATTCCCCATACTCAGAGTTGTGCCTTGGGGACATCTTCGAATGCGCCGCCTGCTCTTTGCCTTCCTGCTCTGTTTCCTTCCGGGCCTTGGCCTGGCGGATGAGCCTCTGAACCTGACAGCGCAGGAACAGACCTGGCTTCGCGAACGGCTGGGGCCGCTTAGGGTCCATAATGAACTCGACTGGCCGCCCTACAACTTCAACCAGTCCGGCCAGCCCAGGGGCTATTCCATCGACTACATGAATCTTCTGGCCCAAAAGCTGGGGATCAAGATCGAATATGTCAGCGGGCCCAGTTGGAATGAATTTCTGGGCATGATGCAGTCAAGATCGCTTGACGTCATGCTGAACATCGCCAACACCAAAGAGCGGCGCGACTATCTGGCTTTCACCGAGCCCTACTACATCACCAATGTCGGCCTTTATGTTCGTCAGGAGGAAAACAAGATTTCCGATCTGAAGGATCTGGCCGGACGGCGTATCGCCTTTCCCAAGGGATTCTTTTTCGAGGAATTCATCCGCAACCACTATCCCGACATCAAGATCGTCAGCTTTGATTCGGCTCCCGCCTCGTTTCGCGCGGTCGATCAGGGATTGGCCGATGCCGTCATGGATATTCCCGGCGTGGCTAGGCGCATTCTGCATGAGGAAAAGCTCACGTCGCTGAAACATGCGGGCAAGGTCACGGACCCCCGCTTCATCACCACTTTCTCGATTGCCACCCGCAACGACAGCCGCCTCCTGCGTGACATCTTGCAAAAAGGCATGGACGCCATCACGCCCGCCGAAGAGCAGGAGCTTTCCCGGAAATGGAACTTGAAGGAGGGAGACGACGAGACATCCCTGTTCTCGCCGGATGACAGCGCCTATCTGCAAAAACTGGGCAGGCTGCGCTTTTGCGCCCATCCTGACCTTCTCCCGCTCGAAGCCGTCACGCTGGATGGCACCCATACGGGCGTTTCTTCCGAATTCGTGAAAATCATCGGCCAGCGTCTTGGCATCCCGCTCAATCTTGTCCAGACGCGCAGTTGGGACGAGAGCATAAGCTTCATCAAGAACCGTCAATGCGACCTGCTGCCCCTGGCGATCAAGCCACCCGGCATTTCGGAAAACATGGTCTTCACGCAATCCTGGCTTTCCTCGGAACTGGTTGTCGCCACAAGGCACGACCAGATCTACGTCTCGGATATCCGCGAAATCATGCAACGCAAGATCGGAGCCGTCAAAGGATCAGCCCCCTTGAGCCTTTTGCAAAAAACCTATCCCGAAATCAATTTGATCGAAATGGACAGCGCCAGCGACGGTCTTAAGGCGGTCGAGGACGGGCGCCTGTTCGGCCTGATCGATACCCTGCCCATCGTCAGCCGGGCCATGCAGGCAGAAACAGTCAAGGGGGTGAAAATCTCTGGCGGAATTGGCCTGCGCGCCGAGTACGCCGTGGCGGTTAGAAGCGACGATGTTCGACTTCAAGGTCTCGTCAGCCGGGCCATCGGTTCGATCGACCAGGACATGATCCAGGGCATCTATAAAAGATGGCTGGCCGTGGCCTATGTCGAACGGGCCGATTACAGTTATCTTTGGAAGTTGCTGGCAGGCATTGGCGTTATCGGATTTTTCATTCTGTTCCACTATATGAAGGTTCTGCGCGTTACCTCGGATCTGCGCCTGGCTCATTCGAATCTTGAAGTCGCCAATCGCAGCCTGGACGAAAAGAATCAGGCGCTCGACAAATTCGCCAGAACGGATGCCCTGACCGGCCTTTACAATCGCCGCATGATCAACGAAACGCTAGGCGAAGAGCTGAAGCGTTTCGAGCGCTACGGCACCGCCTTCTCGGTCATTCTGCTCGACCTTGACCATTTCAAGGAAATCAACGACCGCTATGGCCACCAAACCGGCGACGAGGCGCTAAAACGCGTTGCCGAATCGCTAAGAGAGCATACGCGGGCGACCGATGTCATCGGCCGCTGGGGCGGCGAGGAATTCGTCGTCATCTGCCCCTCCACCACACTGGATGGCGCCCTCAGGCTGGCTGAGCTTTTGCGTTCGGAACTCCCAAAGCTTTCCGGTCAGTTGCCCGCCACGCTCACCTCCAGCTTCGGCGTCGCCACCATCGACCCAGGCGAGTCGGCTGAAGATCTGATCAGACGCGCCGACAAGGCGCTCTATCAGGCCAAGGATGCAGGTCGCAACCGCGTCGTCGGATAAGTTCCTATGGTCTTGCGGCGTGCCATTTGCCGTTAAAGCCGTCGCCGGTGGTGTCGCCGGGCTTCGCATCCTTGCTCCAAGTATAGAGCGGTTTGCCCTTGTAGGCCCATTGGCGAGAGCCGTCGTCGCGCACGATGATTGACCAGTCGCCCATCCCGGCAGCGTAACCCGACGCCATGAGGGGCGGCCAGTTGACGGCGCAAGGCCCGTTGCAGGCCGACTTGCCGCCCATGTCGTTATCGAATGAATAGAGCGTCATGCCCTTGGCGTCGGCCAGAACCTTGCCCAGTGCCGTGTCGCTGGGCATGGCAGGCGCATCGGCAGCCAAGCTTGGCGATGTGCCGATCAATGCCAGAACCAGAAGGAATGATGGAAGTCGTTTCATGGGAAAGCTCCTGTCAAAGGAGATGTCCCTTCCATATGGGGTGGCGGTAGAGCGCTTCAATCACGACAATAGCCACATCATTTTAGGCCCAATGAAAGCCCCCTGCCCAGTCGGCGGTCTAATCATTCCCTCAACCCGAGGGCAAGGTGCGGAAGTAGGGAGTGAAACGCAAATAGATGCAGTGCCTTGAAAAGGGCACTGGTGAGCCCGGCAGGAGGCCCCAAATGCCGCAGCTAAGGCTAAGCACCCAGGCATGCTACTCCAGGTGGTGGCAAGTCATCAAGGTTCGCAATTGCCTTCGGTGCGGCAAGGACTTCAAGTCGCAATGGGGGGCGGGTCATGCGGGGCACGGGGAGGCGCATGGGCTTCCGGCATGCTGGGCTGAGATGGGAGTCGTTTAAGCTGCGGCCTTGAACTTTTGCACGTCTATTTTTCCTGCCCGCGTCCTTGCCGTCCATAAATCATACTGCATCTGCTGCTGTAGCCAGCTTTCCGGGCTGCCTCCAAAACCCTGCGAGAGGCGGATAGCCATTTCCGGGGAAATGCCAAGGCGACCATTAATCAGCATCGAAAGAGTGTTGCGCGACACTCCAAGCCCTGCAGCGGCTTCGGTCACTGTCAACTTTAATGGCTCTAGGCACTGGCGCTTGATGAACGCGCCGGGGTGGGGAGGATTGTGCATAAGCATGGCGTCTCGTCCTTGTTCTAATGGTAATCCAGATAGTCGACATCGACGGCTTGGCCCTCTTCAAATCGGAAGATCACACGCCAATTTGCCCGCACTGTCACAGCCCAGAAGCCCGCATACTCGCCTTTCAAGCGATGAAGCCGAAAGCCCGGTAGGTCCATATCTTCGGGCGTGAAGGCTGCATTCAGGCGGGACAGGATATCTCCCACGGTCTCGCGATGATCGGCGTGAATGCGGCTTACGTCGCCTCGCTCGAAAAACCTCTTTAGCGCTCGGTTCCTGAAACCTCGGATCATGTCATAATGTAACAAGCATTATTACATTTCGCAACACCAGAGGGCCGCCTAACCCTTGCCCACCTGAAGCGTACCATAATGCGGTTTTTCAAGAAAAAGGGGCTACGCGTCTCCGTGTAACCCCTTGTTTCTACTGGTGGGCCCGGTAGGACTCGAACCTACGACCAAGCGGTTATGAGCCGCCCGCTCTAACCAACTGAGCTACAGGCCCTTAATATCTGCACTCAGGCGCCATGCGCCAGTTCTCAATTATCCAGGAAGCTGCGCAGTTTCCTGGAGCGCGAGGGATGCTTGAGCTTACGAAGCGCCTTGGCCTCGATCTGGCGGATACGTTCGCGCGTGACCGAGAACTGCTGGCCCACTTCCTCCAGCGTATGATCCGTATTCATGCCGATGCCAAAACGCATGCGCAGCACGCGCTCTTCCCTGGGGGTGAGCGAGGCCAGAACGCGGGTGGTGGTTTCGCGCAGATTGCCCTGAATGGCGGCATCCAAGGGCAGCACAGCGTTCTTGTCCTCGATGAAATCGCCCAAATGCGAATCTTCCTCGTCGCCGATGGGGGTTTCAAGCGAGATCGGCTCTTTGGCGATCTTCAAGACCTTGCGCACCTTCTCCAGCGGCATCTGCAGCTTTTCAGCCAGTTCTTCCGGCGTGGGCTCGCGCCCAATTTCGTGCAGCATCTGCCGACTCGTGCGCACCAGCTTGTTGATGGTCTCGATCATATGCACGGGAATGCGGATGGTGCGCGCCTGATCGGCGATCGAGCGCGTGATGGCCTGCCTGATCCACCAGGTGGCGTAGGTCGAGAACTTGTAGCCTCTGCGATACTCGAACTTGTCGACCGCCTTCATCAGGCCGATATTGCCCTCTTGAATGAGATCGAGGAATTGAAGTCCGCGATTGGTGTATTTCTTGGCAATCGAGATGACGAGGCGCAGGTTGGCCTCGATCATTTCCTTCTTGGCTTTGCCGGATTCGCGCTCGCCCTTTTGCACGGTGGACACGATGCGCCGAAACTCGGCGATAGGCAGGCCCGCCTCGGCAGCGATGTCGCCAATCAGCGTACGCAGATCCGCAATCTGCTTGGTGCATTTGGGGCCGGTGAATTCCTTCCAGCCCTTGCCGGGACGCACCTTCAGCTTGTCGATCCAGTTGGGATCAAGCTCGCTGCCGAAGTAGGAGTCCAGGAATTCCTGGCGCTTGATCTTGCAACCTTCGGCCACGCGCAGAAGACGGCCTTCATGTCCGATCAGGCGACGGTTTAAATTGTTCAACTGCTCGACCAGGAATTCGATCCGCGTCTGATTGAGGTGAATGCCCTCCATCAGTTCGATCAATTCCTGCTTCAGCTTGGTGAAGTTCTTCTCGGTGGCGGCGGGAACCTTCTCGTCGCTCTGCAGGGCCTTCAGGCGCTTTTCCTGAACCTTGCGCAGTTTCTTGTAGGTCTCGGCGATGCGCTCCAGGGTCTCGACGACCGTGGGCATCAGTTCCAATTCCATGGCGGCCAGAGAAATGCTGGATTCTTCTCCCTCTTCGCCCTCGGCCTCGGCTTCGCCTTCGACCTTTTCCTCTTCGCCCTCGGCTTCGGCCTCGGCCTCCTCGCCTTCCAGCGCCTCTTCCGTGACTTCCTGAAAGCCCGAGCCGTAGGTGGCGTCAAGATCGATGATGTCGCGCAGCAACATCTGGCCGTTGATCAGCTTGTCGTGCCAATCGACCAGGGCATGGATGGTCAGCGGGCTTTCGATGATGCCGCCAATCATCATCTCGCGGCCGGCCTCGATACGCTTGGCAATGGCGATTTCGCCTTCGCGCGACAAAAGCTCGACCGATCCCATTTCGCGCAGATACATGCGCACGGGATCGTCGGTGCGGCCCAGATCCTCTTCGTCGACATTGCCTGCCGTCGACTCTTCTTCTTCCTTGGCTTCCTCGCTGGCGGGCTGGGCCTCTTCGGCCTCTTCGTTCTCGACCACATTGATGCCCATTTCGGACAACATCGACATGGTGTCTTCGATCTGCTCCGACGAGAATTCCTCGGGCGGCAGGGCGGCATTGATTTCGTCATAGGTGACGTAGCCGCGCTCCTTGCCCTTGGCGACCATGCGCTTGACGGCAGCGCCCAGGGTATCCAGGAGCGGGCTGTCCTGGGCTTCTTCCGGAGCTTCCTGGGTTTCGGCGGTTTGAGCGGCCTGTTTTGCCATGCGCTTAAAGCTCCCTGGTGGGGGATTGAAATGAGTCGAATATCGGGAAGGAAGGCTTAGGCGTCGTCATCGTCGATGTCATCAATCCGGCTCAGCTCATCCCTTAACGCGGTCAAGGCGTCCAGCGCTTCCTGGCTGACCTCGTCGCCCAACCGGCGCTCGGCCTCAAGAATCGCCTGAACGATGTGTGGGCGGCGAAGCCGCCCCAAGGTGTGCAGCATCCCCTTCCTGGCGTCGTCCTGCGGGGCGTCTGCCCCTGCGAAACGTGCCAGTGTCGTACGCAACAAAGATGCAACAGCCTCTCCGAACCCGTGGGCATCCAGGTGGTGCTTCAAGGTCTCAGAATCAAGGCCGGGCATTTGAGCGAGGAGGTTTAGAGCCTCCTGACGAAGCCTGTCAAGGCCTGGATCGCTGAACGACAGATGTCCCAGTGGCTCGGCCGTTGCGTCGATCAGGTCCGGATGGTTGATCAGACAGGATAAAAGCAGGGATTCGAGCTTTGGTTGCGGGGCGGAGGGGGGCAACATGGGAACGTTGCGAGGAACCCCTGCCACCGGCTCCCTACCCTTGGTGAAACGGGCCTGCTTCGGCCTGGCCTGGAAAAACAGGTCGCGCAGCCGGTTTTTTATGTCCGAACGGTAGTAATACTGGACCTGCGTGTCCTGAATGCGCCTCACCTGGTCTTCCAAGCGTTTTTCCAGGGCGGCGCGACGCTCGGGCGTATCGGCGGGGGCGGCCATCGTCTCGGTTATCCACAAGCGCTCCAACAGCGACTGGGCCTGCCCCAGCACGGCTTCCAGGCCAGGAGCACCTTGCTTTTGAACCAACGTGTCAGGATCTTCGCCCGGGGGCAGGGTGGCAAAGCGCAGGCTGAGGCCGGGCTTTAACAGCGGCAGGGCGCGTTCAAGCGCCCGACCGGCCGCCCGCTGTCCAGCCGTATCGCCGTCAAAGCACAAGATCGGCTCCGGCGCCAGGCGCCACATCTCCTCGATCTGGGCTTCGGTCAGCGCCGTGCCCAGGGGAGCCACGGCCTGATCAAGGCCCGCCTGATGCAGGGCGATCACATCCATGTAACCCTCCACGGCGATCAGGCGCCCGGTGGCTCTGGCCCCTTCGCGCGCCTGGGCCAGGGCGTAAAGCTGGCGGCCTTTGTGAAACAGCGGCGTTTCCGGCGAATTGAGATATTTGGGCTCGCCCGCCCCCATGATGCGTCCGCCAAAAGCAACGACACGCCCGCGCTTGTCGGTGATGGGGAACATGACGCGGCCCCGAAAGCGGCCATAGGGTTCACGGCCCCCGTCTTCGGGCTGAATCAGCAGCCCGGCCTCAATCAACATCTCCTTAGTGATGGTCTCGCCCAGCAAGGCCACCTTCAGTTCGTTGCGGTCCTCGGGCGCGAATCCCAGACGAAAACGGGCGATGGTTTCGTCCGAGAGCCCCCGGCCCTTCAGGTAAGCCAGCGCCTCGCGGCCCTGAGGGGCGCTGAGATGGCCCTCGAAATGCTTGCAGGCCAGTTCCATCACTTCGTAGAGCGAGGCCTCGCGCTTGGCCTGCTCGCGCTCTTCCGGGCTGGCCTTGGGCACCTCCATCCCCGCCTCGGCGGCCAGGCGTTCGACCGCCTCGGGAAAGGGCAGGCCCTGGGCCCGCATGGCAAAGCCGATGACGTCGCCATGCGCTCCGCAACCGAAACAATGATAAAAGCCCTTCTCGTCGGAAACCGAGAAGCTGGGGGATTTTTCATTGTGGAAAGGGCAGCAGGCCCAGTATTCCCGGCCCTTGCGCACAAGCTTGACCTTGCGACCGACCACTTCGGTCAGCGAAATGCGGGTCCGCAGTTCTTCCAAGAATCGGGGCGGGAATGACATGCCCCGAGAATAATCAGGAAAGTTGGGTTTTTACCAGAGAACTTGCCTTGCCGAAGTCCATTTGCCCGGCATGGCGTTCGCGAAGTGCCGTCATCACCCGGCCCATGTCCTTAAGCCCCTTGGCGTCGATTTCCGCCAGAACGGCCTTGATGGCGGCATCGGCCTCGGCCTCGGTCATCTGACGGGGCAGGAAGCGCTCGATGATCTCGATTTCTTCCTGCTCCTGCTGGGCCAGCTCAAGGCGTCCCCCCTGTTCGTAAAGCCCAATGCTCTCCCGGCGCTGCTTGATCATGGATTGCAGCATGCCCAGAATGTCATCTTCGCTGATGCCATCCAGATTGCCCTTGGAACGAGCGGCGATGTCGCGGTCCTTAAGCGCTGCCAAAATCAGACGCACGGTGGAAACGGCCCGCACCTCCTTGGCCAGCATGGCCGTCTTCAAAGCCTCGTTCAGACGCGTGCGCAGCATGGCCGTTCCCTTATTCCATGTCATTCTTGTGAAAGGGGGGACGTTAGCGCCGCCGAAGCCTCCTGGCAAGGACAGATTAGAGCATTGAAACTTAATGATATTATATCTTTGACGGGGGCTTGACCGCCTTCCCCGGCACGAGTAAAAGAAGTGCCACGTAAATTTCACGAAGCGAACCCGGCTTTCCGGCACGCGCACCCCTATGGGTCGGTGCTGCGGTGGAGTGCAACCGGTTTTTGCCTAGGAAAAGGAAGATCATGAGCCACATCGCCCCACCCAACCCGGCCACGCACGCCATGACCGGGGCGTTGGTGCTGGCCGACGGCACTGTCTTCTGGGGCAAGGGCATCGGTGCCGCCGGTCATTCGGTGGGCGAGGTCTGCTTTAACACCGCGATGACCGGCTATCAGGAGACGCTGACCGATCCCTCCTATGCCGGGCAGATCATCACCTTCACCTTCCCGCATATCGGCAATGTCGGCACCAATGCCGAGGACATCGAGACCGCGACACCGGCGGTGCGCGGTCTGGTCATCCGGGCCGACATCACCGAACCCGCCAACTGGCGGGCCACCCAGCATCTGGATGCCTGGCTGAAATCGCATGGCATTACGGGCCTGTGTGGCGTGGATACGCGCAAGTTGACGCGGCGCATCCGCGACCTGGGCGCACCCAACGGCGTCATCGTGCATGCCCCCGAAGGCAACATCGACGCGGCCAGATATCAGGCCGAGGCGCTGAAATGGCCGGGCCTCGAAGGCATGGACCTGGCCCTGAGCGTCACCTGCCGCCAGACCTATTCCTGGGATGAAGCGGACTGGGTGCTGGGCCAGGGCTATGGCCGCCAAACGTCCCCCAAACTCCACGTCGTCGCCCTCGATTTCGGGGCCAAGCGCAACATCCTGCGCTGTCTGGCCGCATCGGGCTGCAAGGTGACCGTGCTGCCCGCCCAAAGCAGTTTCGATGACGTGATGCGCCATGCGCCCGACGGCGTGTTTCTGTCAAACGGCCCCGGCGATCCGGCGGCGACCGGCGCCTATGCCGTGCCGGTGATTCGAAAGCTGATCGAGAAAAACGTGCCCCTGTTCGGCATTTGCCTGGGCCATCAGATGCTGGGCCTGGCCCTGGGCGGGCATACGCGCAAGATGGAGCGCGGGCATCGGGGGGCTAATCACCCGGTCAAGGATCTGGCCACCGGCAAGGTGGAAATCACCAGCCAGAATCATGGCTTCATGGTCGATGAGGACAGCCTGCCCAAGGGCGTTTCCATCACCCATCGCTCGCTGTTCGACGGCTCGGTCGAGGGGATCTCGGTCGAGGGCAAGCCGGTCTTTTCGGTGCAGTATCATCCCGAAGCCTCGCCCGGCCCCAAGGACAGCCACTATCTCTTCGCCCGCTTCGTCGAGATGATGGGGAAGAAGTAGGCTGTAATTAAGCCGCTCTTACGAAGAGGCGTACAGATGGCCTGCTCCAAGGAAGCCTTAAACTTTACGCATTGCTCTTTTATCAGCTCTCTGTTATAAGCTCGCCACGACGGGCACTCGGCCTGTCATGGTTCTGGTGATCGCGCACGAGGGGCTGGTTTCGTTTCCGCCCGGCGATACCCCAAAAAAACCTTCCTTACTTCCCGCTGGTCGCGTGCCCCAGGGGCGCGCAACCCTGTCCCTCGCGGATGCCCTTGGCGTTCGCGCCGGACCTTTTTGAAAGTTGATTCATCACATGACCGTTTCCTTTTCCGATCTGGGCTTGGCCCAGACCCTGCTGTCTGCCCTGACCACCGAGGGCTACACCACGCCAACGCCCATTCAGGTCGCCACCATTCCGCATCTGTTGAAGGGCCGCGACGTTTTAGGCATCGCCCAAACCGGTACTGGCAAGACGGCGGCCTTCGCCCTTCCCATCCTTCAGCGCATCGCCACCGAACCGCGCCGCCTGGTGCCGCGTTCGGCCCGCGCCCTGATCCTGACGCCCACGCGCGAACTGGCCGCCCAGATCAGCACCGGTTTCGCCACCTACGGACGCAACATCCGCTTCAAGCGCGCCCTTGTCTTCGGCGGCGTCGGCCAGATGCCCCAGGTGAAGTCGCTGATCAACGGCACCGATGTCCTGATCGCAACCCCCGGCCGCCTGCTCGACCTCATGAACCAGGGCCATGTGCGCCTCGACTTCGTCGAGATGCTGGTGCTGGACGAGGCCGACCGCATGCTCGACATGGGCTTCATCCATGACGTCAAGCGCATCGCCGACCGCCTGCCCAAGGAACGCCAGACGCTTCTTTTCTCGGCCACCATGCCGGATTCGGTGACGTCCCTGGCCGCCGGTCTTCTGAAGAATCCGGAACGGGTCGAGATCACGCCCACCTCGACCACGGTCGAGCGCATTGATCAGAAGGTCATGTTCGTCACCCGCGAAAACAAGCGCGGCCTGCTGGCCCATGTGCTGAAGGATCGCGCGGTCACCCGCGCCATCGTCTTTACCCGCACCAAGCACGGAGCCGACCGCGTGGCCGAGCAGTTGGAGAAGTCGGGCGTTTCCGCCCAGGCCATCCACGGCAACAAGACGCAGACGGCCCGCCAGAAGGCGCTTGAATCCTTCCGCAACGGCAATATCCGCGCCCTGGTCGCCACCGACATCGCAGCGCGCGGCATCGATATCGACGGCATCAGCCATGTCATCAATTTCGAACTGCCCAACGAGCCGGAAAGCTACGTGCATCGCATTGGCCGCACGGCCAGGGCCGGCGCGGATGGAATCGCCCTGTCATTCTGCGACGCCGAGGAAGTGGGCTATCTGAAGACGATCGAGCGGACCATCCGCCAGTCGATTCCGTCCCATGACGATCACGCCTTCCACGCCGTGGCGATTGCCGACATGCGCCACAGCACGCGCCCCAAGCCCGCCCAGAAGCGCCAGGGCCAAGCCGCCAGACACCGCAATGGCGGCGGCAAACCGGCACAGCCCAAAAGCAACAGCAGCCGCAACACGCCCAGGCACGCCCAGGCCAAGCGGCAGCAGAAGGGCTAAATTTTCTTCACCCTGTTCCCTGCGCGGCCTGATCGGCCGCCAGGGCCAGGGCGAAGTCCTTTTCTGTCAGGCCATCTGCATCATGCGTACTGAGGACGACCTCGACGCGGCTGTAGATATTGCTCCATTCGGGATGATGGTTCAGCCGCTCTGCCGCCAGGGCGACACGCGTCATGAAGCCGAAAGCCTCTGAAAAATCCTTGAACTGAAAATTCTTGCGAATGGCGTCGCGACCGGGCGTCTTGCGCCAGCCGCTCATGCGGTCAAGGTGCTCGCTGACGGTCTCGGAGGGTAGCTTCTCGGACATGGCGACACATACCTCATTCCAACCCACCCCGTGATCAAGACATGGGATGCCGCCCGGCTTGTTTCATCCCCCTTGCTGTAGGGGGATAAGACGATAGCCCTTGGCCTGCATGCAGGTGGCATAGAAGCGGTTTTCCCAGGAATAGCGGTCAAAAGCATTGGATTGCGGGAAATAGCCCAATGAAGAACCGTGCCCCCAGCTTCGCATCCGGTAGCGGAACATGAAGTCATTCTCGGCATCGACGGCCTGATGCCAGGCGATGCGCTCGCAGTCCGTCTGCTCGCCCCGTTTCGCTTCCAGGCTGAGGCCCGGCTTGTCCCAGACCATCGGCGGCCCGCAAGCGGCCAGAAGAAACAACAACGAGAACAGGCAGGCGATTCGTTTCATGCCCGCATCCTGAACCAAGTCTGTGGCAAAATCAGGGCGACGAGGCCTTTGCCTGATGGACCAGAAGCCATAGGCCAAGCATGGCAACCAGAGGGGTTAGCGGCACGAACAACCACATGCCGAAGGGACGCGCCAACAGCGGCAGCGCCCAGAGCAGGGCGTAGAAGCTGATTTCCCAGGGCCTGAATTTTCCGCCATGGGCCTTCAACAGCAAGGGCACGGCCAGCAGCATCAGGTCGTAATCCAGCAGATAAGGGGCGGCCAGCAGTGTGCCCAGCACCAGAGAAGCCGCCTTGTCTTCAAGCATTGTTTCAGAGCGGCGCCATAGCCAGGCCACCACGCCCGCCGCAACCAAGGCCGAAACCGCCTGAATCATCCAGGCCAGATCGATTCCCGCGCCCAGAAGGCGGGCGGCGGCAAAGACGTTCTGCATCTTGCCATAACCGATGGCCCCGCCTTCCAGCACGGCATGGCGGGTCAGCGGCACACTGTCGATGAAGGCCTGCCAGGACTCCATGCCCAGGACAAGCCAGGACAGAACCGCCATACCCAGCACGGAAAGGGTTGCGCCGCCAAAGGCCCGCCACAAGCCGCCAGCCGCCAGGGCCACGGGGATCAGCACGCCCAGTTGCGGCTTGAAGGACAGGCCGCCCAGCAAAGCACCCGCCAGCCAGGGATGACTGTCCAGAAGGCGCAGGCCGCCCAGCAGCAAGGCCGACGACAAAAAGGCGTTATGGCCATGCGTGATATTGATGAACAGGCCCGGGAAGGCCCAGGCGGCAAGACGATCAAATACCAGCCCGCGGGCTGCTTGGCGCATCATTTCGAAGGTCACGGCCAACCAGACCGCCACCGAGGCCAGATAAGGCAACAGCGCCAGCAAAGCGGCCACGATCAGCAAAGGCGGCGGATAATGCCAGCCGTAATAGGTGGCGAGTTTCGGAAACAGCGCAATCTCAACCCTGGCGTGGCTGGGATAATCCCAAGCCAGGGCTGGTGTGCCCTCAAGTGCCAGCCTGCCCGCCGCCCAGACATTGAGAAAATCCGTGCCCAAGGGACGGCCCTTGAAATCCATGCCGTCCGACGAGGTGACGATCAGAAAGACGAGAGCAGAAATGAATCCCACAAGGGCGATCAGGCACCAAGCGCGGCGGCGCTTGTCGGTCAGCCAGACGCCCGAGCGCAGCATCTCACGCATGAAGCGTCATCCAGATCATGCCCAAGGCCATGGCCACTCCGTAGGGCATGGCGCTTTTTGCTCCGAGAAGACGTCGCAAGGCGGGCATGCGGCGAACCCGCTCGGGCCAGGAAATGCGGCGCACCAACAGCAAGGCCAGGGCCAGCACGCCGCCCGCCAGCGTCATGGCAAACACGAAGGCCAACAGAGGCTGCCAGCCCAGCCACAGGCTTAATGCCGCAAACAGCTTGGCATCGCCCCCACCCCATAGACGGGCCATGAACAAGAGAAGGCCGACAGCAAGCATGCCCGCCCCCGCCCAGAGATGATCAAGCAGATCCCCTCCGTCCAGGCCGGCCAGCAAAGCGACGGGAAAGAACAGGGCGGCCAACCCCAGAGTCAGCGCATTCGGAATACGAAAGCGCAACAGATCGATTCCAGCCCCCGCAAGGGCACCCAGGGTGGGAAGAAGGAGCAGAAAAAAAGTCATGCACTCATGGGAAAGGCGGCAGAGGGAAAAAGGAAAAGCGCCCTTCGGTCTCCCGAAGAGCGCTCTTCTTGCATCTTGCGGACAACGTGTGCCCTGAGGCCGAAGCCTCAGCCGCCGCGCTGCTGCAGATTGCTCTGAACATCCGTGAACAGGTTGATCAAATCACTGCCGACGCCATAGACGACGGCGACGATGGCCACGGCAATGCCAGCGGCGATCAGGCCGTATTCGATGGCGGTGGCGCCCTTGTCCTCGGTCAGAAGACGTTCTGCACGGTTCTTAACGCCGAGAAAGGTTGTGTACAGTCGAAGCATTTTTAGTCTCCTTCGGTTGATCCAGTCTCGCCGCGTACTCTGGTCCTGCCGCCTTAGGGCCCGTTAGGGAAGTGCTGTCCTGAAGCATCGATCCTTAACAGTCCTGTGGGCTTTAGGGCGCTTGTGAACCGCTGCGGCGTCCGTAAGTCCTCCGAGAACAAGCTTACTCCAATCTCGGGGTTGCGCAACAAGATTTTCTCTCCTTATGCAATGATTTTATTGATTTTTTAGGAACCCTCTGGATTCATGCGCTTTTTGAAGGCTTGCTTGGATACGCATAAAATTTGCCGTAATTTCAAGGGGTTTACGGCCGATCAGGTCAAGCCCTTGGAAATCCAGGAAAGCCGCCGTTATCTGGCTCGCGCCATCAGGCGCAGCCGCTCATAGTCGCGAACCACCATGCCAAGATGGCGCCGCTCCAGAATGCCCTCGCGCGCCAACTCGCCCACCACCTGGGCTACGATTTCCGTGCTGGTGCCGGTCCAACTGGCGAGGTCCTTGTGCTTGGGCATTTCGGAAATCAGATACTGCCCGGGCTTTTTGTTGTCTGGCTTGGCCAGATGCAGCAGTTCGGTGAAAACGCGCTCGGGCTCGGAGAGCGTGGAAAGTTCGGTCACCCGCGAATCGAGACGGCGGATGATGTCGGCCAGACGCAGGGTAACGCGCAGAGCCAGCTTGGGAAAACGGATCATGGCTTCACGAAAGGCGGGGCCCTCGAGCGAAGCCAGAATACTGGGCTCGCTGGTCACCACCTTGGCCGAACGCGGCTTGCCATCCAGGGCCGCCAGTTCGCCGAAATATTCCCCGGCCACGAAATTGGCCAGCGTCACCTCGCGCTTCTCGCGGGCATAGGGCGAATAGGAGAGAACGCGCACCGAACCCTCGATCAGGAAATAGACCTCAAGCGTGTCGCTTTCCTTGTCGAAAACGATGCTGTCGGCGCCAAGCTGATGCCAATGGCAAAGCTGCTCGATCTCGGTCAGTTCCGAATCGGTCAGTCCATCGAGAAGAGTGACGACTTTGAGTCGGGACGTGGACAGGCAGGCCTCCATGCTTTTCCCCGGCAGGATTATGACAGGCAAATCCCGGTGATCAATCTTTAAGATAGGTTTCGCGACGGCTTTTCATCCGGGCATCCAGGGCCTATAAGGAAAGCTTAAAAATCGCATCGGAAGGTTTGTCATGATCCCTCGCTATTCCCGCCCCGAAATGTCCGCCATCTGGTCGGCCGATAACAGATTCCGCATCTGGTTCGAGATCGAGGCCCATGCCTGCGACGCCATGGCGGAACTGGGAATCGTGCCCAAGTCGGCGGCCAAGGCGATCTGGGAGCGGGGCAAGTTCGACGCTGATCGCATCGACGAGATCGAGCTTCAGACCAAGCATGACGTGATCGCCTTTCTGACCAACGTGGCCGAGAATGTGGGCGACGAAGCCAGATTCATGCATCAGGGCATGACCAGTTCCGACGTTCTGGACACCTGCCTGGCCGTGCAACTGGCCCAGGCCTCCGACATCCTGCTGGCCGATATCGACCGGGTGCTGGCCGCCCTTGAGAAGCGGGCCTTCGAGTACAAGGATCTGGTCTGCATGGGACGAAGCCACGGCATCCATGCCGAGCCCGTCACCATCGGCTTGAAATTCGCAAGCTTCCATGCCGAGTTCGCCCGCAACCGCGAACGCCTGCTGGCAGCACGAAAGGACATCGCTACCTGCGCCATTTCGGGTGCTGTGGGCACCTTCGCCAATATCGATCCTTCCGTCGAAGAATATGTGGCGGCAAAACTGGGGCTTTCGCCCGAGCCCATCTCGACCCAGGTGATTCCCAGGGACCGCCATGCGCTGTATTTCGCCACCCTGGGCGTCATCGCCTCGTCGGTCGAACGCGTCGCCACCGAAATCCGCCATCTGCAACGCACCGAAGTGCGGGAAGCCGAGGAATATTTCTCGCCCGGCCAGAAGGGTAGCTCGGCCATGCCCCACAAGCGCAATCCGGTCTTGACCGAGAATCTCACCGGTCTGGCCCGCCTGGTGCGCGGCATGGCCATTCCGGCCATGGAAAACGTGGCCCTGTGGCACGAGCGCGACATCTCGCATTCCTCGGTCGAGCGCATGATCGGCCCCGATGCCACGGTAACGCTGGATTTCGCCCTGGCCCGTCTGGCCGGGGTCATCGAAAAGCTGGTGGTCTATCCCGATGCGGTGGCGCGCAACCTCAATCAACTAGGCGGCCTCGTCTTCTCGCAGCGCGTTCTTCTGGCGCTGACCCAGGCCGGCATGAGCCGCGAAAACGCCTATGTCGCCGTGCAAAGAAACGCCATGCGCGTCTGGGCGGGCGAAGGCGATTTTCTGAATTTCCTGAAAGGCGACGGCGAGGTCACGGCCAAGCTGCCCGGCAAGACCTTGGAAGAGCTGTTCGACCTGGGCTACCACACCAAACATGTCGATACGATCTTCAAGCGGGTGTTCGGGAGAGCATAATACCAACCTATTGTGTCATACTTCTTGCCAGTCTACAATATAGGCCTCAATTGGGGGGAACATGACCAACGCCCTTTACTATGGCGACAATTTGAAGGTCTTACGCGAGGTCATCGCGGACGAGAGCATTGACCTGATCTATCTCGACCCTCCCTTTAATAGCCAGGCAAACTATAACGTTCTCTTTAAGAGCCACTCAGGCAAAGGTACGGACGCCCAGATTGAAGCTTTCAAGGACACTTGGACCTGGGGCGAAGAAGCCGAGATGGCCTATTCCGAGGTCCTGGAATCCTCCAACACTCAAGCCGCCGAAATGCTGAGTGCAATGCGCTCGTTCTTGGGCGAGAACGATATGATGGCCTATTTAACAATGATGGCCATCCGCCTTCTTGAATTGCATCGTGTATTGAAGCCTACAGGTTCGCTATATCTGCACTGCGACCCAACGGCCAGTCATTACCTTAAGGTTTTGATGGATGCCGTAATTGGCGTCGAGTATTATCGCAATGAAATAACCTGGAAACGAACCACTACCCACAGCGACAGTAAAACATGGAGCCGCGTGTCGGACATAATTTTGTTTTACACTAAAGGGCGCACGTTCACTTGGAATATTCCTAGAGACACCCATTCGCAGGACTACATCGCATCGAAGTACCGCCATGACGATGGAGACGGGCGACGTTACCAGCTAGATAATATGACTAGCCCAAATCCACGGCCCAACATGATGTATGAATGGAATGGTTTCGCACATCCTGCAAAGGGATGGCGATATTCAAAGGATACAATGGCGTCCTTAGATAAAGAAGGAAGAATTTGGTACCCTCAACTCAGTGATGGGACCTATGACATTTCGAGACGACCGCGTTTGAAGCGCTATCTTGAGGAAATGGAAGGTGGGGTAGTCGGGGCTGTTTGGACTGATATCCCGCCTATTAATTCTCAAGCACAGGAACGCCTTGGCTACCCGACACAAAAGCCTTTAGCTCTTTTGGAACGCATCCTAAGTGCTTCCTCAAACGAAGGGGACGTCGTATTAGATCCCTTCTGTGGTTGCGGCACAACAGTTCACGCCGCACAGAAGCTGGGGCGCCAATGGATCGGAATTGATGTCACACATTTAGCCGTTTCTCTGATCGAACGCCGGCTGAAGGACGCCTTTCCCGGCATCGAGTTCGACGTTCATGGCACGCCCCAGGATTTGGCAAGCGCGCTTGATCTGGCTCGCCGCGACAAATATCAATTCCAATGGTGGGCTGTGTCGATGGTCGACGCCCGGCCTTACGCAGGCAAAAAAAAGGGGGCCGATGGCGGCATCGACGGCATCCTTTTCTTCCGCGGCGGCGACAACAAGACCGAAAAAGCCCTGGTTTCCGTCAAGGGCGGTGAAAATGTCGGCGTCGGCATGGTGCGCGACCTGATTGCCGTGGTCGAACGCGAGAAGGCCGCCATCGGCATTCTGATTTCCCTCGCACTCCCCACCAAGCCGATGGAAAAGGAAGCAGCGGCGGCGGGTTTTTTCGACTCCCCCGTCGGCAAGGTACCGAAAATCCAGATCATCACCCTGGCCGAACTGTTCCAGGGCATCAAACCCCGCGTTCCGTTGATCGACACCGCCGCCACGTTCAAAACGGCGGCGAAGGAAGACCGCAACAAGGGAAAGCAAGGCAAACTGCTGTAGAGCATCGCGTGATACTCTACCCCTCACCCTCCGCAGCATTTCTTGTATTTCTTGCCCGAGCCGCAGGGGCACGGATCGTTGCGCCCCACCTTCTGGGCCTGACGCGGGGCTCCCTTGGGTCCCACCTCGCCCGAAACATAAAGCCATTCGCCATTTTCGCGCCTAAATGACGCCCGTTCGTGATGGGCCAAAGGCTTGCCGTTCGATTTGAAGCGGGCGACATATTCAACGCTGGCAGAATTCTCGCCCTCTTCGCCGCCATCTACGGCACGAAGCTCGAATCCCAAGGCTTCAACCCCCTTCATCGCCGCCTCGACCGCGTGGCGATCCATATCGGCCTTGGCTTCGGCGGCCAATGTGCGCTCTAGGAAATCGAGGTCACCCCCCACGAAGGCCACGTAACGCGCCCGCATCAAGGCCTCGGCGGTCATGGCCGGTGTCCCCTTCAGAATGGGGCCGCAACAAGCCACAAAATCCAGGCCCGACGAGCAAGGACAAAGAGTCATGCGCCATCTCCCTCATTGCGTTGCAGACCTTCCATTTCAACGGCCCAGTCGGCATAGTTGCGCGCGTAGTCCTGATCGCTTGCAAGCGCTTGAAACCGGCGCAGAACCGGGGCCTGACGCCTGGCGAAATCCGCCAGATCGACAAAGCCCGCCTTGCGCAGCAAAGGCGATATTTTCAAGATCATCTGGCCCCCGCCGGGTCGCAAGGCCAGTTTCTCCATCTCGGCTTTGAAAGCAGGACTGCTCTTTAGAAGAAAATCACCGTAAGCCTTGACGATGGGAGCCTGACTTTCGAAGGCCCTGCGCTCGGCATCGAAATCCCTGGAATCCAGAATTTTTCCCTCGCGGTAGACGGCGGGGGCCACGGCCGATATGTCGCAAAGCCAATCCTTGCGAGGAATCAGCAGATCGGCCTGATCCTTTTCCTCGCGGTCGGCAGAGAAGGGCATGACGCGACAACGCAAGGGTTTCTCGTGGTGAATGGCGCATTTTCCGTCATCGGCCAGGGCCGGGCAGGCTTGCTGAGGCGGCAGATAGGATAGCGGCGTGATGCGCAGCGCCACTTTCTTGCTGAGCGGCAGGCCCAGACGCTCGGTCAGCGCGAAGGCTTTGGCGCCCTGACGGACAGTGCTCCACAGCACCGCCAGGGGAAAGCGGTGGGCGTGGCGCACCGCGTCCTCAAGGGTAAGAGGCAGCCAGCCCTGGCAGCATTTCCCGCAGACCGTACAGGCGAAGCGGCGCTCCATCTGAAATTAGGCGCCGCAGCACTTCTTGTATTTCTTGCCCGAGCCGCAGGGGCAAGGATCGTTGCGCCCGACTTTCTCCACATGCCGAGGTGGTCCCTTGGGTCCCACTTCGCCATCGACATAGATCCAGTTGCCGTCCTCCTTGCGAAAGACCGCCTTCTCATGGTGCAGCAAAGGCTCGCCATGCACCTTGAGGCGGGCGATGAATTCGACCATGCCCGTACTGTCATTCTCGCCGCCGCCTTCGGTATGGCGCACCTCAAGCCCCAGGGGCTTGGCGTTCTGAATGGTTTCCAGAAGTTCCTCGCGGTCGTAATCGTCATGCGATTCCACGGCCAGAGTCCGGTCGAGAAAGGCCATGTTGCCGCTGGTAAAGGCGCAATAGCGGGCCCGCATCAAGGCCTCGGCTGTCGGGGCTTGGGCTCCGTCCAGAATGGGGCCGCAGCAGGCGGCGAAGTCGCGTCCCGAACTGCAAGGGCAAAGCGTCATGCATTCTCTCCAAGAAATTCCGTGATGATCTGTTCGCGGGCGACGGCGTTCAGTCGCTCCATTTCGCGCTTCAGGGCATGCTCGTCCATCTTTTGGCCATGGGCGGCAAGATCGCCAAGCGCCTTGGCAACCACGCCCGCCCCTTCCGGATCGGCGAAACCCGTTTCGACCATAAGCTTGGCATAGGTCGCCGCCTTGGCCTCATCCAGTCCGATCTTTTCCGCCACCCACAGCCCCACCAGACGGTTGGCCCGGTTGCGGGTCTTGAATTTGATTTCCTCGTCCTGCTGGTATTTTGCCTCGAAGGCGCGCTTGCGCTCCTCAAGCACCTTCTTGCCGGACTTTTTGTGATCTTCTTCCATGCCGCACCCTGATTTGTTCGCCGGGATTATACTAACGCCAAGCGAAGCGGTATACTGCCCGCATGTGTACCTTGATCATTCTTCGCCAACCCGGCCAGGTTTGGCCCCTGATGCTGGCCGCCAACCGCGACGAAATGGCGGGGCGCCCCTGGAAACCGCCGGGACGCCATTGGCCCGACCGTCCCGACGTGGTGGCGGGGTTGGACGAACAAGCGGGCGGAAGCTGGCTGGGGATAAACGATCATGGCGTGGTGGCGGGCATTCTGAACCGTGTGGGCAGTCTGGGCGCCTTGGCCGGAAAAAGATCGCGCGGCGAACTGGTTTTGGAAGCGCTTGACCATGCCGACGCCGCCCTGGCGGCAAAAGCGCTTTCCGACCTAGACCCCAGGGCCTACCGGCCCTTTAATCTTATGATCGCCGATTCCCAAGACGCCTTTTGGCTGAAGAATGATGGAAGAAGAATTGAAACGGCAACCATCCCCAAAGGCCTCCACATGCTGACGGCGCATGACCTGGACGATATGGCAAGCCCCCGGATTCAAGCCTTCCTGCCCCGATTTAAGGCAGCCCCGTTGCCCAGCCCCGACAAGGAGGATTGGACAGCGTGGAAAGAACTGATGGCAACACGAGCCCCCGGTAGAGGCAGCGAGGACGCAGCCCTTCTGATCGAGAGAGAGGATGGTTTCGGCACGGTTTCCAGCGCCCTGATCGCCCTGCCCCAGCCGAATCCGGGGCAACATCCGCTCTTCCTGTTCGCCCCCGGCCCGCCGGACCGGACGGAATTTACTCTGCTGCCACCTTCGGGCTGAAATCCAGCACGACATCGCCCGGCAAAACGGCGCGGTCGCGCCCCGTGCGCTTGGCCTCATACATGCGTGCATCGGCCTTTTCGACCAGATGCGCCCAGTCGGGCATATTGTCCTGAATACGCTCGGCCAGACCGATCGAAGCGGTCAGAGGTGTGCCGTCGGGACGAAGACCGAACCCCAATTCGCGCAGGCGCTCGATGACGATTCGGGCGCCGGGTCCATCGGTGTTGTTGAGGATGGCAATGAATTCCTCACCGCCCCAGCGCACCAACACGTCGCCCTTGCGAAGCCCTTGCTTCAGCTTGTCGGCCAGGGTTCTTAAGGCCTTGTCGCCTTCCTCATGGCCATAGACGTCATTGATCGTCTTGAATTTATCAAGATCAAAGAAGGCCACCGACAAGGGCGTGTTCTGAAGTGCTGACAGACGGAAGAGAAGCTCGATGGTCTCGTTGCCCGAGCGGCGCGTATAGGCCTGGGTCAGGGGATCGATCATGGCGCGGTTGACCAGGGCGGCCATGTAGTGAAGCTGGCTCATGCCCGAGAACATCGCCACCCCCATGACCAGCACCATCAGCCAAAGCGCTGGTCCGTGCACCTGCAAGCTCAGCACTTGGCCTTCCATGAAAAGGCCAATGACGGCGAAGGCGAAGGCGGGGGTTGCAAAAATCACCACCTCGAAGGCCGTCAGCGGGAACATGGCCAATCCGGCCAGCACGATGTTGGGCATCAGGGAATAGAGCTTGGCAACCAGTTTGCCCAGTTCGCTCAGTTCGAGCGACTGGATGATCTGAATCGAAGAGAGATAGAAGACGGGCGGCACCAGAAGCATCGCCATCAGCATGGCGTCAGCCTGAAGACGCGACTTTTCGGTTTCCCACGGCCAGGCAAGCATAAAGAAGATGATCCCAGACGCAATGCGCAAGGCCGTCATCATCGCCCATTCCGGCCAGGGAAAGACGAACCAGTCGATAATCGAGAACATCGGCACCAGCACGGCGAAAATGGCCGACATCAACTGGACGCGTGAAATCGTGACGGACGCGGCGTGGCGCCGTATATGAGTCGTATGGCGGAAGGGAACGACCAGATCGACGAACTGGTCCCAGGTGATCTTGATCGGCGCAAAGACGTGCGCGGCAAAGGACCGCTTCACATTGCCATTGCCATTGTCATTCTCGCTGTCGCCGCTCATTCATCCACCCATGTCCACTGTCGCAGATGAAAGACCCTAATGAATTTACGGACTGAAAACAACGCCCCTTCGCCGGTGCACAATGGAATTGTCTAAACTGGCTTGAATTGCTTGAAACAAGCGCTGCAAACTTTCTGCAAAGCGCGCTGTACTTCTGAAATCTCCATATATTTCAAATCAGTGGCCCGCAAAATCGTCACATTGCCCCCCCTTGGAGCGCAAAGGGCGGGGTCGGAGTCGCCGGAAAAAAGAACGACCGAGGGGGCGTTTGCCGCAGTGATCAGATGCATCGGTCCGGTATCGTTACCAAGCGCCATGACAGCACCTTGCGCCAGAACGGCGATATCGGAGAAATTCGTCTGGCCGGACAGATCGACCGACTGGGGACAGATCATGCGCACGATCTCCAGGGCTTCCTTGTCCTGGTCCGTCCCCAAGAGAACCGGCGTGATGCCCTGGGCGATCCAGCGCCTTGCCATTTCGCCGTAACGCGCACTGGGCCAGCGCTTGGCCGGACGATGCGGCGCGCCCCCGGGCACCAGAAGGCCGTAGCGTTCGGGCAGATGAAAGCGGGCGGTATCGGCCTTGGCCCAGGACAGGTCGGGCAGCGGGGTTTCGGCGATCCCCGCCATGGACAATTGCTCGGCCTGACGCTCGATCGTATGCATCTCGTCGCGCTTGGGATTGGCATGCGGATGCGAGCAGCCCAAAGCGATACCCGACCATTCCGGGGCAAAGGGGCGCATCAGGTGAAAATAGCGCGAGCTGCGCCTTGAGGTTTGAAGGTCATAGACGCGGACAAAGCGTCCCTGGCGCAGGCGACGCGCCAATTTAAGCACGCCCAGGGGATCCTTAAGACGCGGGCGCTCGTCGACCCAAACCTCGTCCGCATAGGGGCTTTGCCTCAGAAAATCGGCATAGGGCTTCGTCGTCAGCAAGATGATGCGGTCATGCTTGTGATGGGCGCGGATGGCTGCCATGGGCCCCAGCGCCTGAACGATATCGCCGAGCGCCGAAAGCTTGATGACTAGGATATTCGCCATGGTCATGCCGACGGTTCGAGGTTCAAGACCTCGCGGTAGACAGTAAGCGTTTCGTCGCACATCCGCTTCTTGGAGAAATTCGCCCTGGCATGCTGTATCGCCTGCTCGGCCCTTTTCTTGCGAAGCCCGATCTCCATTTCCAAAACGTCGCTGATCGATTGCGCCAGCGCGGCTGAATCGCCAGGGGTTACCAACCAACCCGTCTCACCCGCGATCACGGTTTCCTTGGCCCCCCCATGGTCCGAGGCCACCACGGGCCGCCCCATCGCCTGAGCCTCGACGATGATGCGCCCGAAGGCCTCGGGATCGGTCGAGGCGGACACCACCACGTCGGACAGCATGTAGGCGGCAGGCAGATCGCGGCAATCATCGATGACATGCACCACGTCATCCAGGCCAAGACGGCGCGTCTGAGCCAGCAGTTCCTCGCGATAATCCGTGCGCCCCTGATCCGACCCCACCAGCAGGCAGCGCATATCCGCCCAACCCAGCACGTCACGCATCTCGGCCATGGCCTCGATCAGCACCGGCTGGCCCTTCCAGCGGGTCAGGCGCCCCGGCAGCATGATAACCGGAACCCCATCGGGCAGACGCCAGGCGGTAGACAGTTGAATGATCCGTTCGGGTGAAACATGCGCCGGATCGAAAATGTCGAAATCGATTCCTCTGGGCACCACGCGCACCCGCTCCCACCCCACCCCGTAATATTGATGGATATGGCTGGCGATGAAATGCGAAATGGCGATCACCCGCTCGCCCTTGGCCATCACGGCGTTGTAATGGCGCTTCAGCGCCATCGGCCCCAGATTATAGGTGCCGTGAAAGGTGGTGACGAAATGGCAACCCGCCTTTTTGGCGGCAGACTCGGCACTCCAGGCCGGAGCGCGAGAACGGGCATGAATGATGTCGGCCTTGATCTCCTTGGCCAGTTCGGCCAATCGCTCGGCATTCTTGCGCATGACCAAAGGATTTTTCGAGGCAACCGGCAAAATGACATGCTTGGCCCCGGCGCGTTCCAATTCGCGCACCATGGGTCCGCCCGTGGAAACCACATAGCTGCCCCATCCCGCCTCGGCCAAGGCAATACCCACATCGACGGCGCCGCGCTCGACGCCGCCGGTGACCAGGGCGGGCAGCACCTGCAGAACCACGGGTTGGCGGGAAGGCTGTGAATTGCTAGACTGCTCGGTCATGAATGAATCCGTAGATAGACCCTTGATGTTAACACGCGACGGCGGCGCCACAATCGCCTACCACAGGCTTTCAGGCAAGGGGCCGGGCGTGGTTTTTATGACCGGCTTCATGTCGGACATGACCGGAAGCAAGGCCCTGGCCCTGGAAGAGCTGTGCAAAGCCCGGGGCCAGGCCTTCTTGCGCTTCGATTACCGGGGCCACGGCGCCTCGTCAGACAGCTTCAGAAACGGCTGTATCGGCGACTGGGCCGAGGATGCCATCCTGGCCCTGGACGAACTGAGCGAGGGGCCGCAGGTCCTGGTGGGCTCCAGCATGGGGGGCTGGATCATGCTGCTGACCGCCCTGGCCCGACCTTTGCGCGTGGCCGGGCTGGTGGGCATCGCCCCCGCCCCCGATTTCACGGAAAACCTGATCTGGCCGGAATTGACCGAGGCGCAGAGGCAGACCGTGGCCAGCCAGGGATTCGTAGAAATTCCCAGCCAGTACGGCGAAGCGCCCTATTTGATCACCCGGCGACTGATCGAGGATGGGCGCACCCACCTGCTGTTGAACAAGGGCCCCCTGCCCATCAATGTGCCCGTGCGCATCATCCAGGGCATGGAGGACAAGGACGTGCCCTGGAAGACCGCGCTGGCTATCCAGAACGCAGTGGAAAGCCAGGACGTCGAAATCACCTTCGTGAAAAACGGCGGCCACCGCTTAAGCGAGCCCGAGGACCTTTCGCGGCTGGTGCGCACGGTGGCAGCGCTGTTGGATCAGGTGGAAGTGTGAGCGCCCTTCAGATGCCCGACCAAGTGTTTTTGCACTTTCAGACGATCTGTTTTTGAAAGCTTGCCCAAAGCCTCGGCATCGCCAGCTTCAATCGTGGCGATCTTGGCAGTGCGGACCAAAGAGGGGGCGGGCAAGCCCGCTATTTCAAGATCGGATATTTCGACATCCGATGGCCAGCCGCGATTCCCAGCGCTGGTGATCATCAGCACCCAAAGCAGAAAACCCTCCCGGTCCGCATGCGGCAGGGCGACAACCAAAGCCGGACGATGCTGACGGACAGGCCTGTTCGTATACGGAAAAGGAACCCTGACGACGTCCCAGACCTTAAAGCTTGGCATAGGCCTTGCGGTCGGCATCGCTGTTCCACTCTTCGAAGGTGGCGAAGGGATCATCCTTCCCCTCAGGCGCCGCCCGCATCAGGATGACCCGGCCCTTTTCGACCACATAGGCCAGTTCGTCACCCGCCTTCAATTTCAGAGCGGATCGCACCGGCTGGGGAATCGTCGTCTGCGCCTTGCTGGTCAGTTTGCTGGTAATCACTGGGGCCTGCCTTCTGACAAGGAATTTCCTTACCGGGAAGAATAGGCCCCGCCATCCTGTCCGTCAAGCAACAGCACACCAATTCCGCCAAAGCTGCCGATAGGCCGCTTCGACATTTTGGGTAAACCCCTTGGCATCAAGCAAGGGCGAGGCCTGAAGGCAGGGGCGCAGGGAATTGCGCAATTTGGCCAGACGGTCGTGATCGAGGGCTAGCGAAACCGCCAGCGCCACATAGGCCTCGGGCGTTGCGGCCACCAGATCATCGAGGCCCACGCGGGCCAGCAACGATGCCGACACCCGGCTGACATGCGTTTTGCCCGCCAGAGTCACCACAGGTGTTCCCATCCACAGGCTTTCGCAGGTGGTGGCCGTGCCGCTGTAGGGGTGGGTATCGAGCGAGATATCCACCAGATTATAGGCGGCCAGATGCCCGCCCCTGCCGGGAATGCGCCCCACCGTCTTGATGCGTTCGGGATCGATGCCGTGGCCCGCAAAGCGTTCGAGAATCTCGGCCCTGGCCCTAGGATCGTCCATCGAGCGGTTCTTCAGCATGAGAACGCTTTCGGGCAGGGCCTTCAGAATCTCGGCCCACAGACGGGTAACATAGGGGCTGACCTTGGCGTGGTTGTTGAAACAGCCGAAGATGGCCTGGCCCGGCGCGCGCGGCCTGATGGGGGCGATATCGGGCGCATCCTCGGGCGGCTGAAAACACAGAAAGCCATTGGGCAGACGCACCAGCTTTTCGCTATGCAGGGAATCGCACAGGCCCGGCGGATCGGCCACGGCGTCAGTCAGGCGAAAATCGATGCCGCGAAGCCCCGTGGTGTTGGGATAACCGATCCAGGTTCCCTGAAGCGGCGCCGCCCGCCTTGCCATCAGCAAAAGCCGGTTGTCGGCCGAATGCCCGGCCAGATCGATCAGGATGTCGATGCCGTCGGAACGGATTAGCGCCTCGGCCTCGCTATCGTTAAGCCCGCGGATTTCACGCCACAGATCGGCCTTGGCCTGCATCCGCAGGCTAACCGCATCGCCATGCAGATGATTGGCATACAGCGCCACTTCGACATTCTGGCGGTCGTGGCTGTCCAACACCGGCTCGAAGAAATAACTGACCGAGTGTGTGCGAAAATCGGGCGAGACATAACCGATGCGCAACCGCTTGTCCGGCGCTTTGACATTGGCATAAGCCGCTGGCCTTGGCTGGGCCTGGTGAATCTCACCAAAGCGCCGATGCTCCTGAAACAAATCCTCGGGCGTTATGTCGGGGCTGTAACACAGCGTCATCAGCAGATTGCTGCGCACCAGGGCCGAGGCGGGATCAAGTTCGAGCGAGCGGCGAAAAGAATCAACCGCCGCCTCGACCGCACCCTGACCGTTCAGCACATGCCCAAGGGCTCCGTGATAGACGGCATTGCCGGGCTCGATGGAGATGGCGCGCTTCAAGGCATCGATGGCCGCCTCATGCTGGCCGATCAGATTGAGGATATAGCCCAGATTGAGATAGGCATCGGCGTAATCGGGGCGCAATTGCAGGGCCAACTGGGCATGCGACAACGCTTCCGAGCATCCCTCCTCCAGGCGCAAGGCCAAAGCCAGATTGTTGTGAATCAGCGCGTTTCCAGGGGCCAGCGCCACCGCCTTCCTCAAAGCAGCGACGCTTTCCTTCAAGCGTCCGCGCAGCTTCAAGGGACCGGACAGATTGTTCCAGGCCTGGGGATTTTTGGGGTCCAGCCTGACGGCGGCATCGAATTCGGCAATGGACTCGTCCAGCCGCCCCAGCCCGGCCAGAAGACCCGCAAGCGCAGTGTGGGCATGGGCCGAGTCCTCAAGCGCGATGGCCTGACGGTACAAGGCCTCGGCGGCTTCGTGATGACCCAGATTCTGCTCGATCCTGGCCAAAGCCAAAGGAATCGCTGCCAGATCGGGGGCAAGGTTCTGCGCTGCCTCGTAGCAAGCGCGGGCGGCCTGTGCCTCGCCCTCGCCTTCCAGCAACTCGCCCAGTTGGAAATGGGCATCGGCATCCTTTGGCATCAGCAAGACAGCGGCCTCGAGCGCCGACTTTGCCTCGCGGGGGCGGTCCAACGCCCTAAACGCGCGGCCCAGGGCCAACTGCGCCACCCCGTCATCAGGCGCAGCCGCCACGGCACGCTCCAGCAGGGGGGCTGCGATATTGGGTTTCAGCACCGCCAGCGCCAATCGGCCCATCAGCGAGGCCAAACCGGAATCATTGGGATTTGCCTCGAACAGGGGGGCGGCCAGGGCATGCGCCTTTTCGATCTCGCCTTGGGCAAGCAGGTCGTTGGCGGTTTTAAGCAGAGCATCATTGGTCATCGGCCAACAGTGCCCAGCTTCCTTGGCCCTGGCAAGGCGCATCGATTGACGAAAGGCGCCAGATTGACTAATCTTGGTTAGCTAACCGAGGATCGCATGAAGCAGGTCACCATCCACGCTGCAAAAACGCACTTGTCGCGCCTGATCGAGGAAGCCGCCTTAGGCGAAGAGGTCGTGATCGCCCGTGACCGTGTGCCGGTGGCGCGCCTTGTTCCCGTGAAGCCTCCCGAGAACAAGCGTCGTTTCGGCTCGCTGAAGGGCCGATTGAAGGTTCCGGCCTCCTTTTCTGAGCCGCTGCCCGCGTCCGAGTTGGACGCCTGGGAAAGCTGAACCGCATGCGCCTGCTGCTCGACACCCATGCCTTGCTGTGGTGGTTCGCAGGCGACGAGAAGCTGTCCAAACCGGCCAGACGCCTGCTTGAGGAAAGCCAGAACGAGGTTCTGGTCAGCTCCGCCAGCATCTGGGAAATCGCCACAAAACATCGGCTGGGCAAACAGGCTGAGGCAGAAGCTCTATTGGAAGACCTGGAGGGTCATTTAAGCAGTCAGGGATTCTCGACCCTGCCGATTGAGCCCAGGCATGCCCTGCGCGCAGGCCTGTTGCCGGGACCACACCGCGATCCCTTTGACCGCATGCTGATCGCGCAGTCCCTGACCGAGGACATTCCCCTGATCAGTAACGAACGCCTGTTCGATTCCTTCGGTGTGCGCCGCCTATGGTAGATCGCACCCAACCCCTGGCCCTGCTGTGCTTCCAATCCCAGCCCGGCTTCTATCCGCGCCAGATGTTCGCCCCAAGCGAGGTTTTCGCAGGGCCCGACTGCGCCACCGGTCCTGACGCCAGCGGCATCGACTGCCTGAACATAACCCCCGGCGACTATGATCTGGCCGAGGTGGCTAAAAAACTTCACGTCACCCCCGATATCGTGGTGATCAAGCCCGACGCCCTGGGGCGCAACACGCCTAGGAATCTGGGGGCCGTCGCCGGCACCAAGGTTCTGATCCTGGGCGATACGCATCACCTGGAACGACCCATCTCCTGGATGCTGGATTACGCCCTTTCGGAACCCTTCGATCTGGTGATCTGCCATCATGCCCGCCAGCATGTGCATTTCTTCGCCCATGCCGGACTGAAAGCGCCCTGCTATTGGATTCCCCTGCTCTCGGTCAATCCCCACCCCCAGCCTTTGGCCAGCGAGATGTCCTTTCCCCTGGCCTTCGTCGGCGATACGGGGAAATGGCACCCCTATCGGCGCCATGTTCTGGATAGCGTCAGAGCTTGCAGCCTGCCGCTGCATACCGCCACGGTGCCGCAAAGAAACGCCTCGGCCATCTACGCCCAATCGGCGATCAGCCTCAATGTCAGCCTGAATGGCGATATCAATCATCGGGTGGGCGAAGTAATGGCGGCGGGCGGATTGCTGCTGACCGACCGCCTCGCCCCCCAATCGGGCCTGCCCGACTTGTTCGAAGAGGACCGGCATCTGCTGTGCTATGCCAGCCCCGAAGAACTGATCGACAAGGCGCGCTTTTATCTGGCCCATCCCGAGACGGCGAGAGCCATCCGTATCGCCGGACGCGACAAATTCCTGGCCGATCACCATCCCAGCCTGAAACAACGCCAGTTCCTGGAACTGGTGTTGAACGGCAAACCCCAGGAAGGCTGGGACCTTTCGAAGGATCCGCGCCATCGCTTTGCCGTGCCGGGACCAATCGAACTGATCAAGCGCATCGAAGCCTACGAAACCGTGCAGGAGATGCACCGCTGCCTAGCCGCCCCCAAGCTGCTGCTGAGCCCCAGCATTGATCCCGCCCACGCCGTCGATGCCGCTGACCTGCCCAGGCTGGATATTCGTTCCTGCGTAGAAAGCGACCTGTTCGCCGCAACGGGTGTGCAAGAGCGCATCTCCACGCAGTCACTCGACGCTCTGTTCGAGAGCGAGACGGAGGACACGGTTCTGATCGGCTCGGAATCCGATCTTTCCATGATTCCGCCTGATCGCGCCCCCGCCACGCTCATCCTACCCGACAGTTTGTTCGCCCCTCTGGCAGGTAACGCGATGGAGCAGTTGCGCTCGCTGGGCTATCGCAAGATCGGGCGGGCCGCTTGGCGGCGCGAGACAAAAACGATCACCCCCGAAATTCAAACACCGTCTTCGCAAAAAGCCCCCGCCCGGACAGGAAGCCCCAAGAAGCCCCGTATCGCCATCGACGCCGTTTTCTTCCAGGATTACCTCACCGGCATCGCCCGGGTCTGGGAGGAAGTGTTGCGGGTCTGGGTCGATGACGGTTTCGCCGATCATCTGCTGATTCTGGACCGCGAGGGCTTAGGCCCCAATGTGGCCAATCTGATGCGCCGCGATCTGCCCCGCCATGATTATGACTGCATTCCAGAGGATCGGGCATTACTGCAATCGGTCTGCGATCAAGAGGGGATCGACCTGTTCGTTTCCACCTTCTGCACGACGCCCTTGCGCACACCCAGCATCTTCATGGCCTATGACATGATCCCCGAAGTCGTCGGCATCAACGCAACCGACGAGCCGATGTGGAAGGAAAAGCACGAGGCCATCGCCTATGCGCATTGCAAGGGCTATGTCTCGATTTCCGAAAACACCGCCAATGATTTAAAGCGCCTGTTTCCCGCTATCGATCCCAGGGCGTCCCATGTCGCCCATTGCGGCGTCAATGCCATCTTCCGACCCGCCAGCGAGGATGAGATCAGTGACTTCAAGCGCCGGATCGGCATCGACCGGCCCTATTACATGCTGGTCGGCCAAAGGAAGAGCTACAAGAACGGTATTCTGTTCTTCAAAGGCTTTGACGATCTGCCCAACAAACACAGCTTCGCCATCGTCAATTCCGGCGCCGTTCCGATCGAAGAGGAATTCCTGTCCCTGGTTCCCGGCACCCCCATCGCCTATGGCCGCATGAGCGACGAGGAATTGCGCCTGGCCTATGCCGGTGCGACCGCCCTGGTCTTTCCCTCCTTTTACGAGGGCTTCGGCATGCCGGTGGTGGAGGCCATGGCCTCGGGCTGCCCGGTCATCACCACGCCGATGGGTTCATTGGCCGAGGTGGCGGGACCGGCGGCGCTGTATGTCGCCCCCCTCGACGTCAAGGGCATGACGCGGGCGCTATTAGAGGTGCAACTGCCCGAAACCCGCAAGGCGTTGGTGGCTGCGGGGCTGCAACGCGCCCAGCTTTATTCCTGGAGCAAGATGGCGGCCCGCATCAAGGAAGTGTTACTCAATGCCAGTTTGCATTCATCGTGAACGATGAATGCAAGCCTCAATCGCCGGGCGCGCCTCCGGCGCTTGGCTCCCGCTCGCCAGGAGGCTCGCGCGCGGGCCTTGCCCGCGATAAATAAGTGTCATTCCTTTTGCATGCCGGAATAACGCGGCGTCAGCTTAAGCGCCGTCATCGGATCAAGCTTCACCGCCCCCACCGAAAGCCCCCAATGCAGATGCGCCCCGGTCACGCGCCCCGTGGCGCCAACCTTTCCGATCTCCTGGCCCTTGACGACATAGCTTCCCGGCGCCACCTGAAGAGCCGACAGATGGGCGTAAACCGTGTTCACACCCAGCCCGTGATCGATCAGCAGCGTCTGGCCGGTATAAAACAGATCGGGCTCGGCCAGCATCACCACGCCGTCGGCGGCTGCAATGACCGGGGTTCCCGTAGGTGCGGCCAGATCGACCCCGGAATGGGGTGCGCGCGGCTGGCCGTTCAGAATGCGCTGACTACCGAAGACGCCGCTGATCTGACCATTGGCGGGGCTCTGGAATCCGCTTTCGAACAGGGCCTTGGGAACCGACAGGGTGCGCGCCTTGGCGATCAGGGCATTCTCGCGGTTGATGCGTTCCTGTGTCGGTGCATCGGGCGTCACCTGCTTGTCGGGCAGGCCGTCGATGCGCTGAATATCCCAGCTTCGAGGGGCTACGGACAGACGCAGAGACCTTGCCTGGGCGCCCGGCTCCTGCAAGGTCAGTTCGGCGCTGGGTCCGGCCTCGCGAGAAAAGCCCAGGGCAAAGCGGCCATCCGGCCCCACCATCACGGGAACGCCATCGAGTGCAATGCGTGAGCCGGGAGCGGCCTGACCCAGCACCAGCGCCCCCTGCTCGATGGTTCCGATAAGACGCATGTCGGCCCTTGCCGGAAGCGTCGAGAGAAGAAAAAACATCCCGAGGGCAAGACGACCGGCAAACCTCATATCAGGCTGCCCTGGCGCCCATCGCTTGGACTCTTGCGCGGCTTGGCGGGCGTTGCCCCTTCGACCCTGGCTCCCACATGGCCGTCATGGAATTCGATCGACAGACTGTCGCCCGGCTTAAGCTGGGCCGCCTGTCCGATCAAAGCTCCTTCGGCTCCACGCACCAACGCATAGCCTCGGGCCAGAACCTTGCGGTGCGACAGCGTTTCCAAAAGACCGCCCGCCCGCTCCAACCCGTTTTCCCAGCCCTGGACATGGCTCTTCCAGCCATGCCCCAGACCCAGACTCAGGCGATCTAGCGCATGCGCCTTCAATTCGATCAATTCGCGCGGAGAACGAAGCTGGGCGCCCAGACGTCCCAGCAAGGCCTGCTGGCGTTCGAGATAGGCGGGGAAGGCGTTGGAGAGCCTTTCCGCCCGCTCGTCCAGCTTTTGCGAAGCGTCCTCGATCAGGCGTTCAGGCCGCGGCAATCCGCGCCCCAACCATTCCAGTTGTACGCGCCGCTCTTCCAGCAGGCGAGCCCCTGCCGCTGTCAGGCGGGCCGATTTCTGCCGGACCTCGGCCACCAGATCGAGACGCACCGGCACCGCCATTTCAGCCGCCGCACTGGGTGTTGGGGCCCGCCGGTCGGAAGCGAAATCGATCAGCGTGGTGTCGGTTTCGTGCCCCACCGCCGAAATCAGGGGAATGGCGGAGTCGGCCGCTGCCCGCACAACGATTTCCTCGTTGAAGGCCCACAGGTCTTCGATCGATCCGCCGCCTCTTGCCACAATCAGCAGATCGGGACGCGGCACAGCTCCGTCCGGCGGAAAAGCGTTGAAGCCACGGATGGCCGCCGCCACCTGGGCTGCCGCTGCTTCGCCCTGCACCGCCACCGGCCAGACCAGCACATGGCAGGGAAAGCGGTCGTTCAGTCGATGCAGGATGTCGCGGATGACGGCTCCGGTGGGCGAGGTAACAACGCCGATCACGCGGGGCAGATAGGGAAGGGGGCGCTTGCGCTCGGAAGCAAACAAGCCCTCGGCGGCCAGCTTCTTCTTGCGCTCTTCCAGAAGCTTGAGCAAAGCACCTTCACCCGACAGCTCCATCGATTCGACGACCATCTGGTATTTCGAACGCCCGGCATAGGTGGTCAACCGGCCCAGACACACCACCTCAAGCCCGTCTTCCGGCTTTACCCCCAGCCTGGCCGCCTGGCCTTTCCAGCACACGGCGTCCAGCACCGCCTCGGCATCTTTCAGCGCGAAATACAGATGGCCCGAGGAGTGACGCTTGAATCCCGATATCTCGCCCCGCACCCGCACCAACGAAAAGGCGTCCTCAACCGTGCGCTTGAGCAGGGAGGAGATTTCGGATACCGACAATTCAGGTAGATTGGTTCTCTGGTCGTTCATGACGGGCTATGATACAAGACCCAGCCTTAGAGGGGGATGCGGAAAATGAAGGTTCTTTTGGTTGGTTCCGGGGGGCGCGAACATGCTTTAGCCTGGAAATTGGCGCAATCGCCCCGTCTGTCCAAGCTCTACGTCGCCCCCGGCAATGCCGGAATTGCTGACCTGGCCGAATGTCTGCCCCTGGCCGCTGAGGATGTGGAAGGGCTGGTGGGCTTCGCCAAGACCAACGCCATCGATTTCGTGATCGTGGGTCCCGAGGCCCCCCTGACTCTGGGCTTGGCCGACCGATTGATCGAGTCGGGAATCAAGGTCTTCGGCCCCCGAGCGGGGGCCGCGCAATTGGAGGGCTCGAAGGCCTTCATGAAGGATCTGGCGGCTAAGGCAGGCATTCCCACCGCCTGGTATGGCCGCTTCACAGACGCCGAAAAGGCCAAGGCCTTCATTCGCGAGAAGGGTGCCCCCATCGTGGTCAAGGCCAGCGGGCTGGCGGCGGGCAAGGGTGTCATTCTCTGCCCAAGCCTTGAAGAGGCGCTGGATGCCGTCGATCTGATGATGGTGAAGCGCGAATTCGGTGCTGCCGGTGACGAAATCGTCATTGAGGAGTTCCTTATGGGCGAGGAAGCCAGCTTCTTTGCCCTGTGCGACGGCCATCGGGCCGTGCCCTTCGCCGCCGCCCAGGACCACAAGGCGGTGGGCGATGGCGATACCGGCCCCAATACCGGCGGCATGGGGGCCTATTCCCCGGCCCCGGTGGTGACACCCGCGCTGGAAGCCGAGATCATGGCGCGCATCGTCTCCCCCGCCGTGAAGGGCATGGCAGAGCAGGGCTGCCCCTTCACGGGCGTTTTGTTCGCAGGGCTTATGATCGGCAAGGACGGACCCAAACTGATCGAATTCAATGTGCGCTTTGGCGATCCGGAATGTCAGGTGCTGATGAGCCGCCTTGAAGGCGATCTGTTGGAGATTCTTCTCGCCGCGGCAGAAGGGCGCCTCGATCAGGCGAAAATTTCCTGGAAGCCAGACACCGCCCTGGTGGTGGTGATGGCGGCCCAGGGCTATCCCGGAAGTTATAAAAAAGGGACGGTGATCGAGGGGTTGCAAGAGGCGGGCACTGTCGAAGGTGTCACGGTCTTCCACGCCGGAACCAAGGCCCTGGATGGGCAGATTCTGGCCAATGGCGGACGGGTTCTTGGTGTCACCGCCACCGGCGCCACGGTCAAACAGGCGCAATCCAGGGCCTATCAGGCCGTGGGGCGCCTTAATTGGCCCGAAGGATTCTGCCGTCGCGATATCGGCTGGCGCGCCGTGGCCAGGGAAGAAAAAGCGTGAGCGGCACCCTTTCCCTGGATCAGGCCCTAGCACGCGCCAAGCGTGAGGCCGAGCGCGGCCATTTCGATGAAGCCACCAAGACCCTGAAGGCCATTCTGAAGGCAGCCCCCGGCCAGCCGCAGGCTCTTCAGATGCTGGGCATGATTTTGCAGCGCGGAAAAATGGGCGTTCTCTATCAGGCCGACGCGGTTTTCCTGCGCAAGGGCAGCGCCCTTGTCCCCGACAAGGTCTGGTAAAACAAAATCAGCGCGCTTTCAGAATGCCATACATGTTGGCGCTGAACAGATCGGGGGGCGAGGTCAGCGCCCAGGCCAGAAAACGATTGAGCAGCGCCTCGGTAATGCGACGGCGCGGCGAGCCGCCCAAGGGCGCATAGAAACGCTCAAGCTCGAAGCCCGAGGCCTCGGCCATCTGGCGCAGGCTTAAAGGCGTGTAGGCGGTCAGATGCGTCAGATCGCCATGCTGATATTGAATGCCCCAGGGCGAGGCGGCATTAGGCACCTTCAGCAGCAGCTTGGCGCCGGGCGCCATATGGCGACGAATGGCTTCCAGAAGCTCGCGCCCGTCATGGGCCGTGAAATGTTCCAGCACATCGAGCAGCAGCACCCGGTCGAAAAGCCCCAGTTGTTCGTCAGCCAGAATGTCGCGGATATCGCCCTGGTGGAAATAGGGCCGGGCGGCCTCGGGAATGACCTTGGCCAGCTCGTGATCGTGATCGGCCCCCACCAGACCCTTCACACCTTTGGCGACCAGATAGGCCATGACCTGGCCGGTGCCGCAGCCCAGTTCGAGAAAGCGTTGTCCCGCCTCGCAACCCGCGGGTTCCCAGATTTCCAGGTCCATCCGGCGCATGATCTTGGCCGACAGCGAGGGCGTCGCATACTGCTTGAAGCGTCCGTAGCTGGCGTAGAAGTCGCTCAAAGGCTGAAACCTTCCTTCGGATTATCTGCAGGAATTGGGCAGCCGGTCGATGACGCCGCCGGTACCAGCGCTGCCGCCCTCTTCCACCCAGACCCGCTTGATCAGCTTGGGGTCCATGTGACGGGTGATCAGCTCCTTTACGCGCATATCCAGGGCGACCATGTCCAGCTTGTTGCGCTTTGTCACCTGGGGCGGATTGGACCTGAAATCATTGATCACCGTATCGACGATCTTGGGCACCGACTTGCAGGCGATGGGCAGCGAGTCGCGATCCGCCGTTTCCACATGCAGGGTATAAAGGCGATGTTCGTTGCGCTCCAGCCCCTTTACCAGCAGATTCAGCGGATTGAAATCGATTTGCGGCGTCATAGAGGCCAAATCCTTCTTTGATTCGGCCCATGCTGGCGTTGCCGCCAGAATCAGCGCGCAGGCAACCAAATTGATTAAACGCATTCCATCCCCCGTTTCCTAATTATTCTCTCAGATACCTTGATCGCGCCCTTGGATCAATCCCGCCTTGCTTGAAAAAAGCTCTTCAGTATCTCCTGGGCCTCGGTTTCGGCCACCCCGCCCACCACTTCAAGATGGTGATGGCAGGTCGGCTGGTCGAAGATGCGCGGCCCATGCTCGACCCCGCCCCCCTTGGGATCATAGGCCGCGAAGACCAGCTTTCGGATATGGGCGAAAGCAATCGCCTGAGCGCACATCGGGCAGGGCTCCAAGGTGACGTACAGATCGCAGCCATCCAGGCGGGCCTGGCCCAGGGTCTTGCAGGCGGCGCGAATCGCCTCGATCTCGGCATGGGCCGTGGGGTCCAGACGTTCGCGGTTGCGGTTGCGCCCCAGGCCGATCACCTGGCCCTGTCCATCCACCACCACAGCGCCCACCGGCACTTCGCTGCTAAGGGCCGCCGCTCTGGCTTCGTCAAGGGCTGTTGCCATGTAAATATTTCGATCCATGCCGGTGACCTTGCCCCCCTGGGCTGGACAGGTCAAGCCGTCCACGTTACTCACCCCCCTATGAAGCATCCTCCCTTGATCGGCATCACCTTGGACAGCGAGGAACCCGGCGGCTATTCCAAGCTGCCCTGGTATGCGCTGCGCCAGAATTATTGCGAGGCCGTCACCCGGGCGGGCGGCGCACCGCTGTTGCTGCCCCACGAACCGGACCTGGCCGAATCCTATCTGGACAGCATCAAGGGGCTGGTCGTCACCGGCGGCGCCTTCGATGTCGATCCGGCCCTGTTCGGTGCCACCGAGCGCCACGCCACCGTCAAGCTGAAGACCAAGCGCACCCAGTTCGAGTTGGCCATCGTACAGGGAGCCTTGAAGCGCTCGATGCCCATCCTGGGCATCTGCGGCGGCCAGCAGTTGTTGAACGTGGCCCTGGGCGGTACGCTGATCCAGCACATTCCCGACGAGGTCAGTCTGGCGCTTGCGCACGAGCAGCCCAATCCGCGCACCGAGCCCGGCCATGATGTCGTCCTCACGCCTGGATCAAAGCTGGCCGCTATTTGCCAAACCACAAGCATTCCGGTCAACAGCGCCCATCATCAGGCGGTCAAAAAATTGGGCGAGGGGCTGACAGTCAACGCCACCGCACCCGATGGCGTGATCGAGGGGTTCGAAGCCCCGGGCCATCCTTTCCTGATCGGTGTGCAATGGCATCCGGAATATGCCATCAGTCCCGCCGATGACCGTTTGTTCCAATCTTTCATTGAGGCCTGCCGTGACTGAGAATGCAGAGCGCATCGCCAAGCGTATGGCTCGCGCAGGGCTTTGTTCCCGCCGCGAGGCCGAGAGCTGGATCACCCAGGGTCGCGTTTCGGTCAATGGCGCGAAAATCGCCTCGCCTGCTCTCAACGTCACTGAAAGCGATGCCATCATCGTGGATGGCAAGCCCTTGAAGGCTGCCGAGCCTGCAAGGCTGTGGCGCTATCACAAGCCGCCAGGCCTCGTGACCACGCACAAGGACCCCGAGGGCAGAGCCACCGTCTTCGATCATCTGCCGCCGGGACTGCCGCGCCTGATTTCCGTGGGACGCCTCGATCTGACCAGCGAGGGCCTTCTGCTTCTCACCAATGACGGCGAGTTGGCCCGCAAACTGGAACTTCCCTCGACCGGCTGGACGCGCCGCTACCGGGTGCGGGTGCATGGTGTGCCCAGTGTCGAGGCGCTGAAGTCGCTGGAAAAGGGCGTCACCGTCGACGGCATCGCCTATGGTCCGATCAGTGCAGCGGTCGAACGCACGCAAGGGGCCAATTCCTGGCTGACCCTGGCCCTGCGCGAAGGCAAGAACCGCGAGATCCGGCGCGTCATGGCCCATCTCGGCATGGAAACCTCGCGGCTCATTCGCATCGCCTACGGCCCCTTCCAATTAGGACAGTTGGAACGCGGCGAAGTGGAAGAGGTATCGGGCAAGGTTCTGAAGGAGCAGGTGGGCGCCCTCAAGGAGGACAAACGTGCGCATCATCGCAGGTGAGTTGAAGGGACGCCTGCTTTTGGCCCCGCAGGGACGCCTGACGCGCCCCACCGCCGAGCGCGCCCGCGAAACCCTGTTCAATCTGCTGATCCACGGCACCTTCGAAGCTCCCGCCTTGGAAAAGGCCCGAGTCCTTGATGCCTTCGCAGGTGCAGGCACGTTGGGCTTTGAAGCGCTTTCCCGGGGTGCCGCCTTCATCACCTTCATGGAAAACTGGCGGGGGGCCGCAAAGACCATCGAGAACAATGCCAGCCGCCTGGGTGTGGCCGAACATGTGCGGGTCCTCACCGTGGATGCCACCAGGGCGCCCGCCGCCGCCCAGCCGGTCGATATCGCCTTTCTTGATCCGCCCTATGGCGAGGGCTTGATTCCCCTAGCTCTGACCTCGCTCAAGCGTCAGGGCTGGCTGAAACAAGATTCCCTGGTGGTGGCCGAGATGGCGATCAAGGAAGAATTCACGCCGCCCGAAGGGTTTGTGATCCGTCATGAACGCACGGCGGGCTCGGCGGCGAAATTCATCTTCCTGGGTCTTGCCAGAAAAGCATGACCATGCAGCCCCCCTTGTCGCTGCCCGATGTTCCCGCCCTGGTGGCCGGGGCCGGAACAGTGGCTGCCGCCTTTCCCGATGGCACACTGGAAACGCTGGATATCCTGGAAGCCGGGCGCATTGCCAAAACCGCCCGGCCCATCGTGGTGCATCGCTTAAGCGTTGCCGCCAAGCTGAAGATCGACAGTTTCGTCGCTCACGATCTGTTGGAGTTGTTCGCCTTTGTCCGCCCGGCCCAATCCTGCCTGCCCAGTCCCGACGGCCTATGTGCCCTCCTGGGCCTTGCCAAACCCAAGGACCGGCTGGATGCCGCCCTGGCCCTGCCCGAAATCGCCACCCGCCTGCTTTCGGAGCTGACCGGCTTAAGCCCCAGGATGCGTTCCGTTGCTTTGGGATGCGCCATCGCCATGAGCAAGGGCGGCTGGGCCTGGGGGCCATCGGTCCTGGCGGCCCTGGGCCATGAGGGAGAGTTGCCGCACCGCTCCAACACGCTGGCCGGATTGAAGCTGTGGGAACGCTTGCCCGAATGGAGCGACCACGCGCCGCCGCCACCGCCAGGCTCGGCACCTGTCGAAGCCAGTGCCGCACGAAGCCGTCTGGCGACATTGCTGGGAACGGGGGCTGAAGACCGCCCGCAACAGGCCGACTATGCCTCGGCCGCCTGCTTTGCCTTTCAGCCCCGCAAGATGCAAGACGCACCCAATGCCGTACTGGCCGAGGCGGGTACGGGTACAGGCAAGACGCTGGGCTATGTCGCACCTGCCAGCCTGTGGGCCGAGATCAACGAGGGCACGGTCTGGATCAGCACCTATACGCGCCATCTGCAACGCCAGATCGATGGCGAACTCGACCGGCTGTATCCCGATCCCGACGAAAAGGCGCGGCGCGTCGTGCTGCGCAAGGGCCGCGAAAACTATCTGTGCCTTTTGAATCTGGAAGAGGCGGTGCAGGGTCTGCCTTCCCGCCCCGACGACGCGGTGGCGCTGGGTTTGATGGCGCGCTGGTGTCTGGCCTCACGCGATGGCGATCTGGTGGGCGGCGATTTTCCAGGCTGGCTGGCCGATCTGGTGGGGCGCAACCGCACGCTGGGCCTGGCCGACCGCCGCGGCGAATGCATCTTCTCGTCTTGCTCGCACATCACGCGCTGCTTCGTCGAACGCTCGATCCGCAAGGCCCGGCGGGCACGCATCGTGATCGCCAATCACGCGCTGGTGATGATTCAATCTTCGCTGGGCGCCATCGGCGACGACGGCGCCGTGCAACGCCTGATCTTCGACGAAGGCCATCATCTGTTCGATGCCGCCGACGGCGCCTTCTCGGCGCATCTTTCGGGCCTGGAAACCCATGAGTTGCGCCGCTGGCTGCTGGGTGCCGAGGAAGGATCGCGCTCTCGGGCCAGGGGCTTGAAGAAACGGGTCGAGGAACTGGTGGCTGCCGATCAGGAAGCCTCGGATGCGCTTCAGGCGTCCCTTCAAGCGGCACAGCATCTGCCCGGAGCCGGATGGGCCAAGCGCCTGAAGGATCGGGCCCCCTATGGGGCGGGCGAACGCTTCCTCGATCTGGTGCGCCAGCAGGTGCTGGCCAGGGCGGACAAGCATTCCTATACGCTGGAATGCGACTCGCTTCCCCTGATCGAGGGGCTTGCCCCTGCGGCGGCCACGCTGGGGGTGGCACTTGAGCGCATGGCAAAGCCCCTGTCCCTGCTGGCCAAGCGCCTTGCGCGCAAACTGGCCGACGAGGCCAAGGATCTGGATGTCGCCACGCGCCAGCGGATCGAAAGCCTGATCCGCTCCATCGAGCGGCGCGCCCTGGTGCCGCTGATCGCCTGGGGGCGCATGCTGGCCGAGATGGAGAAATCTGGCAGCGGCGAAACCATCGATTGGATGACGATCGAACAGATCGACGGGCGCGAAATCGATGTGGGGCTCAACCGCGCCTATGTCGATCCCACCAGGCCCTTTGCCGAACAGGTGATGATGCCCGCCCATGGCGTGTTGATCACCTCGGCCACCCTGACCGATACCACCCAGGATGCCGATACCGACTGGCTGGCCGCCGAACGGCGCACTGGAACGGTTCATCTGCCCCTGCCCGCCCTTCGCGCCGCCCACCCCTCGCCCTACCGCTATGCCGATCAGGCCCGCGTTCTGATCGTGACCGACGTCAGAAAAGACGACCTGGATCAGGTGGCCGCCGCCTACCGCGAACTGTTCATCGCGGCGGGCGGCGGAGCCCTTGGTCTGTTCACGGCGATTGTGCGCTTGAAGGGGGTGCAGGGGCGCATCATCAAGCCGCTCGACGAAGCGGGCCTGCCCTTGTTGTCGCAGCATGTCGATGGGCTGGACAACGCCACCCTGGTCGATCTGTTTAGGTCCGAGGAAGACGCCTGTCTGCTGGGCACCGACGCCATGCGTGACGGCGTGGACGTGCCGGGCCGAGCGCTCCGCCTGCTGGTCTTTGACCGTGTGCCCTGGCCCCGGCCTGATATCGTGCATCGCGCCAGAAGGGCGGCTTTCGGCGGCAAGCAGTACGACGACATGCTGACGCGCTTCAAACTGAAGCAGGCCTTCGGACGCCTGATCCGCAAGGAAAGCGATCATGGGGTTTTTGTGCTCTTGGATCCCATGATGCCGTCGCGCCTGTTCGGCGCCTTTCCCGATGGCGTCGTGCCGCGTCGCCTCGGCCTGGCCGAGGCGGTGGCGGAAATCAGGGGGTTTTTATCTAGCGCACGATCGTTTTAATCCGAGTCACTTTGTGGCACGGATTAAAACGTGAATCGTTCGCTAAAACAAATTGGTAGAGCGGATTCACGCCAGAATCGAAGCCATCTAACGGCTTCGATTTCAGGCAACCCGCTCTAGCGGACCTTCCGGCGGTTCGGCTAATTAGGGCACCACCTCGACGCCCGCTTTTTTCGCAGCCGCGATCAGCTCGGCATCGCACGAGGCAAGCGGCAATCCCCTGCGGATCGCCAGTTCGAGATAAGCCGCGTCATAGATCGTCAGGCCATGCTTGATGGCTAGCCGTCTTGTCTCGCCCCAGGCATGCTCGTCTGTTTCGGGGTCGACAAAAATACGAAATCTTTCAAGACGTAGAAGACCGCGTTCAACAAGCGCCTGGTCGCAGCGCTTGCGCCGAACGGAATGCTGAAGGACGTTGGCCACCTCTAGCCGCCATAGCGATGGAACAACCGCTCCATTGATGGCAACAAGGCGAAGAACAGATTGACTGGCCTCATTACTCTCATCGTCAAGAAGCCAAGCCAACGCCATCGATGCATCGAGAACGAGGCTCACTTCCTGCGACCTTCGTGCAGCATTTCAAGTATTTCGGCACGGCTCATGCGGAACTTGCTCTTCGCCCTTTCGGCGATGATCTCCTCGGCGGCCTTGATGGCGTCCGCTCGCGAATGGGCGGCGGGACGGCGGATCAGGATGTCGCCATCCTTGACCTCCATCTCGACCTTCTCGCCTTCGCCAAGCCCCGTTGCCTTGGCAATCTCGAGAGGAACGCGCAAGGCAAGGTTCTTGCCCCATCTTCCAACCGTTACATGCGACATCTCAGGCCTCCTCCAGCTGGGATATCCTAGCATATCCCAAGAGACTCAGGAACCCCTCACCCCACCGGCAGATAAAGGATCACCGTGGTCCCTTCGCCATGCGCCGAGGCGATTTCGATGCGCCCGCCATGCAACTCGATGAAGCGTTTGACCAGCACCAGGCCGATGCCGCCCGATTTTCCAGGCTTGCCCGCATCCAGCGAGCCTTCCAGCAGGGCCTGCTCGGACTCAGGGATTCCCGATCCGGTATCGGCCACCGTGAACACCACCTCTTTTCCCATGCGATTGGCTGCCAGCGTGATCTGCCCGCCTTCGGGCGTGAATTTCACGGCATTGCTGACCAGATTGTAGAGGGCCTGTTTCAGGCGTTTGGCATCGCCCACCATCCAGCCGATATCGGGTGGGCAATCGTAATTGAGGATGAGCCCCTTGGCCTTCACCGCCTCGCGCGTCAGCGCCAGGACGCCCGAAAGAAGAACTGTGATATCCAAGGTATCGATGGCAAGCGTCAGCTTTCCCGCTTCCAGTGTCGCCAGTTCCACCATGGCATCGACCAGCCCATAGGCCAGACGTGCCGAATCCAGAACGCCCTTCACATGCTCGGCTTGGCGCGAATTCAGGTCGCCGTAATAGGCGTTGGCCAGAATGTCGGCATGCCCCACGGCGGCCTCGATGGGAGCGCGAACCTCGGCAGCCACACTGGCCACGAACTCGGCGCCCAGGCGGTTGGCCGCCTCAAGCGCATGGCCGCGCTCGATTAGGGCCAGTTGTACACGGGCCGTGTCGGTCACGTCGTACCAGGTGACCAGAAGCCCGCCATCGGGCAAAGGCAGGCTGGCCTGATCGAGAATGAGGCCATCGATGCGCTCGATCCTGACCACCTCGGCCAGACGTTCGGCCAGCAGGCGCTCGACCCCCTTATGCAGGCTGTCCCAACGGCGCTGATCCACGAAAGCGCGCTCGACATCGAACAGCCAACTGGCGTGCGGCTGGCTCATCAGCACGGCATTGTCGAGATTCCAAAGGCGCACCAGGGCCTGATTGAACAGTTTCAAGCGCCCGTCATCGCCAAACACGGCAACGGCTTCGTGCAGATGATCGAGCGTTTGGCGATGCACCGCGATCATGGTGTTGTAGGAACGCTCAAGCGCCAGCTTGTCGGTGACATTTTCGTAGGTGAAAAGCAACCCGCCCAGGGGATGGGGAGCGATCAGGCGCCTCAGCGTGGTGCCGTCGGGCAGATGCACGATATCCTCGGCGGGTTCCATCAGGCTGGTAAAACGCTTGAGTTCCGCTTCCTTGAAAGCGGGGAAATCGGCCTGCTCGGGCAGCAGGCGGCGCTCGCGCAGGGCCTCCAGCACCTCGACATAGGCGGGTCCCTGGGCCAGCCAGTTACGCTCCAAGCGCCAGAGATGGACATAGGCGTCGTTGAAGAAAGCAAGGCGCGTATCCGGCCCGTGAATGGCGATGGCGGGAGTCAGGCGTTCCAGCACGTCGCCATGGGCGGCAATGTGCCGAGCCAAGGCAGCGTGGGATTCCTCAAGGCGCGTCGTATCTTGCGCATAGCCAACCACCCCACCCGAAAGCGGCGTCTCGGCGATCTCGAACAGGCGCCGCCTGCCTTCCACCACCAGATGGCGCGACTGGGTCAGCGCCCGGTTCTCGGACCTGACCGTTTCGGCCATCGAAGGCCCGTCGGGCAGCAGTTCGTTTTGCGCCGACACGGCGGCAGCGGGCGAAATGGCATCCACCGCCTGGGCATAGGCGCGGTTGCACCAGACCAGTTTCAATTCGGAATCGCGAAGCCAGACCGGCATCGGCATGGCATTGAGAACGGCGCGCAGACGGTCTCGCTCGCTCAAAAGAACGAAGGTTTCCGAGGACAACCGGTCCAGCGTTTCCGTGTTTTGCGTGATGTCCTCGGCCCACAGCACATCGCCCAGCCAGCGATCTTGCGAATCCGAAATGCGCTGGCCGCTAAAGCGGATACGCCTGGCCGGCTCCAAAAGAGCCGCCTCCAGCGTGAAGGCGGCGCCTTCGCGCTTCAGGCCCTGCACCCCGGCCAGCAGAGCTGCCTGATCGGAAGGGCCGAAATATTGAACAAGCTCCTCAAAGCGGGTGTCGGTTCCCGCCCTCAAACCCAGCATGACGGCCAGGCGTCGCGAGCAGACCTGCCTGCCATTGGCGTCCCAGCGGTAATAGCCGTTGGGGGCGAAGGTCAGCATTTCCTGAAGACGCAAGGTCTCCTCGGCGCTAGCTTCCAGGGCGATATCATGCTCGACCCTTTTGCGCGCAAGCCAAGCCAGACCGGCAACGGCAGCGGCCAGGGCCACGGCAAAAGCCAGGGCAAGCGGGGAAAGGGCGGCGGGATCGGTCATGCAAGCCTGAGTCTGGCTGCCTTGCTTCAGAAAGGCAAGCGGGGATGGGGCTATTTTTCCTCTATATCCCTTGCCAGCCACGCCTCCAAGGCCTCCAGCGAAGCGGCTTGAAGGTGACTCATGGCGCACGCCTGGCTGAATGCCCCCGCCCCATCGCCCTTGCTGGCGGCGGCTTCTGCCGCCTTGCCCTGCCGGTAAAGAGCGGCAAATCCCAGATTGACCGCAGCCCCGGCAATCTTGTGGGCCATGCGCCCCACCCGTTCGACATCCTCTTGCGCCAGCGCCGCCTCAAGATCGGCAAAATTCTGGGCCGAACTGGCCCGGTAGGTCCCGACCAGAGATTGAAGTTTGGCCAGACCAAGCAGGTCTTGCCACTGGCAAAGCTTGGCCTCGTCGAGCAAGACAGCAGGAAAGTCATCCGTCACGAAAGCACCCCTTTAGGAATCCGGTTATCCTACAAAAGGTTAGGCACCTGCTCCAGCAATTCCTTGCAAAGGCCCGCTGCTTAGATATTCTCCTGGCCTCTTCATCTTGGTTCAAAGCTCATGCTCGTCCTTGTCGCCTATATCGCTGTCATCTTTCTGGCCAATTGGGCCATTCAAGCCTTCCATCTGGTTCCCGTCGGCTTTGGCCTGATGGCGCCCGCCGGCGTCTATTTCGCGGGTCTGGCCTTCACCTTGCGCGATCTGGTTCAAGACAGACTGGGACGCAACTGGACCATCGGCGCCATTCTGGCGGGCGCCCTGCTCTCTTATCTGATCGAGCCGAAATTCGCCCTGGCCAGCGGCATCGCCTTCCTGCTTTCCGAACTTCTCGATTTTGCCGTCTATACGCCCCTGCGTAACCGCAACTGGATGCTGGCTGTAACGCTGTCCAATCTGGCGGGGCTGGTGGCCGACAGCGCGTTGTTTCTGATGATCGCCTTTGGCAGCATCGATTTCCTGGCCGGGCAGATCGTCGGCAAGCTGTGGATGACCATGGGTGCCGTTGCCGTTCTGTGGCTGATCCGCAGGCGTCACCCCGGCCATTCCGCCTCCGCCTCGAAATGACCAAGCTGGCGGTGACGCTGCTTTCGGGCGGCCTGGATTCCGTTACCGCCACTGCTTGGGCCAAAGCCGAGGGTTGGGACGTATCGGCCCTCTCGATCGATTACGGCCAGCTTCACCGGCGGGAACTTGTGGCCGCGCGCGCCACAGCCAAACATCTGGGCATTCCTTATCACGAAACCGATGCGCGCTTCTTCGCCTCGCTGGCCAGACATTCCGCCCTGACCGATGCGACCGTTCACGCCCTGCCCCAGGGTCGCGCCCCCGAATCCATGCCGGAAGGCGATATTCCCATCACTTATGTGCCCATGCGCAACAGCGTCTTTCTGACCCTGGCGGCGGCTTTTTTGGAAAGCCTTGTCCTGGGCGCCGTCGAAAACAGGGGCATCGATCCTTCGACGATCAGGGCCGGTGTGATCATCGCCGCCAACGCGCTTGACTATTCCGGCTATCCCGATTGCCGCCCCTCTTTCTACGCGGCAGCAAGAAGCATGCTTAATCTGGGTTCGAAGATGTTCACCCAGCACAAGGTCGAGATCGAAATCCTGACTCCGTTGATCGCCATGTCGAAGGCCGAGATCGTTACGCTTGGGATGAAATTGAAAGCACCCCTGCATCTTTCCTGGAGCTGCTATCTGGGCGAAGAAAGTCCCTGCGGCACCTGCGATAGCTGCCTTCTGCGCGCCAAAGGCTTTGCCGAGGCCGGAGTTAAGGACCCCGCCCTATAACGGCAATGTGATCCTGACCCGAAGCCCCCCAGAGGGATTATCCTCAAGCCTGATATCGCCGCCATGGCTGCGCACGATATCGCGGGCGATGGTCAGCCCCAGACCGACACCGCCGGTCCGCTTGTTGCGCGAGCCTTCGATGCGATAGAAGGGCCTGAACACCTCGTCACGCATCTCGGCGGGAATGCCGGGCCCATTGTCATCGACCAGAAGTTCGACACCATCGTCGCGCAACCCAGCGCGAACCCAGACATGCTTGGCATAGCGCACCGCATTGCCGATGATGTTGTTCAGACAGCGGCGCACCGCATCGGGACGCAGCATCAAGGCCATGTCGCCTTCGATATGCAGATCGATATCGATGCCCTGGCGTTTGAATCCGCTGACGATCTCTTCCAAAAGGCGCGACAGATCCACCTTGACCGGAGCCTCACCGCCCTCTCCCCTGGCAAAGGCCAGATAGCCTTCGATCATGCGCCCCATCTCGTCGAGATCGGTTTTCAGATCGGCCACCCCATCGGCCTCGCCCATCATGGCCAATTGCAGCTTCATGCGGGTGAGCGGCGTCCTCAGATCGTGCGAAACGCCCGCCAGCATTTCGGTACGGTGCCCCAAAAGACTTTTGATGCGATCACGCATGCGGGCAAAGGCGATGGCAGCCAGACGAACCTCGGCCGCACCCTCGGGCTTCAGATAGGGAACGTCATGGCCCTTGCCCAACGCATCGGCGGCGGCAGCCAGGCGGCGGACAGACTTGACCTGATTGCGCATGAAAACGATGGCAATGCTAGACACCAGCAAAGCGGTGCCCAGCATCCATAACAGGAAGATGTAGGTGGTGGAGCTGGCCAGACGCTTGGTGGGCGCAAAGATGTGCAGCACGCCATCTTGCACCTGCACGCGAATTTCGACCCAGCGTTCAAGCGAGGCATCAATGGAAAAGGGGCGCTGCAACTGGCTCTGCAAGACGCTGAAAAGATCATCTTCGAACAGCGTGTTTCCGGAATAGAGTGGAATGTTGGGAAGCACTTCGCCTTCGCTGAAGGTGATGGATAGGCCCATGCTGTCATCGACCAGATCGAAAATCCAGGAACGGTTGTCGGCCCCCGGATAGGCTCTTAGGAATTCGACGATGGTGACGACATCGCCCACCAGATCCTGCGACAGCCTGCGTGTCACCGTCCCCCAATGTCGCTCGTAGAACACGACCGTCGCCACCAACTGCACGAGAACGAGCGGCAGCACGATGATCAGAAGCGAACGGCCAAGAAGGCCGCGCGGCAAAATCCGCTTCATCGCCGATGTCAGCCTCAGATAGGGCTTGAAGCGAGAGATCATTTATATCTCAATCCGGCTTCAGAATGTAACCGCGCCCGCGCACGGTCTGCAGATAGCGGGGTTGCTGGGCATCGTCCATCAGTTTCTTGCGAAGCCTGGTCACTTGCACATCGACCGTGCGCAGATTGCCGCCAACCCCGGTCAAGGCCGCCAATTCCTCGCGCGACAGCACCTGACCCGGCGAGCGGGCCAAAGCAGCCATCAGCGTTGCCTCGGCCGTGGTCAGATGAACCAGATCATCTTGATGCATCAGGGCATCGCGGGCACCGTCATAGACCAAGGCGCCCAGCTTCAGCCGCACTGATTCGAAGCTTGCAGCTTCGCGCGGCACACGCTTCAGAATGCTTTGAATGCGCAAGACCAGTTCCCTGGGCTCGAACGGCTTGGACAGATAATCATCGACCCCACCTTCCAGGCCCGCGATGCGATGTTCGGCCTCGCCCATCGCCGTCAGCATCAGAATGGGAACGCCATTACCCGCCCTGCGAATGCTTTGCGCAAATGTCAGTCCGTCCTCGCCCGGCATCATGCGATCCAGCACCAAAAGATCGAAGGCCAGGGCCGCCATCTGCGAACGGGCTTCGCTTGTATCGGCGGCCAGTCCCACGGCAAAGCCCTGATCCACCAAAAACTTACCCAACAGACTGCGCAGCCGTTCGTCGTCGTCGATGACCAGAACATGCGGCGCATCCGGGGTCATGACATGCCCTTTCGGCCCAGACTGGGATCATCGGTGATAGCCAGTAGGGTTTTTCTAAACCCTTCAACCGCCTGGGGCCCCGCCGCCGCATAGGCCTTGGCGATGCGCGTCAACTGGCGCTCGGTCAGCGCACGCTCAAACGCCAGTCCCTTCGAGGTCAGGGAAAGACGGCGCTGTCGCTTGTCGCGCTCGCCCGGCGCCTGGGCGACAAAGCCCTGATCAACCAGTTCGCGCAGCACACGGGCCAGGCTTTGCTTGGTGATTCTCAAGATTCCCAGAAGCTCGCTGACCGTCATGCCGGGATGGCGGCCCACGAAATAGATGACGCGGTGGTGCGCCCGGCCAAAGCCCTGACCGGCCAGCAGCGCATCGGGCTCGGACGTAAAGTCGCGATAGGCGAAAAACAGCATCTCGATGGCCTCGCGAAGCTGGCCCTCATGGAAATGTCCGGCGTGGGGAGGCGGGGGTTTTATGTCAGTCATGTTGACATTTTGCCCTAAGGATGTTACCCGATGCAAGTCTTGATCGCAACTTTCTAACCGGAAACCCCTGCCATGAGCATCATTCCTTTCGACGACCGCGATGGAACCATCTGGATGGACGGCAAGCTGGTGCCCTGGCGCGACGCCAAGCTGCATGTTCTGTCGCACGGGCTGCATTATGCCTCGGCTGTCTTCGAAGGGGAACGGGCTTACGGCGGGCGGATTTTCAAGCTGACCGAACACAGCCAGCGCCTGATCGATTCGGGCCGCATGCTGGGCTTCGAAATTCCCTACTCACTTCAAGAAATCGACGAGGCCTGCCGCCTGGTTCTGGCAGACAACAAGATGAAGGACGCCTATGTGCGCCCCATCGCCTGGCGCGGCAGCGAGATGATGGGCGTTGCCGCCCAGGCCACCAAAATCCGCGTCGCCATCGCGGTGTGGGAATGGCCCAGCTACTTCTCGCCTGAAGCCAAGATGAAGGGTATTCGCCTGCAGATGTCGGAATGGCGTCGCCCCGATCCCAAGACCATTCCCTGCAAAGCCAAGGCGGCGGGGCTTTACATGATCTGCACGCTCTCCAAGCACAAGGCCGAGGACGAGGGCTTTCACGATTCGATGATGCTGGATTATCGCGGACAGATCGCCGAGGCGACCGGCGCCAACGTCTTCTTCATCATCGACGGCAAGATTCATACGCCCAAGCCCGACTGCTTCCTGGACGGCATCACCAGGCGCACCGTGATCGATCTGGCCAGAAAGCGCGGCTTCGAGGTGATCGAGCGCGCCATCATGCCGGAAGAAATGGGAAGTGCTCAGGAATGCTTCCTGACCGGAACGGCGGCCGAAGTGACCCCGGTGGGCGAGATCGGCGCCTATCGCTTCACGCCCGCACAGGTCTGCAAAACGCTGATGGAAGACTATTCCGCTCTGGTGAATGCTGGCTGAAGAGCTAACTTGGATCGATGATGAAAAAGGGAGCTTCGGCTCCCTTTTTTTGTTGTTAATATCCGGCATGGGAAACATCTATTACGATCCGCCCAACGGCGTCAGCGTCCATATCCCCGTCGCCTTGCGCCAGCACAGGGACAAGGACGCTTTCCTGGCCTTGCTGGCCGGGGCTGAACTGGTAGCCTTCGCCGCCCGGCTTTTCGCGGCAGAAACCATGCCCAGCGCCGAAATTAGCCCCGTCTTCGCCCTGGCCAAACTGGCCCTTGAACATAACCTGACCGACCTGGCGGCCGAAATCGGCGACCTAGCCGACGAGGTGGGGTATTAACTTCATCTTGTAATATCACCCATGATATGACATCATATATCATGCGATGTGTCATGGACACCGATGCCGTCGTTGCAGCGATGAGGAGCCCGTCAGGTGCCTCGGCAGCTCTTCTTCTCGCCGCATTGGATGGGCGCCTGACCTTGCTGATGAGCGTTCCGCTCGTCATCGAATACGAAGCGATTTGCAGCCGCCCCGAACATTGGCTGGCTGCCGGGCTGACAGAACAAAAAGTCGGGCAATTTCTTGACGGCTTGGTGGCCTTGGCAGAGCCGGTGGAAAGCCATTTTCTATGGCGCCCAAGCCTACGAGACCCTTGCGACGAAATGGTCCTCGAAGCCGCCGTCAATGGCCGCGCCAAGGCGATTGTGACTTTCAACGTCAAAGACTTTCAGGCTGCTCGCACAAAATTCGGCCTGGAAGTCCTGAAGCCTTCTGAGGCGTTACGGAGAATTACACCATGAGAATGACCTCGACATATCCCTTGCGCTTGCCGCGCTCTGTCAAAGCTGCAGTTGAGAAGATTGCCAAGGAAGAGGGTGTCAGCCTTAACCAGTTCGTGGCAACGGCAGTGGCGGAAAAACTATCGGCGATGAACACTGCCGCCTTTTTCGCCGAGCGCAAAGAGCGCGCCGACATGGAGGCGTTCCGCCGCATTCTCACGCGCAAGGACGGCGAGAAACCCCGCGAGGGGGATGAAAATCCGTGAGCGGGCTATTCGATATCGATGATGCCGAGAGCTTGCGTTAGGAACGTCGTCTACGCGATCGTCCGGGAAATATCCAAGCCATCAAACGCGGATTCAAGCTCTTCAAGTGTGTAAAGACCTCTGCACGGCATTGCCCCCCGCAGACGCAACTCACCTCTAATCAGCTTGCGAACCAGAACGACAGAGGGCAAACACGGAATCATCGGCCCATGCCCCGATCCCGCCTTCAAATTGTAGCTGCGACGAACGCCGCCCCCAGCAACTGAAATGGTCATTGCGCTGACATCGGTTCCAAGGTGACGGATCCAATAAGCAAGACGATCAATCAAAGGGGCCAAGGGACGCCAGTCGCCAACCCATCCCCATTTCCCTAGCGTCGCCATAACAGCAAAACCGAATTGGGCCAGCCGGGATTCAAGGGCTACCCGAAACACGCTGTCCTTAATCTGAGGAAATAATTTTGGCAAAAGCTCAAGATCGGGAACATCGCACAGCCCCAGCAATCGCCACCCCAGCCCAGGAATGCGTCGCCAGGTCAAATCAAGCCAACCTGTCTCCATCGACCATTCGGAATGTTTCCAGACGGGAATGGGTTTTCCGCAATAGGCCAGGATCGCCTGTGTCGTAGCAAGGCCGGGCGGATACTTTCCCGCGATAGCAAGGGCAATGTCGACATCTTCCAGAATGGGCAGCGCTGAGGCAAGCTTGTCCACAACCGCCATCGATAATCCGGGAAAAGAACTGGCTCCGCTGACAGCCAAGACTTCCGCCTTCACGGCTCGGTCGTTCAATATTTCAAATCCATTGACGAAGGCCCGACCATCGGCCAGATCGATATAGTGGACACCGGCATCGATGCACGCCCCGGCTACGCCAAAATCCTGACCCTGGAAAGGACCCGCTGTATGGATCGCTACATCACACCCCAAATCAGCAATACGCGCAGTCAGGTTCTTGTCATTGAGGTCAAGGCAAATCCCCTCAACTTGCAGACCGGGAAATTCCCCGCGCAGCCTGTTAGCCAATGTTTCAGCCTTGGTCCCATCTCGTCCAGAAATCACCAGCCTTGGTGACGGGTTTGCCGCCAGCAAACGGGCGATGCGCGCACCGAAGTTACCGTACCCGCCCAGGATGAGAACTCCGAATCCCGTCATCCGCCGTTTATTTCCCCCACCTGCTTGCAGCCTCGTCGTCGGTTTCCTTGGCGTCCACCCATTTGCCGCCGGAGGATCCTTCCTCGAACTTCCAGAAGGGCGCTTTGGTCTTTAGCCAGTCGATCAGAAAATGACAGGCATCAAGGGATGCCTGGCGATGCGCCGAAGCGGTCATGACCAGCACGATGCGATCCCCCGGCAGCAATCGCCCCACCCGATGCACGATCAGCGCGTCGTCGAGCGGCCAGCGCGCCCTGGCCTCGGCCTCGATGGCTTCCAACTGGCGTTCGGTCATGCCGGGATAATGCTCCAGCGTCATCGCCGTGACACTGCCCTGATCGGCCCGCACCAAGCCTGCAAACAGCGCCACACCGCCCAGATCGGTTCGCCCCTGGGTGAAACGGGCGAATTCTTGGCCAACGTCGAAATCCTCGGCCTGAACGCGCACGACCATCGTTTCAGCCCCCCGTCACCGGCGGAAAGAAGGCGACCTCGTCGCTGTTCTTGATGGCGGCATCGAAAGAGACATGCTCCTGATTGAGCGCAGCGCGCAGTGTGCGCGCCTCAGCCAAGGCCTCGGCATAGGTATCGCCTCGCGATTTCAGCCAGCCAACCAGATCGGCCACGGTCTTGACATCGGGCGGCAAGGCAATCTCTTCCTCGCCATGGCCGACACGGGCGCGAATGCTGGCAAAATAAAGAATCTTCATGAAGCCATCTCCAAAGCACGAGCCAGAACCAGATCGGACAGCGCCTTGATATCCACGCTGGCGGCATCGAGCGAGGCCACCACCGAGGCATCGCACCGCCCCCCAGCACTCCCCACCCGCACCTTGGGATGCGGGCTTGCTTGAAAACCGTCGATCAGGATCACATCGGCAGGCTCAAGCAGGGACGCCAGTTCCAAAAGCGATGGAGAAGCACTGGCATTTTCATGCATGAGGGCCGACATCTCGGGCGCCATCAGCAGCACTTCCGAGGCCCCCGCCTTGCGATGTTCGTATGAATCCTTGCCCGGCCTGTCAGGATCGAAACCGTCGGGCGCTTCATGCAGCGTCGCCACCCTTATTCCCCGCCCGGACAGTTCCTCTACAAGCCGGTAAAGCACAGCTCGCCGCTCTTCCTCGGACTCGCCCAGCAGGCCAAAAAGCCTCATGGCTTGTCCAAGGGCTTGCGGATATGGGGCAAGCCTGCCACCAAGTAATCATAGCCGGTAACCATGGTCAAAGCCGCCGCCAGCCACAGGCCAAGCTCGCCGATCAGGCGCACGGGCAGCCCTTCCGGCCCGGCATCACCCACGATCAGCACGCCAATCGCCACCATCTGCAGTGTCGTCTTCCATTTGGCCAAACGGCTGACCGGCATACTCACCTTGGTCTCGGCCAGGAATTCGCGCAGGCCAGAAACCAGGATTTCCCGGCACAGAATGACCACGGCGGGCAGGAAGGTGATCGGGCTCATGCGATGAAAAGCCGCCAGCATCAGAAGGATGGCGGCCACCAGCAGCTTGTCGGCGATGGGATCGAGAAAACGGCCAAAGCTGGAAATCTGGTTGTTACGCCTGGCCAGCCATCCATCAAAGAAATCGGTGATTCCAGCCACGGCGAAAATGCCCAGCGCCACCCAATGCCAGAAATGCCCATCCAGATAGAAGGTCGCCACCACCAAAGGAACGGCGGCAACGCGCGACAAGGTCAGCAGATTGGGCGGGCTGGTCAGCATGGCGGGGCATTTTATCCTTCCCCATGGAAGCGGTCATGGATTTTCTTGGCCATGGCGCGGCTGATGCCCGGAACTTTCATCAACTCGTCAATTGCGGCCTCGGTTACGGCCTTTCCCGAGCCGAAATGGTTCAAAAGAGCCTTCTTGCGCCCGGCCCCAATCCCTTCGACCTCATCCAGGGGGGTGGCGCCAATCGCCATCGACCGCTTGGCCCGGTGCGATCCGATGGCGAAACGATGGGCCTCGTCGCGCAAACGCTGCAGGAAATAGAGCAAGGGGTCCTGGGGCGAAAGCTCAATCGGCTCCGCCCGGCCCGGCTGAAACAATCGCTCGCGCCCGGCATTTCGGTCGGGCCCCTTGGCGATGGCCAGCAGGGCGACATCCGAGATCCCTTCCTCGGCCAGAACCGACTGGACGGCATGCAACTGGCCCAGACCGCCATCGATCAACACCAGATCGGGCCACAGCCCCTTGTCACGCTCGGGGTCTTCCTTCTGGGCTCGCAGAAACCGCCGGGTCAGCACTTCGCGCATCATGGCGAAATCATCACCCGGCGCGAGATCGGTGCTTTTGATATTGAAGCGCCGATAGGCCGATTTGACGAAGCCTTCGGGTCCGGCCACGATCATGGCCCCTACGGCGCTGGTCCCCATGACATGGCTGTTGTCGAAGACCTCGATGCGCTGAGGCGCTGCCTCAAGCTCCAGAAGATCGGACAGCTTCTCCAACAGGTCCAGTTGCAAGGCATTCTCGCTTAAGCGGCGCAGCAAGGCTTCTTTCGCATTGACCAGGGCATGCTCGACCGCCTTCTTCTTGTCGCCGCGCTGAGGCACGGCCAAATCCACCTTGAAACCCGCTCTGAGACCAAGCGCCTCGGCCACCAGTGCCGCTTCCGAAATGGACTCGGACAAGAGAATCAAGGGTGGCGGCAAACGGCTGGCGTAGAACTGCCCCAGAAAGGCGGTTAAAATATCGCTGGCCGCCTCGCCCTCGACCTGAGCCGGAAAATAAGCCCGATTGCCGAAATTCTGTCCGGCCCGAAAGAAGAAGACCTGAACGCAAGAGCGCCCGCCCTCCTGATGGAAGGCCACGATATCGGCATCGGGAATTCCAGGCAGGCTGATATCCTGGCGGGCCTGAATGCGGGCCAGGGCCTGAATGCGGTCGCGGAACAGGGCAGCTTTCTCATAGTCCAGCGCCTCGGAGGCCTCATCCATGCGCTTGGCCAGGTTTTTCTGCACCTCATGGCTCTGCCCGCTCAGAAAGGCCCTGGCCTCGGCCACCAGACTTGCGTAGCCCTCGGGCGAAATCCGCCCCGCACAGGGCGCTGAACAGCGCTTGATCTGATAAAGCAGGCAAGGCCTTGAGCGATTGGCAAACACGGCATCCGAGCAGGTGCGCAGCAGAAAGGCGCGCTGAAGAATGTTCAACGTCAGGTTTACGGCCGAGCCGGAAGCGAAGGGGCCAAAATAATCACCCTTCTGGCTTTTAGCTCCGCGATGTTTCATCAGGCGCGGCCAGGAATGATCGCTTGCCAGTAGAATGAAGGGGAAAGACTTGTCATCCTTGAGCAGGATATTGAAGTGCGGACGGAACTCCTTGATCAGATTGCTTTCCAGCAGCAGCGCCTCGGCTTCGGTGCGCGTCACCACCACTTCCAGAGCCGTGGTACGGGCCACCATGCGCTTCAGGCGCTCGGGCAGGCGCTCCAGCTTGGTATAGGCTGCCACCCGCTTCTTCAGGCTTTTCGCCTTGCCGACATACAGAACCACGCCCTTGGCATCGAGCATGCGGTAAACGCCCGGCTGCAAGGGCAGCCGCTTCAACTCCGCTGCAAGAAACTCAAGCCCGTTCATCTTGTGACCAAGCTGGAAACAACCTCAAAAACCGAGGCGAACGTAAGGGAAAAAAGGAGCTTACCGGGTTCTCCACCGAAGCTGTGGATAAGTCTGTTGGAAAATACCCCCCAAGACCCCCGCATCCCAGGGGGAGCCATGGGTAGAACCGGATTGCCGAAAAATTGGGCAGGCACGCCATCTCTTTGATTCTATGGAAAATACTATTTGTCCATTGCAAACATATCGTCATATGCGCCGAAACGGCTTGACAGGGTTTGAAATGATCCAACCTCCCCTGGGATTGTGGACGAATCGCCCTCCCCCCCGCCTGCAAAAGCCTAGAGATTCCGGTCATTTCCCGCCTTGAAAGCGCTCGATCTCGACACCCACGCTGGCGGCATCGGCAAAGACGTCAAGTTTCTCGATGCGTACGCGCACGACCTCGACCCGCTTATCGTCAAGACAGAGTTCGGCGATCCGCTCGGCCAAAGTCTCGACCAGCTTGACATGGCCCTGACCGGCCAGCCCGCGCACCCCCGCCACCAGCTTTTCGTAGCAGACGACATGGGCCAGATCGTCTTCCAGCCTTTCCTCGCGCACCGCCAGATCCAGATTGACCCGTACGCGCTGGGGCGCACGTTCTTCGTGGACATGCACACCGATGCTGCAGGTCAGCACCAGATCGCGCACGAAGACATGGCGGACCAAGTTCCTGGCATCGGCAATCCGCAGCGGCTGCACCTTGGAATGGGGATGGGCGGACATGGGCTACTCCTTGAGCCAAGGCGGCGGTGCCGGCGACCAACCCAGATGCTGGCCACCATCAAGTGCTATCATTTGCCCGGTCACCGCAGGGGCATCGATCAGAAAACACACGGCATCGGCAATTTCATCGGGCGTGGTGCCCCTCTGAAGCGGCATGGCCCGGCACTGGCGCTCAAACTCCTCTGCACTCTGGCGAATGCTGGGCAGCGCTGGGCCCGGCCCCACGGCATTGACGCGAATATGAGGCGCCAGGGCCAGAGCCAGCGTACGGGTCAGCGTCCACAGCCCCGCCTTGCTAAGCGTATAGGTGGTGAAATGAGGGGTCAGGTTCCAGACCCGCTGATCGATCAGATTGACCACCGCTCCCTCGGCCCCTTCGGGCAAGTGACGGGCAAAGGACTGAGTCAGCACGAAGGGGGCGCGCAGATTGGTTTCCATATGCATATCCCACAGCTCGCGGCTGGTGGATAAAGCCTCGTCGCGCTCGAAGACCGAGGCGTTGTTGATGAGAATCCCCAAGGGACCCAGGGCGGCATGCGCCTCGGGGATCAGCTTTTCGACATCGGACTCGCAAGACAGATCGGACAGCGCCACATGGGTCCGCACCCCTAGGGCCTCGATCTCGCGGGCCAGGGCCTCGGCCTCGGGGCGGGAGCGATGGCAATGCAAGGTGATATCGTAGCCCCGTGCCGCCAGCTTCAGGGTAATGGCGCGACCGATGCGTTTGGCCGCACCGGTGATCAGGGCATGACGGGGCAGGGTTTCGCTCAAAGGCCGTTATCCCTCGATGCGGGGTTCAAGGGCGTCCCTGGCCGGACCAGCCTCGCCATGACGCCTTGCATGGGCAATATACCCCTTCAAGGCACCGCCGCAATGCGGACAATTGATGCTTTGCGGCGCCTGGGCCAGTTGCTCCAGAATGGCGGCGGCCTCTTCCTCGCTCATACCCAGCTTTTCGCGCGTTTCTTCCAGCGCATGGCGCTCGGCCTTGGTCAGGTTGCCGTCGGACAGCGCCTTGACAGCCTTGGCGCTATAGGCTTCGCGCCGAACGCGCAATTGTTCGGAAAAGCCCGAAGCCAAAATACCCGAAGGCAGGGCTACCATGGCGACACCGGCCACGGCAACGATGCCACCCAGAATGCGCCCCAAGGGCGTGATCGGCGTCACGTCGCCATAACCCAGCGTGGTCAGGGTCACGATGGCCCACCACATCGAGGTGGGAATGTCGGGATAGGTGTGCGGCTGCGCCGGATGCTCCAGCAGATACATTAGGCTGCCCATGAAGACCATCATCACGACCAGGATAAACAGAATGGCCCCGACGGCGCGGGCTTCCTGGCGCAGCACGGCCACCAGCATATGCATGGCCGAGGAATAGCGGGTCAGCTTGAAGATGCGCAACAGGCGCAGAACCCGCAGGGTGCGCAGATCAAGCTCGACGAAGATGCCGAGAAAAAAGGGCAAAACGGCCAACAGATCGACGATGGCCAGGGGCGTTGCCATATAGCGCAGGCGGCCCCAGAGCGGATGCTTGAAGCGGGCGTCGTCCAACTCGACCGCCGTCCAGACACGAAGAACATACTCGATGGTGAACACACCCACCGAGAACAGGTCGAAGGCATGAAAGACCGGCCCATGCGCCATGGACAGGGTGGGGACGGATTCCAGGATCACCGCGAAGATATTAAGGACAATCAGGGCGATCAGGGCCAGATCGATTGCCTTGACCCAGATATCGCGATGCCCCTCGCCCCCCAGGAAATGGTGCACAAGGCGACGCAAAGGATGGCGGAGCAGGCTTCTGGAGGGTGTCACGATGCTTTTGCCGGTTGCTTGGGGACCCTTTGTAGACGATCGCCCCCCCGGGAAACAAGGGGAGGCGCAGAGATGCAATTTCACCTTGATCCCAGTGCATTCTTGACGCAATATATTCGCATCATCTAATCTATTGGCTGTTTCATTGCAAAAGCAAATCCCAGGGAGGAGCCTTCTTCATGACCACCACGCTTGACGTCAAGGGACTGAACTGCCCGCTGCCCATCCTGCGCGCCAAGAAGGCGATGAAGGACATTGCCGTTGGCGACACATTGGAAATTCTGGCGACCGATCCCGGCTCGGTGAAGGATTTCGACGCCTTCTGCCGCCAGACCGGCAACGAGTTGGTCGAAAGTAAGGACGAAGGCGGCACCTACCGCTTCCTGATCAAGCGCAAGACTTAACACCAGTCCCTCGGCCTTGCGCACCCTCGCGGGTGCTTGGCCGCGGCCACGCCGACAATGTCGGCGAAATCAATTTTTCGCGCGGAGCGCGAAGGGGCCGCTTACACAAACAGGGTCTACACAAACGGGGTCACAAACGGGGTCAGCAAACGGGGTCAGCAGCAAACGGGGTCAGGTCTTGATTATTTCCTATTTTCACAGGTCATAGAGCGAACGCATCTTGAAATAGGAAATAATCAAGACCTGACCCCGCCCTCTGTGACCCCGCCCTCTGACCCCGCCCTCGCTGTTGTCATGCCGCGTGAAGCTGGATTCCCAGGGCGCGGATCACTTTGTAAACAGTCTCGAAGCGGGGTTTCGCGCCGGGGGCCAGGGCCTTGTACAGGCTTTCGCGCCCAAGGCCGGTTTCCTTGGCCAGTTCCGACATGCCCTTGGCCTTGGCGATCACACCCAGGGCATGGGTAATCAATTCGGGATCGCCCTCTTCCAGGCAAGCCTCCAGATAGGCCGCCATGTCTTCGCGCGTTTTCAGATGCTCCGCCGAATCCCAGCGTTTGAATTTTTTGCTCATGACTTGTCCTTCCAATCCTTGGCAATCCGCTTGGCCTTTTGGATGTCTTTTGACTGGCTGCCTTTGTCGCCGCCGCACAACAAAACGATCAACCTGCCGCCCTGTTGCATGAAATACACCCGATAGCCCGGCCCGTAGTGAACCCGCATTTCCGAAATCCCGTCGCCGACCGAGGCGCTGTCACCAAGGTTTCCCAGTCCCGCCCGGTCGATCCGGGCCTGAATGCGCGCTCGGGCCTGCCTGTCTTTCAGACCCTCGAACCAGGCAGCGAATTCATCCGATACGAAGATTTCGATCATGGATACATTGTATCCGAGTGGATACATGGCGCCAAGGGCTATTTGTTATGCCCCTGAGGCAAGAGGCCGGATGAAACTTGGGCCTCAGGTCACGGAAAATAGCACGCCAAAAGAAAAGGCCGGGGATTTCTCCCCGGCCTTTTTGCTGACGGCAAGAAGCCTTCAGCTTAGTCGGTATGCTTGCTTAAGACCGTGGCGCGCTGGCGCAGCTTGCACGAAAATGACATCAGGAAATGGAAGGCCTGAAGCGTTTCGGGCTGGTTCATCATGCCAATCAGCCCGAACAGGCTTTTCGGCGCCGGATGGCGCGAGCAGGATTCCAGCGCGTCTTCCATGGCGGTCTTGGCCTCATGGGCCATGCTCGCCATATCTTCCGTCGCCAGATTGGTCATCATATGCTCAACGAAGGTGGCCAGGCGATCCACCATACTGTCGGTGGCCGCCGCCCTGGCGGCATGCAGCAGCATCACGGTTTCGACCACTGTGCCCAGTGCCCCTGTCCGGTGCATCATGGTCAGCGCATCGATCAGGGCCAACACCGCTTCCTTGGTGTCGTTCTCGTTCAAGCGGTCCACCACCTCAAGCGCGTTGGCGCCCGTGGTGGAAAGCCGCTCGACCATGCTGTCGGTCATGGCTTCGCCGGCCGCTTGGACCAGCCTTGCCATCTCACCGACATAGGGATTGGAGACTTGGTTCATCTTGCTCTCCATCGCCTACAAAAGGCCCTTGGCAGACAACCAGTAAAGCCGGTTGTAGGCCAGCTTGAACCAATGCACCATCTGCGACGGCGGGCCGGGATTGGGCGGCGTGGTGTAGTTGAACCACACATAGGTGCCCGTGCTGGTGCCGGTTTCGATGAAGCAAAAGACCTTGCCGTCGTAATCGCGGGCCATGCGGTTCTCGGTGAGCAGCGAGGCCAGATTGTCGATCAGCACGTCGGCCTCGAAATGCGCGGTCGAACCGGCCTTCGAGATGGGGATGTTGGTGGTGTCGCCGACCACGAAGACGTTGGTCGAGCCGTCGCGGTGCAGGGTCTTGGTGTTGGTGGGCACCCAGCCGCCCTTGCCCAGTTCGGAATCTACGATGACCTGAGCGCCCTGGTGAGGCGGAATGGTGACCAAGAGGTCGTAGGGCATGGTGACGCCCTCGGCCGAAGTGATGGTCTTGGCCTCGGGATCGACCTTCTCGGTGTTGAAGAAGGTTTCGTACTTGATGCCCAGGCGGTCGAATTCCGGCTTGGCCCACAGGGCCACCGGCTCCAGCGCATGCAGGCGTCCGATGGGATAGGTGTAGGTGATCTCGCACTTGTCGAGCAGACCCTTGCCCTTGAAATAGTCGTAGAGCATGAAGGTGACTTCCAAGGGCGCCACCGGGCATTTGTGGGGCGCGTTGGCATTCACGATAATCTTGCCGCCCTCGAACTTGGAAAGCGCGTCGCGCAGCTTCCTGGCCCCTTCCAGATCGTAGAACCAGTGAGCGCCTTCAGCCATGCCGGGAATGGATTGGGGCATGATGCGCGAGCCGGTGGCCAACACCAGATAGTCGTATTTCAGCGTGCGCCCGCCTTCGGTCGATACTTGATTCTTCGCGACCTCGATATGCTTGGCCGGATCGACATGGAAGATCACGCGCCGGTCGAGAACCTTGCGCTGGTCGCGAAACAGCTCGTGCTCGCGGATGCGCCCGAAAGGCACATAGAGCAGGCCCGGCTGATACATATGGGTCTCGGTGGTGCCCAGCATGGTGATGACCACCTCGCCGGACCTGAGTTGCGGCGCCAACTGGCGGCAAAGGCCGTTGGCCACGATGGTACCGGCCAGGCCGCCACCGACGATCAGGATATTCTTCGCCATCTACTTCCTCCCTTGATCTTCCCAGTGTGAGGCGCCTGTCCGTCTTCGAAGTCGCGGCATTCAAGCGTCGAAAAATTCAATCTACCAAAGGCTATTTCGCCTTTTCGACAATGATGCTCCAGTGATCGCCCTTGTCGGTGACGCCGACCATCTTATGGCCGACCTTGGCCACCCATTCGGGAACGTCGGCCGCCGAGCCCTTGTCCGAGGACAAAATCTCGATCTGGTCGCCGATAGCAGACAGCTTCAGGGCGGCAATCAGTTCCATCAGGGGGCCGGGGCAGAAAGCGCCGCGCGCATCGATCGTTTGCATGCCTCAAAAATCTCCTAGAGGGTCAACAATTCGCCGGTTTCGGCGTCGGCAAGAAACTTGGTCAGGCCCAGCATACCGTCGAACAGGTCATCAACCAAATGGTCCATTTCCCATTTCTTGAGATCCATCACCATCGAACAGGCGTGCATGGTCAAATCGCCCAGCATCTTGCCCTGGCCGAACAGCTCGATAGCGTCCGGGACCTTGTTCTCCATGATCAGACGCGAAAATTCGCCGCCATGATAGCGTTCGGCCGGGCTTTTGCCCTTCTCGAAGGCCAAAATGGCGTTCATGCTGACGAAAACGCGCACCGGACGGTCCGATACCGCCGCCACCGAGGCCAGCATGGCGGCCATCTGGATTTTTTCGTGTTCGCCCGAACACAGCAGGATATAAAGCGGTGCCGCAGCCATGAGGCCTGTCCTCCGGGGAAGAATATTGCTTGAGAGATTTGTTATATGAAATTTCTCGATAGTAAGGCAAACGAAATTTCACGTTTCCTTCATGGAATATATTTTTACACCCATTCGGGATAAATACGGCCCATGACCACGCCCCCGTCCGAACCCACCTTTGCCCCATTCCCCGCCACCGGCATGCCCGATGGCGACTGGTGGCAGGCCTTGTGGCCCGATCCCCTGAACGTCATGCGCCGGTTGGGCTTTGCTGCCGGGCAAAGGGTGGTCGATCTGTGCTGCGGCGACGGCTTGTTTTCCTTGGCTCTTTTACGCCTGGGCTGCTTTGTCGAAGGGCTCGATGGCGACCAAGAACTTCTGGGCAAGGCAGAGCAGTCAGCCCAGGCGGCAGGATACAATCAGGCCCGCTGGCATCTGGGCGACGCCAGAGAACCGGACAGGCTGATTCACCCCCCTGTTGATAGCGTTCTGATCGCCAACACCTTTCACGGCGTTTCTGAATACGAGCCGCTGTGCCGGTCCGTGCGGCGCCTCCTTTTGCCCCAGGGGCGCTTGGTCATCATCAATTGGCACGCCCGGCCTCGCGAGGAAACCACCATTCTGGGTCTGCCCAGAGGGCCGCGCAGCGATCTGCGCCTTACGCCCGAGCAAACCGCCAAGCACGTTCAGCCGTCAGGTTTCAGGCAAGATGAGATCATCGAGCTTCCCCCCTTCCACTACGCATCGATTTTTTCCATCCGATAAACAATATCGCCGAAGATATGTGTAGGTCCTTGTCATGAAAAGTTTTAGACTGAGTTCTTGCCATTATTCTTTTCGTGCGCTCACTTTAGTACCGTCTTTTGCCATTGACTTCTCAGGCCTGTGACCAAATTGTGAACGTAAGGTTCAAAACATAAACGCCGTCGATTGCCTCGGCCCTTTAACCCTTTCAGCACAATAAACCATTTGGAGGCCCGCCATGTCCGTCCCCTCCCTCCGTATTGCCACCAAATTGCCCGCCGTGATCGTCGGCTTGTCGGTTCTGGCGGCCCTGGTCATCGGCATCATCGCCTATCAAAAATCTGCGGAGGAACTGAGGGCGGGTGCCCAGAACATGCTGTCGGCGCTTAACGACGCCAGGCGCAACGAATTGGGGGCCTATCTCGAATCCATCCGCCAGGACGTATCGCTGCTTTCGAAGAACACTGAAATCATCGAGCCGCTGCAACAATTCACGGCAGGATTCGCCAAGATGGGGGGCAGCGCCACCGAAACCTTGAAAAAACTCTATATCAAGGACAATCCCAACAAAGTGGGCGAGAAGCTGAAGCTGGACGATGCCAAGGACGGATCGGACTGGAGCAAGACCCATGCGGACCATCATCCCTGGCTGCGCAAGCTGGTCGACGAACGCGGCTATTACGATGTCTTCCTGATCAACAAGGCGGGCGATGTCGTCTATACCGTCTATAAGGAAGAAGACTTCGCCACCAATCTCCTGACCGGTCCCTGGAAGGCGACCAACATCGCGCAGTTGTTTAGGGATCTGGCCGCCTCGCCCAAAGACGGCACGGTGCTATACACGGATTTCAAACCCTATGCGCCATCGAACGACGTGCCCGCCGCCTTCATCGCCGCCCCTGTTCTGGGGCCTGACGGCAGCTTTATGGGAGCATTGATGTTCCAGATGCCGGTCGAGCGCATCAACAAGGTGATGCAGGTATCGGCTGGCATGGGCAAAAGCGGCGAGACCTATATCGTCGGCCCGGATCTTTTGATGCGCAGCGATTCCCGCTTTACCAAGGAAACCACCATTCTGAAGACCAAGGTCGATACCCAGACGGTCAAGGAAGCCTTGCAGAACAAGCAAGGGGTTCTGGAAATTCTTGATTACCGGGGAACGCCGGTGCTGTCGGCCTATGGCCCGCTCGGCTTTTTGGGAACAACCTGGGCCATCATCGCCGAGATCGACACCGAGGAGGTGTTCGAGCCGGTGGCGCAGATGCGCAATTTCATGATGATCGCGGGGCTTGTTCTGTCCCTGGTGATTGCCGCCGTCGGCATGCTGGCGGCGCGCTCGATCGTAAAGCCGATCAGCGCCATGACGGTCGTCATGAACCGCCTGAAGTCGGGCGAGCGTAGCGTCGTTGTGCCCCATACCGCCAATCAAGACGAGGTGGGCGAAATGGCCCGAGCGGTCGAAGTCTTCAAGCAGAACCTGATCGAAGTCGAGAAGATGCAGGCCGAGCAGGAGCGCTTGAAACACAAGGCGGAAGAGGATCACCGCCAACTGCTCAACGATATGGCCGATAATTTCGAAAAGAGCGTCATGGGAATCGTCTCCGCAGTTTCGGGATCGGCCACCGAGTTGCATTCCTCGGCCCAGTCGCTTTCGGCCATGGCGGAGCAAACTCACCGCCAGGCCGCCGCCGTGGCCGCCGCTTCGGAAGAAGCCTCGGCCAATGTGCAGACCGTGGCGTCTGCTGCCGAGGAACTCTCCAGTTCGATTCAGGAGATCACGCATCGGGTCGAGGATTCGGCCAAGGTCTCGTCAAGCGCTGTCGACGAGGCAACCCGCGTCAACACCATGGTTCAGGGCCTGGCAGGTGCTGTCAGCAAGATCGGCGAAGTGGTCAATCTGATTACCGATATCGCCAGTCAGACCAATTTGCTGGCCTTGAACGCCACCATCGAGGCGGCCAGGGCCGGAGATGCCGGCAAAGGCTTTGCCGTGGTCGCCAATGAAGTGAAGTCCCTGGCCAATCAGACCGCCAAGGCAACCGACGAAATCGCCTCACAGATATCGGCCGTGCAAGGAGCAACCCACGAGGCCGTCGATGGAATCGATGGCATCACCAAAACGATCAGCAAGATCAGCGAAATCGCCTCGGCAATCGCCACGGCCGTGGAAGAACAAGGAGCCGCCACGGCGGAAATCAGCCGCAGCGTTCAACAAGCCTCGGCAGGCACCAACGAGGTATCGTCCAACATCACGAGCGTCACCCAGGCTTCGACGGAAGCCGGCAACGCAGCATCCCAGGTATTGGAGGCCGCCAAGGAATTGTCGCACCAATCAGAACATTTAAGGGAAGACGTCGGACGCTTCATCGCCCATCTCAGGGCCTAACTGGAGATTGACAAACGCGGCGGGTAGAACCCCGCCGTTTTTGATTCGCCCTGGAAATAATGTGGCTTTTTAAGCTTTTAGCGCATCGCGTCAAAAAAGGTCATATATATGTTTCCCCCCTTGCCTTGACCCAAATATTCATTGATTCTTGAAAACTGGTGAGAGGGCGGGAATTTTATGCGGGCGACAGCTTTGGCAAGTGAGGGAGTTTCAGGTTCTGGCGGCTTGTCCGTTATCGGCCTGATCGATGCCCGTGCGCCCCACCGCGCCAATATCAAACATGCTCTGGGCGCCCTTTACGACATCGTCGCCTTTGAAGATTCCAATGAAGCTCTGACCTGGATGCGTAAAGCAGAGCCTGCTCTGGTGATTCTGGACGAAGACGTCAAGCCCATGAGCAGCCAGAGCACCCTGGAAGCTATTCTGCGCATTCCCACGGACAAGCGCCCGATCATCGTCTGCACCAGCGCCGAGGCGAATTCCACCTTTCTGCCAATGGCCAAACAGCGCGGCGCATCAGCAACTTTGGCCAAGCCCTTCACGCGCGTCCAACTCGTCGACGCCATTGCAAGCCTTATCACCGACAGTATCGAGAAGGGCTGGAACAAGCTGGGCGAGCAGCCGCGCCAGGCGCTTACCCGCACGCTGGATCTGTTCGCAGGCATGGCGACAGGCCTTTCCGACGGCACACGCGTCCCCTATGCCCAGGTTCAAGAGTGCTGCGCCCCTCTGGTTTCGGCCATCGACGACGGGTGCTGCCTTGAAATTCTGAAGGCGCTGCGCAATCACGATAATTATTCCTTCGTTCACAGCATGCGCGCCGCCACGCTGATGGCTCTGGCCGGAAGCGCCATGGGGTTGACCCAGGAAGAACGGCTGGTTCTGGCGGCAGGCGGGTTGATGCATGACGCAGGAAAAATGGCGGTGCCGGTCGATGTGCTGAACAAGGTAGGCCCGCTGACCGAGCATGAGTGGAAGCTTCTGCGCCTGCATGTCGATGTGGCCGGGCAGGTGCTTTTGCGCGACAGCGATATCCCCAAAGGGGTGCGCATGATCATCGAGCAGCATCACGAGCGCCTCGACGGTTCGGGCTATCCCAAGGGCCTGAAAAGCGAAGAGATCAACCCCCTGGTCCGCATGGCGATGATCGTGGACATCTTCACGGCCATGACCGACCGGCGTCCTTATCGTCCCGCCGTCACACCCGAAGCGGCCCTCAAGGCCATGCAGGACATGACCGGCAAGATCGATACCGGCCTGTTGATGCTGTTCCGCGACGTCCTGCTGGGATAGCGGCTAGAGCATGTTCCGACCATATACGGTCGCCTGCGTTTCAATCTGGCGAGGCAATTCGACAGGCGCGCGGCGCGATGCGATGCGGGGCATCGGGCAACGCGGCGATTACCCGCCAGATTGAAATCCTTTGGGCCGGGCCGAGTGGACAACCTCCTGAGACGTCACATCTAATCCTGATGCAGGTGCTTCTTGAGGCGCCACAGGCCGAGCGCCACCAAGGCCAACGCCACCGGCACCGAGAGGCCCTGCACCATATCGGGATCGATGGGGATGCCCGCCGCCTTGATGCCCTTGGCGCCATAACCCACCAGCCCCACCAGATAATAGCTGATGGCGGCAATCGACAGGCCTTCGACCGTTTCCTGCAGGCGCAATTGCAGCTTGGCGCGTCGGTTCATGGAATGCAGCAGATCGCGATTCTTCTCCTCCAACGCGATATCGACCCGGGTGCGCAAAAGATCGCCCGCCCGCGCCACGCGGGCCGACAGATCGGACAGGCGCTCAGAGGTCGAGGTACAGGTGGCCATGGCCGGGGCCAGTCGGCGTTCCATGAATTCGCCCAGGGTCTGAACGCCCGAGATGCGCTCTTCCATCAATTCTTCGATTCGCCTGCGCACCAGGGCGTAATAAGCGGAAGCCGCCGAGAAGCGGTAGGCCGTGGCACTGCCCAGGCGCTCGCTTTCGGCGGCCAGAGCGGTCAGCCTTTCCAGAAGCTGGCGGTCGTCGCTTTCCCGGGGCGAGGCCAGTTCGGCCACGATGGCCTTCAGATCGCGATCCAGCTTTGTCGCCTCGGGTGCCGTGTCGCGGGCCTTGGGAAGGGCCAGAAGGGCCATCATGCGGTAGGTTTCGATCTCGAACAGGCGTTGGACCAACCGCCCAGCCTGGCCCTTCGACAAGCCCCAATCATGAACCAGAAAACGCCCCATGCCGTCGTCGTGCAGACGAAAATCCGTCCACAAGGTGGCGGCCCCGCCCATGACCCGGCTGCCTACCCGGGGCGAGGGCTTGAAATAGGCGTCCAGTTCCTCGGGCTCGCGGTCAGCACTTTCCAGGGCCAGACGCACAACCAGCAGCAATTGCCCGGGCAGAGCCTGGCGCCAATCGGCGGGCAGCAGCCCCATCAGGTCACTGGTAAAGGGCTGGTCGAAGCCTCCTGAGCGAAACAGGGTCCAGGTCGAAAATTCGGTATGGCGCTCCCAGCGCAGCCGAAAACCGGGAAGGTCGAGAACCTGGAAATTCCCTTCGATCTCTGGCACGGCAACGCCCAGAAGCCGACAAAGTTCGGCCAGATGAACCTGATCCTCGCCCGCCCCCGATTCGCCGGTAAGAAGGGCTAGGTGCAGGGCCTCGAAGGGGGTTTCCAGCAGTTCGTGCGGGCCTCCATGCACCTCGCCATGCAAAACAAGGCGATGCTGATAATCGCCCTTACTTCCGATTTCGCCTGCTTCAATTCCTGGCTTCATCGCTTATATTACCTTACGTGCCCTCTAGTTTGAGAAGAGTATTATGCCGCATCTGGCCGCCACCAACGAACTTTTCTTCGGCCCCACGGGGCTTGATCCCCATACCGCCCAACGCCTCGTGGCCGGAGCCCTGGAGGGCTGCGACGACGGCGAACTCTTCTTGGAATCGCGCCAGAGCGAAAGCATAGCCCTTGATGACGGGCGCATCAAAAGTGCCAGCTTCGATTCCGGCATCGGATTCGGATTGCGTGCCGTGGCCGATGAAGCCGTGGGCTTCGCCCATGCCAGCGAGGTCAGCGAGGCGGCCCTTGCCCGCGCCGGTGAGGCCGTGCGGGCCGTGCGCCACGGCCATTCGGGAATCCTGGCCGCTCCCCCCCCGGGCACCAACCGCCAGCTTTATACCGAGGCCAATCCCCTGGCCAGCGCACCGTTCGATGCCAAGGTGTCCCTGCTGGGCGAGATCGACGCCTATGCCCGATCGGCTGATTCGCGCGTCATGCAGGTCATGGCCTCGATTCTGGGCTCGTGGCAGGCCGTGCGAATCTTGAGGGCCGACGGATCGGAATCGGCCGATATCAGGCCCCTGGTCCGTCTCAATGTCTCGGTGGTGCTGAATCAGAACGGACGCATGGAAACCGGCAGCCACGGCTTCGGCGGCCGCGTGGGCTTCGACGGCCTGCTCGACCCCACTGCCTGGAAGGATGCCGTGAACGAGGCCATCCGCCAAGCCAAGGTCAATCTCGAATCCATTCCGGCACCGGCGGGCGAGATGGAGGTGATCCTTGGCCCCGGCTGGCCGGGCGTGTTGCTGCACGAAGCCATCGGCCATGGCCTCGAGGGCGACTTCAACCGCAAGAAAACCTCGGCCTTCTCGGGCCTGATGGGCAAACAGGTGGCGGCCAAGGGAGTCACGGTGGTCGATGACGGCACCCTGCCCGACCTGCGCGGCTCGATCACCATCGACGACGAAGGAACCCCTTCGGGGCGCACCGTGCTGATCGAGGACGGCATCCTCACCGGCTATCTGTTTGACCGGCTGAATGCACGCCTGATGGGCCAGAAACCCACGGGCAACGGGCGGCGCCAAAGCTATGCCCATCCCCCCCTGCCCCGTATGACCAATACCTTCATGCTGGCCGGTGCCAACGAGCCTGAGGAAATGCTGGCTTCGATCAAGCACGGCATCTATGCCGTTAATTTCGGCGGCGGCCAGGTGGATATCACCTCGGGCAAGTTCGTCTTCTCGGCCTCGGAAGCCTATCTGGTCGAGAACGGCAAGGTGGGGGCTCCGGTCAAGGGGGCTACGCTGACCGGCAACGGCCCCGATGCGCTGACCCGCATCACCATGATCGGCAACGATCTGAAGCTCGACCCCGGCATCGGCACCTGCGGCAAGGAAGGCCAGGGAGTCGCCGTGGGCGTGGGCCAGCCCAGCCTCAAGCTCTCGGCCATGACCGTGGGCGGAACGCAGGTTTAGGAAAGCTGCTGCTATCTGGCAGGCGGTTCAGGCCGCCCAATGTCTACAGCCCCAATTCGCTATGCGATCCCAGGCGGATCAGTTCCAGCGTCTGGTCGTTGGGCTTTCGATAAATCAGAACAAGATCGGGCCGGATATGGCAGTCGCGATGGTCTTTCCATGTGCCGATCAGGGCATGATCGCGATGTCGTTCAGGGATTGGGGCATCGGAAACCAGAAGAGTCACGACTTCCATCAAGTCGCCATCCAGCGTCTTGGCGAACCGCCCTTTCTTCTCGCGCTTATAGTCGCGCTTGAAGATACCAGTGCGCTCAATCGTCCGCATTCAGATCGGCTAGCAGATCATCGATGCTCCCAACCCGTTCCAATTCGCCCCTGCGGGCCGCCTCCATGGCGGCGATGGTTTCGGCATTGGGAATCAAGGGCTCGAACGGCAGGGCCTTTTCGCGGGCGATCCGAATCATCATCAGGCGGAAGGCGTCGGACACAGTCAGGCCCATGGCCGCCAACACCGTGCTGGCTTCTTCCTTGATGCGTTCGTCGATTCGGGCGCGGACAACGGCATTGGCAGTCATGGCTCTCGCCTCCTTCACTCTCTGGGCTACAATGTAGCACACAGGGAGGGGAAAGGCAACGTCATCCGCCCTATCTTTTCTGTAGCGACAGGTCGTAGAGATCGAGGCGGCGGTCCTTCAGATTGCGAACACTGCCCCGCACATGCAAGTCACGAAGCAGACTGAGATCGAGATCGGCGATCAGCACCGTTTCGGTGTTGGGCGTCGCCTCGGCCGCCACACCGTCATGGGGGAAGGAAAAGTCCGAAGGTGTTAGAATCGCCGCTTGGGAATATTGGATATCCATATTCTCGACATTGGGCAGATTGCCCACACTGCCGGTAATCACCACATAGCATTCATTCTCGATGGCCCGGGCCTGGGCGCAGTGGCGCAGGCGCAGATAGGCGTTCTTGGTGTCCGTCCAGTAGGGAACGAACAAGACCTGCATGCCCTGATCGGCCAGCAGGCGGGGCAGTTCCGGAAACTCGACGTCATAACAGATCAGAATGCCGATGCGCCCGATATCGGTGTTGAAGACTTTTAAGAAATCGCCGCCCTTGACCCCCCAATAGGATTTCTCGTCGGGCGTGATATGCAGCTTGTACTGGGCATCCGATGTGCCATCGCGGCGCATAAGATAGGCCACGTTGCGCAATTCCATGTCTTCGTATTCGGGCATGCTACCCGCGATGATGTTGACATTGTAGGAGACGGCAAGGCGCTGCAATTCTTCGCGCATGCTGGCACCATATTCGGCCAGATGGCGCACCGCCAGGGCGGGATCGGGATCGTTGGCCAGCGCCATCAGAGGCGCCCCGAAGAATTCCGGCAGCAGCATGAAATCGGCCTTGTAGCCCGCCACGGCATCGACGAAGAACTCGATCTGACGCATCAGTTCGGCAAAGGAGGCGACGGGGCGCATCTGCCATTGAACGGCGCCCACCCGCACCACTTCCTTGGGCTGGCCCACCTGCACCAATCCTGGCTTGTCGTCGTAATTGATGTTGATCCATTCCAGAAGCGTGGCATAGCCCCTGGTCTCGCGGTCCAGAGGCTCGTAGTCGGTGATGACGCGCCTGACATGGAAATCATTGGCCAGTTGGAAGCTTAAGACCGGATCGTGCAACTCCTTGTTCTTGACCAGTTCGATATACTGGCGCGGCGTCATCTTGCCGCAATAGGCCTTGTAGCCGGGAATGCGCCCACCGGCCACGATGGCGCGCAGATTCATATTCTCACACATTTCCTTGCGGGCATCGTAAAGGCGCCTTCCTAAGCGCAGATCGCGAAAATCGGGATCGACAAAAAGGTCGATGCCATAAAGCGTATCGCCATCGGGATTATGCGTGGTGATATAGCCGTTGGCCGTGATGTCGGCATAGGTGTGCTTGTCGCCCCAGTCGGCATACTGGACGATCAGGCTAAGCGCCACCGCCACCACGCGCCCCTTGTTCTCGATGCATATCTGGCCTTCGGGAAAGCGCTCAAGCTGCGAGGCGATCTGCTCACGGGTCCAGGCCCCGCCCATATGGGCATAGACCCGGTCCATGATCGACTGCACATCGTCGTAATCGTCAAGCAGAAGATGGCGCAGGACCAGCTTATGGGTGCGCTTGCGCCGCTTCTTTTTGTGAACTTCCTGGGATGGCACAAGAATCTGCGAGGCGGATTGCGCCCTGGGGGCCTGCCCAGCATGGGCGGCCTTTTTCCCCTTCCTGCGCTTCTTAACCTTATGCACGTTGGTCAACCCGAAGTTATCGGGAGCAGACTAGGTTATGGATGGGTGCAAGTGGGGTGACAGTTTTATGTCATAACGAAGTGCCGGAAAGCTTCAGCACTTCTTCTCTTTCTCGATGCGGCGCACCTTGGCGGCTGCCATGTCCATCAGGTCCCAGAAGATGCCAGAATCGCTGTAGCCTTCGAAACGCACGGCCTCGGCCCCGCAGGCCATGGCGACAAAGGTGGGCGACAGCTTCACATCCAGAATCTGCTCGTAGCCTTTGGGGCGTTCGGCCTTGATGTCGATGCGCTTCAGCGGCAGCAGGGCCGCCAGATCGGAATTGCCGTAATGCTGGCCGATGTCGCGTTTCCAGGCGGCGCAATAGGGGCAGCCCTCGGTCTCGAACATCACCAACTCGCCCGCCCGGGCCGAGGATGTCGCCAGAAACAGGGACAGAAACAGAATCGCCGTCTTCATCGTTGCCTCATTCAGCCGAAAATGGATGCCAAAAGGTCGTCTTCCCACTTGCGCCGGGCCGCCAGATTTACCGGTGTCCCCTTGGCCTCGATATCGGGATCAGAGTGTAGCTTCATCTCGCCCTTGTCCATATGCACCTGAAAACGCGAGACTGTGCGCATGGATAGTTCGGGTCCGGCAAAGGGATAACAGACGGTTTGAATCCTTGCTGGCGCCGAAGCCGTGATTTCAGGCTGGCGCACACCAAAACTGTCTGCCACCGCCGCTGCGCACAGCAAGGCCCCTTGTGTTGAAGAACTGGCGCTGATGCCATAGGGCGTTCTGGCGGCATCACCGACGGCGTAAACCGCTTCATGCGCGGCACATTTCATGGTGGTGGGATCGACCTCGGCAAAGCTGTCGCCCTGCCCCGCAATCCCCAGCGTCTTGACCAGGGCGCTGCCCCGGTTGGGAGGAATCAGCGTCAATAGATCATAGGCGATCTTGTCGCCCATGCCGGTTTCGACCTCGCGCTTCTTCACATCGACCCTGGCCACCGTTTCCTGGAACAGGTAATCGATATAGGGACCCATGGCTTCCATGGCGGCACTGAACCCCGACGCCACCGACTGCGGCTGCGGATTGGGCCGGTCATCGATCAGCACCACCTTGCCCTTGAGCCCCCGCGATTTCAGATGATGGGCCAACAGCAGCGTGTATTCGTAAGGGGCAGGCGCACATTTGATCGCCCCCGCAGGTGCCGAAACCACGATGGTGCCGCCCTTAAAGTCAGCGATCGCCTTGGCCAGATCGGGCAAGCGCTTGCGATCATAGAGCGACAGATTGGACAGGGCGTTCTCGCCCTTCAACCCCTCGATGGCCTCGGGCACCAGATCGATGCCGCTGGCCGCCACCAGCGCCGAATAGGCGAAGGATCCCTGGCTGGTCTCGACGTTGTGCGTCACAGGATCGGCCCCCAACACGCGCCCCTTGATCAGGCGGATGCCTTTCCTTGCCAGAAGATCGTAGCTGCGCGATGCCGACGCCATGGGGATGCGACCGAAGGCGACATCCAGGGATGAGGGTGCCGAGAAGAAACGCTCCTCGGGCTCGATCAGAAGAATTTCGGCATCGGGTACCAGGCGCTTCAGGTCCACTGCCGTTTTGGCTCCGGCAAAGCCGCCGCCTGCGATCACGACACGGCGTTTCTTCTCGGGATCGGCGGCGAACGAGCGCTGCCAGAGCCCCGGCGCCAAGCCGGCCGCCAGAATGCCGGACAAGCCGGAAAGCAGGGTGCGGCGTTTCATGGAATGCCTTTCTATCCGATCAGGCGGACACGCTTGCGATCTTCGATCGAAACCTTGCCTGCGCTTCTCAGATAAGAGGTCACGACATCATGGCAAGGAGGGCCGTCGACCTCCTGCATCGAGGCCCAGCCCGCCGCCTTATAGCGCCGGTTGGGATCCATCGGCTTGCCACCGATCATGAGATCGGAAATGCGCTCGCCGAAGGGCTTTCTGGGATCGATGGCGTAGGAAACGCCGCCCACGCGCACCATGTCGCCGCCCTGGCGGGCATAGGGATCGGCATGAAACAGGTTGTTGGCCACATCCTCCATGATCGACTTGACCTCGGTTCCCGGAAGCGGGCGCGACCAGGTGTTGGGATAGGTCAGGCCAGTATGGGTGAACACGTCTTCCAGGGTGATTGCCTGACCGGGCAGGATGCTGATGCCCCAGCGGAAGCCAGGCGAGAAGGCAACCTCGGCATCGTAATGCTTCATCAGGGCGTCCAGAATGATCTCGTCGAAGGGGCCGTTGAAATTGCCACGCCGCCAGAGAAGCGATTCCGAAACCGCCAGCTTCTCGGCCAATTTGTCCTTGAAGGGAGCGCGGATGTCCGCAATCAGCTTGGCCATGGCGGGATCAGGCGCAATCGCATTCGAAAGCACGGGGATCAGCTTGTATCTGAAGCCGCGCACCCGCTTGTCCTTGACGTCAAGATCAAGACGCGACAGCCATTTGCCGTGCGCTCCCGACTGGATGACCAGTGTTTCGCCCACCTTCAGGGGTTGGGCCAGGGCATCGTGCGTATGGCCGCCCAGGATGACGTCGATGCCCTTGACCCGGCTGGCCATCTTCATATCGACCGAGAAGCCGTTGTGGCTCAAGACAACAACCACATCCACCTTTTCCTTGGTGCGAAGCGTATCGACATGCTCTTGCACTCTGCCGTCCTCGATGCCGAAGGTCAGATCGGGCACGAAGCGCAGGGGGTGCGAGATCGGCGTATAGGGAAAGGCCTGTCCGATGACGCCAATCCTGACTCCGCCCGCCTCGCGCACCGTATAGGGCTTGAAGACCGGCTCGAACCATTGGGTGTCGCGCACATTATGGGCCACGAAATCGCCCTTGAAGACGCCCTGCTTTTCGGCGTCTCCAAAATACTCTTTCACCTTTCCGATTCCGTAGGTGAATTCCCAGTGCGGCGCGAAAACATCGATGCCCAACTGGTTGATGACGTCGATCATGTCGCGCCCTTGCGTCCACAGCGATGTGGCCGAGCCCTGAAGGGTGTCGCCGCCATCCATCAGCAGCACCTTTCCCGGGCGCTCGGCTTTGACGCGCTTGACCAGCGAGGCGACATGGGCATAGCCGCCCATGGGACCCAGTTTGGCCGCCAGTTCAGCGAAGCTCAAATGGGAATAGGCATGCGCCTCAAGCGAGCCTGTCCTGAATCCGTAATGCTTCAAAAGAGCTTCGCCGGTAAGATAGGGCGGCTTTCCGGCCTCGGGCCCCACGCCATACAGCTTGTCGGGTTCGCGGTAATGAACTGGCAGCAGCGTGGCGTGGCTGTCCGTCATGTGCAGCAGCGTCACATTGCCCGTTGCCTCGAAATCGGTCAGATTCTCTGGCGTCATCTCGGCGGCAATGCTGCGCCCCGAGATCAGGGATGCACCCGCAGCCACTGCGGCAAGGGCTAGGAAATCGCGCCGTGTCACGTCATCCATGACTGCCTCCGCAATGTAAGAAAATCTCCCCGGCGCGCATGGTGCCGGGGAGATTGATCGGCCAGTTAGTGACCCAGGCCGGGCACGCGCAGAACCTTGCCCTGGCCGAATGAGGCCAGATACAGCTCAAGTTCCGCATACTCGATCGAATCACCTGGGATGAAGTTCATACCCAGGGGAAGCGTGCACCACTGAAAGCGCTTGCGGATATCCCACACCTTCGAGAAGTTGGTGCGGAAGGTGGGGAAGTGCAGATTCATCGGCATGTCCACCTTGGGCAGTTTGCGCCCACCCAGGAACTTGTTGCCGCCCCTGTCTTCCAGATGGCAATCGGCGCAGGCGTGATTTCGCTGACCGACGCGGTTGTAGAAAGTGGCCTTTCCGCGTTCGAGGGCAGCCTGCATCTCGGGCGTGGACAGGTCGATATTCTGCTTCATGCCGTTTGACGCCATCTTGATGGCCACCGTGGTCAGGATATTGTCGTTGCCCTGGGCGGGCAGGAGATTGGCCCCCATGGTGTCCCTGCTGTGCGGCGCCAGAAAATCCTCGATCGACATGGTGCGGCCATAGATTTTCGAGAACTGGGGCCATTTAGTGGCAACCCCCACCATCTTGGCGGGCCCGCCGGCATGGCAGGACTCGCACGTCTTGCCGTTGGGTCCCGCCTTCTTCCAGACTTTGGCCGAAGCCGCCTCGGCCATGGCGATGGCCGGATTGTTGGTAGGATCGAGATTGTCACCGAAGCCTTCGGAGACATAGCGCGTGGCGGGATCGATGTTGGGATCCTTGCGCTTGACCGCCGGACCCTTCTGGCTTTGCAGATAAGCCACCAGATGCACGATCTCTTCGGGCGTGAAGGCGCCCGAAGTGCCCCAAGGCGGCATATAGCTGTCCTTGTTGAACGAGCGCATGTCATAGACCATCGAATAGACCAGCTCGTCGCTGAATTTCTTTTCGCCGAACTTGACGAGCGAGGGTCCGACATCGCCCATCGGCCAGATGTCGTCGCGCACCACATGGCAGCCCGTGCAGGGCGCCTTGCTGCGATCCTGGAACAATTTCTTACCCTTCTCGGGATCGCCCTTGATGTCCTTGGGCATCTCGGCCTTGACCACCGGCGGCGAAGCGATCACCTCGTTATAGGCGTAAGTGCGGTATTTCGACCAATTCGTATTGGCAAAGGGCTTGTAGGGGTCTTCGTTGTAGCGCACCTGAAGTTTCTTGCCTTCCTTCTCCTCGATGGGAGCGGCGGATTCCTTGATGGCCTGCGACGTCCATTCGATAGGCGCATAGGCGGCGCAAGCGGCGACAAACAGCACCGCGCCCGCAGCCAGAAGCTTGGTCTGCCAGGATTTCATGATTGGCATAGGTACCTCCCCTGATCGGCTGTTCTTAGTTAGAAAGCAACATCGACCGAGCCGGTGTGCTTCTCGCCCGTGGTATCCTCGAAGGTGATGGTGAGCTTGCCCGGCTCATTGACCTTCAACGGAAATTCGATGAAGGGATTGGCGCTTAAGGACTGCGTCATCTCGCCCGTCATGATGGTCTTGCCGTTATAGGTGACGGTGACGGTATGGATGAAATTATAGACTTTCTCGACGATCTTACCGTCCTTGCCGCGCTCGACCACTTCCATGGGATGGGTGACGAGGGCGCGCACGGAAACCAGTTCGCCCTTGGCGATGGTTTTGGGAAGGCGAATCTTGACTTCGGCCATGATGAAATCTCCTTGCGGACGAGTTGAGGCGAGGGAGCGGGGCGAGGCTTAAACTCAGCCGCCGCAGCCGCCCACCGTGACGCGCACTTCCTGGGTTGCCTGAAACAGGCTGCCGTCGCTCATCTCGGCCACGGCGCGCACATTGCTGGTTGCGCCCAGGCGCAGATTGGTTCCGACCAAGGCCCCTCCGGCATCGGCCGAGAAGGTGTATTTCGCCGTCATCGGCCTGCGGTTCTTGTCCACGATCAGATAGATGGCCTTGACGAATTTCCCCTTGGCCACCGCCGCACTTTTAACCTCGACCCGGGCGGGGACGACCGAGCCGTTCTCGGCAATCACGGGAATCTTGAAGTCCATCATGTCGCCCGCATCCTTAATCGGACGCTTGGCGAACAGACGCTCCATGGTCTGGGACAATTCTTCCTCGGGCTGAACGCCGCTGGCCTGGGCCAGGGCTTGGCTTGGCGTCAGAACCATTGACCCCAGCGCCATGACGGCAGCACCGGCGCCAGCGATTCGCGCTCCCCCCTCAAGGACAGAGCGGCGTGACAAGCAAACATCTGCAGTGAATGGGCGATTCATCTTGGTCTCCCCTGTTTCACGAAGATTATCGTGTATTATTTTTTAATTCCACTGTCGCACTTCGTTCTCTCCGTGCTGAAAAAAAGCTTATTCAACGAAAAATACGAAGTCCACAAAAATCACAATTACATAATATGATGTGTACAAGATGTATAAGTAGTTTTGCCGGGCTGCAAGGGCTCCAGGGAAGGCAGGATCGTTTGACTTCAGTCGCTTGGATCAGGCGGGAAAAGACAGGCCCGAGGCTGCCAATTGCTCCGTCAGCCGGGTCTTCAGGGCTGCAAGACCGGCCTCGTCAGCCGCCTCGGCCCTGGCCACCAGAACGGCCTGGGTGTTGGAGGCCCGAAGCAGCCACCAGCCCCCCCCTTCCTTCACCCGCACCCCGTCGGTGGCGTTCACTTCAGCCCCGGCATCGGCCAGGCGGGACCGCACTTCCTCGATCACGGCGAATTTGCGCTCGTCGGGGCAATCGATGCGGATTTCCGGGGTATTGACCAGCTTGGGCAGGCGGTCGTACCAGGCGGCCAGGCTTTCCGCCATGCGCGCCACCTTGGAAAGAAAGCGCACGGCGGCATAGAGCGCGTCGTCATAGCCATAATAGCTGTCGGCGAAGAAGATGTGTCCGCTCATCTCGCCCGCCAGCGGGCAGCCGATTTCGGCCATCTTGGTCTTGATCAGCGAATGCCCGGTCTTCCACATCAAGGGCTCGCCGCCCATGGCCGAAATGGCGTCGAAGAGCGACTGGCTGGCCTTGACGTCGGCCATGATGGTGGCCCCTGGGCGCATCTTCAGCACATCCTCGGCCAACAGAACCAGAATCTGATCGCCCCAGAGAATGCGGCCCTGACCATCGACCACACCGATGCGATCACCGTCACCGTCGAAGGCGATACCCAGATCGGCCCGCTCATCCGCCACCTCGGCCTTGAGGGCGACAAGCGTATGCGGATCGGTGGGATCGGGATGATGATTGGGAAAGTTGCCGTCGATTTCGGCAAACAGCACCTTGTGATGACCAGGAAGCTTGGCCACCAATTGTCTGACAATCTCGCCCGATGCGCCGTTGCCGCAATCCCAAACGACGCGCAAGGGGCGCTGGCCGTTGTAATCTTGCAGCAGGCGATCAGCATAGGCCTTGCCCAGGTCGCGCCTGGAAAGCCCGCCCGATCCATTGGCAGAGGCGCCGCTTCTGGCAATTTGTCCCAATTCCTGAATGTCGGCGCCGAAGAAGGGCTTGCCCTTCATCACCATCTTAAAGCCGTTGTGATTGGGCGGATTGTGCGACCCGGTGATCATGATTCCGCCATCGGCATTCAGCGTCTTGGCGGCAAAATACAGCATCGGCGTCGGCCCCAGGCCGATATCGATGACATCGATGCTTGCCGCCCTTAAGCCCAGAATCACCGCATCGGCCATCTCGGGAGAGCTTAAGCGACCGTCGCGGCCCACGGCAACATGACGCCCGCCCGCTTTGGCGCACATGGTTCCAAAGGCGCGTCCGATGGCGTAGGCATCCGCCGCGTGCAGCGTTTCGTTCACGATGCCGCGGATATCGTATTCGCGCAGGATCGTGGGATGAAAGACATGGGCCAGGGTCATGTAATCACCGTCGGCGTCTCGCGCCCAACGCGGCTGCGAATACCCGCCAGTTCGTCGGCGGCCCCAATCAGATCGGCCAGGGTTTCCTGGGTATCAGCGCCATGCTTGCCAAGGTCGGACACCGGTCGCTCGAAATAGACGCGCAAGGTAGCCCCCTCGGTGCCGGTGCCGGAAAGCCGGAAGACGACCCGCCCGCCATCTTTGAAGAGCAGGCGAACGCCCTGCCTGGCGCTGACGCTGCCATCCACAGGATCGGTATAGGAAAAATCGTCGGCCTGAACAATGTCCAGATTCCCCAGCCGCCTGCCCGGCAAGCTGGCAAGAGCCCCGCGCAGATCGGCCATCAGCGAATCTGCAATCTCGGTCGGGATGGCTTCCCAGTCGTGGCGCGTATAGAAAGTGCGACCGAAACGCTTCCAATGCGCCCGCACCAGATCGGCCACCGACTGATTGGAGACGGCCAGAATGTTCAGCCACATCAGAACGGCCCACAAGCCGTCCTTTTCCCGCACATGGTCCGAACCGGTGCCGAAGCTTTCCTCGCCGCACAAGCTTGCCTTGCCCGCATCCAGAAGATTGCCGAAGAATTTCCAGCCGGTCGGCGTTTCATAGCAGGGAATGCCCAGGGTCTTGGCCACCAGATCTACCGCCCCGCTGGTCGGCATCGAGCGGGCCACCCCCTTTAAGCCCGCAGCGTAGCCCGGCGCCATGGTGGCATGCTCGGCGATCACGGCCAGACTGTCGGAAGGGGTGACGAAGAAGCCACGCCCCAAAATCATGTTGCGATCGCCATCGCCATCGGAAGCCGCCCCCAGATCGGGCGCATCGGCGGCATTCATCCGCACCACCAGATCATGGGCATGCACCAGATTGGGATCGGGATGGTGACCGCCGAAATCCTCGAGCGGTATTGCGTTCATCACACTGCCCGAGGCAGCACCCAGGCGGCGCTCAAGAATCTCCACGGCATAGGGGCCGGTCACGGCGCTCATGGCGTCAAAGGCGACGCGATGGCCCTGCCTGATCCAGGTGCGGATGCGCTCGAAATCGAACAACTGTTCCATCAACTCGGCATAGTCGGCCACCGGATCGATGACCTCGATCCGGGTCGGCCCCAGATCAAAAACGCAAGGCGCATCGATGGACGGCACACCGGCGTCCAGAATGCGATACTGCGAAATCGATTTGGTGCGGGCGTAAATGGCCTCGGTCAGCTTTTCGGGCGCCGGAGCGCCCGAGCCGTTATTGTATTTGATGCCGAAGTCTTCCGAAGGCCCGCCGGGATTATGGCTGGCCGAGAGAACGAACCCTCCGAAAGCCCCATGCTTTCTGATCACGCAGGAGACGGCAGGCGTGGACAGAATCCCCCCCGCTCCCACCAGCACGCGACCGAAACCAGCGGCGGCGGCCATTTTCAGAATCGTGGCGATGGCTGTCTTGTTGTGATAGCGCCCGTCGCCACCCACTACCAGCGTCTGATCGCCAAAGCCCTTGGGCGTTTCCTCCAAAAGCACATCGAACACCGAGCCTACGAAATTCTCCAGGTAATGCGCCTGTTCGAAGACCCTGACCTTCTTTCTTAAGCCCGATGTGCCGGGCTTTTGGCCCTCGAAAGCTTTGGTGGCGACGGTGTTGATCATGCCCCTTAGGCTTTCTTCGGAACCGGGCGCCCGACGCCGATATAGCTGAAACCGGCAGCCACCATGTCGGCAGGCGAGTAGACGTTGCGCAGGTCCACCATCACCGGCGCCTTCATCAGCGACTTCACGCGCGGCAGATCAAGCGAGCGGAATTCGTTCCACTCGGTCACCAGCACCAGCGCATCGGCCCCCTTCAGCGTGTCATAGACGTTCTCGCACCATTCCACGCCGGAGAGCAGCTTCTTGGCCTCCTCCATGCCTTCGGGATCGAAAACGCTTAAAGAGGCGCCCGCCTTCTGAAGGGCGGGAACGATTTCCAGCGACGGCGCGTCGCGCATGTCGTCGGTGTTGGGCTTGAAGGTAAGGCCCAGGATGGCGATCTGCTTGCCCTGAACAGAACCGCCGCAGATTTCCAGCACCTTGTCGGCCATGCGCTTCTTGCGCTTGTCGTTGATGTCGACCACGGTTTCCACGATGCGGGCGGGCGCTCCGGCATCCTTGGCGGTCCGCACCAAGGCCAGCGTGTCCTTGGGAAAGCACGATCCGCCATAGCCCGGGCCGGGATGCAGGAACTTCTTGCCGATGCGGCCATCGAGCCCGATGCCTTTCGACACTTCGTGAACGTCGGCTCCCACCTTCTCGCACAGATCGGCGATTTCGTTGATGAAGGTGATCTTGACGGCCAGGAAGGCGTTGGCCGCGTATTTGGTCAGTTCCGCCGTCTCGCGGCCCGTAAACAGGATGGGCGTCTCGATCAGATGCAGCGGGCGGTACAGCCTTTTCATCACTTCCCGGGCACGCTCGGCCTCGGTGCCGATCACCACGCGGTCGGGCCGCATGAAGTCATTGATGGCGGAACCCTCGCGCAGAAATTCCGGATTCGAGACGACATCGAAATCGGCCTTGGGGTTGGTCTTGCGAATGATGGTTTCGACTTCGCGGCCCGTGCCCACCGGCACCGTGCTTTTATCGACGATCACCGTATAACCGTCCAGCGCCTGGGCGATCTCCTCGGCGGCGGCATAGACATAGGACAGATCGGCATGGCCGTCGCCGCGCCGAGACGGCGTGCCCACGGCGATGAAAACGGCATCGGCCCCCTTGACCGCCGGTCCCAGCTCGGTGGTGAAGGTGAGGCGCCCGTCCTTCACATTGTCCTCGACCAGCTTGTCGAGACCGGGCTCATAGATGGGCATGATGCCCTGCTTCAGCTTCTCGATCTTGGTGACGTCCTTGTCGACGCAGGTGACGTTGACGCCGAATTCGGAAAAGCAGGCACCCGAGACCAAGCCTACATAGCCGGTGCCGATCATGGTTACGCGCATGCGATGTTCCTTCGCTTAAGGAGACAAAATCAGATATCGATGGACTTGAGGGCGGCGCGGAAATCGTCGGCCAGATCTGGCCGGTCGAGTCCGAAGACGACATTGGCGTGCAAGAAGCCCACCTTGTCGCCGCAATCGAAGCGCTGCCCCTCGAAACGAAGACCGTGAAAGGGTATCTGGCCGATGGTCTTGGCCATGGCGTCGGTCAACTGAACCTCGCCGCCAGCGCCGCGCTGCTGCAATTCGAGATAGTCGAACACTTTGGGGTGCAGGATATAGCGGCCGATGATGGACAAAGTGGAAGGTGCGGCCTCGGGATCGGGCTTTTCGACCAGCCCCTTGGCGCGGGCCAGGCGCCCGTCGTCCTTTTCGACATCCAGAATGCCGTAGCGCTTGGTATGCTCGCGGGGCACGTCCATGACCGCCACCATGCTGCCACCGGTTTCCACCCAGGCATCGACCATCTGGCGCAGGCAGGGCACACGGGCGCGCACCAGATCGTCGGGCAGAAGCACGGCAAACGGTTCCTCGCCCACCAGATCACGAGCACACCAGACGGCATGGCCAAGGCCCAACGGCTCTTGCTGGCGGGTATAGGAAACCTGGCCAGACTTCGGCATCCAGGAGGTGACGGCCTCGATCTCCTTGGTCTTGCGCCGCTCAAGCAACAGACGCTCAAGCTGGGGGGAATGATCGAAATGGTCCTCAAGGGCGACCTTGCCGCGTCCGGTGACGAAGATGAAATGTTCGATCCCGGCGGCCTGCGCCTCTTCGACAGCATATTGAATCAGGGGCTTGTCGACGACGGGCAGCATCTCCTTGGGCATGGCCTTGGTGGCGGGAAGAAACCGGGTGCCCATGCCGCCAACGGGAAACACCGCCTTGCGGACGCGTCTTGTCATATTGAAACCCTCGCAGAAATCTGTCGTTAACTCGTGGCCGCCCCGGAATCGGAGCGCTGCGTGTTTTTGCCACAGCCGAAGGGCCACGGCAACCGGACGGTTCGCAAGGAGAGAAGAAAAACGGTCTCAGGCAGCCAGACGGGGGAGGAAGGCCGCCCTTTCCCGAGGCAGGGAACCCACCTTGGGATGCGAGCGTTCGGTCACGAACCGGCCATCGGCCACACGCTCGATATCGGTACGCACTAGGCCAATATCGGCCAGTTCGCGGTCATCCATGGCCATCAATTCGCCCAGAATCCGGCGCTTTTCCATCCAGCCTGCTACTCCCAGGGCTAAGCGGACCGCCGCCTGGGCCAGAAATGCGCCAACGCCCGGTTGCCCCAGGGACAGACCCTGGTCAGCAGGCGTATAGCTGGCCATCCAGCCGGTCGAGTAGACATTTTGCTTGTACATGGGCCTGTAACTCCATTCCTATCGCTGAAATGCGCGATTGCCCACAACATACAGTAAATCTTTGCAGATTTGATGATGCTAATTTTGCATTGCAGCAATTCGATGTCCGCATACAAAGGGCTGTCAGCCCAAAAAAAACCGCGACGGAACAATGAAGTGCCGTCGCGATAAGGTGCGGGATCAATATGCCTAACCGCCAAAGGTTAACCACCGCATATTGCCCCGTCTTGAATGCGATATGTGAAGATTGCAAATCAATGTGAACATATATTAATGCCTGAATTGTGTTAGAAACCTCTCCCTTCGCCTCGCTTTGGAAAGCAGACGGTTCATGCCCCTACCCTCCTTCAAGAACGGCCTGATGCGGCTTGCTTCCGTCTTTTTGCTGCTGCCTCTCCTTCTGCTATCCACGGCGCCCAAGGCGGTCGAGCCCGGCCCGGTCCCCGTCCTGATGCTTTTGAAGCTGATTGAAACCAGCGATCTGGACTGGCTGAAGCAGATGGCGGACAAGGGCTATCCCATTGCCGAACTGTCGCTGGCGCGCGCCTATCGCCTGGGCAAGGGGGTCGAACGCGATCCGGCCAAGCAGATTTTCTGGACGCAAAAGGCGGCTTCGCAGGATTTCGTCTGGGCCCAATATGAAATGGGACGTATCCACGAAAGCGGAGAAGGCACAGCCGCCAATCTGGAAGAGGCGCTCGTCTGGTATCGCAAGGCGGGAGAGCAGGAACATATCCCCGCCCTGCGCCGACTGGCCGATCTCAAGGACGGTGCCGATGCCGGCGAAGGCTGGCGGGCGAAACTGACCAGGACCGAGGAGCAGGAGCGGCGTTACCAGGCCCTTCAGCGCGACGTCCAGGCCAACAAGATGTCCCAGGAAGCCGCCTACGAGGCCCTGGCCACACTTGCCCAGGAAGGATTCGCCAAGGCCCTGGCGGATCAGGGCGGAAGATTGGTTGATGGGCGCGGCGTCGAACGCGACACCGTGCTGGGAATCAAACTGTTGAGAGAAGCCGAAAGCAAGGGCATCCACGGCGCCATGTTCACCCTGGGCATGGTCCATGCACAGGGACGCGGCGTCGAGCGCGATCTTGCCCAGGCCGTCGCCTTCTTTCGCAGATCCCTTCTCGGCAATTTCGTTCCCGCTTTCACCCGTCTGGCCGCGATGACCGAAGCCGGCGAGGGCGTGCCTCAGGACCTTGACGAAGCCGTCCTGCTTTATCGCATGGCGGCCGAGCAGGGGGAAAGGGTAGCGCAGCGCCGCCTGGGCGAATTTGCCGAGGCCGGTTTTGGCATGCAAAAGAATTCCGATATCGCCCTTCAGTGGTACAAAAGGGCCGCCCAGAGCGGAGACGCCAAGGCCAAAGAAGCCTTGACCCGGCTGGGCAAACCGGAAGCCGCTTCCGCACCCGCTGCAACTGCACCCGCAGCACCGTCCGTGCCCACGACTCTCAAAATCAAGGCCCTGGCCCTGGCGGTCGATTCGACCTGCCACGGATTAAGCGAGGACGAGCGCGGATTGATCGAAACATCGTTGAAGACGGAAGCCCTTAAGCAGAATCTGCCCTTCGAACCGATGCTGGCCGAGGCAAGTGCGGCCGCTGCCCAAAAGCCCTGCGATGCCACCACGGCCAAGGCCATGCGCAATGGGCTGGCCCTGGCCATCCGTCCGCGCTACCAAGAATTCGTTGATAAAGATGCCGAGGGAAAATTATGGGCGGCCCTGCTGCCGGCACGGCTGGTCAATCGACGCTGCGGCTTTTTCGGCGCGGAAAGCGCAGGCGCCCTCGACCGCTTCGCCAACGCCTTGGAAGAACGAATTCAAGAGCGGGCGAAAGGAGATACCGCCCTGTCCGCCGCCATCACCATCGTCGAAGAGGAATTCGCCAATCAGGCCAATAAAAGCACCTGCGACGGAGCCGCCCGCCAAAAAGTCGAACAGATGCTGAAGGTCGCCAACAACGCTGCAAAAAAGGGCGGTAAAGAGTTTTAGCCCTTCCTTCTGCCCTGTATCCAGCGAAACAAGACAGGTGCTACCAGCATGACCAGCGCGATGCGCGTCATATGATGAGTCGCCACGAAGGGCACATCGATATTGAGCGCCAGCGCGATCAGGCTCATCTCACCCAACCCGCCAGGCATCAGAGCCAGCAGCATGGCGAAATGATCGAAGCCGGCCAGTTCGCTGACCACCCAGGACAATGCCGCCGCCAGCGCCACCATCGGCACCACCAGGACCAGCGAGGCCGCCAGCCCTCGCTTGACCACGTCCCGATCAATCCAGGCTAGGCGCGAGCCCACGGCGCCACCCAACACCACCTGAGCCAGAACGATCAGTTCGATGGGCGGGCGCACCTGGGTCAGTCCCGCCATGCTTAGACAAGCACTGGCCAACATCGGCCCCACCATCAGATAGGCGGGCAGCCTGAGAAGCCTTCCCGCCACAACACCCAGACCGGCCCCCAGTAGAAGAAAGCCGAAATCGCCCAGGGCCAGCGAGGTCAGATGAACCGCGCCGGGCGTTCCTGTCAGGGGAAGTCCCTGGGCCAGACGGATGCCCCAAGGCACCAGGGCCGCCACCACCATGATGCGCAGCGTGTGCAGAATCGACACCATGCCCTCGTCGCCTTTTTCGGCAATCGCCAAGGCCACCATTTCGGAAAGGCCTCCGGGAACGGCGGCATAATAGGCGGTGGGCGCGTCGCAGCCCAATTTGCGCGAATACCAGAACATACCCACGGTGACGGCGACGATCAGATACAGCACCAGGGCCAAAAGCCCCGGCCACCAATCGAGCAGGCGCCCCGGCACCTCGGGAGAAAAACCGGTGCCCAGCATGAGACCCAGGATGATCATGACCGAATCGCGCAATTTCTGCGGCACGGTCATCGGCAATTTCAGCAAGGCCGCCCCCGTGGTGGCGGCCATGGCCCCCATCATCCAGGGCAAGGGAAAGCTGATCAGGTAGAAGGCCCAGCCGCCCAGCCCCGCCAGGGCCAGCGTCAGCGCCCAGCGGGATAGTTTCGCGCCGTCGAACGTCACGAGACGAATTGCTCGGTCAGGATGCGCTCTTCCAGGCCATGTTCGGGATCGAACAAAAGGCGCAGCTCGATATCGGCGCTTTCGCGCACATCCACCTGCACGACATCGCGCACTTCTGTGAAATCGGCCACCGCGCTGACCGGGCGCTTGGCACCATCGAGAACCTGGAAACGGACCAGCGCCTTATGGCGCAAAAGGGCCCCGCGCCAGCGCCTTGGCCGAAAGGCGCTGATCGGCGTAAGCGCCAGAAGCTGGGTTTCCATGGGAATGATGGGGCCGTGCGCCGACAGATTATAGGCCGTGCTGCCTGCGGGCGTTGCGATCAGAATGCCATCGCAGATCAATTCGCCCATGCGTTCGACGCCATCGACCTGAATGCGAATCTTGGCAGCCTGTCGGGTCTGCCTCAGCAGCGAGACCTCGTTGATGGCCAGGGCCTCGTGGATTTCTCCTGAAACGGTGCGCGCCGTCATCAGCAAAGGGTGCAGCACGACTTCCTCGACCGAGGCCAGACGCTCCAGAAATCCGTCTTCGTGAAAGGCGTTCATCAGAAAGCCGACACTGCCGCAATTCATGCCGTAGATGGGCAGTTTCAGGGGAAGATGGCGGTGCAGGGTTTCCAGCATGAATCCATCGCCGCCCAGGGCCACGATGACCTGGGCCTGATCAAGCGGCGCATCGCCATAACGCTCGGTCAGGCGCTTTTGCGCCTGTCTGGCGATGTCGGTGTCGGCTGCGACGAAGGCAAAGCGGTTGAAAGGGCCGGTTTTGGGCATGGGGCAAAGTATGAACCCTCGCGCACGATCATTCAACCCCGTGTCACTCAGGGGGTTCGGGGTTGAAAGTGAATCGCTCGCTAAAACATATCTGTAGAGCGGATTCACGCCTTCAATCAGAGCCGTTAAACGGCTCCGATTGAAGGCGATCTGCTTTAGCTGACGGTTTCCACCTTGCCGTCCAACCCCATTAGCAGCAATTCCACCTCAAGTGCCGGAAAGCGCTTCTTGATCTCGTCGCGCAGCTTCCTCAGATAGGTCGCATGCACATCGAATTCGTCCTTCGGCGTTTTGGCGTGGTCCGGGCTGATGAAAACCTTGTAGGCACCGCAGTCGCGGTGGTCCATCACGATCACCTTCTTGATGTGATGGAGCTGCTGGGCGACATCAACATGGTCCCAGAAGGTCTGACCCCAGGAAGGTTTCTTCTCGTAAAGGGCTCCCAATGAGGCGCCAGCCAGTACGACATGATCGTAATTGTTGGTCAGAGAGCGGCCATCCATGTATTTCACGATTTCGTCGAGCAGGCGAAAATCCATGCAGGAAAGCAGCAGGGCTTCGGTATTTCCCGCCGCCTGAGCGGCAAAGGGCTTGAAACTGGCAAACAGGGCGGCGGCCCCGCCAAGGGCGGCCAGACGGACGAATCCGCGACGGCTTAAGGCGTCGGATTCGGTATGGGCAAGCTCGGAACAGCAAGATAGATGCGACATGTTCACTCCTCCCTTGAATTGCCCCCGGCTTCGGGCTGTTTATTTCGCCGGTCCCGTGTCAAACCACAGGGTCATCTGATAGTCGATGGTGATTTCTTCGCCCTCGGCAATGTCTTTCAGAGCGAACAGGTCAAGCAGTTGCTCGTCGATCAGGCGCTCGAAATCTGCGCTGGGCGTGGGTGAGTGATTGCACAGGCTGGTATAGCCGAGTGTTATGCCCGCCCGCCCTTTGCGGCTATACAGATCTTCCTCGGTCGTTCCCTTTTCCCACATGAAAACGTAGGTGAAGAGAATGCTTTCGTCGGTTCTGGCGCGGTCGCACTCGGGGATGACCAGCACCGGCGAGCGCTCGATCAACTCGCCCTTTTTGATGGGTTCCGCAGCGACGATTCCGCGGCCCTTGCCGCCGAAGTCAACAATCTTAACCTTCTTTCGCATATCACTTGTTGCGAGCATGGAAACCCCTGAAAGGAAATAACGACGGGGTTAGGCTAGGCATAAATTTTCTGGCTCGCAAGCCTTAATCAGGCTCGCCGTGAAGATGCCTAAGCTTCAGAAACAAAATGATTCCTGCCAGAATCAGGGTCACGATGTTGGACAAAATGACAGGCCAGGAGCCGATCAGAATTCCGTAAACCAGCCAAAGCCCGACCCCGGTCGTGAAGGCCAGGAACATTGACAGCGAAATATCCCTGGTAGAGCGGCTTTTCCAGGTTTTGACCACTTGCGGCAGGAAGGACAGGGTAGTCAGTGTACCGGCAAGCGTTCCGATCATGTCGGTCAGGGCGATCATGCCACTTCGAAATAGGGCAGGGTCAAAAGGCGAGCCGCATCTTCGACCGACGAATCCTCGCGACCGGCAAAGTCGGTGTGCAGCTTGGGGGCCAGTTTAGTGAATGCGGCCAGCAGGGCCGGGTCGAAATGGCTGCCCGCCCCCTCTTGCATGATGGCCAAAGTTTCCTCCAGGCCAAACGCTTGCTTGTAGGGGCGTTCGGACGTCAGGGCGTCGAAGACGTCGGCGATGGCGAAGATGCGCGCTCCGAGCGCGATGTTCTCGCCTGTAAGGCCCCAGGGATAGCCTGAGCCGTCGAATTTCTCGTGGTGGGATTCGACGATTTTGGAGGCTTCGGCCAGCCAGCTTGAGCGGCGGACGATATCGACACCGTGTTCGACATGGGTCTTCATGATGAAGAATTCCTCGTGGTGGGATTCGACGATTTTGGAGGCTTCGGCCAGCCAGCTTGAGCGGCGGACGATATCGACACCGTGTTCGACATGGGTCTTCATGATGAAGAATTCCTCGTCGCTCAAACGCCCGGGTTTCAGAAGGATGGTGTCGGAAATGGCGATCTTGCCGACATCGTGCAGGAACGATCCCTTGATCAGTTCGCGAATATCCTTGGGCGCCATACCCACCACCTCGGCCAGCCGGACGGCGTAGATCGTCACCCTGAAATTATGGGTATGCGTATCGCTGTCGCGCTTGGCGATGGCGCTGCCCAGCACTTCAAGCGTTTGGATATTGGCGTGCAGCAGTTCCTGCGACAGATCGATCAAGCCCTTGTGCTGGGCGCGGATGATGGGATAGAGCAGCAGGGCTGTCGCCAGCACGGCCAACACCACCAGGGCCAGGGCGGTGGCCATGGTTTCCTTGATCTCGGCAACACGCCGGGGGCTGACTTCGTAGACGCCCTCGAAATAGCCCAGAAGGGCGCCGGTCGAACCGAACAAAGGTGTTAGAACCTGAATGAACAGGCGGCTGCCGACATATTGTTTCTCGTACCAGCTTTCCCTGCCTTCTGGAAAGCGGTGCTTATTGCGCTTGAGCTGGGTTTCAATCCATTCCGAGGTGGCGGGAACGGCAAAGGCAACCTGATCGCGGTCCTGATCGTAGAGTTCTGCGATCAGAAAGCTTCCGTCCGGAAAGTTTCGGTGCTGCGCCAGAAAGGTTTCCAGATCCTTGGTAAGTTCCGGGTCGCTGGAGATGGCATTGAGGGGCGAATGCTTTTCCGCCTCAACCGTGAAAGCCTCGGCTTCAGAAACGGCGCTGGCGACGATGGCGCCATCGATCTTTTCGAATTCGTAAAAATAGACGGCAAGCCCCAGCAGCCCAGCGATAACGAAGCTGCCCAGCGTAAGCCGAAGAATCAGAGTGCGATGCAGATGGCCAACCATTCCAAACCGGAAGCGTAAGTTTAAGTACTTATTTATCGCATACCGCTAATGAACGGTCCATGAATGGTTTTAGTTAAAGGGCGTCGCTTCTACCGTTCACGTTCATGGGCGAGATATTCCAGATGTGCTCGGCATATTCCGAAACGGTGCGGTCGGCCGAGAACTTACCCATGCGGGCGACGTTCAGAATGGCTTTGCGCGTCCATTCGTCCGAATTCAGATAGAGGGCATCCACCTTTTCCTGCGCCTCGCGGTAGGCTGCGAAATCGGCCAGCAACATGTAGAAATCACCGCCATGGGTGAGGGCGTCGAAGATGGGGCGGAAGCGATCCGGCTGGTCGGGCGAGAAGAAGCCTGACGAAATCTGGTCCAGGGCTTCCCTCAGATCGGTCTCCTCGTTGTAGATTTCCCAGGGATTGTAGCCCAGGCGGCGCAGATCGATGACCTCGTGGGCGGACAGGCCGAAGAAAAAGACGTTTTCCTCGCCCACTTCCTCGGCGATTTCGATATTGGCGCCGTCGCGCGTTCCGATGGTCAGCGCTCCGTTCAGCGACAGCTTCATGTTGCCGGTTCCCGAGGCCTCGGTTCCCGCCGTTGAAATCTGCTGCGAGAGATCGGCGGCGGGAATGATCAGCTCGGCCGTCGAGACGTTATAGTTGGGCACGAAGACCAGCTTCAGCTTGCGTCCGACCAGGGGGTCTGAATTGATCACCTGGGCCACGTCGTTGACCAATTTGATGATCAGCTTCGCCATGGCGTAGCCCGGTGCCGATTTGCCGCCGATGATGATCGTGCGCGAAACGACGGGGGCTTCCGGATTGGCCCGGATGTGGTTATAACGCGTGATGGTGTACAAGATGTTCAGAAGCTGGCGCTTGTATTCGTGGATGCGCTTGACCTGAACGTCGAACAGCGAGTGCAGATCGACATCGACCCCCAGGCGTTGGCGGATCACCGAAGCCAGGCGTTCCTTGTTGCCGCGCTTGATCGAGCGGAAGGATTCGCAGAATTCCGGGTCATCGATCAGGGTTTCCACCTTCCTAAGCTTGCCCAGATCAGTCGCCCAGTCCATTCCGACATGCGATCCGATCAGGCGGGTCAGCTTGGGATTTGCCATCATCAGCCAGCGCCTGGGCGTGATGCCATTGGTCACGCAGAGAATCTTTTTCGAATCCAGACGATGGAAATCCGAGAAGATGGTGCTTTTCATCAGCTCGGTGTGAATGCGCGCAACGCCATTGACCCGGTGCGAGCCGACGAAAGCCAGATGCGCCATGCGTACGCGCCGCTCACCCATTTCATCGATCAAGGATACCCGGCGCGACAGGTCGGCATCACCGGGGGCTATCTGACGCACCTCAAGCAGGAAACGCTGGTTGATGTCGTAGATGATCTGCAAATGCCTGGGCAGCAGGCGCTCGAAAATATCGACCGGCCAGGTTTCCAGCGCTTCGGGCAGCAGCGTGTGGTTGGTATAGGCGAACACACGCTTGGTAATGCTCCAGGCCCGCTCCCAGTCGTAGAAATAGTCGTCGACCAGAATGCGCATCAGCTCGGGAACCGCCATCGCGGGGTGGGTGTCGTTCAACTGAATCGCCACGTAATCGGGCAAGGCGTCGAAGCCTTCGTGATGCTTTCTGAAGCGAGCCAAAATGTCTTGCAGCGACGAGGAGATGAAGAAATATTCCTGCTTGAACCGCAGTTCCTTGCCCCGGGCCGTTGAATCGGAGGGATAGAGAACCTTCGACAGATTCTCGGACTCGGTCTTGTCTTTCACCGCTTCGATATAGTTGCCCTGATTGAAATAGCGCAAATTGAATTCGCGGGTTGATTTGGCCGACCACAGGCGCAGATTGTTCACCGTCTTGCCGCCGTATCCCGGCACCGGCAGGTCGTAGGCCATGGCCATGACCTCTTCGCTGTCCTGCCATTGATGGCGCCATTTGCCGTCAGCATCCTTGACGTGAATAACCTTGCCTCCGAAGCGCACGGGATAGATCACGCCGGGGCGGGGAAATTCCCAGGGATTGCCGTAGCGCAGCCAGTTCTCGGGCGCTTCGACCTGATTGCCCTGCTCGATATGCTGGGTGAACATGCCGTATTCGTAGCGGATGCCGTAACCGAAGCCGGGAATGCCCAAAGTCGCCATGGAATCGAGCAGGCAGGCGGCCAGACGGCCCAGGCCGCCATTGCCGAGAGCCGGTTCGGCCTCCCAGCTTTCCAACTCGGCCATGTCGTATCCCAGATCCTGCACGGCACGGCGACATCCATCGGTCAGGCCCATATTGAGCATGCCGTTTGACAGCGAGCGGCCCATCAGGAATTCCATCGACAGGTAATAGACGCGCTTGACGTCCTCGTCGTAATAGGCGCGCATGGTGTCCATCCAGCGTTCGATCATGCGGTCGCGCACGGTTTGCGCCGCTGCCTGATACCAATCGCGCGAGGTCGCGTTCAGCGTATCCTTGCCGACCGAATGGAGCAGATGGTTGTTGAGGCTGTTCTTAATGGCCTCAGCCCCCTTCGCACCTTCGGCGCTGGGTATGTCATTCATCGCTATCTCATTCCCTTTCCCCGCTTGGTCCGTCAGTTTAGTTGGAATTTATCCAAGAACAAGGGCTGCGCTGGGTAGGAATTTCCCACTGCTTGGGGTAGAGTGCAAGTTTACGACGGGTCAAAAGCTGGAAAACATGGCCGAATTGATCGATTTGAAGCCCCTGGAAGTCCGCGATCTGATCGAGAGCGAAAACGTGCTTTTGGTCGATGTTCGAGAGTTCTCGGAATATTCCGCCAGACATATCAAGGGCAGCCTGTTGCTGCCCATGTCGGTCTTTGACCCCGACGACTTTCCAGGGCTTAAGGGCGCCAAAGTGGTGCTGATCTGTGCGCTGGGTCGGCGTTCGGTAGCGGCGGGCAAGCAATTGCTGGAAGTCGGCGTTCAACTGCCGCTGTTCAATCTTGAAGGCGGCATCAAGGCCTGGGCCGAAGAAGGCTTGCCACTGGTTCTGGCGCCCGAGGATTACTCGATCTGAAAAATTGGGCGCACTCAAGATTATCAATGGATTATCCATTTTTCCGAAGAAATTTCGGCGCTGGCTCATGGCCCGATGCTAGAATGCTTTTGACGCGACTTGCCTGTTCAATTTGGCCCTAACGGTACCTGATGCCCAAAACCCTGGTTATCGACGACGATCCCGATTTCGAGGCGCTGTGCGCCGACAGCGGGGAATCCGAGAACGAATTCGTGTTTGCCAGGGACAATGAAACGGCGCGGGCCCATCTGGCCCATCTGCCTGATCTGGATATCGCCTTGGTTCGCGTTGATTCCGAGCGGCTGGACGGGCTTGATCTCTTCAAGCAACTGGTCGGGGGGCGGGTGCGCATTCCCCGCATCGCCCTGCTTTCCGGACGCGATCTGGCCGTCGCCCGCAAGGCGATGAATGACGGGGCCGCCGATTTCCTGGTCAAGCCGGTGGCGCGTTCGGATCTTTTGGGCACCATCGAGCGCGTGTTCAAATCCTGTGAGGAGCGCAGGCTGGCCTGGCGCAACGAAGCCAAGCTTTCCGCCATCCAACGTGAAATCACCATCGCCGAGGAAATTCAGCGGCGCATTCTGCCCAGCGAATTCGAAAGCGGGGATGGTTATACGCTTTTTGCCCGCCTGGCCTCGGCCAAGAGCATGAGCGGCGACTTTTATGACATCTTTGACCTGCCGGGCGAGCGGATCGGCCTTGTTGTGGCCGATGTTTCAGGCAAGGGCATTCCGGCCGCCTTTTTCATGGCGGTGGCGCGCACCTTGCTCAGAGCCACGGCCATGACCGGCACCACG
>PDZW01000038.1 GCA_002753155.1 Alphaproteobacteria bacterium WMHbin7
TTCGGTCTTGGGCTCGGAGGAGGGCGGTTCAGCCCCGCGCGTGCGGGGAATGGGGTCGAAAATCCCTACCGGGGGCACTGTGTACCGGTTCAGCCCCGCGCGTGCGGGGAATGGGCGAGGTCTTCCCATGCCGACCCGTTCCACGTCGGTTCAGCCCCGCGCGTGCGGGGAATGGGATAGATTACGTCAGCTACAGCAGCGGATTGCCGGTTCAGCCCCGCGCGTGCGGGGAATGGCAGCAAGCGTCGGCATCAATACCTCGCCAGGGCGGTTCAGCCCCGCGCGTGCGGGGAATGGCAGCCAGGACAAACGAAAAGCCGCGCTCGGAACGGTTCAGCCCCGCGCGTGCGGGGAATGGATCCTGCAACCGCTCGACCTTGACGCCCGTCACGGTTCAGCCCCGCGCGTGCGGGGAATGGCAGCCAGGACAAACGAAAAGCCGCGCTCGGAACGGTTCAGCCCCGCGCGTGCGGGGAATGGGATGCCTCGGTCCTGGGGCTGCCTCGTGGCGTCGGTTCAGCCCCGCGCGTGCGGGGAATGGGCGACGTGTGTGCAATTTATGACCGCTCGCGTCGGTTCAGCCCCGCGCGTGCGGGGAATGGAGCGCGATGTATTCGCGCAAGGCCGGGTCCGCCGGTTCAGCCCCGCGCGTGCGGGGAATGGCGGCATCGAGGCGGGCATGAAAGCAACCATTCCGGTTCAGCCCCGCGCGTGCGGGGAATGGTTAGGCCAGACGAGCTTACCCAGCACCGCTGCCGGTTCAGCCCCGCGCGTGCGGGGAATGGCCAAACGGACGGTCCTCTATGTTGCGGCGGGGCGGTTCAGCCCCGCGCGTGCGGGGAATGGCCCGCAGCGTAGAGTGTGCCATTCGTCCGACCCGGTTCAGCCCCGCGCGTGCGGGGAATGGACATCGCCACGACGGCGAGGCAAACACCAAGGCGGTTCAGCCCCGCGCGTGCGGGGAATGGTTTGTGACCAATGCGGCATGGGGAACATTCACCGGTTCAGCCCCGCGCGTGCGGGGAATGGCGTGGGAGTCTTATTTCAACTCGGGGGTGCCGCGGTTCAGCCCCGCGCGTGCGGGGAATGGGATTGGGGGCCGTTGGACGAACGGGGAATGCCCGGTTCAGCCCCGCGCGTGCGGGGAATGGTGGCGAGGACGGCAGCAGGGGTGCCCCGGTTACGGTTCAGCCCCGCGCGTGCGGGGAATGGTGGCTCAGCAGCACGATGGGGCAATCCAATTCCGGTTCAGCCCCGCGCGTGCGGGGAATGGTCGGCGGGGCGGCTGCAACAATGAACCCAGCACGGTTCAGCCCCGCGCGTGCGGGGAATGGTTTGTTGCCTCATTCAGGGGTAAGAGCAGGCCCGGTTCAGCCCCGCGCGTGCGGGGAATGGGCGGCGCATGGTGGCCGCTGCCAAATTTATGGCGGTTCAGCCCCGCGCGTGCGGGGAATGGGCCCAATGGCGCAGGCTTCGCCAGTTGGGTGCCGGTTCAGCCCCGCGCGTGCGGGGAATGGGCCAGGGCAACGAAAGCAAGCTGTTTCATGGACGGTTCAGCCCCGCGCGTGCGGGGAATGGCCCCTATTATCCGTGCTTTGCGGGGTTATCGGCGGTTCAGCCCCGCGCGTGCGGGGAATGGAAGTTGGCGCGGTCACAGATTGCGCCGATTGCCGGTTCAGCCCCGCGCGTGCGGGGAATGGCGCCAAGGTACTTGAAAACACCATCAATCTAGCGGTTCAGCCCCGCGCGTGCGGGGAATGGTCGAGACGCCGGAATGGGCGCCAGAAGCGGTTCGGTTCAGCCCCGCGCGTGCGGGGAATGGTTTGTCCAGGGCCTTTGCCAGACGGGAAATGTCGGTTCAGCCCCGCGCGTGCGGGGAATGGGCTTACCTGTGCGTCGATAACGCCAGCTTCGGCGGTTCAGCCCCGCGCGTGCGGGGAATGGGAAATTTCATGCCGCTTCGCGTCCTAGTTTGCCGGTTCAGCCCCGCGCGTGCGGGGAATGGGTTTTCGAACTCTCTGGCTTTCTGGCCCGAGGCGGTTCAGCCCCGCGCGTGCGGGGAATGGATAGCGCAAATGTAATAGGTGCGTTCCATGGTCGGTTCAGCCCCGCGCGTGCGGGGAATGGTTTCGATATCGATTTCACGCATCATCAAACTCCGGTTCAGCCCCGCGCGTGCGGGGAATGGGTCGTTTCGATCAGTGAAGAGGCTGTACGTCCCGGTTCAGCCCCGCGCGTGCGGGGAATGGGCTATCTCTATACGACGCGCAATTATACCGCCCGGTTCAGCCCCGCGCGTGCGGGGAATGGCAAGACCTGACGACCAGCTACGCCAACTACGACGGTTCAGCCCCGCGCGTGCGGGGAATGGGCTGGGCAGACGGACTTAACCTCAATCCTCCGCGGTTCAGCCCCGCGCGTGCGGGGAATGGCCAAGCTGAAACCCAGCCAGATCGCCACCCGCCGGTTCAGCCCCGCGCGTGCGGGGAATGGTTCCCGGTCCCAAACGTCCGCCGTTTTACGATCGGTTCAGCCCCGCGCGTGCGGGGAATGGGGCAGTGGTGCCGACGGCTCCAAAGAAGGCGACGGTTCAGCCCCGCGCGTGCGGGGAATGGTTGTGAGTTTTCCTATAGCCATAGATTTTATCCGGTTCAGCCCCGCGCGTGCGGGGAATGGGTCCCCCTGGCGGTGGGCATTCCCGGTCTGGTCGGTTCAGCCCCGCGCGTGCGGGGAATGGGATAACATCATCGAGCAAGGCCGTCGTCTCCGCGGTTCAGCCCCGCGCGTGCGGGGAATGGGCTTGCAGATTGTCGGGCTCGACATTCAGGGACGGTTCAGCCCCGCGCGTGCGGGGAATGGCGCGAATCCTCGATCACCACCGTCAGCGCCACCGGTTCAGCCCCGCGCGTGCGGGGAATGGTCCGGCTATTTTTTCACCACCGGCCCCGAATATGGTTCAGCCCCGCGCGTGCGGGGAATGGGCCAGATGCCCGAGCAGATCCCAGCGTCCGGTCGGTTCAGCCCCGCGCGTGCGGGGAATGGGGTGCCGAAGCGCAGGCTGGGAACCACATAGTCGGTTCAGCCCCGCGCGTGCGGGGAATGGGCCAAGCCAATCCGTACCGCCTGAATTGGCCCCGGTTCAGCCCCGCGCGTGCGGGGAATGGCAATCCGCAAGTATTTGAAAGGGCGACCTCGACGGTTCAGCCCCGCGCGTGCGGGGAATGGCTGAGGGGCATCAAATGTATCCTCGATTGAGGCGGTTCAGCCCCGCGCGTGCGGGGAATGGCATCTGTCCGTGGTTTTTGGCCAGCCGGAAATGGGTTCAGCCCCGCGCGTGCGGGGAATGGTTCGTCCATCCTCGATGAGCAAGGCGCATGATCGGTTCAGCCCCGCGCGTGCGGGGAATGGTCTGGGCTGGCTGGCGACGGCATGGCGCATGACGGTTCAGCCCCGCGCGTGCGGGGAATGGTTCATGGCGTAGGCGTATTCACGAAAGAGCATCGGTTCAGCCCCGCGCGTGCGGGGAATGGCCGCCCAAATAGATTGTTGCCGCGCCGTTGTTCGGTTCAGCCCCGCGCGTGCGGGGAATGGTGGGCGGGTCCGGTGTGACGACCGCTAGCGGCCGGTTCAGCCCCGCGCGTGCGGGGAATGGCGGTTCGGAAATCGTAGATCCTGGGATTGATCCGGTTCAGCCCCGCGCGTGCGGGGAATGGGGCGGTGAAGACATCGTCGGGGATGACGACGTCGGTTCAGCCCCGCGCGTGCGGGGAATGGGACGAAATGCCAGCAGCACTCGAAGGCTCGGACGGTTCAGCCCCGCGCGTGCGGGGAATGGGGTGCGGGCGAAGAACAGCTTCATCAGCTGCGCGGTTCAGCCCCGCGCGTGCGGGGAATGGTCATTGTCCAGCGCCCAGACCAGGCGCACCTTCGGTTCAGCCCCGCGCGTGCGGGGAATGGTGAGCCGTGAGGTTACGGCCATGGAAAAGCGGCGGTTCAGCCCCGCGCGTGCGGGGAATGGATCCTGCCGCTCACGCTCCTGTTCGACCTCGCCGGTTCAGCCCCGCGCGTGCGGGGAATGGTCTGAACTCGACACATTGCCCAGCAGAATCACCGGTTCAGCCCCGCGCGTGCGGGGAATGGATCTCTCAGAGTGGCGACGACACACGTTGAACGGTTCAGCCCCGCGCGTGCGGGGAATGGTTGCAATCCGCCCATACTCTATATATGCGGGCCGGTTCAGCCCCGCGCGTGCGGGGAATGGGTCGGCAAGAAGCCCAAAGACAAGGACGTGGACGGTTCAGCCCCGCGCGTGCGGGGAATGGAGCGTGCAAAATTTCTATAAAGCCGGGCACGCCGGTTCAGCCCCGCGCGTGCGGGGAATGGTTCCTCAGGTCGTGGAACAAATTGAAGTTGAACGGTTCAGCCCCGCGCGTGCGGGGAATGGGGATGCCTGGCCACCTGAAAAACAAGATCGATCGGTTCAGCCCCGCGCGTGCGGGGAATGGCTCGGGATTATGTGCGCGGTGTGAGGGATTTTCGGTTCAGCCCCGCGCGTGCGGGGAATGGTTTCAATGGTTTGATCCATCGCCCCTTTGATACGGTTCAGCCCCGCGCGTGCGGGGAATGGTTCGTTGAGCGGCAGCAGTTCGGGGAAATCGCCGGTTCAGCCCCGCGCGTGCGGGGAATGGTTCCGGTGATGGCCGACGAATTGGGGGTACGACGGTTCAGCCCCGCGCGTGCGGGGAATGGTCCTGACCGGCGCTGGTCATGGCGTCGATGCGCGGTTCAGCCCCGCGCGTGCGGGGAATGGTCGAGCGCCGCGCTGCCGATTTATATCCCACACGGTTCAGCCCCGCGCGTGCGGGGAATGGGGCCAGGCCGAAGGAAAGCTTCGCCCAGATCGCGGTTCAGCCCCGCGCGTGCGGGGAATGGCAATGCGGACTGAAGAAGTCGCGCAACCCTGCCGGTTCAGCCCCGCGCGTGCGGGGAATGGGCTTACCTGTGCGTCGATAACGCCAGCTTCGACGGTTCAGCCCCGCGCGTGCGGGGAATGGAAGATCGCCCATAATCGAGCGGCCTTCCTCGCCGGTTCAGCCCCGCGCGTGCGGGGAATGGCTCCTAGCGAAGCTTGAAGGGACGCACAGCCTCGGTTCAGCCCCGCGCGTGCGGGGAATGGGTGTTGACGGCGGTCACAAGCTGGCCGTTGTACGGTTCAGCCCCGCGCGTGCGGGGAATGGATAATGCCATTAAGACAGCTGTGTTTTTTGGCCGGTTCAGCCCCGCGCGTGCGGGGAATGGCCGTCGATAAAGGCGTTGAAGCTTTTGACTGACGGTTCAGCCCCGCGCGTGCGGGGAATGGGCTTTCTTGGGGAAAGGTTTTGCCTGCGATGCCGGTTCAGCCCCGCGCGTGCGGGGAATGGGATTCATGGATCAGGCCCAGCGCCTTGTGCGCCGGTTCAGCCCCGCGCGTGCGGGGAATGGGCTGGGGTCAGACTGCTGGGCTATCGGCGGACCGGTTCAGCCCCGCGCGTGCGGGGAATGGTTTGGGGGCTGGCGCTGGCGGCGGCCATCACCCGGTTCAGCCCCGCGCGTGCGGGGAATGGCACCTTGATCTCATCCAATTCGACGACGGCACCGGTTCAGCCCCGCGCGTGCGGGGAATGGTCAGCCGCCAGCTTGTCAAGATCGGGGTTGCTCGGTTCAGCCCCGCGCGTGCGGGGAATGGGCTTCCCAGACAGCATTGTATTTCCATAAGATTCACAATGTCAAACAGCGCACCAGCCAAATCTCCGGATTCAGGGGGCCTTGGGGGCCGCCATGTCCGGTACTGTTTCAGCCGGTGTATCATTGTCCCAAACATCCTCCTCGGCGCCCTCGGGCGGAAAGAAGGAAACCAGGGTCAGTCCATCGAATTCGACCGGGATGCGCCTGTTCTTACCAGCCGTCATCACGTCGAATCCTGATTCGTTGGGGGCGGCCCAGGCCATCACGGCATTGCCTTCGCCCAGGCCGCCCAGCACTTGCTCCCACAGCATTTCGCGCACGCGCCGCCCATAGACACCGACATAAACTCCGGCCCGCACTTCCAATAGCCAGACGGTCAGGCGTCCGCGTAGGGCAGGCAGGACGTTTTCAACGACGATGACCAACATCGCCGATGCTTTGTTTGTCTGGGAAGGCGACGGGTTGGGCCTCGGGCGGCGGTTCGGGCATCTCCAATCCTCCGGCGGCCAGCACTTCGTCGATGCAAGGGATGAGTTTCTCCAACAAATTGGTTTTGCGGAAAACGTCGCGGCAGGCGCGGCGCACTTCGCCCTCGGGTTCCCTTGGGTCGTTAGCGGCTATTTTGAAAGCCACCGGCACCACGGTTTCGAATTTCCAGATGTCGGCGATATCGTAGACAAAGGCCTGCGGTTTGCCCGAGTGCAGAAAGCCGATGGCCGGGGCGTAACCCGCCGCCAGGATGGCGGTTTCACAAATGCCATAAAGCGCTGCTGTTGCGGCGCTTAAGCAGCGGTTGGCAATGTCGGCGCCCTCCCAATCCTCGTGGTCGTAATTGCGCCCTTTCCAGGCGACGCCATGCAGGCGCGCCAGGTTCTGATAAATCGTGCGCACCCTTGCACCTTCGATGCCACGCAACTGGTCGATGCTGCGCCGCTCGGGCGCATCCTCGCCAAAGCGCATGGCGTACATCTTGCGCACCACATTCAGCCTGGCCGTATCGTCCAGCGCCAGGCGGGCCTGATACAACAAGCGATCCGAGCGAGCACCGCCGGGCTGGCCTGCGGCATACAGGCGCACACCCGCTTCGCCAACCCACAGCAGAAGGCAACCGGCGCGCGCCGCCAGCACCACGGCGGCATGGCTGACCCGCGTTCCTGGTTCCAAAATCAGGCAACCGATGCCGCCGACTGGAAGATGGGTTCGAACACCATTTTTATCGACCACGACGAAGGCGCCGTCGATGACATCCAGCCGTCCGCGTTCGACATAAGCCACCGGCAGCCGCTCCTTGAGCGGAATGGGTTTCGGCGGTGGCAAACCCGGAAGCGCCATGGAACTGGGCCTAGGCAGGCTTGACGAGAAGCAGGCCGCAACCCCAGGCGCGCGCCTTGCCGACCCCTGACATTAGCGCCGCTTTCAAGGCTTCGGGTTCCTCTACCTTCAGAAGGCCGGAAACATCCAGCGAAGCGAAGCTGACCTTGCTTTCAACACCTTTCTTTTCGTAATCGAAGCGGTGAAGCTGATAGGCGTCGGCACGCAATCCCTTGAAGGAAACGCCCAGCCTTTCGGCCCTGGGTTCCAGCCAGCGCTTGGCTGCCATCTCCCAGATTTCGTCGTTGGAAAAAGCGCGCTCGCCCGATGGTCCCAATTCGCGCTTGATCTTGGCCACAACGTCGTAGCGCTTGCCCTTGCTTTCCACGATGGGATTCAATCGCAGCTTGAAAGCAAGTGTCTGACCCTTGGCGATATGCGGATCGAAAGGTTTGGTCTCGATCCGCCACAGATCGGTCTCGTCCTTGGGCGGAACCGGCGAGACGGTCATGAAATCGCCATCGACCGGGTTTCCGTCGCCGCTTCGGAACAAAAACGGGCGCGACATGTCGGCGCCGTCACGAAACAAGGCCCAAAGCAGGCGGTGCGAACGACCGGCATCGAGCCCGCCTCGCAGAAGGGCAGAAAGTTTGCCAAGGCTTGACGGATCGCGCTTGAGAGAAAGGCGGCTGATATGCATGTCAGGTCCTCCGGACATTCAAGGACATCTCTTTCTCTTGGCGTTCGGCGAACAGCCAGCGCGAGCGGTCGCGCACGGAATCGCGCCGTTGCACCTGCTGCATGGGTGCTTCCGGCACCACATTGTCTTCCCAGGCCAGCAGGGCAGAGGAATCGCGGCCAAGTTCGAATTCAGGCGGGGCATACTGTTTCAGTGCTTCCAGAAGATCGCTGGCCTCGATGACCTCGGGCGACAATGGTAGGGCGGGCGGGCAGGATTTGCGGCCAAGATAAAGGGCGTATTTCGGCTGGGTCAAAGCGTTGCGGATTTCCGCCAAGGTGTTCGGCGCGCCCACCCGCTTCCACAGGGCGACGGTAAAAAGCGCATCGGCCAGATAGTCACGCTGCGACAAGATGGTCTCGGGATCGTCGACCGAAAGCAGGCGCTTGCGGGTCAATGGTCTGGAATCAACTTTCGACAGTTTCTTGACGTCGGCCATGCGCGCCGTCTGGGCGGTGTGGTAATCGCGCAAGGACCGCCCATGCGCATCGACACGCACGGCAAAGCCGTATCCTTCGGCCAAGCGCCCCTGTTCTTCCTTATCAGAACGCTTGATCCCCAACGCCGCCGCCACGATGCCAAGGGCCGCCGACTTGCTGGGCCTGGCGAAGCCCGCCCTGCGCTCGCCGACCGCGATGTCGCCCCACGAGGCCAGAGGCCCGTAAAGGCGAAAGATCAGAAAATCTGTCATGGCTATTGCCCCAGGAAGGATTGCAATCCCTCCAGTGTTCCTTCATCGGCGGCCACGTTCATTTTGTAGCGGGCGTCCGAGCAGGAACCGTAGGCCTTGTCCATTTGGCCCAGCGTTTTTTCCAAAGACGCGATGGAATCGGTCAGCATGTCGGTACCCGAAACGGGTTTCAGGAAAGCCGTAGACAGGCTGCGCGGCTGCTGCGATCCCTTTTCCGCCAGCGCATACATGGCGTAGGCGCGGCTGGCGAAGCTGGCCTGTTTGCCCTTGGGTCCCACCTTCAGCGCGGCGTCGGCCAGGGCCTTGATCGCCGTGCGGGCCAGGGCCTCGTCACCTCCCAGATTTTCCTTGAGCAGGTCGAAATCGACGCACAGATACATGTAAAACAGGCCGGCTACGAATTCCTGTTCACCGACATGGCCGGCACCCGCATCTTCGCCCTTGGTCTTCAGATCATCGACGGCGGTGAAGTAATCATCTTCGATGGTGACCCGATGCGTGGTGATGGCGTGCGCCACCTGCACGGCGGCTTCGACCGAATGGTCGGGCTTGTCGGCCAACATGCGCCCGAACATGGCGATGTCGGCGGCTCCTTCGGCTCCGCCCAGCAGAGTTTCAGTGGCGATGTCGATTTCTTCTCCCTTGGCCAAGCGCTCTGCGATACCGTCCACCGCAGCCATCTCGGCGGGCGACAGATGCACCAACTGGCCGGTATAGATGGGCTTGTCCTTGTCGATGGTGGCGAAGGCGGCGGCCACTTTGGCGGCAGCCTCCAGGGCCTTCTTCTCGTCCTTGCCCGCAGCCAGCATCTTTTCCTTCACGACTTCGGCAAAGCGTTTGGTGCGCTTGCCGACATGGCCCTTCAGCGCCGCCTCGAAAGGTTCGCTGGTGCGCCAGGCGCGCTTCAAGGATTGCGAGGAGACGCGGGCCCTGAGCGCTCCGCCCATCATGGCCGATTTCGGCTGGCCGGAATCGTCACGATTCAGATTGGCGGGCGGGTACGAGGTGAGCAGATGAAGCTGATAGAACGTGGTCATGGTGAAATCCTTCTGTGACTGTCTTGATGGGGTCAGGCGGCGTTCGAAACCGAATCGGCTTCGGGCAGCGGCGCGTTGAAATAGTTGAAGGCCCAGTCGCGGCGCGTTCGCTCGTTCCACCACCAGACGGCGTTGGCAAGATCGGCGACGTTGACGGTTCCCTTCAGCATCTTGACGGCGCGGATCAAGCGCCGATCGAGATCCTCGTCGTCCCTGGCCTGCAACAGGCGGCGAAAGCGGGCCTCGCTCATCACGGCACTTTCGTCGCCGGATTGCGGGCCAAGGGCGCGGGCGACCTTGGGGAAGGCGTTGTCACGGACATGGGCCAGCAGATGGGCGATGCGGGCCGCCTTCATCATCGCTTCCGGCGTGTCGGCCTGCAGGCGGCGCGAGAGCTTGGCCGCCTCGTCGATGAAGGCCAGTTCTACCGGATCGTCGGCACGGCGCAAGCGGGCCAATGCACCTCGATTGATCGGGCCGTTTTCCGGGTTGAGTGTGCGCCACCAGCCATAGGCCTGGGCGCCAATGTCTGGCGTTGCGGTACTCATGCGGCCTCCTTCTTTCCTTTACGTTTCGGTTTGCGTCCAGGGGCTTCAAGGCCCAGTGCCTTTTCCAGGCCGCCGTCATGGAGCTTGAAGAGCAGAAGGCTGCGCGCGCTTACCACCCGCTTCATGGCCCCATTCTCGATGCCCAGCGTCGGAACCGTGGCGTCGAACTGTCTGATGGCGGCGCCAATCAGGGATTTCATCCAATCTTTGCGGATGGTTTCATCTTGATCTTGCGGATCAACGCCCAGACGCGACAGGTGGGCGAGAAAGTCTTGCTCTGTGCCCCGCCAGAACTGTTCGCCTAGGCTGGAAAAATCGCCTGGCGCGTCGGCGGGGCGCGAAAACAGGGCCTGTTTGACGGCAAAACGCACCAGTCCGGAAACCAATTCCGCCGCCCCCACCAGATGTTTTGTGCGCGTTTCGAACAGGTCGCTGTCGGTTCCCGCCTTCAGCATCGGCACCGGCATGGATGACTGATACCAACAGCGGGCCTTCATATTGTCCATATCGAATCCGAAGGCCTGTAGGCGCACGCGTTCCGGAAAAGCGTCGCTCGCCCGCTCGATGGCGGTAGCGATGGACCTTGCTGGCAGGCGCTTGTCCTTGTCGTTGCCGCCCGCCACCACCAGCCCCAGCCAATGGCGATAGGTGACGCCTCCGGGATTGCCCTTGACCGATGAAGGCGTGGTTCCCGCCTTGGCGACATAGGGCGACAGCGGATGCTGCCATCCTTCGTATTTGATGCCGTATTGCTGGGTTTGCCAGCCGGTGGCGAGAAGCGCATCGGCGGGGCCGCCAAGGTCGCAATCGCGGCCCTGGGCGGGTTCGAAAATCAGATGCGCCCGGCGCGGCATGCCGAAAAAGGCCTGCAACGGATGGCCATGTTCAGGCGTGGTGACGGGGTGGGCTTGCGAACCGCGCGTGGCGGCCAGCCAGGGAAAAACGTGTTCCGGCTTGGATCGCCAATCGGGCCAATCAGCAACCGGCACATTCGGCCAAAGCTGGTGCCAAAGAGCGGTCAGGCGATTCTTGGGGTCCATGATGGCCAGGGTGGTCAGCGGGCCACCGCCCCGCATCGAGGTAAGAAAACCGCGTCCGCCCGCCGGGGAATAAGCCTGCACGGTATAAAGCGCCATCGCCGCAGCTGATCGCGACAGGGTTTTGATGTTGCCCTGCTTGATGAAATGGTCGGCATTGCGCTCGATCCCTTGCTCACCCGGCTGGTCGATCAGCAAGGAGGCCAGCGAGCGTTGCGTGGGGCTGTCCATCCCCCCCAATTCCTGCAAGAAGCGCGGGCCGTCGCCATCCAGATTGAAGGCAAAGGCCAGGGGTTCGAACGCGGCTTTCAGGGCTTCGGGGGCGGGCGGGTTTTCCCAAAGGGCGGCCCAGCCGTCTTCATCCTTTGGCGCCATGGCGGTGGTCAGCAGGCCGATCAGCAGTTCCAGGCAGGCGCCGTTGAAATCGGGGCGTGGCCAGTCGAGGGCGGTGATGGGATCGGGTCCGTTCAGCCCTTCGGTGATCTGCCAAGGGGCGATCCATTGGCGCGCGCCATCGGCACGGCTTACGGGAATCCAGGTCTCGTGAATGAGGTTGAATGGTTCTGTGGTCATGCAGCCCCCTTTGATCTCAGGGTAGATACTGTGCTGGAATATACATCTTATGCAATAGACACTGAGTATTAACCGCCTTAATCGCGGCATTAACTTATTATGTCTCGTATACCAGTTGGGTGGATGCGCATAAAAATCTCCGGGTCTCGTGTAGTGACCTGAAGATTTAGCTTGTGTCGAGAGAAACGTCAACAGTTATTTTGCGTTGCAAATTTCCTTACACTCATCGAACAATTCCTTCCTTCATAATGCCCCGCTGACGCGGGGAAAGCCCAAAGTCTTGCGGGCAAACTTCCTAACACTCGGTTCAGCCCCTTCGAAAAGAGGAATAGGCGAGTTTAATCACTTTTCTGGACGATCTCCAGCCCCGTTTCAGGGTGGTAGCGCAGGATAACGGGCAGATCCTGGCCATTCTGGGTGGTTCCGGTCCAGGCCTCGCCCTTGGGCGAGAGGGGGATCAGCAGGGCGGCGTCGCTGGGGCCGGGCCAGTGGCGCTTGGCCTGCTCGATAGCGCTTCGCAAGGCCGGGTCTTGCTGCTGGGCCTCGGCGGCAACGTAATGGCGCATCATCGTCACCTCGCTTAAGCGCCAGGCCTTGGCGTCGTCGCCAGCGCACCAAGGCGACAAGCGGCCATCCTGCCAGCGGGCGAGGCGAAGCAGCGATTGCGCCTCGCCAAGGCGGGTGGGGATGTGAATCTCGTCGTCCCAGATGGCGTTCGGCTGGTCATAGGCTATGTCGGGGCGCAGCAGATGGGCGTTGGCGGTTGCCCGGTCGCCCCAGCCTTTGCCCTCGGCTTCCAGATGCTTTTTCTGCAGAGCAGGAGGGGCGTTGCCATCGTCGCCGTTATAGACCGCTTCGATCAGATCGCGGGCCTGCTCGGGCAGGATCAGGGCGCCGCGCTCCATCAATTCACGCGCCGTGCGCCACAAGACAAGCGGGTCCTGATAGACATGCGCCGCCTTTGGCAGCAGGCGGGCATACCAGGCGGCGTCGATCTCGCCCATGGGGTCGGGCGAGAAGAGAAGCAGTTTCGGCTGTCCCTGCCGTTCCGGCCTGGCGTGGCGCCACAATCGTCCGGCGCGCTGGATCAGGCTGTCGATGGGGGCAAGATCGCTGACCATCAGGTCGAAGTCGATATCAAGACTTTGCTCGGCCACCTGGGTGGCGACCAACACCCGGCCATGACGCTGCTCGGGCGTCGATGTTTTGCCGAACAGCGCTTCCACTTGGCTTTCACGCTCCAGCCGATCGCCCATGGCGAAGCGGGCATGGAACAGGTGAGCGGGAAGGTGTTGGCGAAGTTGTTCCGCCGCCCTTACGGCGTCGGCCACCGTGTTGCGAATCCAGGCCACGGCTTGGCCGGACTGGGTAGCTGCGACAATGTGCTTGATCGCGTCCTGTTCGTCGCTCAGCCGTTCCACCGTAACCGTGCGGCCAAGACCTGGGCGCGGGCCGACGGCAATTCTGTCCGCTTGACTGGCGTTGATCAGGGTGATTTGCGGATAGGCGTCGTCATGGGATGCGACGTTTTCGGCCATGAAACCTGCGCCCTCGGCGAATTCCCTGGCATAGCGGCGCTTCTGTTCGGCAGGCAGCGTGGCCGAGAGCAGGATGGCGCTGCCACCTAGGCCAGCGTGAAAACGCAGCAAACCAGCGACCAGCCCGCCCAGATATGGATCGTGGGCATGGACTTCATCCAGCACCAGAATTTTGCGGGCCAAACCCGCCAGACGCAGCGATTGATAGAAGCTGGGCAGAACCGCCATCACAGCCTGATCGACCGTGCTGATGCCGCAATCGGCCAGGGCCGATTTGCGCCGGTCATCGGATATCCAGGCGCTTGCCGCAGTGCCTGCCGTTCCCGCTTCGTCGCCTTGCGATGCTGTTGCCGTCACTTGTGGACCGCTCAACACCAAGTCGCGCTTCGAATGTGCCAGAACGATAGTGGGATCGACTTCGGGCGCGAACAAATGCCGGTATTGTTTCTCACAGCGTCGGTACATGGCGTTGGCGGTCGCCATCGTGGGAAGGGCGATGAACAGGCCATCGCCCTGGCCATTCGCCATCATGCGTCCGGCCAGAATCAGCGCCGCCTCGGTTTTGCCAGCACCCGTCTGGTCTTCGATGATGGCCAAGGTCGGCCCTTCGCCAGTTTGAAGATTCTGTACGGCTTCTTGAAGTGGCGATGGCGAGGCGGACGCTGGCAGCAGAGCAGTGATCGAAAGGTTGGGCGAGGGGTGGGCGGCCAGGATGCTGGCCTCGCTGATGGACCCTTGCGCGTTGGGAATTGCGTGATGTTGCCAATAGTCGGCCAGGCTGAGGTTGGGTGGATGGTAGTCAAACCAGTTCTTGTTCGAGCCCAGCCAGTCGCACAGCACCGATAATCCCGCCACCAGCCAACTGGCTTGAGTTTGCGGCAAGACAGGGACTTGGTCTGATGCATCCCCGATCCCAGTTGCCAGGGTCAGGATGTCGGCGACGTAAGCCATGGTGTCGGTTGCGAAGGGTTCGGGCAGACGGTCGGACAATACCGCGTCTTCGGCTTTCCAAGGGCGGCCATGGTGACAAAGGGCCGCCTTGATCCAAGGGGCTAAGCTACGCGAGGCCGGATTGGGCGACTGTTGTGCGGACGTAGCCGCTTTGACCAGCAGATTGTGGTTTTTCTTTAGGACCTTGTCCCAGAGAAGCAGGCCGTCGCGATCATGACGGGAAGGAGAGCCCCTGAATGGCTTGGGGCCGAAAGCGGCCTCATGCAGCTCGGGCCCCTTGTTCTGAAAATAGGGGAAGAATTTGCCAAGATCGTGCAGGGCAAGGCACAGGAACAACCAGCGCTTCGCCGCCGGTTCGGCAAGCCCTGAAATCGCAGCCAGACGCCTGGCAAGGCGCTGGTCCTGGGAGAGAAGCGCAACACCCACCGCTGCTACATCCAGCATGTGATAGGCCGCCGGGTGCCAGGTGACGGCGGCATCGTCATCCGGTCGGGCCTTGCCCCAATAACGAAGATAGCTTGGCTGCGATGGCACCATTTTCCGCAAAATCGCATAGGGTTAGTTGCTTGAAAACACAAGGATCGAGGATCGAAGCCGACACCCGTGCTTCCCGGAAAGATCAAAACATTTTATCAGCAGCAAATCACTATAATTTTTTGCTCCCCTTTTTCGCAAGCAATGCTAACATAGCCAGAAATATCACAATCTTTGGCAACTGAGCGATAACTAGGAATTATAAGTATGAATCAAGTTCTGCCAACATATTCGCTAAGGAATTTAAACTCGAAGTCAGCAGAACAGAAATTCTTAGAGGCCCTATCTGTCTACAATAAGGTAACTAACATTACCTCTAAAACGGATAGTGACCAAATTGCGTATTGGAGACTAAGATACAATAAAGAAAACTCACCAAACAGACTATTCGTGTTTTCTCTTGAGAAAGACGACAAAGTTGTTGGCTTTGCAATGGCCATGCACATTGATAAGATTAGATGTTTAATTATAGACCACATAGCGATTAGTCCAGATTCACTTACTAATTCATTATTTTTTGCTTTTGTTGAGATGATACGAGAAGAAGTTCATTCAGAAGTTAGTGATTTCAACTTTATGGCTGTTGAAGTAATGGATGATCCAGGTGAGCAGCAACTTCAAATATCATATGAAAAGTTTCTGCAAACCTACAGAGTCGCAGGATTTAAGCTTGTTCATTTTGACCATTATATCCCAAATCTAAATGCTAGGGAGTATTCTGTAAAGCTTAAAGCAAGGCTATTGCTTTGCCCATTTGGAGATATTCATGAAATTAAGAAAGAAGTATTAAAATCCATTGTGAATGGTCTTGTCTTTGAGCATTATGGACGTTGGTACGCGCCATTCGTTATAGAGCACACAGATGAGTACAAGGTTCATCTAATGACAGTTTACTCTGATTTTGAAAAACAAGTAGCAGACAGCGAAAATATAGAGCTAAATGGCGCCAAGACAGGCTTTCCAATCAATCCTGAAGCTGAGGCGGGCATCAGAAAAGCTCCATATAAATTTTTAATATTTTCTTCGGTTGTCATTGCTTTTGGATTTGTATTTATTCTACTTGCATCAACAAAGTTTGGAATAAGGCTAGAGTTATCTCTTTTGGTTTTATTTAGCTGGACCGCTGTGTATTTTGCGATCTGCGCAATGCTATGGCCTAAAACTCAAGAAATCAGTGATAGACTGTTTCAGTTAGTTAAAGGCCTCTTTCTTGCAAAACATTAGTACGTTTGCTGCCAATCTGGAGGCAATGGCCCTGTTCCTAAAAAGCTTGTCAAGAACAGAGAATTTCCCTGAAATTGCCCAGTTTCCAAAAATTCTTTGTACAATTGACGATATTACATGAATATATATTGTACTCACGACAGACATGTTTTCTGTATGTAGAAGGCTTCTGATGTATTTTGGTGAAAACAATTTGATAATCTCTGATTCGTCATATTTGTATTCTATTTTTTTTAAATTAACGTGCGCCCCATAACCGTCAATGCACAAATACTCTCCACTTGCGCTGGAGTTAAATTCAATAAAACAATTGCCGCCTGGAAATAGTATTCTAGATATCTCTCTTATCACTTTGTGGGCATCACAATAATTTATTGTTGACCCAACGCAAATGCACAGATCAAAAGCTTCATCTCTAAATGGAAGCAACTCACCGCTTGCGCACACTGGAATGTCTTGTCCTTGAAGTTTCTTTTCAGCAATATCTAGATTAACAATACTTATTGATCTATCAGAATAAACTTCATCCGCAGATCCTATGTTTAATATTCTTGCTTCTCTTGGCAGGGTTTCAATGTGCGAGGCAACCGCTGTGTGGATTGTGCGCTTTCTGTTTTGATGCCAGGGATCTAGGGGCCAAACCTGATTAGTTGAATTGTAAAGATGACGAACTTGCTTAAGCCCCATACTCCTCATACTTATAATTCCTAGTTATCTCTCACCTCATCACCCTTCCCAGCGTATTGGCCCGCGCCAGCGTGGCGCGTAAACTCGCGTCGCTGACTTGCGTGTAGATCTGCGTGGTGGCGATGCTGGCGTGACCCAGCAGTTTTTGCACGAAGCGGATATCGACCCCGGCTTCGATCAGTTGGGTGGCGGCGGTGTGGCGCAGCATGTGCGGCGTCACGCGCTTCTTGAATCCACACAGCAATGCCAGACGATGCAGCTGTCTGCGCAGGCGCTGGGCCGTGATGGGAATGCCCTCGCCGTCGATCAGAAGCCTGCCGTTCGGGTCGGCTCCTGCCACGCTGCGCCGCGCCCTCAGATAGGCTTTCAAAACGGCCAGCACGTCCTTGTTGGTCAGATAGACCCGCCGCTCGCGGTTGCCTTTTCCGCGCACCAGGATAACGCCGTCCTCGGTCTCGATGTCTTTCAAACGCACCGATGTCAGTTCGCCAACGCGCAAGCCGGTGGCAAATAGGATCAGCAAGGCGAGATAAAATGCGCATGCTGCGAGATCGTCGCTGTCCAAGCATCGTCGTTTCGTGGCCAACAGCAGATCGCGGATTTCTGCGGGGGCAAGCGCCTTGGGCAGACGCTTGGGCAAGCGGATGGGCATCTGCAAGCGGTGGAAAGGCGTAATCTCGATAGCCTCCTCACTCTCCAGCCAGCGGAACATCACCTTCAGCGTCGCCAATTTCCGGCGCACGCTGGTCTCTTTCAGTTTCTCCTGATCGAAGAGGAAGCGGGCATAGTCCCGCAGCAGATCGCGTTCGACGTCTCTGACCGTTCCCGAGCTTCCGGCGAAAGCAGTGAACTGGCCAAGATCGCTCTCATAAGCCCTGAGTGTGTGGGCTGAGAGGCATTTGGCGATGCGGCAATGATCGAGGAAGACCTGGACGGCCTCGGCTATCGGCAAGGACATGGCAGCAAAATTCCCCCTGGAAGTTCGCTAGGGGGTATCGCTGCTGGCGGACGGTGAATCAATGATAACGTACTGAATTTCCATAAAATATATCTGATTAGATGTTAAGCATTCCATTCGCTTGAAGGCCGCGTGTGAACGCCACATTCGCATCTATTTGCGAATCATTCACCTTCATTCATAAATCGCATTGCGCGTGACAGCATGAAGCGATTAGTCTGGCCGCCTGACAACCCTAAACGGCATGGGGATTTGATGCCAGAGGGCGAGGGGGCTATTGCGGCAAAGGTGGCTGGCGGCGGTGAGGCATCGCCCGCTTCGTCGTTGCCTGTCCAGCTTCTGCGCCTGGCGTCTGGCCCCGCGCCTGAATCACCCGAAGAACCCATTCCCGAAGCTCCGCCCGATACCGCGCTGCTCTGCCTGGCGCTGATGCTGCGCTATTTCCAGGAAGCGGCGGATCCAGCCAAGCTGCGCCACGACTATGGCAAGACCGAAGGCCCGCTCGACGATGACGATCTGGTCCGCTTGGCGCGTCGGCAGAAACTGCTGGCGCGCGCTGTCTCCACCAACTGGGAGCGCCTCGAAAAAACCCCACTGCCTGCCGTGGTGCCACTGATCGATGGCAGCTTCGTGATTCTGGCCCGTGTGGGCGAGGGCAAGGCGTTGATTCAGGACCCGCTGAAGCAGGGCGCAGAGATTCTGGAAAAATCCGCCTTCGAGGAAAAATGGGCCGGGCGCCTGATCTTGATGGCGCATCGCGAGCGCTTGACGGCGGCCACGCGCGGCTTCGATTTCTCCTGGTTCGTGCCTGCCCTGGTGCGCTATCGCAAGCTGCTCTCTGAGGTGCTGTTCGCTTCCTTCTTCGTGCAATTGATGGGCCTGGTCTCGCCCCTGTTCTTCCAGGTGGTGATCGACAAGGTGCTGACCCATCGCGGCATGAGCAGCCTGGATGTGCTGGCCCTTGGCCTGTTCGCGGTCTCGGTGTTCGAAGTGGTGCTGGGGGGCCTGCGCGCCCATGTGTTGGCCCACACCACCAGCCGGGTCGATGTGGAATTGGGGGCCGGTCTGTTCGGCCATCTGATGAATCTGCCGCTGGCTTATTTCGGGGCGCGCACCGCGGGCTCCACCGTGGCTCGCGTGCGCGAGATCGAAACTATCCGCAATTTCTTGACCGGCCCAGCGCTGAACCTGTGGCTCGATGTGCTGTTCGCTGTGGTCTTCCTGGCTTTCATGTTCAGCTATAGCCCGATGCTGACCTGGATCGTCATCGCGACATTGCCGGTCTATGCGCTGCTCTCGGCCATCATCACTCCCATCATCAGAAAGCGCCTGGACGACAAATTCAAATGGGGCTCCGAGAATCAATCCTTCCTGGTCGAGGCTGTCACCGCGATGGAAACCTTGAAGGCGATGGCGGTTGAACCCCAGATGCAACGGCGCTGGGAAGGGCAGTTGGCCTCTTACGTCAAGGCCTCGTTCAAGGTGGTGAGCCTGTCCAACATGGCGGGCCAGGCGGCACAGTTCATCAGCAAGTTCACGGTGGTGGCCACCCTCTGGCTGGGGGCCAAGCTGGTGATGGAGGGCGATCTCACCATCGGCCAATTGGTGGCCTTCAACATGATGGCCGGGCGTGTGTCGCAACCCATTCTGAAACTTGCCCAGCTGTGGCAGGAAGTGCAGCAGATGCGGGTTTCGATGGAGCGTCTGGCCGACATTTTGGATGCGCCGACGGAACGGCGGGCCGAAGGAGCGCGCTCGGCCCTGCCGCAATTGAACGGGCAGGTCAGTTTCGAGCATGTAACGTTCAGATACCGTCCCGACCGGCCCGAAGTGCTGAAGGATTTATCGCTGGAAGTGCAGGCGGGGCAGGTGGTGGGCATCGTCGGTGCTTCGGGTTCCGGCAAAAGTACGCTGACCAAACTGATCCAGCGCTTGTATGTGCCGGAGAGTGGCCGCGTGATGATGGACGGGGTCGATCTGGCGATGGTTGACACCGCCTGGTTGCGCCGCCAAATCGGTGTGGTGCTGCAAGAAAACGTGCTGTTCAACCGCACCATCCGCGACAATATAGCACTCGCCGATCCCGGTCTGCCGATGGAGGCGGTGGTGCGCGCCGCCAAATTGTCGGCGGCGCACGAATTTATTCTGGAGCAGCCTGAAGCCTATGACACGGTGTTGGCCGAGCGCGGCGGCGGTTTGTCGGGCGGGCAACGCCAGCGCATCGCCATTGCCAGGGCCTTGGTCACCAATCCCAAAGTGTTGATCTTCGACGAAGCGACCAGTGCGCTTGATTATGAATCCGAGCGCGAAATCCGGCGCAACATGGCAGGCCTTTGCCAGGGGCGCACGGTGTTCGTGATCGCGCATCGCCTCAGTGCCGTCAAGGATTGCGACCGCATCATCGTGTTGGAGAAGGGCCGCATCGTCGAGGACGGTCCGCATTCTGAACTAATCCAAAGACCCGATGGACGTTACGCCCATCTCTGGCGCTGCCAATCCGATCCGGCCAAGGACGAGACATGAAATCTCAATTCCTGCAAATCTCCGGCCCCCTGATGGCAAAAGCCGAAATGCTGCTGGCTGAAGCCACGGAATTGTTTCGCCGCTATGGCCGCATCGCCTATGCCGCCTATCAGCAGGAGAAAGCCAATCCGCGTCCCAAGCGCCATGCCGAAGACACGGAATTTCTTCCAGCCGCGTTGGAGATCGTGGAATCCCCGCCCTCGCCGGTGGGCAGGGCCATCTTGTGGACCATCATGGCGCTGTTCAGCATCGCCATTCTGTGGGCGAGTTTGTCGCATCTCGATCTGCACGCCAGTGCCGAGGGCCGCACCCTCACCTTGAATGACGTGCTGCCGGTGCAGGCCCAGGAAGCCGGGCGGGTGGAAGCGATCAAGGTGATCAATGGCGACCGTGTGGCCAAGGGCGATGTGGTGATGGTGCTGGACCCCACCGAAGGCACGTCGGAAGTGACGCGGCTCGAGCGCGAGGTGGCGGAACTGTCGGTGCGCGCTGCAAGATTAAAGGCGCAGATGGAAGACGATCCGCTAGGTGCTTTCGCCCCGCCCGCCGATATTGCGCCGGAACTGGCCAAGGACCTTTTGCCCCTGCATCAACGTCTGCTGATCGACCGCATCGAACAACAACGTGCCACGCTGTCCGGCCTCGACAGCCGCGCCAACAGTTTGCAGGCAGAACAGAGATCGTTACGCGCCGAGGTCGAGCGCCTGGCTTCCACCATTCCCCTCATGCGTAGCCGGGTCGAGGCCAAGGAGGGCCTGGCCGAGAAGGGCTATACCTCGCGCCTGCAATCGATTGAGCTGCGCGAGGGGCTGATGGACCGCGAGCATGAGCTGATCTCGACCCGCGAAAAGCTGGATCGCGCCAGGTCTGATCTGGCGCAAGCCGCTCAGGATCGCCATCAAGCGGTGGCGAAATTCCGCGCCGAAACCCTGGCCGAACTGGCCGATGTGGAAGATAGGGCCAGCGGGAAAAGGCAGGAATTGGAGCGCGCCAAACAGTTGGAACGTGGCTTCAGTCTGACAGCGCCCGAGAACGGCATCGTGCAGCAACTATCCGTGCGTTCGAAGGGGGCGGTGGTATCGAAGGGCCAGACGGTTCTGGTCGTCGTGCCGGAAGCCAGCCCGATCAAGGTGGAGGCGCGCTTGCTCAACAAAGACGTTCCCTTCGTGGAAATCGGGCAGAAGGCGGAGGTGAAGATCGAGGCCCTGCCCTTCACGCTGTATGGCACCGTGCCCGGCACCGTCACCAAAATCTCGGCAAGCTCGGTCGATGAATCGGATGGCAGCCGTAACGACACGCCGGGCACAGCGCCCAAGGCGCGCACCACGCCAGACCAGCGGCCCTATGTGGTGGAGGTGGCCCTCGATCACGCCACCGTGCCGGTGGGTGATGGGCGCATCGTAAGCCTGCTGCCCGGCATGAATGTGACGGCGGAAATCAAAACCGGCCAGCGCCGGGTGATTCAGTATCTGCTCGATCCAATACTCCGCACCGCGAATGAGAGTTTTAGGGAGAGGTAGCGTGTAGTGAATTGATGTAAATCAACGAACAACGGAGATTGAATATGCAGCATGCCTTAATGGTAATTTGTCTAGTTGACTCTCGCTTTTGCGATGATAAAGTCCCCAAACAAAACAAGCCTAAGCCCGGGATCAAAAGCGCTCACACAGGGGAAGCGCATGGGTGGTAGAGGGGAAGTTAAGGGGAAGCCCGCTAGGTCGCGTGATGCGGCCAGGG
>PDZW01000039.1 GCA_002753155.1 Alphaproteobacteria bacterium WMHbin7
TTCAGAATCCCGATTATCTGCTCTTCCGTAAACCGACTGCGCTTCATCGTCCGTCTCCTCTGGATGACGGACTCTACCAAAAAATGGAGGAAAACGAGGGGCTCAGGTCACCCGCCATGGGTGGCTTCAATTCAGTCGCGGAGGGAATGCCCTCCGGGAATAATGTTCCTTTGGGCAATTCGACGGACGACAGCGGCACTGGCTTTGCCGCCATCACGCCCGCACCGCCTGCCTCATCCAGCGGCGACTGGGCGAGCCAGGCCTTTGCGCCTTCCGGTTCATTGACGCAGCAAATGCCGGATCAAACTTGGCGGCCCAGCCAGACCGCACTCGACCAAACCGTTCCGCCGAAACCATCATCCGGCTTCGGAGGCGATTTGCTGACGGTGGACCGCAACGACGAGCGCAAGACAAATCCCCTCCTCTCCAATCTTGCCAAGGAGCATCCCGAAAATCCCGTGCCCTTGCGCGGTGGATTGCTGGGCACACCCGTCAATTCCAATTTGGTCGCCGATGACAAACACCGCAACGTCGGCAAGAAACGCCTCATGCACGACGACTGGGCGCGAATCATCAACAAGGCGCCTGATTTCGGCGGCATCCTTCCCACCTTCAAATATCATGTCGAGAACAATGGCGATGCGGGCCGCGCCGATGTCGCCGACATGCTCTGGCGGGCCTCTCCGGGCCACCTGAGTGACCCGGAGTCTAGACAATCCTTCTTCAGATCACATCCAGCGACCGCCGCCATGGCGTCCGCCCATTTTTCCTTCCGGCCCCATGCCAAAGCCGTTGCCCAATTCCTTCTTCTGCTCATCGCTAAGGGTGGCGATGAAGGCCTGACGGGCGGTAAACAGCTTGGTCTTGGCCTCGATGCGGGTCTTCATCATTTCGGTCTGATGCTCGCGAAACTGCTCGGGCGTCATGGCCTGAATGGCAGCAGGATCCATTGCGTTGCGAACATTCTGATGCTCGGCCCTGGTCTCGGTTGCCAGCTTCTGGAAGGAGGCGTAGGCCGCCTTCTGGGCATCCGTCAGCTTCAAGGTTTCGACGATCTGGTTCTGATTGCACCCACCGGGACCACCGCCAGATCCGGGGCCAGCGGCCAGAACGGGGACTGCTGCGAGGGACAGAACAGCCGCCGAAGCAAGCAGGTATTTGGTAAAGCGTTTCATGACAGTCTCCTGTGGATGGGTGAACTCTTGCTGACACCAACTACACCACCTTCCTGTAACGGGCGGATGTCGGACAAACGCCTTTCTTGTAACGAAGTGTAACGACACATGACCAAAGCCCCCGCTTGGCGCTATCATCGACGCCATGGACACTGAAACCGACATTCTGATCGTCGATGACGACCGCGAAATCCGCGACTTGCTGTCGCGTTTTCTGACCCGGCACGCCATGAAGGTAACGTCGGTCAAGGATGGGGCCGAGTTGAACAAGCGACTTGCCCTGAAACGGCCCGGTCTGATCGTTCTCGATCTCATGCTGCCCGGAGAAGACGGGCTTTCCATTCTAAGGCGGCTTAGGTCCGATGCCATGACCGCAACCATTCCCGTGGTCATGCTGACCGCCATGGGGGAAGAGACCGACCGCATCGTCGGCCTTGAAATGGGGGCCGACGACTATCTGCCCGAACCCTTCAATCCCCGGGAACTGCTGGCCCGCATCAAGGCTGTGCTGCGCCGGGCCAAGCCCGGAGCAGCTTCGGACAACGAGGCCGAGGGATTTCGCTTCGCAAATTTCAGGCTGGATTGTTCCGCCCGCCAGTTGCATGGGCCAGATGGAGCCGCCATCGACCTGACCGGCGGCGAGTTCGATCTTCTGAAGGCTCTGGTCGAACATGCCGGACGCGTTCTGACCCGCGACCAATTGTTGGACCTGACCAAAGGACGCTTGGCCGGTCCCTTCGACCGCTCGATTGACATTCAGATCAGCCGCATTCGAAAGAAGATCGAACTGGATGCGAAAGAGCCTGAGTTGATCAAAACGGTTCGCGGCGGCGGCTATGTCCTGACCGCCAGCGTCGAGAGGAGCAGAGCATGATCATGCGCCTGATGCCGCAAAGTATTCTTGGACGCGCCATGGCCGTGTTGGCCATCGGTCTTGTGCTGTCGCATCTGGCCGCCTTGGCACTCTATTCAGGCAATCGGGAAGAAGCCCTGACAACGCTGGGCGGACGGCAAACGGCAGAGCGCATCGTGGGCCTTGCCACCGCCATGTCGGATGCCCCTCCCTCGCAACGGGAGCAATTGGCCCGCAGCATGAGCCGTCACGGTTTTTTCGTATCCTGGTCGACGGAACCCTACGTGGCGCGCGAACATGCCAGGGGATTCTCCGCCATCATCGCAGGCGAATTGGGACGCCTGGCCAGTCCCTCCATGGATGTTCGCGTACAACCCAGCAATGAAGGCCCCCAGGGGATGCTGGGGAATGCCCCCTGGGGCGGCCCAGGACGCGGCCCCATGCATGAATTTTCTCACCAGCGCAGCTTCATGATTTCGCTGAAGCTGGCCGATGGCAGTTGGCTTAATGCGGTGATCAGGGCCGATCAACCCGAAAAATTGTGGCGCGGGCGTTTCCTGATGGGCTTTGCCGCCACCACGCTGATCACCCTGCTGCTGGCCGCCTGGGCGGTATCACGCGCAGTTAGGCCGCTGCGCCTCTTTGCCGGGGCGGCTGAAAGGCTGGGCACGGATATGGCTGCCCCGCCCTTGGATGAAAGCGGACCGGCCGAAGTTAAGAAAGCGGCTCATGCTTTCAACCGCATGCAAGAGCGACTGAAACGCTTCGTCGATGACCGCACACGCATGCTGGCCGCCATCTCGCACGATCTGAGAACGCCGCTGACCCGCATGCGCTTGCGCGCCGAATTCGTCGATGACGAGGAGACAAGGGCCAAGATGCTCGCCGACCTCGACGAAATGGAGGCGATGATCGGCGCCACATTGGCTTTTGCCCGCGACGATGCCAAGGCCGAAGAACGCCGCCCCATCGATTTGGCACAGTTATTGTCGGGACTGGCAACCGACATGCAGGAAACTGGGCGAAAGGCCGCCTTCTTCGGCCCTGAAACAGCCCCCTTCACAGGGGCCCCCATCGCGCTCAAACGTGCAATCTCGAATCTGGTCGACAATGCCATCGCCTATGGCGGCGGGGCGGATATTTCGCTAACCGCGCATTCAGACCGCTATGAGATTTCCATTGCGGATGAGGGACCGGGCATTCCCGAAGATTTGCAAGAACGCGTCTTCGCGCCCTTCTTTCGCGTCGAAGGTTCACGCTCGCGCGAGACCGGCGGTGTTGGTTTGGGGCTCTCCGTGGCCCGCGACATCCTGCGCGGCCATGGCGGAGACATCTCGCTTGCCAACAGGCAGGAAGGAGGCTTGCGCGTCACCGTTTCACTGCCTCGGATTTCCTGAATTTTTCACCCGGGACCGCGCAAAAACACCGAAAGCGCTTTCAAGGGATGGGCCACGGTATCAGCCACCGCCGTGGCTTCGTAGCCGCAATGCATCATGCAATCGGCACAGCGCGGATCCTTCCCTTCGCCGTAGCGTTCCCAATCGGTCGTTTCCATCAGTTCCTTGAAACTGTTCGCATGCCCGTCTGAGAGCAGATAACAGGGCTTTTGCCAGCCGAACACATTTCGCGTGGGCGTGCCCCAGGGGGTGCAGGCATAGTCCTGATTGCCCGCCAGAAAATCGAGGAACAAGGTGCTTTGCGAAAAGCGCCAGTCCCGCCCCTTGCCCAGACGGAACAGGTCTCTGAACAGGGCGCGTGTGCGCTCGCGCTTTAAGAACTTGTCCTGGGACGGGGCCGCTTCATAGGGAAATCCCGGCGAGACGGTGACGCCCTCGACACCCAGGTCGGAACAGGCGTAACTGATGAAGTCGGCAAGCTTGCCGACATCATGTCCTTCATAAAGGGTGCAATTGATATTGGTGCGAAAGCCCTTCGAGCGGGCCAGGCGTATGGCCGAGACAGCACGCTCGAACACGCCTTCCTGTCCAACGGCGCGGTCGTGTTCTTCCTTCATGCCGTCCAGATGAACCGAGAAGGTCAGATAGGGTGTGGGCTTGAAACGATCGATGCGCTTTTCCAGCAAAAGAGCGTTGGTGCACAAATAAACGAATTTCCTGCGCTCGATGATCCCCTCGACGATCTCTTCGATCTCCTTGTGCAGCAAGGGCTCGCCCCCGGGAATCGAGACGATGGGAGCCCCGCAGGAATCAACGGCATCCAGGCATTCCTTGACTGTGAGGCGCTTGTTCAGAATCTCGTCCGGGTAATCGATCTTGCCGCAGCCGGGACAGGCCAGATTGCAGCGAAACAAGGGCTCCAACATCAGAACCAGCGGATAGCGCGCCCGGCCCTTGAGACGCTGCGCCATGATATAGCTGCCGACACGCCATTGCTGAATCAGGGGAACGCTCATGCTTTTCGCCTTGCGACATCCGGGAATTTTTCGGGCATTTTGAAACTTACATTCTCTTCCACGCCATCCAAAATTTTAAGATCAATCGAACGCAAGGTTTCAAGCTTGGCAATCAGTTCGTCGATCAACTCGTCGGGGGCCGAAGCGCCAGCCGTGACCCCAACGGCCATAATCCCGTCGAGCCACGAAACATCCAACCCATTGGCATCGTCAAGCAGATAGCTGGGCTTGCCCAGCTCAAGGCCGATCTCGCGCAGGCGGTTCGAATTCGAACTGTTCTTGGCCCCCACCACCAGAATGATTTCGCTGATCTTGGCAAGCTTGCGTACCGCCATCTGGCGGTTCTGGGTGGCATAGCAAATGTCGCGCACGTCGGGCCCCATGATCTGGGGAAAGCGCGTCTTCAAGGCCTCGATAACGGCTCTGGTATCATCGGTCGAGAGCGTGGTTTGCGTGATATAGGCCACTTCGGCGCCCTCGGGAATATCGAGGGTCTCCACATCCTTGGGCCTGGTCACCAAATGTACGCCCCCCGGAACACGGCCCATGGTGCCCTCGACCTCGGGATGGCCGGCGTGCCCGATCAGCACAACATGCGCTCCCTTGGAAGCATAGCGTCCGCCCTCGTTATGCACCTTGGTCACCAGCGGGCAGGTGGCATCGATCACCGGCAGGCCGCGCCTTGCCGCCTCTTCCTCGACCGTTGCCGCCACGCCATGTGCACTGAAAATGGTGACTTCACCCTGGGGAATTTCCTCCAATTCCTCGACAAAGATCACGCCCTTGGCCTTCAAGCTTTCCACCACACGCTTGTTGTGGACGATCTCGTGGCGGACATAGATCGGCGGTCCGTAAAGCTCGAGCGCTTTCTCGACAATATCGATGGCGCGCGTTACACCGGCGCAAAAACCGCGCGGCTGGGCAAGGATGACTTTCAGGACAGGGGATGGCATGGCTGGCTCTTGTGAAATCCGAAACTAGCAGATAGCTTGCAAATCACGCTTCGCCAAGGGGAAATCGGCGCATGAGGCCATGCAATAGGGAAAGTTCATGACCATCCTGGTGACAGGAGCCACCGGCTTTGTGGGGGCTGCCGTGGCCCGCGCCCTTGCCGCCAGGGGCCACAAGCTGCGCCTGCTGGTCCGTCCGGGGGCGAATGGTCGCAATTTGCAAGGCCTGACGGCGGAATTGGTAGAAGGGCGCCTGGACGATCCCAAGTCGCTCCCCCCTGCCCTTAAAGGCTGCAAAGCCCTGTTTCATGTCGCCGCCGACTACCGGCTGTGGGTGCCCGACCCCGAAAATATGCTGCGGACCAATCTGGGCGGCACAATGGCACTTCTCGAAGCCGGGGCCAAAGAAGGGCTAGAGCGCATGGTCTATACCAGCAGCGTGGCCGTTCTGGGCCTCAAACCCAATGGCGCTTCCTCGGACGAAGAAACGCCCTCGGATCTTTCCGACATGATCGGCCCCTATAAGCGTTCGAAATTCCTGGCGGAATCGGCGGTGCGGCGTGCCGTGGCGGAAAAGGGCTGGCCGGTGGTGATCGTCAATCCATCCACCCCCATCGGCCCTTTCGACGTGAAACCCACCCCCACCGGGCGCATGATCGTCGAGGCGGCCAAGGGGCGCATGCCGGTCTATGTCGATACCGGGCTGAACGTGGTTCATGTGGACGATGTGGCCGAGGGGCATCTGCTGGCCTTCGACAAGGGGCGCATCGGCGAGCGCTATATTCTGGGCGGCGAAAATCTGGCTCTTCGCGACATTCTGATCGAAGTGGCCCGCCAGACTGAAGGCAAGCCACCCTTGTTCGCCCTGCCGCACTGGGCGGTGATGCCGGTTGCCCTTGTCCAGGAATTCTGGGCGCGTCAGTTCGGCGGCGAGCCGATGGCAACACTGGACGGCATTCGCATGGCGAAGAAGAAGATGTTTTTCACCTCGGCCAAGGCCGAGCGGGAATTGGGCTACCGCTTCCGGCCCGCCAGGCAAGCCATCGCCGACGCCGTGACCTGGTTCAAGGCCAACGGGTATCTTGCGTGAAAGGTGCCAAGCCCTGGCTGCTGGCGATCGGCCTTGCGGGCCTTGCGGCCTGCATTCTTCTGGTGATCGACCAGGGTATGGGCGATGTCTGGCAGGCGATGGCAGGACTGGGCTGGGGCTTTATCCTGATCGTGCTTTGGCGCACCCTTTCCCTGGTCACGGCGGCCCAGGCCTGGCGTTGCCTGCTCCTTGCGGATGCGCGCCCATCTCTGGGGCGCATGAGCCTCTGGCGCTGGATCTGCGAGGCGATCAACAGCCTGTTGCCCGTGGCCCAGATCGGAGGCGATCTGGTCCGCGCCCGTTTGGCTGGCGCGTCTCAAGGCGCTGCCGCGTCGGGGGCCGCCGTGGTGGTGGATATCACGCTCAATCTGCTGATGCAGTGTCTCTTTGCCCTGCTGGCCTTGGCCGTCTTCATCGGCGGCAGCGGCACCGGCTATGGCGGCAGCTTGGCTGCAACCTTGCTTCTAAGCGCTGGCGGGATCGCCCTCTTCTGGGCGCTGCAGAAACGTGGCCTGTTCGGCTTGCTCGCCCGCTTCGTGGCGATCATCGGCAAGGGAGCCTCACTGGACAAGACCTTGGCGGGCGCTGAAAGCCTGGATCAGGCCATCCGGTCCCTTTACGCCCGCCCGGGCGATCTGGCGACCGCCCTGTTCTGGCACATGCTCTCAACGGCATCGCGCGTGGGCGAGGTTTGGCTGATCCTGTTCCTAATGGGTCGCCCGGCCAGCCTCGTTGCGGCACTGATCATCGAATCCCTGACCGCCCTACTGCGTACCGCCGCCTTCCTGGTACCCGGCGGCCTGGGCGTGCAGGAAGGATCGCTGCTGGCCCTGGGCGGCCTGGTCGGCATAGCGCCGGAAGCGGCGCTGGCCATGGCGCTGATCAAGCGGGGGCGCGAAATCAGTGTCGGGCTGATGGGCCTGCTGGCTTGGGGGGCTGTCAAATCTATTTATGCATCGATCAAGAAGTGACGCCCGATTTTTCTGGTTAAATTAGATGGCTTGAAATGAAACTTGGCGTTAGGGAATAATGATCAAAATTCTGCGGTTTGGATCAAAGAACAAAAGATATGCCTGATCCCATCATCTGCCGACGCAATTCCGGCCCGAGATTTACCACAAAATCCATGGCGGCATTCGAACTGTCCCGCGAGATGGTGGCCCTTTGCCGTGACGGCGTCATCGAGGACATCAATTCTGCCGGCGCACAGATGCTCGGTGGCACGAAGCCCGACATTCTTGGCAGGGATTTCTGCCAGTTCCTGGGCAAGGACTATTTTGAAGTCGGCCAGCATCTTCTGTCGATGGAAGGAATCGAAGTCGTTCCTATTCCCGTCGAATTATGTCCAACCGCCGGGCATCGACGCCAAGTGGAGCTGGTTATTCACCCGGCCCGCGAAGTCGGCTTGGGATGCACCATCGTCACCGCCAAGGACATCAGCAAGCAGGCCAGAATGGCCCGCAGCGCCAAGCGGCGTGAAGACCGTTTCCGCATCCTGGTCGAACGCTCGATGCATCTGATCTGCCAGTGCCGCAACGAACATATCGAATACATCAATCCCGCCGGGGCAGATATGCTGGGAGCGGATCACGACTGCACGCCAGTCGGTTGGCCGGTCTGGGAATTGTTTGCAGGCGAATACCGCGATATCGCCAAGGAAGCGCTTTTGGACATTCTGGCCGAGCCCTCCTTCCTGCCCATGCGCATGCAGCGCTGCGACGGAACGGTGATCGATGTGCAACTCATGGCGTCTAAAATTCCCTCGGCCTCGGGCGATCTGGAATACATGATCGAAGCCCGCGACATCAGCGCCCATATCCGTGCGGTGTCAGCCCTGCGCTCGCTCAACAAAACACTGGAAACGCGCGTCAGCGAGCGCACCAAGGACCTGACCAACGCCAACGCCTTTCTGGAAACGCTGCTGGAGGCCATTCCGACGCCGGTCTGGTGGAAGGATGTCGAGGAATGCTTCCTGGGATACAACCGCGCCTTCAGAAAATTCTTCGGGCTGGCGCAGGACACATGGCTTGGAGAGCGCATGGACGCCGTCCTTCCCCTCAAAATGCCGGCCGAGCAATCACAGCCAGCCCTGCCCTTCCAGCAAGTTCGCCCGCCGATAGAATTCGAAACGGAGCTGCGTTTGAACGACGGGCCACGCAACGCGATCGTCAGTGAAAAGGGCTGGGCCGGTCACAGCAACGAATTCTCGGGCACCATCGGCGTGTTGCTGGATATCACGCAAAGAAAGACGATGGAAGAGGATCTGCGCCTTCTGGCGACGACGGACTCCCTGACGGGAATCAACAACCGACGGCACTTTATGGAGATTGCAACCGCCGAAGCCGAGCGGGCAAGACGCTATGGCCACACGCTGTCGGCCATGATGCTCGATATCGATCATTTCAAGAAGGTCAACGACACTTACGGCCATGCGGCGGGAGACGATGTCTTGCGCACCATCACGAAAATCTGCTCTTCGATCCTAAGGAAGGGCGACGCTCTGGGCCGACTGGGCGGCGAGGAGTTTGCCATCCTTCTGCCAGAAACCGAGATCAAGGGTGCGCTGACCCTAGCGGAACGGCTGCGTGAAAACATCGCGCAAGCCCAGGTTCAAAGCGGCATCGACACCATTCGCTTTACCACCAGCATTGGCGTTTCACAGCTTTTTCCCGGCGAGCATTCAGTCGAGGCCCTGCTCTCCCGGGCCGATGATGCGCTTTATGAGGCGAAAAATTCTGGACGCAACAAGGTTATGCCCGAGAGCAGGTAGAGGGTCGTCCGGATCCGATTTCAGACGCCACGCTCTTGACTTTCAGCCTCGGTGATCGCCGCCAAGAAAGCGCGTTCCAGAGAAGTCGCCTTGGTTTTCGCAATGAAGGCATCGGGCGAACCGACATAGATCAGCCGCCCGGCATGCAGAATGCCGATGCGTCCGCAGATCTCTTCGATATCCGCCAGAATGTGCGACGAGAAGAAAACGGTGCCGCCGCGGGCGCGATACTCGACAAGCCGATCTTTCAAAAGAATGCGCGAGCGTGGATCAAGCCCGCTCATCGGTTCATCCAGAATCAAAAGCGGCAGGCCGGTCAAAAGGGTCGCCATCAGGCCCAGCTTCTGGCCCATGCCCTTGGATAATTGGCGCCCACGCTTGGCAAGCGCCCCCGGATCGAGGGCCAGGCCCAACGCCAAGGCGCGGGCTCGATCCTGATCCAACTTAAGCCCATAATAATCGAGGGTGATTTCCAGAAACTCCCAGCCCGAGAGCAGATGCGAGGGCATGAATTTTTCGGGCAGATAGGCCAGATGGCGGCGACTTTTGGGCAAAGAGGCATCTTCACCGAAGAAGGTGAAGGATCCGCTGGCCTCACCCAAACCCAACAGCGCCTTGATCAGCGTGGTCTTGCCCACACCGTTAAGGCCGATCAGCCCGAAAATTTCTCCTGCCTCGACGGACAGGCTCAAATGCTCGAACACCTTGGGGCCGCCATAGTCAGCGCTGGCATCGACAATCTCGATGGGCTTTCCCCCCGTCATGGGAAAATACCGTCCACCACCCGATCCTCCTTGGACAGGTAGGTCTGGTTGGGCGACAGGCGCACGCGCACCGTGGGGCCTTCGACATCCCCCGCCAGCGTATCAACATCCAGCTCGACCCAGCGCGGTGTGGCGCGAACCGAACGAATGCCGCTCTGCACCGAACCGGGGCCATAGCGCAATCCGTTAATCCAGGCCGACCAGTCCGTTGCACTCGTGTAGATCAGCGCCGATAGGACGATGTTGGGCTTGGGCATCGGGGGCGGTACGGGTTGGGCTTCGGCGTTGCCTTGGGATTTCGCGTCAATAATGGCCCCCACCCTGGAAATCGTCTTGGTCAGCAGTTCGATTTTTGAACTCTCCTCCGGCGTCAGCATCAGGCTGGTGGGAAATTCCGGGCGGACGGGTGCGGGCAGTTCTTCGTTATCGGCCGCCATTACCGAAAACGAAAAGAAAAGCAGAAGAAGGGAAAGAACCACCTTCATCGCCGCTTCGCCTTATCCGCTGTACCACTGTCTTCAGGTACCTTCTGCGTCACCCACAGAAACTCCAACTCGGCCGTAATGGGAAGGGCCAGCTTGGCGTTCTTGTCCTTGCCCTCAAGATCCTTTTGAAGATCGCGGCCCCGTCGCTCGATATTCATGGTCTTGAGAAGGCTGACGCCGTTCAGGGAACCGAGGGCATCATAAGCGAATTCGTAGAAGAAGCGATCATGCAGCATCTCGATGTTCACGGTCACGGGACTTGCGAACCAGGTCTGGCTCTTTCCATCCGCCGCAAAGGTATAAGGAGCGCCGGGCTTGATCTCGAGACGGTATTCGCTGAAAGCATCGAAACGGTCGAGCCCGGAATGGCGGGTCTTGAGATCGGCCAGGATGTCGTTGGCCTTAAGGCGGTTTTCGGGCTCGAAGCTCCCCTTGGCGGCCTCCCTGTTATAAGCATCCGTCAGGTCTTTAAGGCCAGCGATGCTTTTCTTCAGATCGGCGATCTTTCGATCCAGCCCGGAAATCTGGCTGTTCAACTGATTTTGCTGCGAGGTCAGCGCTTCCGTCTGGGCCTCGATATCGGGCAGCATCAAGCCCCAGAACCCCAGATTGGCCGCCAGCACAAGACCGGAAAAAATCAGCCCCAGGGGAACGCCCTTCAATTTCTCGGCATTCTTTTCGCCCAGCAACTGCGTAAGGTCGAGCTTCATTCCTATGCCCCCCTGCGCAGGAGATAGGTAGCCGTAACACCAGTGGCGCTGCCCTTGGAGAGGGTGCGGCCCGAACTGGTGAAGGTCTCGCCAGACTTGACATGGGTAGGCATCTCGATCACTTCGACGCCAATGCCAGGCAGCGCCTCCTTCAAGCGCTTTTCCTGATCGCGAATTTGCGCCACGATGTCGGTGAGATGGCTCGATGATTCCAAAAAGACAACGACGATTTCCATCTCGAAGGGCGTGTGCGTGGGCGCAGGCTGAACCTTGGCGGCGGGCTGACGCGGTTGTTGGCGTCCTCCCGTTGGGGCTTGCACCTTTCCTCCCGGCATGGCTTTAAGGCCCAGGCGCCAGATCACGGCCTGTCCGTCAAGAGCCTTCTCCAGCTTCACGTAGAGGTCCGGCCAGTCGAGACGCTGCGCCTCCAGTGCCTGCTTGGCGCCAATCATGCCCAGCATGGTCTCATAGGGCACTTCGCTCTTTCCAATTTCCTGCTCCTGCTTGGTCAACAGGGTTTGGCGTTCGTTCAGCGTTTGCTGGCGAGATTGCAAAGAGTCTTCAAGATCGTAATTGGTCATCAGAATGTCGCCAACATAGACCAGTTGCACCGCCGTCACCGCCACGGCGGCGATGGGAACGATCTTCTCTATCTGGCGCATCTGATGGCGCCGCTTCATCTCGGCGGTTGCCAGTTTCAAGGGCGGCTTGGTCTTCCTGGCCAACCAGACGGCATGCAGCATGTCGCCATAAGGGCTGTCGGGATCGGCCACTTTTTCGTAGCCCAGTTTCTTTCCGGCCTCGAAGGGCGTAAGAATGGAGAGCGTGGTCACGGGAAGTTCGCGGTTATAAAGCGCTTCGCGTATGGGAGCGCCCACCACCGCCACCAGATCGAGATGATCGTTCTCGCCGTAACCCAGGCGCTTGATGTAGCTGATCGAGGATTTGAACTCGCGTTCGATCAATTGCGACACGTCTTCGGCCGTATCCTCTTCGGCCGGCTTTGGCGTCATGCGGGTCAGGATGAACTGGCCGTTCAACTGAATGATCTGGCGGAATCCGCCGGTCACCTCTTGGCTGACGAACATGCGCCAGTATTTCTCGGTCGCTACTTCGGCGGGCGGGGCCAGGGCCTCGACAAGCCCCAGGGATTCCATGGGCAGAAGGGCAAAGGCCTCGACCGGATTGGACACGGTGCCCAGAAACTCCGACCATTTCTTGAGCCAGGGGCTCATGGGCAGGGCCATGAACAGATAGGGCTTCTGCTTGTCCGCACCCTTGCGCACAACGGGCTTGGCCGCCTTCATCTCCTCGCTCTGGAAGGCCATCTCCAGGCGGCGTTTCAACACCTTGGGATGATCGAAGGGATTGGTCTTGGGCAGCATCTCCTCGCGGTAAAGCTGCTCGATGACATCGACCTCGACCACCAGCGGAATGCGCTTGTCCTTGGCCAGATATTCGCGGATGGCTTCCGGTCCCTCCTCGGAATCGACCGGCACGAACCAGGCGTTCTTCACATTGCCGCGCACCACATGCACCAGCACCGCGCCTTCGTCGCCAATCAGCAGCACGAATTTCTTGACCAGAAGATGAAGCGGCAGGCTAAAAGCCATTCCCTATATCCCCATCTTGCTGAAGCTGTCGTACATGGGGCCGAAGATGGCCATGATGATCCAGGCCATGAGAATGCCCACGATCATGGTCAGCATGGGCTCCATCATGGCGATCAGGCCGTCAACCGCGTCATTGACGTCGTTGTCATAGAAGCTGGTCACGTTTTCCAGCGTTTCCGACAGATTGCCGCTGTCCTCGCCGATCTTGACCATGCGGATGACCAGGCTGGGAAACTCGCCGGTGGCCTTCAAGGCCGTGGAAAAGGCATTGCCCTGCTGCACCGTGCGTAGCACGTTCTCCAGCGATTTCGAGAGGCACAGATTGTTGACCACCTTGGTGGCGGTTTCGATGCATTGCAAGATGGGAACGCCGCTTTGGAACATGACGGCGAAGAAGTGCGAGAAGCGGGCCAGAGAAATCTTGCGGATCATATCCCCCAGCTTGGGCATGCGCAGCATCATGTAATGCACACGGTAGCGGAACTCTTCGGAAAACTGCATCAGCATGCGCGCCGCGATAACCAGAACCACCGGCACGATCAAGATGACATACCAGAATTCGATGACGAAGTCCGAGGTGGCGACCAGGGCCAGCGTCACCATCGGCAGGGGCTGTCCCGTTCCCTTCAGGAATCCGATCACTTCCGGCACCACCATGGTCATCATGAAGAAGAACAGCCCCATGATGACGACCAGCATGACCGAAGGATAGCGCACCGCCTTCTTGATCTTGGTCGTCACCTCCTCGGTCCATTTCAGATGCTTGACCAATTGCAGAAAGGCTTCGCTGAGATTACCGCTTTCCTCGCCCGCGGAAATCAGCGAGGTGAAGACGGGGCCGAAAACGCGGGGATGGCCGCCAAAGGCCTGGGAGAGCGATTTTCCCTCACTGACCGAGCTGTGGATTTCAGAAACCAGATCGCGCAGCTTGGGCTGCTCGGTCGAATCGCGCACATCGGCCAGGCCCTCGATCAAGGAAACGCCCGCCGCGTTCAACTGCTGCAAATGTACGCACATCTGAATCAGATCGCGATGCTTGATCTTGGGGGCGAAAATCGACGTCAACTTGTTCTGGCGCACCTCGGTCGAGGTGATCAGTTCAAGATTCGATTCGCGCAAGCGCTGCAACAGATCAAGATCGTTCGAGGCGTTAAGCTGGCCGCGGGTCGATCGGCCGTTCACATCGATGGCGCGGTAGTTGTAAAGCGGCATCTAGCTTCCAGCCCCCCCTACAACCGGTCGGTCACGTCGACGGTGCTGATCAGCTCCTCGACGCTGATCGACCCCTTCAGCACCTTGCCGATGCCGTCATCGGCCATGGGAATGAAGCCATGCTTGCGCGCCGCCTGGCGAATCATGTTCATCGAAGCGCCCTCGATGACCATTTCGTCCAGCTCCTTGTTCATGGGCAGAATTTCGTGCAGGGCCAGACGCCCCTTGTAGCCCGTGTGGCGGCAGTTCTCGCAGCCCTTGGGATGGCCGATCTTGGGCGGCTTTTCCGGATCGGCCCCCAGAATACGGCATTCCTCGGCCGAGGCGGTTTTCATCTCGCGACAACTGGGGCACAGGCGCCTGGACAGGCGCTGGGCCAGAATGCCGATGATGTTGCCCGCCATCAAGGTGGCATCCAGCCCCAGATCGCCCAGGCGGGGAAGGGCTCCCGCCGCATCGTTGGTGTGCAGGGTGGTGAAGACCTGATGGCCCGTCATCGAGGCGCGCAGAGCCATGGTGGCGGTATCCTTGTCGCGCACCTCGCCGATGAAGATGATGTCGGGGTCCTGGCGCAAAAGCGCTCGCACACCGTCCGAGAAATTCATGCCCGTCCCTTCGCGCACCTGAGCCTGGCGAATAAGGGGCAGTTCATATTCCACCGGATCTTCCAGCGTCATGATGTTCACATCCAGCGAGTTGATGTGCGACAGAATGGCGTAAAGCGTGGTGGTCTTGCCCGACCCCGTGGGGCCCGTCACGATGATGATGCCCTCGGGGCGCTTCAACAGCTTGGTCAGCAGGTTTTCGTTGCTTTCCGAGAGGCCCAGTTGCGGAATGCCCAGCAGCGATTTGCTTTTATCCAAAATACGCAGCACGATGTTCTCGCCGTGCGAGGTGGGCATGGCGGCAACGCGGAAATCGACCTTGCGATTGCCCACCGTGATGCCGAAGCGGCCATCCTGGGGGTTCAGCTTGTCGGCGATGTTCATGCCGGAAACGATCTTCAGGCGATGCGAGACGGCGGGCCAGTGATCCTTGTGGATGGTGCGCACCTGGGTCATCACGCCGTCGATGCGATAGCGCAGGCGCAGGAACATGCCCTCGGGCTCGAAATGAATGTCCGAGGCACCCACCTTCACGGCATCCAGCACCAGGGCGTTGACCAAGCGCACCAGGGGATGCACATAGCCTGAATCGGCGGAAATGGCGGCGGCCGAGACATCGTGCTTGCCAGTTTCCAGTTCGCGCAGAATGCCGTCGATCGACAGTTCGTAGCCGAAATACTGATCGATGGCCTCGTTGATTTCGGTTTCGCCGCAGACCAGCGGCATGATCTCGACGCCCAGCGGGAAATAGCGCCTTGCCTGATCAAGCGCCAGCACGTCGTAGATGTCGGCCATGGCCAGACGGGCCTGCTGGCCATCGACCGAGACCGGAAAGACGCGGTAGCGCGCCGCCACTTCCTTGGGAAATTTCTTGATCAGATCGGGATCGACCACGGTCGATTTGGGATCGAAACGCTCGAAGCCCGAACTTTGCGCCAACACAGCCGACAATGCCTGCTCGGTGATGAAACCGAGATCGATCATCGTCTGGCCCATCATCTTATTGGTGCGCTTCTTCTCGAAGAGCGCTACCTGCAACTGATCCTTGGAGATCAGCCCCATCTCGACCAGCTTGTCGCCGATGCGGGCCATGCCGCCGCCGCCGCCACCACCACCGCCGCCCTGAGGAGGACCACCGCCGCCACCGCCTCCGCCTGGAGGAGGACCGCCGCCCCCACCTTGCGCCGGAGCGGGAGCCGGAGCGGATTGCGCTGCCGGTGGTGGCTGGGGTGCGGGCTGGGGTGCGGGCTGAGGCTGCAAAGCCGCCGGAGGAGGTGGTGGTGGTGGCGGCGCAGCCCTGGGCGGCGCTGCGGGTGCTGGCGCAGGTGCGGCAACGGCACCGATTTCACTGCCCAGTTGGAAGCTGGAAGGCGGGGGGGCAGGCATCGGCGGCGGAGCCGGAGAGGCCGAGGCGCCGATCAACTCGCCCAATTGGAAATTCGCCACGGGGGGTGGCGGCGGCGGTGCTGAGGCGGGAGGGGCGGCGCCGATCAACTCGCCCAGTTGCAGGCTGGAAACTCGGGGGGGAGGTGCGGATTGCTGTGCGGGCTGGGCGGGGGCAGCCCCCACCATCTCGCCCAATTGCAGCGACGAAGGCTTTGCCGCAGGTGGGGGTGCTGCGGGCCTCTGGGCGGCCTGGGCCGGGGGCGCTCCCACCATCTCGCCCAGTTGCAGCGACGAGGGCCTTGCCGCAGAAGGGGGCGCAGGTGCGGCGGGGCGGGGCTGGGCAGGTGTTGCAGGCCTGACCGGCTGCGACGGGCTGGGTGCGCCAGCCACCATTTGGCGCACAGCCGAATTGATCGCCGCAGTCTGTGGCTGCGCCGCTCTTGCTGCTGTTCCCGCCGGGGCGGGGGGCTGGGGCTTGCCAGCGCCCGAGGGCGTATTCCCGTTCGACGTCATGCGCTCTTTCGCCTCAAGATCTCGTGGCGATTCTATGCCTTAACCGGCCCATACCGCAATATCTCGCCGTCAGTCTAAAGGGGCCATGCTAACGGGGGGTTAACCGTTCCAGGTGCCGGTAGTCGCCTTTTCCAGGAAATCGGCGAAATGCCCGACGGCGTCCTCATTTTCAAACAGGACGGTTTTTGCTCCAAGAATCCGCTCTTTGATCCCGGCATGCCAAGTGGCATCGTTCGCCAATCTCAGGGCCAGTTCGACGTAATGCTCTGTGTCCCTGGCGATCAGCTCCTCGATTCCCATCATTTTGTAGAACTGGGCGGTGACGCGGCCCCGCATGAATTGCGAGGGAAGTGTGACGATCGGGCAGCCATAGGCAAAGGCCTCAAGACTCGAATTCCCCCCTGAGAAATGGAAGGTATCGAGAAGCGCATCGGCACAAGCGCACAGACCGAGAAATTCGTGATGCTTCAGGGGGGCAAGAAAAAGAACGCGCTTGAAGTCACGCCCCAGTTCGGCCTCCAGATTCCGGCTCAGACGCTTCGTGAGATAGGGATTTGCCTTGATGAACACCACGATTCCCTCGGGGTCACGTTCCAGAATCCGCTTGAGTGCCAAGCGAAACTCGGGATGCACCTTGAACAGCGACTGGGTGCAGACATAAAGGCGTTTTCCTGCGGGAAGGCCGAGAGCGGCGCGGCCCGCCAGGTCATCAAGCCCCGGCTTTGGAAGCTCGTAGCAGCAGGGCGGCAAGGGCAGGCGGACCAGCTTTTCTGAATAGTGCGCCTCGTTGCCGGGTGGATCAAGATATTCGGACGACAGGAAATAATCGATATTGGGAATGCCCGTGGTATCCGGGTGCCCCCAGGCCACCACCTGCACCGGCGCCAACCGCGAAAAGGCCATGAAATAGGTATGAAAGGCCATCCCGATATCGGGATAGAACAGAACATCCAGGCGTTCGGCGGCGATCATACGCATCTGATCCGAAGGCCTTAAGGGCAGGCGAACCACCCGTTCCACCCGCTCGTCGATGGAACGGGTCAGATTGGGGCTTTGATGGTAGAAGCGGAAAACAATCACTTCGAAACGGTCGCGGGGCAGGCGGGCCAGCAGCCCGGCAAACAGTTTGCCGATGGTGTGGGTGGGTTCGAGAAAGGCCGACAACACCCCCAGCCTCAAACGCTTCCTGGGGGCTGGTTTGCGCCCTTCCACCAGATGCGGCGCCGTCCACGCCAAGCTGGGACAGGTCTTCAGATAAAAGCGCGCCAGGCCTTCCTGAAGGCTCCTGTCATCCAGTCCCGGATAGGCGATGTAGAAGTTGGTGAAGGAGATTTCCTTATAGGGGTCCTCAAGGATCAGCCCTTCGGCTTCCAGATCGGCCAGGGCGTCCGCCTGTCTTTTCCGGTAAGCATGGGCTTGATCCATGGAATCGTAGACGACGGGGGTCAGCAGCGCCATCTCCACCTTGTTGGCAGCACTCTCCTTGACAGCCAGGGTCTGGCGGAACAGGGCCTCGGCCTCTTCGACCTCGCCGACATTCTGAAGCAGATTAGCCAGGGCCGACAGCAAGGGATGGAAGCCCGGACGTTCCACCAGTCCCTTGCGGTAGGCGGCCTCGGCCTCCACGAATTTTTGCTTTCCGTGAAGCAGGCAGCCTAGATTGAGATAGGCCTCGGCAAGCGTGGGCCTTAACTCGATAGCTTCGAGATAACAGTCCGAAGCACTTTTGAAATCGCCCCTAGCCTGATAGGCCGTCCCCAGATTCATCAAGACCTCGGGCAGGGCGGGCGCAATACGCCGCGCCTGCTCATAATATTTGATCGCCTCGTCCATCCGCCCCTGGGCTGACAAGACGTTGCCCAGATTGTTGACGGGCTCCACCAAATCCGGCCCCAACTTCTTTGCCTTGAGAAGTGCTGCCCGCGCCTCCTCGACACGGCCCTGACGCAACAAGACATTGCCCAGATTGTTGAAGGCGCGAGGCGATTCGGGAGCGGCCCGGCAGTAGCCCCGGAACACCTCTTCGGCGTCCGAAAAACGTCCCGCTTGCATCAACATCGCACCCAGATTGGTGCAGGCTTCTTCCAGGGATGGATCGAGCATGACGGCCCTGTGGCAAGCCGCCATCGCCCCCTCGTCGTCACCCTGGGCATGAAGCGACTCGCCCAGCCCCAGCCAGGCCGAGGCATCTACCGGGCTGTTTTGCGTGAGCGCCTGCCACTCGGCCAGTGTGCGCCCCACGGGACGCTCGGCTAGATGTTTGCGCTTGGCAAGGGCGGGGTCGATGGCGATGGCGCGTTCGATCAAACGCTCTCCCAACGGCTCGCGCCCCACCCTTTTTGCCATCACGCCTAGGAACCAGAGCGATTCCGGCTGGCTGATCCGGTTCAAAATCCAGGGGCGCAACAGCAGGCGGACGATGAGGCGGAAAAGCGGGCTGAACTTCTTTCGCACCACGCCCGCTTCCATGACGCTGGAAGTCCAGGCTCGCCCAGCCGCCATTCCGTCCCCCAGACCAATGGTCAGCAACGCCGGACGGGCCCCACCCTCGATCCTGGAGTGGAAAGCCTCCTCGTCCAGATCGAGTTTCAGGAAGGGTTCGCTGCCCTTAGCTGCAACTCGTCTCTGATGGCGATTCATGAATGCCCCCATGGCTTGGCCCCAGCTTCCTGATTAGCATTCCCAAGGGTTTGCTGGAAGACGAAAGGCAAAGAAAAAGCCGCGCCCGTGGGCGCGGCTTTCTTAAATTGGCCGAGAACGCGGCTTACTGAAGACTGAAGGCCAGGAAGCAGCGCTTGTTGGTGAGTAGAGCGTCGTAACCGTTGGCCGCGTTCAAGCAGGCCGCAGCACCAACATTGGAGCCATGAATCGACCCGGTGATACCCGATTGATCGTCATACTTGCGCTCGATCTCCGCCGCCTGCTTGGGAGACAATGGATCCGAGCTTGCGGTTATCCCCGTTCCAATTTGGAGACGGGCCCAGACGGAGTAGTCCGCACTATCCGTTCCTTCGATGACGGTCCAGAAGGTGTTGGCGATCCTACCTGGCATGATGCCGCCGTTGGCCGCTGCCTGAGCCGTATCGGCCGTCGTGCCGACGGTCACGCCGGAAACCAAATTCGCCGCCGCCAGATGCGCCCAGAAATTCAGATTTTCAACGTTAATACCATTGGCCCCGAACAATTCGGTGTCGGCCGCGGCTGTGCCGATGATGCCATCACCGCCGCCATTCGCAACGCCTGTGGCGCGGATAACATTATTGGCTTGGCCATAATCGCCCGGCATGGCGTTGTAGCGGTCCTGGAAACCGTTGGTCGCCGCCTTCACGGCGTCCCACTGGGTCACCACCGATTTCAGGCGCGTACTGTCGATCAGTTCCTGCCCCTTCAGCACACCGCCGATGAGAAGGCCGATGATCACCAGCACGATCGACATTTCGATCAGGGTGAAACCCTCTTCGCCCTTAACCCCCTCAAGCCGGGCGCGCAAAGCGCGTTCCTGGCTTACCAACCAATTCCTGAACATTCCCGATCCTTCCTTGCCTAAAGGGCCAATTCATGGCCCGCCGCCCACACCATATTCCAGGCTACATTCCAGCCTGAAGTTGTTAAAAGAATCTTATGAATGCGGCGGAAAGTCTGCTTGAATTACGATTTGAGGGATAATATTTCCCCAATACCCCTATTTTTATCCCGCCATTCGCTGGGCGAGCAACCGGCGTGCTTCTTGAAGACCCGGTGGAAGGACGGCAGGGCGTTGAAACCCGCTGCAAAAGCGATCTGGGTGATCTGCTGATCGCTTGAAGCCAGCAGGCGCTTGGCTTCCTCAACCCTCTGTTCATTCAAAACGTCGATGAGGGACTTGCCGAAGCCCTGATTGACCACTTTGGACAGGCGATGCTCGGGCACCTCGAGGGCGCGGGCCATGTCTTCTCGGTGGAAATTCTCCTTAAGATGGGGCTGCTCCTCGGCCAGGAATCGGCGAATCCGCGCCAAAAGGGCCTGATCCTCCTCGTCCAGGGGCGAAGGGAGGGGGGGCTCGGACGGGGGGCTTGAAGCCGGGGCTGCGTCCTCGGCCCGCTGTAGGGCGAACTCGACCGA
>PDZW01000040.1 GCA_002753155.1 Alphaproteobacteria bacterium WMHbin7
CTTGGCCTTGGCGCCGGCATGGCCGGTCAGGCTGGCCCGCTGGTACCATTTCGACGCCTCGGCATAGCTTTGCGGAACGCCGCGTCCGCCCTCATGCATCTGGCCCAGGCGGAATTGGGATTCGACGTCGCCGCCCAGGGCCGCCTTTTGGTAATAGGACCAGGCCAGGGTGTCGTTCTGGGGCACACCGCGCCCGTTTTCGTGCATTTCGCCCATCAGGCGCAGGGCCTCGCGGTTGGCCTGCTGGGTCAAAGGAGCGAGTTTTTCGACAGCCAGTGCGTAATCGCCGTTGGCATAGGCGCTTATGGCCTCGCCGATATCGGCGTTGGCTTCCCTTGCGAAGAACAGGGCTATCAGGGCGACAAGGATGAGACGAAGGCGCATGCGCCGCATTCTGGCGGAAAGCATGGACCTTGGGAAGGGGGAGGGGCTTGTCCGACCCGGCTGACTGCGCCAGCCCCTTGGAACAGTCCGGGCCGAGGGTGGCCTTGACCCTGGCAGAGAAGCCCCCCTAAGCTGACGCCCTTGAAGGTGGCCGGGGATGGAACGATGCGCTTATTGGGCGTTCTGGTTGGATGGCTGGCGCTGGCTGCGGCTTGGCCCGCCTTGGCGGGAGAGAAGTTCGATCCCAAAGAGGTCCGCGTCATCACGCCGACAACGGCCACCTCCAAATGCATTGGCGATCCCAAAACGCCGATCTGCGCCGTGGAGACGTTCTTGGCCTGTATTGAACGCCGAGATTTGCAATTATGCAATATAGTCGGAGTTAACGACATTCATCTCCCCGATCAACCAGGAAGTGTTCGTTACCGCATTCTGAAGTCCCGGATACTAGCAGATAAAGACATTCCAAAGCGGCTGAAGAATGTTAGCTGGCTTAAGCCAGGTTATGCGGACATCACCATTCTTCTTCCTGATGTGCGCCATCCTTGGTGTGCCGAAGGATGTCAGAAAGATTTCTCGGCGAAGCCAACTGGCGCTGGCTGGTCCATTGCCTCCTGGGCAATGCAAGGAGCCGACTGACGGGAGAAGCAGCGGCAGGAATTGTTCCTGCCGCTGAAACTCCAGTTACTGTTTTTGCCAATCCTCAATCGTTTTTGTCGGATTGACGTTGTGATTGTCTTTCTTCATTTCGACATGGATGTGGTTCTTCATCCCCTTGTCGTAACGGGCGCGATCCTGGACGGTTCCAATTTTATCGCCTGACTTGACCTTGTCTCCGTTTTTCACAACTGGCTTGCCATCTGTGCCTTTGGGAGTCACGTACCCGAAACCGTATTTCGTGCCAGTTCCGTCCTCTACCCAGACGTAGGTGAACTCGTCATTGTATTCGCCCTTCTTGTAAAGTTTGCTGCTCGTGACTGTGCCATCAACCGGGCTTTTCACCTCGGTTCCAGGCTTGGCTTCGATATCGACGCCTTGGTGATAGTAGACCTTTCCATCCTTGCCTTTACGTCTTGCCTCGAAATGACCATCGCCCAGGCCATCCTTGCGAATGACGGGCTTGGGTATCGGACTCTTCGTGCCCTTGGCGGCTGAGGACTTGGCTTCACCATTCTGAGCGGCACCCGTCCCCGGTGCTGCGCGTGTGTGTTCGGAAACCTGAACAGCGTTGCCATCCCGGCTTTGGGAATAGGCGCGAACTTCAACAAGGGCCTCCGGCCCGCCTTGGGGATCATTGGCGTACATCTGCGAACTGCCCGGCACATAGGGACCGGGATAGACGCGCCTGAACTCGCCCGTCACATGGGCGACGAAGGCATCGTGTTCGGGGTGGCGGTGGTCCCAATAACGCTTGTCGGCGACGAGCGCGTTCAGGGCCTCCTTGACCTGATGGCGTGTAAGACTGGACATGACATAATCATCCTATGGTGGTTAACGACGAGGCAACGCAATCACATTGCGGGAGGTGTGTCAATATAAAGTCCTATAGATCTATCAATGGTCTTATATACAGGCCAGATATCAAGGTGATGTGGTATTTCAACCTATGTCGGTGAAATGGAGAAGGTTCGTTGGGGATACCTTCTCTCCACCTGCTAAAATTTAGGCTCAGGCGCCAGTTTGTTTTGGGTCAGCCCCCTTGTTTTTTTGAACGCGAGGCGCGCGCAGGATTTGGGACATGGCTGAGCCCCCCGCCTTGACATCCCCCCCGATTCGGCCTAAAAACCGGGCCGCTCAAGGCATCTTGAGAAGACCTGTCCCCGAGGGGGCCCGCCCGTCCGCGATCTTCGCGCACGGGCGCGAAATCGTTTTGGATCGTGGCAATAGGCATGTTCGAGAGTTTAAGCGACAAACTGGGGCAAACCTTCGAGCGCTTGAGGCGCAAGGCAGCGCTTAGCGAGGACGATGTCTCGGAAGCGCTGCGCGAGGTGCGCATCGCGTTGCTTGAGGCCGATGTGGCGCTGCCCGTGGTCAAGGATTTCGTGGCCGCGGTCAAGGAACGCGCCATTGGCCAGGAAGTCATCCGCTCGATCACGCCGGGCCAGATGGTGGTCAAGATCGTCCATGATCATCTGGTCGAGATGCTGGGCAGCCAGGGCGTGGGGCTCGACCTCAATGCCACTCCTCCCGTTGCCGTGCTGATGGTGGGCTTGCAGGGTTCGGGCAAGACCACGACCTCGGCCAAGATCGCCAGGCGTTTGAAGACGCTTGAGAAGAAGAAGGTGCTGCTGGCTTCGCTCGACGTCTATCGTCCCGCCGCCCAGCAGCAGTTGGCCATTCTGGCCGCCCAGGCCGAGGTGGGCAGCCTGCCCATTCAGGCCGGGCAGATGCCGGTCGATATCGCCAAGCGGGCCATGGTGATGGGCCGCCTTGAAGGCTATGACGTGGTGATCCTGGATACTGCTGGCCGTTTGCATATCGACGAAGCCTTGATGGACGAAGTGGCCAAGGTGCGCGATGTGGCCAAGCCCACGGAAACCCTGCTGGTCGCCGATGCCATGACCGGCCAGGATGCCGTGACCCTGGCCCAGGCCTTCAACGAGAAGGTGGGCATTTCCGGCATCGTGCTGACCCGCGTCGATGGCGATGCCAGGGGCGGTGCCGCCCTTTCCATGCGCGCCGTTACGGGCAAGCCCATCAAATTCCTGGGCGCAGGCGAAAAGCTGGACGCCCTCGAGGTTTTCCATCCCGACCGCATCGCCGGACGCATTCTCGGCATGGGCGACGTGGTGTCGCTGGTCGAAAAGGCGGCGATGAACATCGAGCAGGCCGAGGCCGAAAAGCTGGCGGCCAAGGCGATGAAGGGCAAGTTCGATCTTGATGATCTGGCCAATCAGTTAAGCCAGGTGCGCAAGATGGGCGACATCAAGGGCATGCTGGGCATGCTGCCCGGTGTGGCCAAGTTCAAGGACAAGATCGCCGATGCCAAGATCGACGACAAGTCGATCGCCAGGCAGGAGGCCATACTGTCCTCGATGACGCCCAAGGAGCGTCGTAATCCCGATTTGATCAAGGCGTCTCGCAAGCAGCGCATCGCCAAGGGGTCGGGCACCTCGGTTCAGGACGTCAACAAGCTTTTGAAGCAGCATCAGCAGATGGCCGATGCCATGAAGAAGATCGGCAAATTGGGCCAGAAGGGGCTCATGCGCCACGGTATGTCCGCGCTTATGGGGCGCGGCGGCAATAATCCATTCCAATTCCACTGACCAAGGAGCATTTGAAATCATGGCTGTTACCATTCGACTCTCGCGTGCCGGCGCCAAGAAGCGCCCCTACTACCGCATCATCGTGGCTGACTCACGCAGCCCCCGCGATGGCCGCTTCATCGAGAAGCTGGGCACCTACAATCCGCTTCTGCCCCAGGGCCATGAAGAGCGCCTGAAGTTCGATGCCGAGCGCGTCAAGCATTGGCTGAAGAACGGCGTGGTGGTCTCGGACCGCTGCCAGCGCTTCTTTGCCAATGCAGGCCTGATGGCCAAGCCCGCCATTCCGGCGCAGTCCAAGAAGGACAAGCCCAAGGCCAAGGCGCTTGAGCGCGCGAAGATGGAAGCCGAAGCGGCTGCCAAGGCTGCTGCAGCGGCTGCTGCTCCGGCTGCCGAGGCCTAATGTCCGCACCCCGCGTCCTCATGGGCGTGGTGGAAGGCGCTCATGGCGTCCAGGGTCTGGTCAAGGTGCGCAGCTTTGCAGAGGATCCTGCCGCCATCGCCTCCTACGGCCCGCTGGAAGGCAGGGACGGGCGGGTCTTCAAGGCCCGCTACAAGGGCATGGCGAAGGGCAATGTGCTGATGGCGCTGTCCGGCATTTCGGACCGCGATCAGGCCCAGGCGCTTCGGGGAACCGAGTTGTTCGTTCCCAGAAGTCTCCTGCCCGGGTTGGACGAAGAGGAAGAGGGCTTCTACCACGCCGATCTGATCGGGCTGGAAGTCCGCCTTCAGGACGGAACTGTGCTGGGATCGGTGGCCCAGGTGGCTGATTTCGGCGCGGGCGCCTTGCTGGAGGTGCGTATCAAGGCCGTCCGGCGGACGGTTCTGGTGCCCTTCACCAAGGCTGTGGTGCCCGTGGTCGACGTGGCCCAAGGATTTGTGGTGGTCGATCCGCCGATGGGGCTTCTGGACGAGCCCAAAGCGGCGGCTGAGGACGAGGAGAAAGTGGTTTGAGCGCCTGGCAGGCGGTGGTGCTGACTCTGTTCCCGGAAATGTTCCCGGGACCCTTGGGTTTGTCGCTGGCCGGAAGGGCGTTGGAGAGGGGCATTTGGGCTCTGGAAACGGTGGACATCAGGGCTTTCGCCTGCGATAAACACCGTTCCGTCGATGACACCCCCTTTGGCGGTGGTGCTGGGATGGTGATGCGCCCCGATGTTCTGGATGCGGCGATCACGGCCAAGCGCGGGCCGGGGCCTCTGGTGTATCTCACACCCCGGGGCTGGCCGATCACCCAGGAGCGGGTGAAGGCGCTGGCGGCGGGGCCGGGGGTGACGGTGCTGTGCGGGCGGTTCGAGGGTGTCGATCAGCGGGTGCTGGATGCCCACGAGGCCCTGGAATTGAGTTTGGGCGATTTCGTCTTGTCGGGCGGTGAACCGGCGGCCATTGCCCTGATCGATGCCTGCGTGCGACTGGCTCCGGGTGTCATGGGCAGCGAGGACTCGCTGTCCGAGGAAAGTTTTGAGCGGGGATTGCTGGAATATCCCCATTATACCCGGCCGCAAGTGTGGGCGGGCCGGGAGGTGCCCGAGATTCTGGTCTCGGGGCACCATGCAAGGATCAAGGCCTGGCGACTTGCCCAGGCAGAGGACGTAACGAAGGCGCGCAGGCCCGATTTATGGCGGGCTTACGGGCAGGGTCTAGCTAAGAAGGAAAAGTGACATGAATCTTTTGCAGAAGTTTGAACAGCGCGAAATGGATCGCCTGGTGGCCGAACGTCCGGTTCCCGATTTCCGCCCCGGCGACACGCTGCGCGTGAACGTCAAGGTGGTCGAGGGCGAGCGCACCCGTGTGCAGGCCTTCGAGGGCATGTGCATCGCGCGCAAGAACAACGGGGTGAATTCGTCCTTCACCGTGCGCAAGATCAGCTATGGCGAGGGCGTGGAACGCGTCTTCCCGCTGTACGCTCCCATCCTCTCCTCGATCGAGGTGGTGCGTCGTGGTGCGGTGCGCCGCTCGAAGCTCTATTACCTGCGCGACCGTCGGGGCAAGTCGGCCCGCATCGCCGAAGCTCAAGGCTCGTGGTTGAAGAAGGACGAGGCGCCCGCCGCCGCTCCTTCCGAGGCCAAGGCGTAAGAGCAGACAATGGCGACGCCCAGCACTCTGTTCGACAAGATCTGGCAGGCCCACATCGTGGACCGCCAGGAAGACGGCACCTGCCTGCTTTACATCGACCGCCACCTCGTTCACGAGGTGACCAGCCCCCAGGCCTTCGAAGGCCTGCGGGCGGCGGGACGCAAGGTGCGCAAGATCGGACAGACGCTGGCCGTGGCCGACCATAACGTGCCGACCAAGGACCGCGACAAGGGCATCGTCGAAGAGGAAAGCCGCGTCCAGGTGGAAACCCTGGAAGCGAACTGCCGCGATTTCGCCGTGCCTTATTTCCCGACCAGCGATATCCGCCAGGGCGTCGTGCATATCGTGGGGCCCGAGCAGGGCTTCACGCTTCCGGGTGCGACCATCGTTTGCGGCGATTCCCACACCGCGACACACGGCGCTTTCGGCGCCCTTGCCTTCGGCATCGGCACCAGCGAGGTCGAGCATGTGCTGGCCACCCAAACGCTGCTGCAGCGCCCGGCCAAGAACATGCTGATCGAGGTGACGGGCACGTTGCCCACGGGGGTCACCGCCAAGGACATGGCGCTGTACATCATCGGCAAGATCGGCACCGCCGGCGGCACCGGCCACGTTATCGAATATGCTGGCGATGCCGTGGTCAATCTGTCGATGGAAGGGCGGATGACCCTTTGCAACATGACCATCGAGGGTGGTGCCAGGGCCGGACTGATCGCACCCGACCAAAAGACCTTCGATTATCTGATGGGCCGACCCATGGCGCCCAAGGGTGCCAACTGGGAAGCCGCCCTTTCCTATTGGAAGACATTGAAGACTGACGCGGGTGCCCACTTCGACACCATTCACCGCTTCAAGGCCGAAGACATCGCCCCCATGGTCACCTGGGGTACGAGCCCCGAGGATGTGGTGGCGATCACCGGCAATGTGCCCGATCCCAAGTCGGCCCCCGACGAGGCCAAGCGGGCAGGGATGGAACGCGCCCTGGCCTATATGGGCCTGACCGCTGGAACGCCCATGACCGAGATCAAGATCGACAAGGTGTTCATCGGTTCTTGCACCAATGGCCGCATCGAGGATTTCCGCGCGGCTGCCGAAGTCGCCAAGGGCCGCAAGGTGGCCGAGGGCGTTCAGGTGCTGGTGGTGCCGGGCTCGGGCCTGGTCAAGGAGCAGGCAGAGTCCGAGGGGCTCGACCGTATTTTCATCGATGCCGGTTTCGAATGGCGCGATGCGGGCTGTTCGATGTGCCTGGCCATGAATGCCGACCGACTTTCGCCGGGCGAGCGCTGCGCCTCGACCTCGAATCGCAATTTCGAAGGCCGTCAGGGCCGCGACGGGCGCACCCATCTGGTCAGCCCCGCCATGGCCGTAGCCGCCGCCGTCACCGGCAGGCTTGCCGACGTAAGGAAGCTGTAGCCATGCAGAAATTCACCAAGCTCACGGGTGTTGCAGCACCCCTGCCGATCATCAATGTCGATACCGACATGATCATCCCCAAGCAGTTCTTGAAAACCATCAAGCGTTCGGGGCTTGGCAAAAGCCTGTTCTTCGAAATGCGTTTTGACGACAAGGGTGCCGAGAAGCCTGATTTCGTGCTGAACAAGCCCCAGTACCGCAAGGCCGAGATTCTGGTGGCGGGCGACAATTTCGGCTGCGGGTCATCGCGCGAGCATGCGCCCTGGGCGATTTTGGATTTCGGCATCCGCTGCGTGATTTCCACCAGCTTTGCCGACATCTTCTACAACAACTGCTTCAAGAACGGCATTCTGCCCATCAAGCTTAAGCAGACTGATGTCGATAAGTTGATGGACGATGCGGCCAGGGGCGCCAACGCTACCGTTACCGTCGATCTGGAAGCCCAGGAAATTCGCGGGCCCGATGGCGGCGTTATCACCTTCGAGATCGATCCTTTCCGCAAGCACTGCCTGCTGAATGGGCTCGACGATATCGGGCTGACGCTGGAAAAGAAGGCCAAGATCGAGGACTTCGAGACCACGCGGGCGCAACAGTCGCCCTGGTTGGCCGCCACAGGCTCGCGCTAACTTTTTTAAAATTTAGGGGATAGAAAATGTCCAACAAGAAACTGCTGTTGCTGCCCGGCGACGGAATCGGCCCCGAGGTGATGGCGCAGGTCAAGCGCGTCATCGACTGGATGGGCCGCAAGCGCAACATCAAGTTTGACGTGACCGAGGATCTGGTGGGAGGCGCTGCTTACGACAAGCATGGCGTGCCGCTGACCGACGCCACGATGCAAAAGGCGATGGATTCGGACGCCGTCATCCTGGGCGCCGTGGGCGGAACCAAGTGGGACAATCTGCCCTTCGAGGTCAAGCCCGAGCGCGGCCTTCTGCGTCTCAGGAAAGACATGGATCTGTTCGCCAATCTGCGCCCCGCCATGGTTTTCGACGCCCTGGTCGAATCTTCGACCTTAAAGCCCGAAGTGGTGCAGGGGCTTGATATCATGATCGTGCGCGAGCTGACGGGGGGCGTCTATTTCGGCCAGCCCAAGGGCATTGAAACCCTGCCCGACGGACAGCGCCGGGGCTTTGACAACCAGACCTACACGACCAGCGAAATCGTGCGCATCGGTCGCGTGGCCTTTGAATTGGCCCGCAAGCGCGGCAAGAAGCTCTGCTCGGTCGAAAAGGCTAATGTCATGATGTCGGGCGTGCTATGGCGCGAAGAGATGACCAAGCTGGGGCCCGAATATCCCGACATCGAGCTTTCGCACATGTTCGCCGACAATTGCTCGATGCAACTGGTGCGCAATCCCAAGCAGTTTGATGTGATCGTCACCGACAATCTGTTCGGCGATATTCTGTCCGACACCGCCTCGATGTTGACCGGCTCGCTCGGAATGCTGCCCTCGGCCAGCCTGGGCGCACCCGATGCCAACGGCAAGATGAAGGCGATGTACGAGCCGGTGCATGGCTCGGCCCCCGATATCGCGGGCAAGGACATTGCCAACCCCATGGCCACCATCCTCTCCTTCTCGATGTGCCTGCGCTATTCCTTCGACATGGCGGCCGAGGCCGACCTCATCGAGCAGGCCGCCAAGAACGTGCTGGCCGGTGGCCTTCGCACCGCCGACATCATGTCGCCCGGCAAGGCCAAGGTCTCGACCGGGGTCATGGGAGAAGCCTTGGTGCGGGAATTGGACAAGATTGGGTAAGCTATAGGCGGCAACAAAAAAGTGTAGCCACATTGTAGGTTTCTTTATAAATTGAAAGGCCGGATCCCTTCCAGGACCCGGCCTTAAATTTTGTCTAGAGGAGATATACCGAAGCAGTGACCAACCCCCTAGCTCACGGAGATATTCTATAGTGAATATTGGGCGCTAGCAACAAAAGTTACGGCAATGCAACAATTGTTCTCGCTTACTAGAGGTGCATTTCGGAATGTCGAGAATGCCCTTTCTCCAGGGCGGTTATCTCGTTATATGCATGAGGCACGTCAAGATCCTCATACAGCACTTCGGCTTTATCTTTGGAATGTTCGATTGTGCGAGTCGGCCTACTTGGCATGTCAAGTGGCTGAAGTTTCATATAGAAATGCAGTTCATCAGGTGCTTCGCACTCGATACCCTGGTTGGTGGGTGGATCGGAACAGGTTTATCCCCCAACTTCCGAAACGCCTTCGGGATGAACTTGATCGCGTCGTGAAGGATGTAATAAAGAATCACAGCGCAGATCCTGAAGATTACGTCGTGTCCGGCCTGTCGCTGGGCTTTTGGCTACATATGACGTCCAAATCGTTTAGAAAAAACCTCTTTGTGAGCGCATCCCCTCTGCTTTGCCGCAGTCTTCCTGCTGGATTAGGGGTGGATGATGTCTATGATGCCGTTGATAAGCTCAGGAACTTTAGGAACAGAATTGCCCACCACAAACCAATTTTTGATCGCAATCCCGATAGCCACGTGCGTAGAGCAAAAGAAATTGTTTCCTGGTTTGATGGGGATACTTACTGGCTTGTTGAGCAGATTTGTCGGTTTAACGGCACCTACGCAAGCAAGCCATCAGTGTAAATGATCGTCACGAATACTGCTTCTCCCGGGTCTTCGGATCGGCGCTGACTTGAACCACGCGATACATGGTTTACGCCTCTTTCAAGCGCACCCAGTGTAGCGCAAGTCGGCAATCGTCCGCATGTCACGGCACTTGATCGAAGGGATTGATAATGGCAACGCCCGTCGGCGTGAAATCCGATACGTTTCTTGAAACAATCGTCAGTCCATGTTCAAGCGCCGTTGCCGCAATGCCAAGATCAAGGCCTTTGTTGCCGATCTTAACTGAAAGTTGCCCCCATCGTCTTGCAACGGCAACCGTCATCGGCAGAATGCGCTCGCCATAAATACGCAGGACTCTTTCAAGCCATTTCGAAAGCTCATCTGCAAAGGTGGGATTGTTCTTCAATTGGAACTGAATGCCACGTTCGATTTCGCCGATGCTGATAACGCTGACATACACATCAAGCGGCGACACAGAATCAACCCACGCAGCAACCTTTGGATTACAGCGGCGGCTCCCTTTTCGCAATTCGGATAGGACAACCGTATCGACGAGATACATTAGAAACCTGGGTCGCGCAGATCGCCAACCAGCCGGTCGAATTCCCCATCATCCTTCGGCATGGCCAGCAGCAGTTCTGTGAAGCTGGGAGCGCTCGCCTTTTCAATCTGACGAAGACGCTCGAATTCTTGCGCATCAACGACGACAACGGCGGGCTTGCCATGCTTTGTCACTGTCTGCGGCTCACCCTGACGGGCGGCATCAACAAGCGAACTGAAATGGCTTTTTGCGTCTTGAACCGACCATTTAGGCTGGTGCATGGCGGGCCTCTGGTCAGAAGTTATGACTAGAATATGGCGGTTGTGAGTTGAATTGTCAAGCGCCCTACACCCTCCCTCCGCCCCTTTGATGCAGCACTGGCATGAGGTCGAAATAGGGGCGGATGATGGGCGAGTGCGAGGCCATGAAGTCGTCGAAGAAGCCGTTGAAGGAGACCTTGCCCTCGTGCAGCATCACCACGCGGGGTTTCAGGCGAATCAACAGGTCCTTGTCGTGGGTGATGATCACCGTGGTGCGCGGCTGCCCGCCCGCCTCCTGGTCGTAATGGGTCGAGAGCAGCAGGTCTTGAATCTGCGAGGCGTTGACGGGATCGAGCCCGGTGGTCGGCTCGTCGAAAAAGATGCATTGCGGCTTCATGGCCAGCGAGCGGGCGATGGCGATCCGCTTGGCCATGCCGCCGGACAAGCTTTCAACCGGGCTATCTTGAAAATCCTGATCGGTGGGAAGGCCAACCGAGGCCAGAACCTGGGCGGCGATGGCTGCGATCTCTGATTCATTCAGATGGCGCACTTCATCGAGCCACAGGGCGATATTGTCGAGAACGCTGCCCGAGAACAGCGCGTTGCGCTGAAAGACAACACCCCAATGGGTATGCAGCTCGTCCAGCTTCGCTACGTCCAGACCGGCCAGATCGACCAGAGCGGTGGGGCGGGAGTCGCCGGGAAAGGCCACCAGCACGCGTCCGCTATCCGGTTTCAGCAAACCCAGAATATGATTGAGCAGCACCGTCTTGCCCGAGCCCGATCCGCCGACGATGGCGGTGAAGCTGCCGGTCTTGATGTCGAGATCGACCCCTTGCAGCACGGGCCGCCCATCAAAGGCCCTGCACAAGCCTTCGATGCGGATTTCAACGCCAGGGTTACTATCCCGGGTCATCTGATTAGATTCTGTCGGCAAGCCGGAACAATGTCATGCTGCAATCGGCCCCTTCGCGGCGCGAGACATGAGGTCCTTGATCAGCCCGTTTATCTGGCGCGTTGAATTGACAATGGCAAGGTGCTCACGGACAAAATCAAGCGTGAAGTCGCCCAGCAGATCGACGAAGGCCGTATTGACGAAGGATGTCGGAACGGAATCAACGCCTTCGAAGGAAAGCGTCACCTTCTCCTGGCAAGAGAAGCCCTGCCGAAGTATGGCCGCAATCACCTTGCCATCTTCGTTCGTGTAGCAGTGCTCGACATGATCCAGGACGCGAACTACCATTCGAAATCCTCGCGCTCAACTTCGTCGGGAACAAACGTCTCTGCCGAAAAGTATAGCGCAATCAGAGTGCCAGGGTAATACCCCGTAACAGTTCCCGGAATTCGTTCAAGATTGTCGCTCGTGTCTTGACGGCAAATAAGCTTTCCATGACCGGAGTGAATAACCACCCGCCCTTTGTTCCTCAGAACGATATTGCGCACAAGCTGGTCAAGGCCCATCCCCCTGTTGGTAGGAAGCGAGCGGGAGGAAACGCCCTCCTGCGTTGCCTGCTCAATGGCCTGGGCGTCACCGTAGCTTGGAAAACGCGAGCGCATCGCACTCGGTATGCCAATGCCGAAGTCAGAAATGGAGATGCGGATTGAATGGGACTCGTTCGGAAAGTGCTGAGCGAAAATGGAGGCGATGGTCACCCCAGAATGGTCACGGATATTGTTGAATATCTCTTGAAGGCAGGACTCCAGGGTTGCCAAGGAGGCGCGTGGCTTCTCCAACTGATCGGCCAGCCAGACGATAAAGCGCTCCCTCAGCCAGTAATGGCTTTCGGCATGCGTGAGGCTGGAGAGCGGAAACGTCGTGTTTCTGGGGCTTGCTGAAGGGAACAGTTTTCTTCCCTCAAATCTGAGAAAGAACCCGGAATCGTCCAGATACTTGATGGATGGCGTATCCAGACCTGTGGGAAGCCTCAAGACAAAACGAGCCTGTCTATGGTTCAGCAATTCCAAGATATGGGCGATGCAAGTGAGGCCTTCAGGTCTGATGATGGCAAGCCTCTGAAAATCGAATTCAAATTCGTTATCGCGCAAGACTCCTTGATCGTCCACGACCTCGTAGAGCACATCGTACATTGTTTGTTCATTGAACTGAGCGGGCAGAGTTATAAGAATCATCTCAATCCCTTACTTGCGCTCGCACCAAGTCGCCGGTGCGCTGGCAGGAAGCTTCTGCCAGGTCGACGAAGACGTCGGTGATTTCCTCGGGCGCTGGGTGACGCATCGGGTCCTCGCCAGGAAAGGCGGTGGCGCGCATGCGGGTGCGCACAACGCCGGGATCGATCAGATTGGCCTTTACCTGCGTGATGTCCTTTATCTCTTCGGCATAGATGCGCACCATCTGCTCCAGGGCCACCTTGCTGGCGCCGTAAGCCGCGAAAAAGGGAAAGACGCCCTGTGTGACACCCGAGGTCACGAACAGGGCGCGCCCGGCCTCGGACATCCTGAGCAAGGGGTCCATGGCGCGGATCAGGCGCCAGTTGGCGGTCAGATTGGTGGCGATCGCTTCGTCCCATTCCTTCAGGCCGATATGGCCCACGGGGGCCAGCATGCCAAGGGTGCCCGCAATGCCAGCCAGAATATCGAGGCGCTTGAAGCGCTCGAAGAGGGCAGCGCCCACTTGATCGATCTTGTCGCCGTCACGCAAGTCGATGGGCACCAGCACGGCGTTCTGTCCGCTGATTTTTCTGATCTCGTCGTCCAGTTCCTCCAGCCCGCCCTGGGTGCGGGCCAAGGCGACGACGGTGGCGCCTTCGGCGGCATAGCGCAGGGCCACGGCTCGTCCGATGCCGCGCGAGGCACCCGTTACCAGGGCGATGCGTCCGGCCAGACGGCCAGCCATCAACGGCTCTCGGTCAGCAGGTTATATTGGCGCGAGGCCTCGCCGCCATTCTGATCGGAGAGGGCAACGGGATAATCGCCGGTGAAGCAGGCATCGCAGAACATGCGGTTTTCGCCGTCGCGCGGCCCTGCACCCACGGCGCGGTAAAGCCCGTCGATCGAGATGAAGGCCAGACTGTCCACGCCGATATGGCGCGCCATGGCATCCACATCCATGCCCGATGCCAAAAGCTTGCTGCGCTCGGGCGTATCGATGCCGAAGAAGCAGGAATCGGTGGTGGGGGGGCTTGAAATGCGCATGTGAACCTCGGTAGCGCCCGCTGCCCGCACCATGTTGACGATCTTGATCGAGGTGGTGCCGCGTACGATGGAATCATCGACCAGGATGACGCGCTTGCCCTGGATGCGCGCACGGTTGGCATTGTGCTTCATCTTGACGCCCAGATTGCGAATGCCGTCGGTGGGCTCGATAAAGGTGCGCCCGACATAATGGTTGCGGATGATGCCGAGATCGAAGGGAACGCCTGATTCCTGGGCATAGCCCAGGGCGGCGGGCACACCGGAATCGGGCACGGGAATCACCACGTCGGCGGGCACATGCGATTCCCTGGACAGTTCGGCCCCGATGCGCTTCCTGGTGTCGTAGACGCTGATGCCTTCGATGATGGAATCGGGCCTGGCGAAATAGATGTATTCGAAGATGCAAAAGCGCTTCTTGGCGCGGCTGAACGGACGCAGCGAGCGAATGCCCTGATCGTTCAGAATGACCATCTCGCCGGGTTCGACGTCGCGCACGATTTCAGCGCCCAGGATATCGAGCGCACAGGTTTCGGAAGCCAGAATCCACGCCTGATCCAGACGGCCCAGCACCAGGGGGCGGAAACCGTGCGGATCGCGCACACCGATCACGGAATTTTCGGTCAAGGCCACCAGAGAATAAGCGCCTTCAACCTGCTTCAAGGCGTCGATCATGCGGTCTTCGACGGTCGAGAACTGGCTTTTGGCGATCAGATGCACCACCACTTCGGTATCCGAGGTCGATTGAAACAGGCATCCCTGTTTGACCAGTTCGCGGCGCAACAGATTGGCGTTGGTGAGGTTCCCGTTATGGCCGATCGACAACCCGCCGAATTCGAATTCGGCAAAGAAGGGTTGCACGTTGCGCAAAAGCGTTCCGCCCGCCGTGGAATAGCGGACATGGCCGATGGCCATATGGCCGAGAAGCGTTCCGATGACCGATTGATCCGCGAAATTCTCGCCCACCTCGCCCAGACCGCGATGAGTGTAGAAGCGATCTCCGTCCGAAGAAACGATGCCTGCCGCTTCTTGGCCGCGATGCTGAAGCGCGTGCAGGCCGAGTGCCGCATGCGCTGCCGAGCTTGTATGGCCGAAAATGCCGAAGACGCCGCATTCCTCGTGCATCTTGTCGGGATCATGGGCGGGGTACATGGGGCGGTCTCCTGGGAAGGGAAAGGCGTCACTGCTTCGATTTGATCAGGCGGTCCAGATCCGTGCGGTCCTTGTCATTATAGCCGCTATTTTTCTGATTTGGTTCCGTCTTGGGCTGTGGATTCATCAATTGGTCTGCCATGCGCTTGGCTTCTGCCGCGGCTTCTGCCTTTTTGGCGGCTTCCTTGGTGGATTTTTCGGTTTCGCTGAGGGTGCTGGGGGCCAGCGTAACCAGGATATCCGCTCCCTGGTCCAACAGATTTCGTGTTCGGGCATCGCGAATCCAAGAGGGCTGGTCATCGGCGACCAAGAGCCAGCCCAGAACCAGCCAGGCAAGGCAGACGATGAGGGCGCCTCGCAGCACCCCGAAGCCAAAGCCCAGGGTGCGGTCCAATGCACTTAGCTGGCTTTCGCGCACCCGTCCGGAAATGGCGTGCGTAATCAAGGCGAAAACCGCCAGGGCGCCGACGAACAGCAGCCCACCGGCCGCGATGTCGGCGGCCCAGGACAGGCTGATCCAACTCCTGGCTATCGGGCGGGCCAGAGGCAGGCCGTAGAGGGCGATGAAAGAAGCACCCACCCAGCCGCCCAGGGCCAGCAATTCATGAACGAAGCCGCGCAGGAAGGCAAAGATGCCCGAGAGCAGAAGAATAACGATAACAGCTCCGTCCAGGGCATTCAGGCCAGTCATGGTTCAGCCCTCGCCCTTGGAGGTGCGGAAAATGGCCACCAGATCCTCGAGATGGCCGATTTCGTTGGGCGAAATGCCCTGAAGCCCGCCCGGGGTCTTGCGCCTGCGCCGGGGAATGAGGGCGCGCCCGAAGCCCAGCTTGGCGGCTTCCTTAAGTCTGGCTTCCTCTTGGCCAACAGGGCGCACTTCGCCCGACAGGCCGACTTCGCCGAAGACAACCAGATCGGAAGGGACAGGACGGTCGGTGGCCGAAGAGAGAAGGGCCGCCGCACAGGCCAGATCGGCCGCAGGCTCGGTGATCTTCAAGCCACCGGCCACGTTCAGATAAACATCATTGCCCGACAGCGACATGCCACACCTTGCATCCAGAACTGCCAGCATCATCGACAGGCGCCCCGTATCCCAGCCTACCACGGCCCGCCTTGGCGTTCCCTGGCCCGAGGGCGCTACCAGGGCCTGAATTTCGACCAGCATGGGGCGCGTTCCCTCGACGCCTGCGAAGACGCAACTGCCGCTTACGTTGCCTCTGCGCTCGGCCAGGAACAAGGCCGACGGATTCTCGACTTCCATCAGACCTTTATCGGTCATCTCGAACACCCCGATCTCGTCGGTGGCGCCGAATCGGTTCTTGACGGCGCGCAAGATGCGATAGGGATGTCCCCGCTCGCCCTCGAAATACAAGACGGTGTCCACCATGTGTTCCAGCACCCGGGGGCCCGCCAACTGGCCCTCCTTGGTGACATGGCCGACCAGGAACAGCACGAAGCCCCGGCGCTTGGCCAGGCGGATCAGTTCGGCCGCCGCCGAGCGCACCTGGGACACCGTGCCGGGAGCGGAATCGAGCGTATCCAGATAGACCGTCTGAATGGAATCGATCACCACCACGTCGGGAGCGTCGTTTTGGTCCAAACTGGCCAGAATGTCACGGACACTGGTGGCCGAGGCCAGTTGCACCTTGGCTTTTTCCAGCCCCAGGCGCCCTGCCCGCAGCCGCACCTGATCGACCGCCTCTTCACCCGAGATATAGGCGCAGGAGGCTCCGCCCATGGCCAGGCGAGCCACCGCCTGCAACAGCAGGGTCGATTTGCCGATACCGGGATCGCCGCCCACCAGAAGGGCCGAGCCCTGGACCAAGCCGCCGCCGGTCACACGATCCAGTTCATTGATGCCGGTCAGGCGGCGGCGGAAATTCTCGGGCGTTCCCTCAAGGTCGACGAAATCGATGCGCTTGCCGCCCTTGGCGGTGATGCCCTTGGGAGGGGCGGACTCGGCCTTGTCTTCCAGAATGGAATTCCAAGCGCCGCAGGTTTCACACTTGCCCACCCATTTCGACGTGATGGCCCCGCATTCCTGGCACACGAAGCGGGAGGAATCCTTGGCCATCCTGGGGGTTAGACCTTCACTTCCATCTTGATCGGACCTTCGGCCCGGCCATGGATGAACTGGTCGACATAGGGGTTTTCTGCCTTGTCGATGTCGGCCACCGGGCCATCCCAGATGATCTTGCCCTTGTAGATCATGGCGATGCGATCCGCGATCTTGCGCGCCGAGGCCATGTCGTGGGTGATGGAAAGAGCCGAAACCCCCAATTCCTTCACGCACTTGATGATCAGGTCGTTGATGACGTCAGCCATGATGGGGTCAAGGCCAGTGGTGGGTTCGTCAAAGAAGATGATCTCGGGGCTGGCGGCGATGGCCCTGGCCAGGCCCACGCGCTTTTGCATGCCGCCCGAAAGCTCGGCAGGCGACAATTCGCCCACCTCTGCGGTCAATCCCACCTGGGCCAGCTTTTCAAAGGCGATGTCGCGGGCCTTGGCCCGCTCCATCTTGCGGCCCTGAATCAGGCCGAAGGCCACGTTCTCCCAGACCTTCAGACTGTCGAAAAGGGCGCCGCCCTGAAACAGCATGCCGAATTTCATCATCACGCGCTCGCGCGCGGCCAAGCCCAGTCCGATCACTTCCTCGCCATCGATCTTGATGCTGCCCCTCTCGGGTGTGAGCAATCCCAGAACCGATTTCAGCATCACCGACTTTCCGGTGCCCGAGCCGCCGATCACCACCACCGACTCGCCTTTACCGACGGTAAGGTTGAGGCCATCCAGCACCACCTTGTGGCCAAAGCGCTTGTGGACGTTCATCAACTGGATTTTGGGTGCTGCGCTTGTCATCTCGAGAAGAACAGTTCGGTGATGATGTAGTTGAAGATCAGGATCAGGATGCTGGACGAGACCACGGCATTGGTGGTTGCAGCACCCACACCCTGAGCACCACCCTTAGAGTTGTAGCCATTGTAGCAGCCCATCAGGGCGATGATGAAGCCGAAGACGGCGGCTTTGACCAGCCCTGAGAAGACATCCATGAATTCAAGATAGTTGTAGGTCTTGGTGAGATAGGTCGCCGGATTGAAGCCCAGCTTGTAGATGCTGATGATATAGCCGCCGAAGACGCCGATAATGTCGCCCACCAGCACCAGAATCGGCAGCATGGTCAGCCCGGCCAGAATGCGCGGCACCACCAGATATTTCATGGGATTGGTCGAAAGGGTGACCAGGGCGTCGATCTGCTCGGTGACACGCATGGTGCCGATTTCGGCGGCCATGGCGGCACCGATGCGACCGGCCACCATCAGACCCGCCAGCACCGGGCCCAGTTCGCGGGTCATCGACAGAACGACCACCGCCGACACCGCGCCCTCGGCCGAGAAACGGGCAAAACCCGTATAGCTTTGCAAGGCCAGCACCATGCCCGAAAAGACCGTGGTCAATCCCACCACGGGCAGCGAGTAGTAACCGATATCGATCATCTGCCTTAGGATCAGGCGCGGAAAATAGGGAGGCGTCACCAGATGGAACAGCGCGTTGGCGGTAAACAGAACCAGCCGTCCCGTCGCAACCAGGAAGGTGATGATCACGCGTCCGACGGTGGAAAGAAAATCCAGCACCCGCTTTTCCTATGCGCCCACAAAACTTCTAGCGTAACGCGGCCCGAGATTGGTCAGAATCTCGTAGCCGATAGTTCCGGCCGTTTCGGCCACGTCGTCCACCGTCAAGCCATCGCCCAGCAGCGAGATGAAACCGCCAGGCTTGACCAGATGCGAAGGCGCCTTGGTGACATCAAAGGTGATCAGATCCATCGACACCCGGCCCACCAGCGGCACCCGTACACCTCCCAGAACACCACAGCCCCGATTGCTAAGTGCTCGGGGCCAGCCATCGGCATAACCAACGCCCACCGTGGCGATCAGCGCAGGCGCCTCAACCCGGTGGGTGGCACCATAGCCAACGGTCTCTGGGGTGTCAACGGCCCGAACTTGAATGATTTTCCCTTGTAATTGAACGACTTGGGCCATGGGGTTGGGCTGCTCAGGGGTCGGATTGACGCCATAAAGCGCAACACCTGCGCGGGCCAGATCGAATTGGTAGTCCGGGCCCAGAAAAATGCCCGAGGAATTGGCCAGCGACGCGGGCAGGTGGGACAAGTTCTTTCGCGCTTCCAGAAACCACCTTAACTGTAGGGCATTCTTGGGGTTTTGGCTTTCCTCGGCGCAGGCCAGATGGCTCATGACAAGGCATAGGCCGCAAGCCTCCAGTGCGGGCTGCAAATCCGCCAGTTCCACCGAAGGCAGGCCCAGCCGGTTCATGCCGGTATCGAGATGCAGGGCGGCCTTGGCCTGGCCCTTTGACTCAGACGCCCAATAGCTGATCTGTCCGGCCTCGTTCAAGACCGGGATCAGGTCGTGGGCGATGAATTCTTTGGCCGTGCCGGGCAGGGGGCCGTCGAGAACGAAGATGCGCCCCTGGCTGCCCAGCGCTTTGCGAAGGCGGATGCCTTCATCCAGGCGGGCCACGAAGAAATTTCTGCAGCCGGCCCTGGCGAGAGCGGAGGCGACCTTGTCAGCGCCCAGCCCATAGCCATCGGCCTTGACCACCGAGGCCAGATCGGCGCCGGGCTTTAACCGCCCCTTCAGGCCTCGCCAGTTGTCGGCCAGGGCCTGAAGGTCGATCGTCAGGACAGCTCCGGCAGATTCCTGGCTAATCATGATGTTCCGGCACATGGTCGGATTGGGCCAGATCGCTGAACTTGGTGGTATTGCCGTCGAAGAACAGCTTGATGGTGCCGATGGGGCCGTGGCGTTGCTTGGCGATAATCACTTCGGCGGTGTTCCAGACTTCCTCCATGCGTTTGACATAGCGGTCATGGCGGTCGTTGAACTTGTCTTCTGCCTCGTCGGGACGACGCGTCGGCTCGGCGCGTTCCAGATAATATTGCTCGCGAAAGACAAACATCACCACGTCGGCATCCTGCTCGATCGATCCCGATTCACGCAGGTCGGCCAATTGCGGGCGCTTGTCTTCGCGCTGTTCGACGGCGCGCGACAACTGGGAAAGGGCGACCACCGGCACGCTCAGTTCCTTGGCCAGGGCCTTGAGGTTCCTGGTGATGTCGCTGATTTCCTGCACCCGGTTTTCCTGGCGCGTCCCCGCCGAGGCCCTGAGCAACTGCAAATAGTCGATGACGATCATGCCAAGACCATGGGTGCGGGCAAGACGGCGCGCCCTGGTGCGCACGGCGGAAACCGTGAGTGCTGGCGTATCATCGATGAACAGCTTCAGGCGCTGCAATTCCTGGCTTGCCGCCACCAGGGCGGTGAAATCGTCGCCATGCAGTTCGCCCTGGCGAATCTTGTGCGAAGGAATGCCGGTCTGTTCCGAAAGAATACGCGTCGCCAATTGTTCAGCACTCATTTCCAGCGAGAAGAAGGCGACGACGGCGCCGTCGGCGACCTTCTTGCGGCCGAACTCATCCAGCGCCTCGCGGTAAAGCTTGGCGGCATTGAAGGCGATATTGGTGGCCAGTGCTGTCTTGCCCATCGAGGGCCGCCCGGCCAGAATGATCAGATCGGAAGGATGCAGGCCGCCCAGCTTGTGATCCATATCGACCAGGCCGGTGGGAACGCCCGACAATTTGCCTTCGCGCTGATGGGCTGCCTCGGCCATGCGGATGGCTTCTGCCATGGCATG
>PDZW01000041.1 GCA_002753155.1 Alphaproteobacteria bacterium WMHbin7
GGGCGAGGCGCTTGAGCAACCTGAGGGCTCCGCGCCCCGCCCCGTTGCATCACCGGACCAGATCGGTTCAAATGCCATTGGGACTCTACCGGGGGCCGGATGAAACTTGGGTCTCAGGTCAAAGGCTTAGACGCTTTGCAAGATTGTCAAGAGTTTGCCAGAAAGTGCCTTGTCGACGGAGGTGATAAAATATCGCCCAACGATCCCATAGGCATGTGGGTTCTTTGGAATATGCTTCAGCGGGAACCAACGAGGGATGAGGCGAATGCTGCATCGGCAATCGGCTATGCACTGGCCGCCCCTCTTCACGATTGGTGGGGCTGAACGTAAGGCAAGATAATGAACGATATTAAATTTCGCCCTCTGCGGTATCGCAAAAGATGGTTTGCCTACTTGGATTTACTCGGGTTTAAAAACCTCGTTCATTCGGAATCTATTGAAGACGTCCTTGAACAGTATTTAGAGGTGCTCCGGCGCATGCAGGATGCGTGCAGGCTTGGCATGACGGAAGCTAAACTCATTAATGCCTGGTTCTCAGATACGTTCATTATTTATACGGGCTCGGACAGCCCTCAGGATTTTGCATATTTGGAGCAGGCTGCAAGAATCTTTTTTCAGCTCCTCCTCAACAAACATATCCCTGTTCGCGGATGCATCAGTCACGGCGAACTTTATTCCCAATCAAGGAGAAATATTTTTATAGGGCCTGCGCTGATTGAGGCACATTTCTATGGAGAGGCTCTCAATTGGGTTGGTCTTTGTCTGGCACCGAGCGCCGAGGAGAAATTGAAGAATGATCTTCCGCCAGAGAAGCGACCATTTTACAGGAAGGTTTCAGACGGGGACATTCTGCGAAAGGCAAAGGAAAAAGTTGACCACTTGTATGCCTTTGCATTCAACAACGGGAGGCTAAATGGCAGGAACCAATATCGAGAGTCGCTTCAAGCAATGAAAAGTGAGGCAGTGAAACAGGGGGGGGCACCCGAAGTGATCAAAAAATATGAGCATGCACTGGCGTTTTTGGACCAACATGCAGAGCAAAGAGTTATGACAAACGACAGATAGAATCAGCTCCTGTGTCGGAACTGGCTTCTTATTACAGAGAGTTCGGGTTCAGGCGCTCGGCAAAACGACCTTGGGTGATTTTAAGCTGCCTGGAGGGCCTGAACTGAAGCCACAGGGTGGCATTGTGCTAACGGCTTGTGCTAACGGTTCGGGAGAAAATCTTTTAGAATCAATGATCGTAAGCGGTTAAGACGTTTCTGCAACTACTCCCTAGGCTTGGGCCGTGGTTTTCCACGGCCCTTTTTTTGTGTGGTTATCCAACCACCCGGTCATATTCAGCATGCGAGCCGATCCAGAACCAGATCATCTCATTGCCGCTTTTCGTGCCCAGCGCTCGCCAGTGGATGCCAATACGCACAGACCACACATCCTCACCCGCCGATGGGACCGGCTTGAAATGCAGGCTGGGGTGATGGGAATCCGCCGCCCATAATGCGTAAGCCGCTTTCGCGTGGGCCTGGATGCGGGGTGGCAATTTCTCGAAACACGCCCAGAATTCCGGCGTGGCGTGCGAGATCATTTATCCGCCGGGAAAACGAGCGGCGTCGTCTCGCCCTTGGCGTGGCGCTCCTTGGCCTGCTTGGCCATCGCCGCCAGCTTCGATTCCGACTTGGCGAAGCTGTCGTCCCACGCTCTTTCGCTTTCCATCTCTTCCAGCATCAGAGAGGCAAGGGTTTCCTGTTCGTCCTCGGGAAGGCGAACAGCTTGGGCGATGGCGCGTTCGAGCATCTTGTTCATGGGCCGATCTTAGCGCATTGCGGGCATATCTGAAAGAACGGCTTTGGCCCAAAAGCATGCTGCCAATGTATGCTACCTGCCAGTAAAAACCCCTTAAAATCAATGATATTAGCTAGTTGCGCGGCTCGGCATAAGCACTCCATTGACTTGGGCCGCTGTCAAAAGCGGCCCCTTTTTTGCGCGGCGAGAGGGAGCAATCTGTGGCGCCCAATTCCTATGCGTGAGACGTGGCTAGGCCATGCGTTTTCTGTCTCCTAAAGGAAGCGCATACCCACAAAAATCTTGCTAGAATAAGGCAACAGTTCCTCAAGGAACGGATTATCGGGAATGCCTATGCCAAACCGCTTGTGGTTTGATCTCTTTCGATTTGCCGCCGCTCTGCTTCTTGCCCTAAGCATGGTGCCGGGGGCATTTGCCTCCGAGGCAAAGCTCAACATTCTGGTCATTTCCAGCTTCGGCAAGGACCCGCCAGCCCAGGCCGCCTTCGAGCAGGGCCTGGATAAGGAGTTGGGCTACAAGAGCGGGCGCAACAACGTCTATTTCGAATTTCTCGACACACCGCGTTTGTCCACGGAAAACGCCATAGCGGGCGTGGCCGCCCTGATCGAAAAGAAATATCTGGGTGTCAAATTCGATGCCGTCGTGGCCTGGGCCTTGCCTGCTGCCCGGCTGGTCAGTCAGAACCGACATGCCTTTGCTGATTGCCCGGTGATCTTTCTGGAATTGACGGACCAGCAAATCTCCTTGTTGGGGTCAAGATCGGGGCGAGATTTCGATCTGGCGATTCGCGCGGATTACGAAACATCTCTGAAGGAAGCCTTGCAAGTGAGCGGAGCCAAACGGATCGTTCTGGTCGGCGAGCGGGCCAATCCTCTGGGCGCCATGCGCTTCGAGCAGGCCCATAAGGCGGTCCAGGAGACAGCTCCCGGCCTGGCCATCGAGGAAATCGCCGACCGTCCGCTTGATGAGGTGATCGAGCGCGCCTCGAACCTTCCTCCGCATAGTATGATCTATTACCTGCTCATGTTTTCCGATGGGCGCGGGACCAATCTTGCTCCCTACGAGATCGCCCGGCGTATTACCGAAAAAGCCAACGCGCCTTTGTTCACCCAGTGGGAGAGCCTGCTGGGCAGCGGGGTGGTGGGTGGCTACCAGCTCAGCATCGAAGAAGTGGGGCGAAATATCGGCAAGGCGGCGCTGGCGCTTTCCAAGGGTGAGTCGGTTGTTTCCACGTCCCACATGCGCCGTGCCTATGATTGGAAACAGTTGAAAAAATGGGGCTGGGACGAGGCTGACAACTTTCCGCCCGAGACGATTTTCCTGAACCGTCCGCCCGATCTGTTGCAGGAATATCGCTGGCATATCGCAACGATTCTGGCCTTCATTCTGGCTTTGCTGGCCTTGTCCATTTCGCTGGCGCGTGCCCTGCATGCGCGCAATATTGCATTGGGATCTTTGGCCGTCGAGCGCGAATCACTTGCCGAGCGGGTGAAAGAGCGCACGGCAGAGCTGGCGCGTTCGAATCAGGAGTTGGAAAGCTTCGCCTATGCCGTCTCGCACGATCTAAGAGCGCCGGTGCGCAGCATCAACAGCTTTGCGCAATTGTTGGAACGCCGCTTTGGCGAGGTTCTGACCGGCGATGGCGCCGACTTCCTCAGTCATATCATGACAAGTGCGCGGGGCATGGATGCGATGATTCTGGGGCTGCTTGATTTCTCGCGGGCCGGGCATCAGACGGCCAAGGCCTTCGAGCCGGCAGATTTGTCGGTCGTGGCCGAGGAGGTGGTCGAGCTTTTGCAGGGCGAGGCCCTGGCTTTGGGTGGCAGGATCGAGCTTTCGGTTGCGCAAGATTTGCCGCCCTGTCGCTGCAACCGCGATCAGATTCGCAGATTGCTGCAGAATCTGGTTGAGAATGCCCTGAAATACCGCTCGCCCGAGCGTCCTCCCCTGATCCGCATCATGATGAGCGCATCGAAGGACGCCATGGTTGCCGAGGTGCACGACAATGGAATCGGTATTCCCGAGAACAGGCGGGAAAAGGTTTTTGGCCTCTTTCAGCGCGACGCCCCTGCCTCAGTGCCCGGCTATGGCATCGGTTTGGCCCTGTGCAAGCGGATCGTGGATGTTCACGGTGGCAAGATTTGGCTGGTTTCCGAGCCCGGCGGGGGTTGCTGCTTTAGCTTTTCCCTGCCTTTGAATGGCGGATAGATTCTATCGGATGTCAAGATTGCCCAGTTGCCTGAAGAGTTCCCCCAGATGGCTTGCCAATTCAGGCAAAGCGGGCGAGGGCTCGAAACGTTGCTCGTTCATGTAAAGACCCCGGCGGATTTCGATCTGCAAGGCATGAACGCCCAGATTGGGCTGTCCGTAATGGCGGGTGGTGAAACCACCGGCATAGGGCTTGTTGCGCATGACGCGAAAGCCCAGCCGCTTGAAGAAATTTTCCGCCAGGGCAACCAGGCGGTGATCGCAGGCGGTTCCGAAATTATCCCCCAGGACGATATCGGGGGGATCGTTCTCGCGGGTGGTGGGCATGCTGTGGCAGTCGATCAGGATGCAGTGCTTGAAACGCTGCCTCGTTTCTTCGACTAAGGCCATAAGGGTCTCATGGTAAGGCCGCCAGCCCAGAGCCAGACGGCTTTCGATTTCCTCCAAGGACAGCAGGGTCGAATAGATCGGTCGTCCCCCGGTCAGCAGTCGGGGAACCACCCCCAGACCGGCCCGGACATTGGCTGTGGTGGGCAGGCTGCCTACTGGCAACTCATCCCTGATCAGCAAAGGGTCCAACTCGCGTTGGTCTCGATTGACATCCAGCCAGATGCGGGGAAACAGGGCTTTTAGCAGCGGCGCCCCCTTTTCGGGGGCAAGGGTGGCCAGTTCATCGGCAAAGGCATCCTCGGTTATCCGCCGCTCATCCGCGCCAAGGGGGATGGAGGCGGTAAAGCGCGGCCCGTAGTCGCGCCCGGCATGGGGGACGGCCACCACCAAAGGCAGGCTTTGGCTGGCGGGTAATGTCAGCAGGGCAAGGCTGGGGTCAAGCGGGCTCATGGATTAGAGTAACGTGAAATGCGTGAGCGTTGCCAGTCCGCACCGCCAGAGGGTACTGTCAGGGCCACAAACGAGGGACAGGGCATGGACCAGCTGCAAAGTCTGGCAGGATTATTGGGATTGGCGGGCGTGGCCTGGCTGTTCAGCGAAAAGCGCGGCAAGGTTTCGCTGAGGCTGATTCTGGCGGGCCTGGGCGTTCAGATCGCCCTTGCTGCCCTGTTGCTTAAGTTTCCGGGCGTGAAATCCGTTTTCGCGGCGCTGGGATCGGGGGTGTCCGCCCTGCAGGAGGCGACAAGGGCCGGCACGTCTTTCGTTTTCGGCTATCTGGGGGGTGGTGCGCTGCCCTTTGCGGAAAGCCAAGTGGGCTCCAGCTTCGTTCTGGCCTTTCAGGCCCTGCCCCTGGTGCTGCTGATGAGCGCACTTTCCGCCCTGCTGTATCACTGGCGGATCCTGCCTCTGGTGGTGAAGGGGTTCTCCTTTCTTCTTGAAAAAAGCCTGCGGGTGGGCGGCGCCGTCGGCGTCAGTTCGGCCGCCAACGCCTTTCTCGGCATGGTCGAGGCGCCGCTGCTCATCCGACCCTATATCGATCGCTTGAGCCGGGGCGAATTATTCGTCGTCATGACGGGCGGCATGGCCACCATCGCCGGAACCGTCATGGTTCTTTACGCCACTTTTCTTGAAGCCGTCATTCCCGATGCCATCGGTCATCTGCTGGTGGCCTCGCTGATCAGCGTGCCTGCCGCCGTGCTGGTGGGCAAAGTCATGGTGCCGGACGAGGGCAAGACGGAAGATATCGCAGGCCCGCCCGAACGTTTGTATGCGGGATCGATGGACGCCATTTCCAAGGGAACGCAGGATGGGATCGGTCTTTTGCTGAACATCACCGCCATGCTGATCGTGCTGGTGGGATTGGTGCATCTGGCCAATGCCGTTCTGGGTTTGCTGCCCGATGTGGCCGGATCGGCCCTGTCGCTCGAGCGCATCTTCTCCTGGCCGATGGTGCCTCTGGTCTGGCTGATGGGCATTCCCGCGTCCGACGTCATGCAGGCGGCTAGGCTGATGGGCGTCAAGACCGTCCTGAACGAATTGCTGGCCTATCTGCAAATGGCCCATCTGCCCGTGGGGGCTTTGAGCGAACGCTCGAAACTGCTGATGACCTATGGCATGTGCGGATTTGCTAATTTCGGAAGTCTTGGCATCATGATCGGTGGTTTGGGAGCGCTGGCACCTGCCAGGCGCGGCGAGATCGTCGAGCTGGGTATGAAATCGATTCTCTCCGGCACACTGGCCAGTCTGATGACAGGTGCCGTGGTCGGATTGCTGATTTAGGAGTGACGCGGATGGACAAACCTCTTCGCCGTAAGGCGCCGCCCGAGCTGATCGCGGAATTGAAAACGCTGCTGGGTGATCGGCTTTCGGTCTCCACGGTTGTCTGCGACCAGCATGGGCACGACGAATCCTATCATGAATCGGCCCCTCCCGATGCCGTCGCCTTTGCCCGCTCGACCGAGGAGGTCAGCGCCATCGTGGCCGCCTGCCATCGCTTCAATGTGCCGGTGATCGCTTTCGGCACCGGCACCTCGCTGGAAGGCCATGTGGCGGCGCTGGAAGGCGGCGTCTGCATCGATCTCATGCAGATGAACAACATCATCGCCGTGCGACCGGAAGACCTGGACGTTACGGTCGAGGCTGGCGTTACGCGCAAGCAGTTGAACGAATTCCTGCGCGATCAGGGGCTGTTCTTTCCGGTCGATCCGGGGGCGGATGCCAGTTTGGGCGGCATGGCGGCGACAAGGGCTTCCGGCACCAATGCCGTGCGCTATGGCACCATGCGCGAAGCGGTGTTGTCGGCCAAGGTGGTGCTGCCCGACGGGCAGATCATCACCACAGCTTCCAGGGCCAAGAAATCGGCGGCTGGCTATGATCTGACCCATCTGTTCGTGGGCTGTGAAGGAACGCTGGGCATCATCACCGAGCTGACGCTGCGCCTGTTTGGCATTCCCGAGGCCATCTCGGCGGCGGTCTGCGCTTTTCCCAGCGTCGATGCGGCGGTGAAGGCGGTTATCCTAACCATTCAAAGCGGCATTCCGGTGGCGCGGATCGAGCTTTTGGACGACATGTCGGTAAGGGCGGTCAACCGCTTTGCCAAGCTCGATCTGCTGGAAAAGCCCACTTTGTTTTTCGAGTTTCACGGATCATCGCAGAGTGTTACCGAGCAGGCGGAAATGGTCGGCGCCATCGCTGAAGAAGAGGGCGGCGAGCGATTCACCTGGGCAACGCGCCCAGAAGACCGTACGAAGATGTGGCAGGCCCGTCATGACGCCTATTATGCGGCCCTGGCGCTGAAGCCGGGCTCGAAGGGGCTGACCACCGATGTCTGCGTACCCATTTCGCGCTTGGCCGACGCGATTGGGGAAACCCGCAAGGAAATTTCCCAATCCCACCTGACAGCGGCCATCGTTGGCCATGTCGGCGATGGAAATTTCCATACCATCTTTCTGATCGAACCGGGTAACGAGAAGGATCTTGCCGAGGCCAAGCGATTGTCATCGCGCATGGTCGAACGCGCTCTTGAGATGGGCGGCACCTGTACCGGAGAGCACGGCATAGGCCTTGGAAAAATGCAGTATCTCGAACGCGAATTCGGCCCCGCCGCCGATGTCATGCGTACCTTAAAGCGGGCGATCGATCCCAAGAACATCATGAATCCCGGCAAGGTGGTCCGAGTATGAGTCACTTGGCGGGTCAGATGCAGCGCTTTCGAAGGCCACTGATCGGCCTGGGTTCCATCGCACTCGTCGTGCTGGCCTTGGGTCTGATCGCGCCGATGTTCGTCGATGCCGACCGTTTCAAGCCCGAGATCGAGACGAAATTGTCGGCGGCCCTGGGCCATGCCGTCCGGATCGAGGAAGGAATCAGTTTCAGGCTTTTGCCCTCGCCTGCGGCAACCGTACGAGGCATCAGGATTTCGGCGCCCCCAGGGGCTGCGTCGCCGCATTTGGCGTCACTTCGCAAGTTGCGCGCTGAACTGTCCCTGTTGAAGCTGGTGCAGGGCCGCATTTCCTTCCAGGCCATTCTGGTCGATGAGTTGGCCGTCACGATGGAAACGCTGCCTGATGGCAAATTGAACTGGCTGGCCCGGGGAGAGCCCCCATCGCCAAAGGCCACGACGGCAGCGCCAGCCCAGACCACGCCCGCCACGGACAACTCGCCAGCTATCGAAATCAATCAGCTTGCCTTGAACAATGCCCGAGTTATTTTTCGCGACGCGGCCAGTGGAACAGAGCGTAAAATCGATGGCATCAATCTCGATGTCGAGGCCCAGTCGCTTATGGGGCCCTATAAATTCAATGGCGCTGCGCAACTGGATGGACAGCCCATTCAACTGGCGGGCGGCCTTGAATCCCTAAGAGCCGAGCGCGCTTCGCCGCTGGATGTCGAATTCTCCCTTCCCGGCCCCGGCTTCAAGGCCCGCTTCGGCGGCCTTCTAAGTCTTCTTTCCGGCGGATATGCAGTGCGCGGAAAACTGATCGTCGAGGCTCCCAGCCTGGAGGGGCTGATGCGCTCGCTGGGTTTGGCCCAAGGGCTGGCGCCCGATCCCATCCGGCTTGAATCCACCCTGACGGCTTCTGCCAATACCCTGTCCCTGGATGAGGCCCGGATCGAAGTGGCGGGCGGCAAGGGTTTCGGACGGCTGAAGGTGGCGATGGGGGCCGAGACGCGCTTTGAGGCGCGTCTTGACATGGATCGCCTCGATCTCGACCGCTTGACCCCGAAAGCGGGAACGTCGGCGCCGGGGGCTTCGAAAGCGGCACCAGCCGCCAGAAGCGAAATTGACAAGGCGTCGGAATCCCTTCCTTCCGCGCCAGCGCAGGCCAAACCCTTCCAATTGCCCAAGGCCGTGGCGGGCCTGTTCGATATCAAGGTGGGCACCATCGCCTGGAACGGCGCCTCGGCCAAAAATCTGCGCCTCGATGCCGATCTTGCTGCAGGCGAGTTAACGGTCAGTCAGGCTTCCGTCCAATTGCCGGGTGGCGGCGAGGCGGCCTTCTTCGGCTTCGTCAACAATGTGCCGCAGGGGGTGAAGTTCGAAGGAACGCTGGAAACCGGGGCTCCGAAATTGCGCGAAGTTCTGGCCTGGATGGGGGCTACGCCGAAATCGGTGTCTCCAGGAAGGCTTCAGAATTTCCGCCTGAAGGCCAGCGTGCAGGGTACGTCAGCCGAGGTTCGGCTGGTCAATCTCGACGCCACCTTGGACGAGACGCGTCTTTTAGGCGCTGCCGTGCTGAAGCCCGGGCCCAGGCCCGCCTTGGGGCTGGCGCTTGATCTCAATCGTCTTGATCTCGATTCCTATTTTGCATCCCCTGTTGGTGCAACGGCGCAGAAGGGCGAAACGGCAGCGCCTACATCGGACAAATCCGGTTCCACGATGTCGCAGGCTGTAGGCGCCAAATCAGCGCCCTCAATGGGCGTGCTTCCCGCCATCGACGCCAATTTTCGCCTGACCGCCCATAATGTGATCTGGAGGAAGGCGACAGCGAACAAGATTCTGATCGATGGTTCGCTTCTTGGCGGCGTCCTGACTTTCAAGGAAGCAGGCATCGGCGATATCGCGGGCTCGGCCCTTAGCCTCAAAGGAACTGTCCAGGGGCTCGACAAAGGGATTCCCGAATTGCGAAAGCTGGCGCTGGGTATTTCCTCGCGCCAACCCTCGGCCCTGGCGGCATTGGCCGGAATTTCCGGCCAGGGTCTGGATGGGCTGGGTCCCGTCTCGGCGCAACTGATGTTGGATGGCGGGATCGAGGGGCTGGATATAGCGCTTTCTGCCGACGCCCAGGGCGGTCAGTTGCGTCTGGACGGCAAGACATCGCATCTGATCAGCCTTGAGCCGCGTTTCGAGGGACGCGCCGAGATCAAGCATCCCAACCTCGCACAACTGCTCAATCAGCCGGGAAATTGGGGGCCGCTGCATGCGGTCTCTCCGCTGTCGGCCGATCCTTCCAGGATCGAGCTTAAAGACCTGCAACTGAAATTCGGCAAGGGCAGCGCTTCGGGCAGTGTGCAGGCTCTTCTGAGCGGGGCGCGCCCGCTGATCACGGCCAGACTGAGTGGCGACGATATCGACCTTGATGCCTATCTGCCCCGTAAGAGTGCGGCGCTTGATACAAGTGGGCGCTATGGCTTGCCACGGCACTCGTCCCAAGCTTTTCAAACCGTGGCCCTGGCTTCAAGCGGCGGTCACTGGTCGCAGACACCACTCAATCTCGATGGCTTGAAATCCGTCGATGCCAAGGCGGACTTATCGCTGACGGGGCTTCGCGTCTCGGGTGTGCGTCTGGCCAAGCCGGTTGCTGCTCTCGACCTTAAAGACGGCGTTCTGACCCTTCAGAAATTGACGGCGACGCTGTGGGGTGGGGCACTTGATGCTCAGGCGCGCCTGATCGCGGGCAGCCAGACGCAGATTGAAAGCAAGGCAACCCTGGCTGGCGCCGATCTGAAATCCACGTTAAGCGACTTGTCGGGCCTATCGCAGGCGGCGGGTAAATACGATGCACGGTTCAGTATGGCGGCATCGGGCAGAAGCCAGGCCGAGCTGGTGGCGCATTTGAACGGTGATGGCGGATTTGCCGCCAGGGACGGCGTGGTCGAAGGCATCGATTTGCCCTCGATCAATCGCCAGCTTGCCAATATCAACAATGTGGCGGCTCTGGCCGGTCTGGCGGCCAGTGTTTCCGGCGGTGGCAAGACCGCCTTCAGCCAGATGTCGGCAAGTTTCAAGGCGGTCAACGGTGTCGTGACCAGCAACGACATCAAGCTGGTGGCCGATGGGGGCACGGGCTCGGGCACCATGCAGGCCGATTTGCCGCAATGGACGCAAGATGCGCGCCTCACATTCCGGCTGTCCGGCACCACCAACGGCCCCGCCCTGGGAATGCGTCTGCAAGGCCCGCTGGATCAGCCGCGTAAATTCGTCGATATCAATGATCTTCAGCGCTGGGCTGTCGAGCGCGGTCTGACCAAGGGCCTGAAGGTCAAGGGTCTTGAAGGCCTGCTGGGGGGAGGGACGGCGCAACCGACGCCGCAGACGGGCGATCCTGCATCACCGTCCGCCGATCCATCCACGCCACCCATCAAGGAAAAGCCTTCGAAGATTCTCAAGAACCTTTTGAAGGGGCTATGACGGGTTTCTTTGCCGATAATGGGCCAGAACCAGCAGGCGAAGCTGACTTGACAGGCTGGTCTCGCCCCTGCCTTCGTCGGCTTCGGCCACCAGGCGGCTGAGCGCGATCTTGCGCTCTTGCGAAATTTCCTCCAGCGCTTCCCAGAATTCGGGCTCGAGGGCGATGCTGGTGCGGTGCCCCGCAATGGTCAGCGAGCGCTTGCGCAAGTTCCTCATACCAGTTTGCATTCATCGTGGCCGATGAATGCAGCCTCAATCGCCGGGCGCGCCTCCGGCGCTTGGCTCCCGCTCGCAGGAATGCTCGCGCGCGGGCCTTGCCCGCGACCGGCATGAGTTTGCACTCTGAAGGCCGGTATCACTTGAACGCGACGGTGGCGGCGGCTTCGGCCTGACGCTCGGGCGTCCAGACTGCAGGCGCCCCCGGCGCCTTTCCGGCTTCCAGCGCCGTGCCCTGACCCGGCCCGGTCAGTTCCACCTTGCCCTCCTTGTTCTCCACCACCACGCCTTTGCCTTCCAGCACCAGCACGTTATAGCCGCTATTCAGAGCGCCGCCCCAGAAGGTGGTGCCGCGAATGCCGATGGTGGCAAGCTGGGTGCGCACCTGATAGGGCCGGTCCTCGAGTTTGGCGATGGCCGCCGTGGTGGCCTTGAAGGCGCCATCGACAATGGAGAGCAGGCTCTTGCCCGTGACCTTGACCGGATCATGGGCATAGTCATCGATGACCAGCTTGGCATTCTCGCCCAGCACCAGCGTGCCGCCGTCGGTAAAGCGGACTTCGAGGCGCGAGCCGGCTCCGGTGGCCAGCGTGTCGCCAACATGAACCAGGGCGCCTGTTTTCTTCAAGGCCTCGCCGTTTTGCGTGGCGAATTCCTGAACCCGCGCCACATGGCCCGCGATCACCGGCTTTTTCGGTTTGTCGGCAGCGCAGGCGGGCAGGGTCATGACCAGAAGGGCGAACAACAAAAAGGTGCGGCGAAACATCAGGCTTTCCTCCGTGAACGCGGTTTGGGCGGTTTCTTGGCGGCCCGCAAGGCAGCGGTCAATGACTGGCGGGCCAGGCTGGAAAGTCTCTCGGCATCGTCCAGAACGTCCGCCGTTACGGAAACATAGGACATGATCATAGGCTTGTTATCGAAGGGCTTGAAGGACTTTCCGCCCAAGGCCGTCAGCGTTTCAAGATTGGTTTCATCGGCCTTAAGATACAGTTCGTCATCGGCGATCAGCGCAAACATGGGGGAGTCGAGATAAAGCCCGAAGCCGCCGAACATGCGCTTGGCCTGAACGCGCCCTAGATCCTCCAACTGCTCGCATACATATTCTGCGAAGCCGGAGGATGAGGCCATTAGAGCTTCTCGAAGAAGTCGTTGCCCTTGTCATCGACGATGATGAAGGCGGGGAAGTTTTCGACCTCGATCTTCCACACGGCTTCCATGCCCAGTTCGGGATATTCCAGCACCTCGACCTTTTTGATGCAGTCCTGGGCCAGACGCGCTGCCGAGCCGCCGATCGAGCCCAGATAGAAGCCGCCATGCTTCTTGCAGGCCTCGGTCACCGATTTCGAGCGGTTGCCCTTGGCCAGCATGACCATGCTGCCGCCATTGGCCTGGAACAGATCGACATAGCTGTCCATCCTTCCGGCTGTGGTGGGGCCAAACGAGCCCGAGGCCATGCCGGTGGGCGTCTTGGCGGGTCCGGCGTAATAGACCGGATGATCCTTGAAATATTGCGGCAGTCCCTGGCCGCTATCCAGGCGTTCCTTCAGCTTCGCATGCGCGATGTCGCGAGCCACGATCAGGGTGCCGGTCAGTGACAGGCGCGTCTTGATGGGATATTGCGAGAGTGTCTTGCGGATTTCGCTCATCGGCTTTGCAAGGTCGATCTTCACCACCTCGCCGCCCATCTTGCCCTCGTCGATATCGGGCAAATACTTCGAGGGATCTGTTTCCAAAGCCTCCAGGAACAAGCCGTCCTTGGTGATCTTGGCCACGGCCTGACGGTCAGCCGAGCAAGAGACGCCGATGCCCACCGGCAGCGAGGCGCCGTGGCGGGGCAGGCGGATCACGCGCACGTCATGGCAGAAATACTTGCCGCCGAACTGTGCGCCCAGGCCCATATTCTGGGTCATCTTGTGGACGATATCTTCCAGTTCGGGATCGCGAATGGCATGCGCCGCCTTCGAGCCCTTGGTGGGAAGTCCGTCGAGATAGCGCGCCGAGGCCAGTTTCACCGTCTTCAAGCACATCTCGGCCGAGGTGCCGCCGATGACGATGGCCAGATGGTAGGGCGGGCAGGCCGCGGTGCCCAGGGTGCGAATCTGGATATCCAGGAACTTCAGCAAGCTGTCCGGATTCAAGAGCGCCTTGGTCTGCTGATAAAGATAAGTCTTGTTGGCCGAGCCGCCGCCCTTGGCCATGAAGAGGAATTTGTAGGCATCGCCATCCACGGCGGAAATATCGATCTGTGCTGGAAGATTGTTGCCGGTATTCACTTCCTCGTACATCGAGACCGGCGCCACCTGGCTGTAGCGCAGATTGAGTTCCGTGTAGGCACGGCTGATTCCTGCCGATAGGGCGGCTTCGTCGCCGCCTCCGGTCCAGACCTGCCCGCCCTTCTTGGCGGTCACGATAGCGGTGCCGGTATCTTGGCACATGGGCAGTTTCATGCCGGCCGCGATATTGGCGTTCTTCAGCATGTCGAAGGCGACGAAGCGGTCGTTCTCGGAGGCCTCTGGGTCTTTCAGAATGGCCGCCAGTTGCGCCAGATGGCTGGGGCGCAGAAGATGCGAAATGTCCTTGAAGCCTTCGAAGGCCAGAATCTCAAGCGCCTTGGGCTCGACGATCAGAACATCCCTGCCCTTGAATTTCTCGACACCCACATGATCCTTGGCGATCTGGCGATAGCCCGTGGTTTCAGGGGTAAGCGGGAACATTTCACAAAAGGCTGTTTCGGCCATGAGTACCCCGTTTTGGAAAAGTCATTTCTTGCGAAAGGCGTCCAGCGCCACCACCTTGCTTTCGCCGTCCTTGACCGGGGCCGGACTTAAAGGTGTTGGCTCGGTCTTGGCTTGCGGATCACTTACGATCTCGGTTTGGAATTGCAGGCCGAATTTGCAGGACGGATCGGCGAAGGCGGTGATGGCGGCATAAGGCACCACCAGGGTTTCCTGCTTGCCGCCAAACGACAGGCCGACCGAGAAACCTTCCTCGCCCACGTCCAGATTCCAGAACTGGTGCTGCAGCACGATGGTGATCTCTTCGGGGTAGCGTTCGCGCAGATGCGCCGGAAGCGCAACACCGGGATGGCGCGTACGATAGGTGATGTAGAAATGATGCTGGCCGGGAAGCATGCCCCGCTTGGCCACCTGTGTCAGGCACTGGCGCACGACGCCCTTCAGCGCGTCTTCGACCATTTTGTCGTATCTGAAGACGCTTTCGCTCATGCTGCCCCATCGCTAAAAGAAGAACCAGGTACCAGTCAAAATAAGTGGGGGGCTTCTGTTGCCCGGTGCCCCCCGGACCGCGCTAAAGCTTATAACCATGCCCCGTTAGGGGCGTCGGTTACGCAGCAATGGCGAGAGCCTCGTTGTCGTTGGCTCTTGTGAAACGGCCCGATAACGGCGGAACCATGCCGAGCACAAACCATGCCTTTACCACACGCGTCGATCCTGTTTCGCCCCCGAAACCGGCCCAGAGGCCGGAAAATGGTGGAGGCGCCGGGTACCGCCCCCGGGTCCGCAATGTTTATTCTGCAGGGCGTTTAGCGCCATAGCCGGTTGCCCGGCACTTCCGAATATAAGGCCTTCGAGAGGTCTTGGGAAGGGCTTGGGAGGGGGATATAGTCAAGGCATGGTCGATCCCTATCTTCTTTCCGCAAAACGCTTTCTGGACCTTGGTGACGCCAGGGGGGCCGAGGAATTGGCCCGGCAATCCCTGGCTGCGGGGGGCGAGGGGGCCGGTGCCCTGCATCTGCTGGCCGAGAGTTTGCGCCGCCAGGGGCGCTTGGAGGAAGCCGGTCAGGCTTTCAAAGATGTCCTGAAAGCCCAGCCAGAAAACGGTGGCGCCTGGTTGGGGCTGGGCCTAGTGGCGGAAGCTGGTCAGGACACCCAGCGGGCGGGCGAGGCTTTTGCGAAGGCGGTACAATTTCTTCCGGACAGCCTGGAAGCGCGTCTTGGCCTGGCCTCGGCCCATCAGGCCCAAGGGCGGGGGATCAAGGCTGCCGAGGCCTGGCTGGAAGCCTGGTTGCTCAAGCCTAAGGACTTTCGCCTTCACAACATCCTCTGGCAGGCCCTGAACGAGATTGTCGAGCCGGGCGAGGGATATGTCGGCGCCATTGCCAGGGGCAATGCGGCGCGCGCCCAGGGCATGAGTGATGAAGCCTTGGCGGGCTATCGCTCGGCCCAGGCCCTTCGTCCCGACCTTCCCTTCGCCCATTCCCGGGCCGGATGCCTGCTGGCTGCGGCAGGGGATCTGCAGGGAGCCGAGGCGGAATTCTTAAAGGCCCGCGAGTTGGCCGACTGGGTGGAGACGGGTATTCGTCTGTCTCCAGAATTTTTCCAGGGCCTGGGGGAGCATCGTTCTGGTCTGGAGATTCTGAATTTGGCCCCGGTTTCCGGGCCGGTGGTGGTGGTGGGCTGCGATGCGGGCTATTTCGCCCGCTATGCGGCAACGCTGCACCAATCTCTTGTCCGTTGCGAGGACGGAAAGACCGGCCTGCATGTACATTTGGTCCATCCCGATGCCGCCAGTCTTGAAGCTGCCAGGGCCATGGGAGCCGGGATCAGCCTGGAGACCCCGGAATTCGGCGGCTGCTCGCGCAATTTCGTCAACACCTACTTCGCCTCGGCCAGGTTCCTGGCCCTGCCTCGCCTGCTCGAGGCCTATGACCGTCCGCTTCTGGTGATGGATGTCGATGCCGTGGTGCTGAAGCCGTTGGCTCCTCTCTAGGCGACGTTGTTGGGTGCGGATATGGCGATCCGGCGCCTGAAAGGGTCGATGGTCGATCCCTGGAATCTGCCGCAGGCCAATCTGGTGGGGGTGAATCCAACGCCTGGCGGAAAGCGCTTTGCCGATTTGCTGGCGCGCTATCTGGCGCATTTCGTGGCCAAACGACAGATGTTCGGCTTTTTCGATCAGACGGCGCTTTATTCGGTGCTGGCCGCCGGTCTATCGCTGAAAGAGGGGGTGTTTCCCGATGATGCCTACGGCTATCCCAGCAATCGCGGCGCTCTTTTTGAAAAGCTTGTCTATCCGCCAAATCTGATCGTAGGTGAGGTCAAGACGCCTGCAGCAGAAGCGCCGAATCTCGTTTGTCGTGAGACATGATATGCGCCACCATCCACTGACGCAGAAAAGCCGCCGTGGCGCTGTCCAGCTCCTTGCCGCCTTCCCTTAGCAGCCGCTTGCAGATAGCTTCCAACTCCGCGAACAGGCGGATATGTTCTGCCTGGTGACGGGTGCAGGCAGCCGGATCATGGCTGTGCAGATAGGCCTCCTCGTGGGCGAAATGGGCCAGCGTGTGCGCCATCAGCCGTGCCACCGCTTTTTCCATGTCTCGGGGCGCCCCTTCTGAAAAGGCATTTTCGAACAGGGTGTTGACAAGGTCGATGAGGCGCTTGTGCCCATCGTCGAGTTCAGAAATACCGACGCTTAAGGCCTCGGTCCAGACAATGGGTATTGGTTTCACGCCACAGCCCCGCTTCAAAAGTGTTGTTCTGCTCATGAAGAAGGGGTGCCATGGCCTTTGAATCAAGGCCCGGAAAAAAAGTTATCGCTTGTGAAATGGTCAAGGGCCTGTGGCAGATCACCGAAGACGTCGATCAGCGCATCGGCTCCCAGTTGGGCTGGTTCAGAGCGGGCATAGCCGTAGGTCACGACGATGACGGGAATGCCCAGAGCCCTGGCGGCGGCGACGTCGTTGGCGTTGTCGCCCACCATGATGGCTTGATCGGGGCTTGCCTGCATGAGGTCGAGGGCCGCCTTCAAGGGTGCCGGATCGGGTTTCAATGCGGGCGAGGCACCCGCCCCCACGACGGCATCGAAGAATTGGGAGAGCCCAAGCCCTGCCAGCACCTTCAAGCTGGCGTTCTGCGGCTTGTTGGTGACGACGGCAAGATGCAGGCCCGCCTGCCTGAGGTCCGCCAGGGTTTCGAGGACGCCGGGATAGACCGTTGTGCGCTGGGCCGGGCCGTTTTCGTAAAGCTCGATAAAGCGGGCGATGGCGGGGGCGGGATCGGACGGCAAAGAGCGCCCGGCGGCGGCAAAGGCCCTTTCCACCAGTTTTTTTGCCCCGTCGCCGATCATCAGGCGTACTTCGGATTCGCCCAGGGCTCGAAGGCCCGCCTCCGCCAGTTGCAGATTAAGCGCATGGGCCAGATCGGGCAGGCTGTCGACCAGCGTGCCATCCAGATCGAACAGGATGAAGGGGCGTTTCATGCGGGAAAGCTAGCCCCAATTCCCCAGACCTTCAAGGGTTGCCCTGGCTGGGGCTAAGAGGCTAGACTCGGGGCATGCGTTTAGATCTGATCGACAAATACGACCTGCGCCTGCCGCGCTATACCTCTTACCCCACGGCGCCTCATTTCGGCCCGAAGGTGGATGCGAAGGTCTATGAGGACTGGCTGGCGGCACTGCCCCAGGATCTGCCGCTCTCGCTTTATCTGCACATCGCCTATTGCGCCGAGATGTGCTGGTTCTGCGGCTGCCACACCAAGATCACCCAGCGCTATCAGCCGGTGGCCGATTACCTCGAGGTTCTGCTGGCCGAGGTCGAGATGGTGGCCAAGCGCCTGGGAGGCAGGCGCAAGGCACGTCATGTCCATTTCGGCGGCGGCAGCCCGACCATCCTGTCGCCCGATGATCTGATGCGCACGCTCGATATCTTGCGCGCCCGCTTCGATGTGGTGGCGGATGCCGAGGTGGCGGTGGAGCTTGATCCCCGCACCGCCGACGAGGCCTATGTGCAAGCCATGGCCAAGGCGGGGGTCAATCGGGCCAGCATCGGGGTTCAGGATTTCGACGAGCGTGTGCAAAAGGCGATCAACCGCATTCAACCCTACGAGGTCAGCGAGCGCGTCATCGGCTGGCTCAAGAGCGCGGGCATCCACGAGGTCAATATCGATCTGGTCTACGGTCTGCCGCATCAGACCGAGGCCAGTGTGGTGCATCTGGTGGAGAAGGCGGCGGGACTGAAGCCTAAGCGTGTAGCCCTGTTCGGCTATGCCCATGTGCCCTGGATGAAGAAGCATCAGCGCCTGATCGATACGAAGGCTCTGCCCGATGTGCCCGAGCGCTGGCGGCAATATCTTTCCGCCACCAAGCGCCTGGTTGAACTGGGCTATGTCGCCGTGGGGCTTGACCATTTCGCCGCCCCCGATGATGCCCTGGCGGTAGCACTTCGCGAAAAACGTCTTTACCGCAATTTCCAGGGCTATACCACCGACAGCGCTTCGGCCCTGATCGGTTTTGGCGCCTCGTCAATCGGGGCTCTGCCGCAAGGCTATGTTGGCAACGAAGGCAGCATCGACGCCTATAAACGCATCATCCGCGAAGGCCATCTGGCCGTCATGCGCGGTGTTGGCGTCTCTGATGAAGACAAGCTGCGCCGTGCCGTGATCGAGCGGTTGATGTGCGATCTGGCGGTGGATCTGGACGGCGTGACGGCGCCCTTTGGAAAGACGGCGGCGCATTTCGCGTCCGAGTTGTCGGCCTTGAAACCCCTGGCCGAAGATGGCATCTGCACCCTGGCGGGCAACAGCATCACCGTTACCGATGAGGGGCGGCCCCTGGTGCGCGCCGTCTGCGCCGCCTTCGATCAATATCTGAAGGCCGGCGAACAGCGCCACGCCAAAGCGGTTTAAGACCGGCTCAGTTCGTCGCGCAATTCCGCCAGACGGGCGCGAAAGCCCTCGGCATCGCCGTAATCGACGAAGCGGCCATAGCGGGCATGGGCGTTCTTGATGCGCCTGGCATGCTTGATCGGACACCAATATTGCTCGGTGCGGCTGGCCACTTCCGTCACCAGGGCCGCCAAGCCATTGGCATAGCCGCAATAGACGCAGTTCAGCTTCTCGACCAGATTGAGATAGGCCAGCTTGTGGCGGTCGATGACGATATAGTCGGAGCGCGGGACGGATTTGATGCCCCAGATCGGAAAGCAGACGGCCTGATAGAGGATGATCGACAGGTCGAGCATCAGGAAGGGCAGAATCAGCGAATAGATCACCGGCGAAGTGATCAGGCGCGACAGTTTCGACTGGCGCAGGAAGGTGAGCAGCCCGGTCTTGAAGCGCTTGTGACGTTCGCGGATTTCCGTCTCGAAAACGACCTTGCCTTGCTCGACGCGGTAATTGAATTCGACCCGCTTGGCTTCCAGCCTTTGCTCCAAGGCTTCCTCCACCTCTCTCAGTTTGGAAAGGAGCAGTTCCGTTTCGCGGTCGAGCATGAAAAATCCTTATCGGGAATCCGCCTCAAGATAGTCAGGCGCATGATGGATAGCATGGATTGAAGGACAGCGGGGGTAAAGAGGGGGGGGCAAACTCCTCGGCTGTCCGGTTTAGATTGCAAACCAGCCCTTTTGCCTCATCCTTGTAACTTGAATCCCGCTGTTTCGGCTACACTGTCGGAAGCGGTAGCGGGAGAGATGCCGTCTCATCCTAGGGATTTGAAGCCCGTTCCTCAGCTCGGCAACTCTCCTGT
>PDZW01000042.1 GCA_002753155.1 Alphaproteobacteria bacterium WMHbin7
GGGTGCGGCACATGCCAGACCCCGATCGAATCGGGCGAGGTCGAATATCTGCATACGCCAGATTTCGATGTCGAACCGGGCTGTTGCCTGCTCTGCTCATCGCGGCCTAGTCGCGATCTTGTCTTGTCGGCGTGAGGGGGGCATGAAAAAATCCATCGTCAAGAACGATGTGTTGCCCTTCCTGGGGCTTTTTGCCGTTCTCATTCTGGCCACCATGGCGGGCGATTTCGCCTTGCACCAGCTCAAGCTGGTCTGGGTCGGTCGCTATTTGGGAATTCCGGGAACCATCCTGATCCTGCTCTCGCTTCTCTATTCGCTGCGCAAACGCAAGGTCATCAGCTTTGGCAATCCAAAAACCCTGCTCGGATGGCATGAAGTCATGACCTGGCTGGGCGCTTGGATGGTGATGATCCATGCGGGCGTTCATTTCAACGCGATCCTGCCCTGGCTGGCGACCGGGGGCATGATCGTCAATGTGGTCAGCGGCCTGACCGGGCGCTATCTCCTGGAACGTTCGCGCAGAAGGCTTGCGGTCTTTGAAGAAAAATACCGCCTTCACGGCATGTCGAAATCAGAGGTCGATAAGGAGCTGTTCTGGGAGGCCGTGACCTTTGAAACCATGGGCAACTGGCGGGCCATCCACTTTCCCATTTCCATTGTCTTCGCCGTTCTGGCCTTGGGCCATATTCTCAGCGTCTTTCTGTTCTGGGAGTGGAAATGAACCGCCCCCTTACCTATATCCTGCTGGCCAATCTGGCCGTTGCCGTGGCGTTGGTCTTCATGTTTGCGCATTTGATGGTCAGTCCCGGATCGCTGATCGAGGGGCATCGCGAATTGGAGCAGGACTGTTTTGCCTGCCATGTCTCCTTTGTCGGCGTGCAGCCCAATAAATGTGTGGCCTGCCACAAGGTGGCCGATATCGGAATTCTGACCAGCAAGGGCCTTCCTGTCCTGACGCAGAAAGCCAAAACCCCCTTCCATCAGAAGCTGGGCGGCCAGGAATGCGTGGCTTGCCACAGCGATCACCAGGGGGTTTCGATCTATCGCATCCGTCAGCGCTTCTCGCACGGACTGCTGGCATCCGACGATCAGAAGCAGTGCGTTACCTGTCACAAGAAACCCGTGGACAAACTGCACCGCTCGGCTTCAGAGACTTGTTCGCTTTGCCATGTTACCGAAAAGTGGAAGCCAGCTTCCTTCAAGCATGAACAGCTTGCCTTGGCCGAGCGCGAACTGTGCACGAACTGCCACCAGGGCAAGGCGCCCAATGATGCCATGCACAACCAAACTTCCAGTAAGTGCGGAACCTGCCATACCACCGAGCAGTGGAAGCCCGCCTCATTCGAGCATGCGAAATTCTTCGTGCTGGACGATCAGCACAAGCGTTGTACGACCTGCCACCGGACCAAGGATTACAAGCAGTATACGTGCTATTTCTGCCACGAGCATTCGCCCGAGAGGACCTTAAGGGAGCATCGCGAGCTTGGCATGTCGAGCTATGAAAACTGCGTCGCATGCCATCGCAGCACCGACGAGCATGAGGCAAAGCGCGCCTGGGAATCGCTCAGGCGAGGAGTGCCCTACCTGTTCGAACAGGTTCCGGGGGGACGACGTAAATCCAAGGAGGATTAAAGCGAGAAGTGGCTAGCCAGGAAGGCGTCGATCTCGGCATCGTTCCAGCCACGCTTCTTCAAATCCAGGCGGATGGCGGCGATATCGACATTGGGCCAGGTATGGCAGTCGGCCAGGGTTTGGCCGTCGGCCTCGACGATGCGAAAATCATAGGGGCGTGCCGCCGAGGCGAAGACGTCATACATCAGCACCTGATCGACCTGATTGCCTGGCAGAAAGGTCAGAATGCGCGGCTTGGTGGCGTAAAGCTGGTTGGGCTCGATCCAGTCGGCCGCCGCCACGATCAACTCGTCGCCGCGCTGGCAGGTGCGGGCCGCCGCTCCGTTCAGCACACAGCAGCGCGAGCCCGGCTTGCCGTGAATGACATAGGTGCTGATGCGAGCCCCTGAATTCTTGTTCCAGATGTCGACGAATTCCATGGGATAGATGCCCGCCAGCTCGCACTGTTCAGGGTCCAGCGTGATCGAACCGTGGTAATTCAGGTCGGCATCGGTCACCCGGATGCCGTGCAGTTTGGCGCGGATGGTTTTGATCATGGTCACGTCAAGAAATCCCTTCTTGAAAGGGCGAGGTTCATCCATTTGTTAGCATGTCTGGCAGGAGTGGGAAACATGAAATCTGGTAGTCGAATGCCAGAATTGCTTTCGTGGCGATTGACGCCGCCCTGGCAGGGGGGTATCCCTTGGCACAGCGAAAGGCTAAGGGATTTTTCATGCTGCTGGCCATCGATTCCGGAAACACCAATATCGTCTTTGCCGTTTTTGACGGCGAAGAGGTGAAAGGTGAGTGGCGCGCCTCGACGGGTGCCATGCGCACCGCCGATGAATTGGGCGTCTGGCTGACCCAGTTGCTGGCACTGGCCGAGATCGACCGCAAGCAGATCAATGCCGCCATCATCGCCACCGTGGTGCCTGCCGTGCTGTTCAATCTAAAGCAGCTTTGTCGCCGCTATTTCGGGGCCGATCCCCTGGTGGTGGGCGAGGAGGGGGTTGATCTGGGGCTTCAGGTTTTTCTGGACCGGCCCGAGGAAGTGGGGGCTGATCGTCTGGTCAATGCGGTGGCGGCCCATCAAAGCTATTCCGGCCCCCTGATCGTCATCGATTTCGGTACGGCCACCACCTTCGACGTTATCGACCAAGAGGGCAATTACTGCGGCGGGGCCATTGCCCCCGGCATCAATCTCTCGCTCGAGGCTTTGCATATGGCAGCCGCCAAGCTGCCGCGGGTTGCCATCGGCAGGCCCAAGCAGGTGATCGGCAAGGCCACTGTGCCTGCCATGCGCTCGGGCGTCTATTGGGGCTATGTCGGCCTGATCGAGGGTTTGGTAGCCAGAATCGAAGAAGAATTCGGAGCCGCCATGACCGTGGTCGCCACCGGCGGTCTGGCTCCGCTGTTTGCCGAGGCGGTGCCCAGGATACGCCATCTCGATACCGATCTCACGCTCAGGGGCCTGTTGGCGATCTGGCGGCGCAACGCCAAAGGACAACAATGACCAAGCATCAGGACGACGGCCTGTATTTCCTGCCTTTAGGCGGGGCGGGCGAGATCGGGATGAACCTCTATCTCTACGGCTATCGCGGCAAGTGGCTGATCGTTGATTGCGGCGTTTCCTTTGGCGATGAAACCGCCCCCGGCATCGATCTGGTGATGGCCGATCCCGCCTTCATTCAAGAGCGTGTTTCCGATCTGGTGGGCATCGTGCTGACACACGGTCACGAGGACCATATGGGCGCCATTCCCTATCTGTGGGATCGCCTGCGCTGCCCGGTCTGGGCCACCGGATTCACCGCCGACATCCTGCGCGAAAAGCTGATCGATGCGGGGCTGGAGCAGGATGTCGAGCTTAAGGTGGTCAAGCCCGGAAAGCGCTTCAAGGCGGGGCCTTTCGAGATCGAATATGTCGCCATGACCCATTCGATTCCTGAAGCCCATCTGCTGGCCATTCGCACCAAGGCGGGTACCATCATCCATACCGGCGATTGGAAGCTGGACCCTGCCCCCATCGTGGGCGGACTGGCCGACGAGAAACGTCTGGCCGAGATCGGCGACGAGGGGGTGCTGGCCCTGGTCTGCGATTCGACCAATGTGTTCCTGGACGGCCATTCCGGATCGGAGGCCGAGGTGCGCGAAAGCCTTTCGCACCTGATCAGCCATTATCCCAGGCGCGTCGCCGTGGCCTGTTTTGCCACCAACGTGGCGCGTCTCGACAGCATTTCCCATGCCGCCCGCGCCAATGGCCGCCATGTCGCCCTGGCCGGTCGCTCGCTATGGCGGATCGAGCGGGCGGCTCGGGATAACGGCTATCTGAAAGACGTGCCCGAATTCCTGACCGACCGCGAAGGCATGCAACTGCCCGACGACAAGCTGCTGTTGATCTGCACCGGAAGCCAGGGCGAGCCCCGGGCGGCCCTGGCTCGCATCGCCAAGGGCGATCATCCGGTCGTGGAATTGGGCACGGGCGATGTGGTGATCTTTTCCTCGCGCATCATCCCGGGCAACGAGAAGGAGATTCACCGCGTTCAGAACGGATTGGCGCGGCGTGGCGTTGAAATCATGACCGACGAGGACCATTTCGTTCATGTCTCGGGACATCCCGGCAAAGAGGAGTTGAAGCGCCTTTACGGCCTCTTGAAGCCCCGCATCGCCATTCCCATGCATGGCGAGGATCGCCATCTTTTGGAGCATGCCGAATTTGCGCGGCGCCTGAACGTGCCCGAGGTGGTGATGGCCCGCAACGGCAGTCTGGTGCGCCTGAGCCCCGATCCCGCAGAAGTGGTCGACCATGTGCCCACCGGCAAACTGGCCATGGATGGCGGGCGCCTGATCCGCATGGATTCCCTGATCATGCGCAACCGCCATCGCATGATCTGGAACGGTTCCGCCGTGGTGACGGTGGTGGTGGACAAAAAGGGCCGCCTGCTGGCCGATCCCAAGATCAGTGCCCAGGGGCTGCTTGATCCCGATCTTGACGCCCATCTGCTGGAAGATGCGGTGGCAGCGGTGGCCGAGGCCATCGAGGATATGTCGGGCAGCCAGCGCAAGGACGATGGTACCTTATCCGAAGCCATACGCATCGCGGCCAGACGGGTACTTAACGATCTGATCGAGAAGAAGCCTTTGACCGAGGTTCATTTGATCAGGGTTTAAATGCGCTTTGCGGTTTATCGAGTCGCTTTAAGATGCGTAAAGCGCATTATCAAGGGAGGGGCTGTATGATCGGACGTTTGAACCATGTCGCCATCGCGGTGCCCGACCTGGAAGCCGCCGCAGGAACCTACCGGGAAACACTGGGAGCCGACGTGTCGGCGCCCCTGGACATTCCCTTGCATGGCGTCACGGTGGTCTTTGTGAGCCTGCCCAACACAAAGATCGAACTGGTGCATCCCCTGGGCGACGCCTCGCCGCTGGCGGGTTTTCTGGCCAAGAATCCCACGGGCGGCATTCACCATGTCTGCTATGAGGTCGAGGATATCCTGGCGGCCCGTGATCGGCTGAAGCAAGCCGGCCTGCGCGTGCTGGGCGACGGCGAACCCAGGATCGGCGCCCATGGAAAGCCCGTGCTGTTCCTGCATCCCAAGGATTTGCAGGGGACGCTTGTAGAGTTGGAAGAGGCCTAATCCCTTATGAGTTGGTATTGCGACATCGCTCCCGGTCATCCTGTACATGGCCCTTATCACGATACGGAATACGGATTTCCGGCATCGGACGAGTCTGTTTTGTTCGAGCGACTGGCGCTTGAGATTATGCAGGCAGGGCTCTCCTGGGAGATCGTGCTGAAGAAGCGCCAGGGCCTGTTCGATGCCTTCGAGGGGTTCAAGGCGGACACTGTGGCCCGCTATGGCGAGGCAGAGACGTTGCGCTTGTTAAGTGACGCCCGAATCATCCGCAACAAGCTGAAGGTGGCGGCCATCATCGAGAACGCCAAACGCATCCGTGGGCTGCGCAAAAGCCATGGCGGCTTTTCTGCCTGGATCGAGGCGCATCATCCCCTTCTCAAGGAAGACTGGGTGAAACTGTTCAAGAAGACCTTCGTCTTTACCGGCGGGGAGGTGGTGAACGAGTTTCTGATGAGCTTGGGCTATCTGCCTGGTGCCCATCGCCCTGATTGCAAGATCGCCAAAAAGATCGCCAAGGCCAAACCTGCCTGGATGCGCTGACGCTTTCCCAAACAAAAACGGCGAGGCAGCCATGAGGCGCCTCGCCGTTCTTTGCTCTCGTGGCCTGCCGGTGTTGGCCCTTGTTTGATCGGGTCCTTCCGGCGGGGCCTACTCCTCCCCAAACTTGAGCCCAATCTCCGCTTGCGCGATAGGCCCCTTTTTGTGGCGCTCAATCTACGCAATAATTTTCCACCCGTCACCCATTTTTTTTTCAAAGGTTGCGTATAATATCCAATTTACGAAGCATTCGAATTATGTATGCGGGGCAGGCGGCCTTAGCGCTTCCTTAAGGCCTGATTAGGCATGATAAATCATGAAACAGATTTGCCTTATGGTCATCCTGGGATTGCTGGCGGCCAGTGAGGCGGCGGCGGGGGAGAGCGTTCAGGTCTCCCGCCAGGACTGCCAGAGGCTGGTCCATCACGTTCCGTCGTCCGACATCGCCTACAAGCCGGGGGTGGATGCGAAGGGCAGGCCCGTCAAACCCGCCGATCTGGAGGGCAGCGGCAACAACATCAAATTGCTGCCCGACGTGCTGCAATTCAACGTCAATATCAATCCGGTCGATTATCAGGCCCGCAATGCGCTGGCCAAGCAGAAGGCCGATACCCAAAACGCCATCATCGCCAACCAGCAGGCCAAGACGGCGGCCGAGGCGCAGGTGACGGCCTTGACTTCCCAACAGGCGAGTCTGGTTGCGGCGGCTGCAACACTGGCTGCCGACAAGGCCGCTCTTGATCTGGTGCTGGCGCCTCTCACCAACGAGGTCGTCGTTTTGAAAACGCGCAAGGCGGTCAGTCCGACCTATGTCACGGCCCTGGAAGCGGTCAATGCCAAGCAGGCAGAGATCGACGCCAATACGGCATCCCAGGCCAGTGTTGCCGCCGCCATCTCCGCTCAGCAGGCCATCGTCACCGCAGCCCCCACCACGGAAAGCAATCTGAAATATACGCAAACCCAGATCGAGGCCAAGCAATCGGCCCTGTCGGCCAAGGGGCTGGACGGAACCTCGATGAGTGTGGCCGCAATCAAATACGACATCGCCAAGAACAGGTTCCTGATCAACGATCAGCCGCTGACCTCGCCCGAGATGGAAGCCCTGGCCGAGGCTTGCGCCAAGGCGGGCGTGAAGTGAGCGCCCCTTGGGTTTGGGGTGAGGTATCGGTCGATACCGTTCAGGTCGAGACCACGCGCGAATGCAATCTGAAATGCAAAGGCTGCTTGCGCACGGTGCGCAACCGATCGGGCAATTGGACGAATAGCAGAATGCGGGCCGATCTGTTCGCGCTTGTGCTGTCGAACCTGCCGCCCTGCCGGATTCTGATCCTGAACGGCACCGGCGAGCCGATGCTCAATCCCGACATCGCTTCCATCGTGGGGCTGGCCAGGGCCAGTGGCAAGTTCGAAGCCATCACCTTCAACAGCAACGGGCTTACCGCCGATATCGCTGCCTATGAGGCGCTTGCCCAGGCGGGCTTGAGCTTTCTCTCCATCTCGGTCGATTCTTTGACGCAGGCGGTGGCCGATGTCGTGCGTCGGGGCACCAAGGTGGAAAAGCTGGCGGTGCGCTTGAAGGAATTGTCCGCGACACTTTCCATTCCCCTTACCGTCACTACCGTGGTCAGCCAGGACAATCTGCTCGATGTGCCGGAAACCCTGGCCCGCCTGAATGACTTGGGCCGATTCACGGTCTATCTGACCGATCTTTCCGATGTCGAGTTGCTGGAAGGCCGCGCGGCCTCGGGTCAGGTGCTGGACCGCCAGGGGCGGATGCTGCTGACCAGCCTGGTCGAAAAATCGCGCGGGCAATTTCCCCATCTCGATGTGATTCTGACCCAGCCTACCCAGCGGGAAGGGGAGCGCTGTCCAGCCCCTTTCCGCCATCCCTTCATCGATGCCGAGGGATTCCTGGCACCCTGCTGCACCCTGACCGACGCCCATTATTATGGAAGGATCAGCATTGCCCAAACCCCTCTGGTCGAGGCGCTGAAAATGCCGATGCCCGACCGCTGGCTGGCCGACTATGCAAAGGCCGAGCCCGCAGCCTGCCAGGGCTGCCAGCATGCGATAAGATCAGCTTAGCGTCGTCTCGATCAGATTCCACATCTTCGGCCCCGCCACTTCCATGTCGTGCTGAGCCAGGGCGCGGTTGCGTCCTGCCGTCCCCAGGCCTGAGCGCAAGCTTGAATCCAAGGCCAATTTCAACAAAGCCGTCGCCATCTCGCAGGTGGCAAGATAGGGCACGGCGACTCCCGCATCCGGCAAAACGAAATCGGCTGCCGCACCCGCTCCCTTGAAGCACAGGACGGGCAGGCCCCTTGCTGCGGCTTCCACGCAGACCAGTCCCAAGGGCTCCTCGCGCGAGGTCAGAACGAAGGCGTCCGAGGCGGCATAGAGGGCGGGCATGTCGGCCACTTCGCCCAAGAAGCGCACTCGGTCGTCAACCCCGGCCAGCCTGGCCTCATAGGCCAGGCGGAGATCGATGCCCGGCTCGACCGGCTTTCCCGCCCAGACGAAGCGGATGGGCAGATCAGGGGCTTGGCGTTTGACCTGGGCTGCCAATTGCACGAACAAGTCGGGGCCTTTGCGCCAGTTCAGCGTTCCCGCTCCCAGCACCTGAAAGCCCTCATGCTCCGTTCGTTGTGCCGCACGGGGCAGGCGGGTGGCGCAGGGAACGAGAGACAGTTTTTCCCTTGGGACAGAAAATTCCTCCAGCAATTCGCGCTCGATCGAGGATGAGGCGGCGACGAAGTGGCTGGCCCTTTGCTTCAAGCGCTCCAAGAGATCGAGCCCCAGCACATGGCGGAGGGAATAGGCCCCCTCCATCACATGAAGCAGGACCGGCATGCCCGGCCTGGCCGTCAATTCCAAGAGAGGGGCCGTGCTGGCCGTGTTGGCGAAAATCAGCTCATAGGGCTGGGCGCGCAGCTTTTGAACAATCGGGGTAGCTTCGGCCAAAGACTGGGGGGTGGCGCGGCCATCGGGCAGCAGCACCGTCGTCTCAGCCACCATGTTGAAATCATTCAATAAAGATCCAGGAGCCCCCAACAGCAAATGGGCCTCGGCCCCTCCTTGTCCCTTCAGCCAGGTCAGGAAATCCAAGAGGAAGACCGAGCTTCCCAGTCGCTCGGCGGTTTCGGCCAAAAACAGGATACGTTTCGTCATGGCGTCAGTTTAGCTTTATCGTTAGATTGTCGCCAGTTTTCCAACAAGTCAGGTTTTGCCATGCGCCTTTCCCGCTATTTCCTGCCCACCATGAAGGAAACCCCGTCCGAGGCCCAGATCGCCTCGCACCGCCTGATGCTGCGCTCAGGGATGGTCCGCCAGTCGGCGGCGGGCATCTATTCGTGGCTGCCCATGGGGCTGCGCGTGCTGAAGAAGATCGAGGCTATCGTCAGGGCCGAACAGGATGCCGCCGGCGCCCAGGAACTGCTGATGCCCACCATTCAGCCCGCCGAGTTGTGGAAGGAAAGTGGTCGTTTTGACGATTACGGCAAGGAGATGCTGCGCATCACCGACCGCCACGAGCGCGAGATGCTCTACGGCCCCACCAACGAGGAGCTGATCACCGACATCTTCAGGAAGGACATCAAAAGCTATCGCGCTTTGCCGAAAACGCTTTATCACATTCAATGGAAATTCCGAGACGAGGTGCGTCCCCGTTTCGGCGTCATGCGCGGGCGCGAATTCCTGATGAAGGACAGCTATTCCTTCGATCTGGACTATGCGGGCGCCCGGCGCTCTTACGATACGATGTTCGTGGCCTATTTGCGCACCTTCGCCCGCATGGGGCTGAAGGCGATTCCGATGGCGGCCGATACCGGACCCATCGGCGGCGATCTCAGCCACGAATTCATTATCCTGGCCGAGACCGGCGAAAGCCAAGTCTATTGCCACAAGGACCTTTTGGACATCGACGTGCTGTCCGAGACGGTCGATTATGCGGGTGATCTGTCCCCCCTGGTCGAGCGCTTCACCTCGCTTTACGCAGCCACCGACGAAAAGCACGATGTAACCAAGGCGGCGGCCTTGGGCGACAAGCTGGTTTCGGCCCGCGGCATTGAAGTGGGCCATATCTTCTATTTCGGTACGAAATACTCGGCCCCCTTGGGTGCCGTGCTGCATGGCCCCAATGGCGAAAGCATCGTCGCCGAAATGGGATCTTACGGCATCGGGGTGTCGCGTCTGGTGGGGGCCATCATCGAGGCCTATCACGACGATGCGGGCATCATCTGGCCGGAAAGTGTGGCTCCCTTCCGCGTCGGGCTGGTCAATCTGAAGACCGGCGATGCCGATTGCGACCGCGTGTGTGGCGAGCTGTACGGCACCATGTCGGGCCGTGGCATCGAGGTTCTGTATGACGACCGCGACGAGCGGGCTGGCGTAAAATTTGCCGACATGGACCTGATCGGCCTGCCCTGGCAGCTTGTGGTCGGTCCCAAGGGGCTGAAGGCGGGCGTGGTGGAATTGAAGTTCCGCGCCACCGGCGAGAAGCACGAACTGTCCGTCGAATCGGCTTTGGCAAGATTGGCGGGCTGAGATCCTGTCCGGGAGGTTTTCATGAGATTTCACGGGCTTGGGTTGAGACGGTCCAGCAGGAGAAGGACGCGACATGATGCGGGGACATCATGAGCGGCCTTCGACACCCTGGACGTCCAAGCCAAGCCCGCCTATGGTTGGCTTGGCCCGCTTGGTTCGTTGCAATCCCTTGCCGATGCACCCATCGCCTGCGGGCTTGCGCCTGCCATTCGGGCCAAGCGAAGCCAATGAAACTTCATGAAAACCTCTCGGACAGGATCTAAACCATGATCTTTGGTGCTTTCGAACGCATGGTGGCCATGCGCTACTTGCGCGCCAGGCGCCAGGAAGGATTCATCTCGGTCATCGCCGGTTTCTCGCTGCTGGGCATCGGGCTTGGGGTGGCCACGCTCATTATCGTCATGGCGGTGATGAACGGGTTTCGGGCCGAATTGCTGGGCCGCATTCTGGGCCTGAATGGTCATCTCGGCGTTTACGGCTATGCCAACCAGCTTTCGAATTTCGATCCCCTGGCCGAGGCGGTGCGCAGCATTCCCGGCGTGGTTCACGTCTCGCCCACGGTCGAGGGCCAGGTGATGGTGACCGGGCGCAATCACGCCCAGGGCGCCATGGTGCGCGGCATTCGGGCCAAGGATCTGATGAGCCGCAAGGTCGTCGCCGACAATTTCAACGGCTCGATCGATGCCTTCGAGCGAGGCGAGGGTGTCGTCATCGGCTCGCGCATGTCGGTGAAGTTGGGATTGGGGGTGGGCGACACGCTGACCATGATCGCCCCCAAGGGTCAGATCACCGCCTTTGGCACGGTGCCCCGCATGCGCTCCTACCAGATCGTCGGCCTCTTCAATGTCGGCATGTACGAGTACGATTCCTCCTATGTTTTCGTGCCCTTGGAAGAGGCGCAGGTCTTTTTCCAGCTAAAGGACAAAGAGGCGGTAACGCATCTCGAAGTCGTTTTGGAAAATCCCGATCTGGTGCCTCGGGTGCGCTCGGAGATCGCTCAGAAAGTAGGCGATGCGGGCAGCGTCTATGATTGGCAGCAGGCCAATTCCAGCTTCTTCAACGCCGTGCAGGTGGAACGCAACGTCATGTTCCTGATCCTGACGCTGATCATTCTGGTGGCCGCCTTCAACATCATTTCCAGCCTGATCATGCTGGTCAAGGACAAGGGGCGCGACATCGCCATCCTGCGCACCATGGGGGCGACACAGGGCATGATTCAGCGCATCTTTCTTTTGTCGGGGGCCAGCATCGGCGTTACGGGAACCTTGCTCGGCGTGTGTTTGGGGCTGGCCTTCTCGCTCAATATCGAAAGCATTCGCCAGTTGTTGCAATCGCTCACCGGCACCGATCTGTTCTCGGCGGAAATCTATTTCCTGTCGAAACTGCCCGCCCGCGTCGATTCCGGCGAGGTGATTCAGGTGGTGCTGATGGCGCTGGGTCTCTCTTTTGCCGCCACCATCTATCCCTCCTGGCGCGCTGCCCGCCTCGATCCGGTGGAGGCGTTGCGCTATGAATGAGGTGGTACTGAAATTATCTGGCATTACGCGTTCGTTCAAGCAGGGGCGCGCTGACCTCAATGTTCTGAGAGGTGCGGGGATTGAAGTCAGAAGCGGCGAGATCGTCGCCATGGTCGGCCCTTCGGGGGCGGGAAAATCGACGCTTTTGCATATCGCGGGCTTGCTTGAAAAACCCGATGCGGGCGAGGTGGTGCTGGCCGGATCGGATGCCACGCTGCTTAGCGACGACAGGCGCACCGAATTGCGTCGCGCCAGCCTGGGTTTCGTCTATCAATATCATCACCTGCTGCCGGAATTCTCGGCCCTGGAAAACGTGGTGCTGCCGCAGATGATCGCGGGCGTCTCCAAGGCCAAGGCCGCGCTCAGAGCCAGCGATCTGCTGGGCCGCCTGGGTCTTTCCGGGCGCGAGACGCACCGTCCCGGCCAGTTGTCGGGCGGCGAGCAGCAGCGGGTGGCGATCGCAAGGGCGCTTGCCAACAAACCCAAGCTACTTTTGGCCGACGAGCCCACGGGCAATCTGGATCCCGCCACCGCCGATGTGGTGTTTCAGGAATTGCTCACCCTGGTGCGCGACCAGGGGCTGGCAGCCTTGATCGCCACGCACAATCCCGATCTGGCGGCCCGCATGGACCGGCGGATTCAGTTGAAGGATGGTCTGCTGATTGCGGCCTGACTCTATTTTGCATTCATCGTTACCGATGAATGCGCCCTCAGTCGCCGGGCGGGCGCTGTGCGCCCTTGGCTCCCGCTCGCCAGGAGGCTCGCGCGCGGGCCTTGCCCGCGTCCAAGCGGCAATGAGCTGTTCACTTTGCCGCTTGGTAAAAAACCTTCTGCGATTTCCAAACCATCGCCATGCCCATCAGCGTTATCAGCCCCAGTCCGGCATATGAGGCGCTGTAGCTTTCCAAACCGCCATAGATCAGGCTGAACAGGGCAGGGCCGAAAAAGACCCCCATGAAGGTGAAGAAGAGCGAACCGCCGGTGGCGATGCTGACCTCTTCTTGCGGCACCGAACGCGCCACCTCGGCCAGAAAGACACCGTTCCAGCCGATGGCGGTAAAGCCCAGCAGCATGAAAAGGCTTGTCGCAAACCAGGACGGTGTTGATGGGGTCAGGAAAAAGCAGGCCAGCGAAGCTGCGATGGCGATGAGGCCAATGATCAGCAGAACCTTGTGGCCGCTTCTGATCAAATCGGCCAGTCCGCCCCAGCCCATGCGCCCCGCCACGCCCGCCACTTGCATCAGGGCCATGACCAGTCCCGCCTCGATCAGCGAGCGACCCAACTCATGCACCAGGAAAGTGACCAGAAAACTGGCAACGCACATCTGGACGGCGGAATAGAAGAAGCCGCACATCGACAGCCAGCGCAGGCGCTGGTTGCGCCAGGTAACGCCTAGCCCTGCGAAGGGATTGACATGCAGCTTGACCGTTGGATCGCGGTCGCTGTCCCAGGCCTTGCGCCCGGGTTCGAGCGCCAGGGCGAGCAGAGCCAGACTGAGGGCAAGCAGGGCCAGGGCGGCGCGCCAGCCGAAGGCCTCGGCCAGGGGCGGCGTGATCAGCCCCGCCAGCATGCCGCCCAGAGGCACGCTGGCTTGTTTGACCGAGAAGATGAAGTTGCGATTTTGGGCCGGGGCAAAACGGGCCAGAAGATGCGCCGCCGCCGGGTTGGTTAGCCCATAGGCGAAGCCGATGAACAGCGAACCCAGGACCAGGGTGGAAACGAAAGGCAAGATGGCGAAGAGAAGTCCCAGACTTCCCAGGCCGAGGGCAAGCTGGCTGGCTCTGACCGAACCCAGCTTGCGGTCCAGCGCCCCCCCCATGATCGAAGTCAGCATGGCCCCACCATAGACGATGCTGACCTGAAGGCCGATCAGCGAAGCGTCGAGCCCGAAGGCCAGGGCCAGGGTGGGGGCGATGACCGGCAGGGCCAGGACGGCCAGCGTGGCCAGAGCCTGGGCTGCGGTGGTGGCAAGCAGTACGAGCCAGATCATGTCCGACTATTTACGACAGTTTCGGTGGTACTACCACTCACCAGTTTTGCCGTGGCCCGATGCATTCCGGGTATGGCTGAGAGGGAGCCAAGCCCCCCCTGCCAGCAAGAACTCGATTCGTTTTTCTTGGTGATATCAAGTTTTCAGAAAACAGTGCTTTAATTTTGACTATTGGAAAGGGGCGACTCGGCAGACCCTCTGGGGCGACTCGACAATTCTCTTCTTGCCGCAACATTTTGTGGACGTCGTTAGGCCATCCACCCTCCCTTGTAGGAGGCGCTAGAAAAAGCCATTATGTTTCAATTCGTTACAGTGGATGCGACGCCTGGCGCGCCAAGTCAAAAACGCCGCGAATTCAAGGCGTTCAAGAATTAACCATATCTTAGCCGCCCCGATGCTACCTGAGACTGTCGACAAGTCGGTAGTTAGGTTCGGGGCGGATGAGTGTTCTTTTCAAAGCGCTGGCGCGTGCAGCCGAGGCCAATCAGGCCCGACGCCATGCCTTTGCGCCCGCCGCCACGGCCCCGGAACCGCCCCCCCCTTATCTTTCGCCGCCTTCGCCCAGTCCTGCCGGTCTGTTCAGTGCCTTGGCCCGTGCCGCCGAATCCAGCAAGGCCAGGCGCAAAAACCCCGCATCTTCGGCGCAGGCGCCGAAAACAGCCCCCCGACCAACTCCCTTGGCCGAAAGCGATCTTTCAATCACCGAGGATATGATGGTTTTGCCGCCGAAAAGCCGTTTCGGCTTTGCGGCCAATGCGCGTCCCTTCCGCGCCGCCTTGCTTGTGCTGGTGACGCTGCTGGGGGGAACCCTGGGAGCGCTTTACTATTTCGGCGAAGACGTTCAACTGCTCTGGGAAGAATTGACGGGCGAAGAGCCCGTGCGCCCAGCCCCTCCGGTCAGGAAGCGCGTGGCGGTGCCGCAGCCGCCCAAGCCGGTTCCGCAGGCCGAAGCACCCGCCCGGCCTGAGATTTCTCAGCCCGATGTGACGCCTGTCCCTCCGGAAAAGCCCAAGGCCGTTGTCGAGCCCCCTGCCGTCGAACCTTCTCCTGTGCCGCCACCAGAGCCCGTCGCGGCGGCGCCTGCTCCGCGCCCGGAAATTCCAGCCGCCACCAGGGCCGCCGATGCGGCCTTGGACCGCGCTACCGCCGAGGCTGTGCGCAAGGCCAGCCAGGAGCAGGCGGTGGCCGAGAAGGCCGCAAATGATTTGCCCGGCGTGCTGGAGGACGTGCGCAGGCGCAAGGAACAGGCCAGCGTCAAGCCACAGATCGAGGTCCGCAAGGCCACTGGAGCGCCCAGCGTTGTCCCCAGTGTCGCCGCCACCGGCACGGAGTCGAAGATCGACATGATCAGCGTGCGCTCGAATTCGTCCCAGTCGCGCGAGGATGCGGAAAGGGCCTATGGCCTGCTGATGAGTGGCCAGTATGAAGGGGCGGCCTTGGTCTATGCCGAGGTGCTGAAGCGCGATCCTAGAAATCTGTCGGCCCTGACCGGGCGTGCTGCGGCGCTTCACAAGCTGCGCCACTTCGCCGAAGCCCGTCAGCTCTACCAGCAAGCGCTGGCCATCAGCCCGGGCAATCGCGAAGTTCTGTCCAACCTGATGTCGATCCTGGGGACTGAAGATCCCAGTCAGGCCTTGGGGCAACTCGAGGAGCTTCATCGCGACAATCCGGGTTTCAGCCCCCTTCCGGCCCAGATGGCCAGCATCTATGCGCAGTCGGGAGACCTGGCCTCGGCCATCCGCTATCAAAGCCAGGCGGTGCAATTGTCCCCGGACAATCTTCTCTACCGCTTCAATCTGGCCGTGATGCAAGACCGTGCGGGCATGACGCCCGAGGCGGCCTATTCCTACGAAGCCGTTCTGTCCCTGGCCAGCCGGGGAAGCGGGGTTTCGCTGCCCATGCCCGTGGGCGAAGTGCGTGAGCGTTTAAACTATCTACGGACGAGGTGAGACATGCCCTATCTGGCCCATTTTGGTTTGGAAGAAAGGCCGTTCACGCTGACGCCGAACCCCGATATGTACATGCACACGCCCGAGCATACGGCCATCGCCCAGGCGGTGGTTTATGCGCTAAAGCAGCAGGCCGGGGTGATCAAGGTGGTGGGCGATATCGGCACCGGCAAGACGCTGTTGTGCCGCATTCTGCTGCATGCCCTGAACGATGTTCAGCCTCTGGCCTATATCAATGCCCCGGAACGCGATGAGGACCGGCTGGTCGATACCGTCTGCAAGGAATTCGGGGTTTATCCAGGTTCCCGCGAAAGCGCTTTCGAGGCCTTGCGCTATTTTCTGTTGGAAAAGCATGCCCAGGGATTCACGCCCATTCTGCTGGTCGACGAGGCCCAGGCCCTGGGGGTCGAGGGACTTGAATCGCTGCGTCTGCTGTCCAATCTGGAAACCGAGCATGCCAAGCTGTTGCAGATCGTGCTGTTCGGCCAGCCCGAGTTGGACCTTCTTCTAAGGCGCTATGAGTTGCGCCAGCTCAATCAGCGCGTCGTGCACGGCTTTTACACGAGCAAGCTGACCATGGACGAAGCCGAGCATTATGTGCGTCACCGCATCGCCTGCTGCAAGCGCAAGAGCAACCGCCGCGAACTGTTCACCAAGGGCGCTCTGACCCTGATCGCCAAATCAAGCCGGGGCATTCCGCGCCTGTTGAACGTGCTGTCTGAAAAGGCCCTGCTGGTGGCCTATACCGACACGGCACCCCGCGTCGAGCGCTCGCATGTCGAGGATGCAGTGGCCGATTCCAAGGACATTTTGTTTGCGCCCGTGGCGATTATGGACAAGACGACGACGCGTCGCGTGCTGTGGGCCGCCCTGGCCGCCGAGGCTGCCCTGGCCGCCGTGATCGCCGTTCTGCTGCTGCCTGTGGGCGATGTGGGGGGATCGATTTTCTCCCGCGTGGTCGAGCAGTTGGCGCCGTCCGTCACCTCGGTGCAGACACAGACCGCTTCGCTGCCCGGCCCCGAGACAGATCAGTCCCGGGACAGGTAGCGTTGGACCTGCTGCCGACGCTTTTTCTGTATGTGGTCTTTGCCCTTTACGGGCTGGCCACGGGAAGTCTGGCCGGCGCACTTTCCTATCGTTTGCCCCGCCGCCAGCCGGTCATCCTTGACCGTTCGCGCTGCCCCGTTTGTGGCACGACCTTGAACGCCATCGATCTCATTCCCGTCTTCACCTGGCTGTTCACCAAGGGCCATTGCCGCCATTGCCAAGCCAAGGTGTCGGCGCGCTATCCTCTGATCGAATTGGCGGTGACGGCGCTGTTTCTGCTGGCTTTGGCCCTGGCCCCCAATCTGTGGGCGGCGGCAGCCCTGGCCTATCTGGGGGCGGGGCTGGTGGTTCTCATCGTCTCCGACCTCGAAATGCGCATCCTGCCCGATCCCATTCAAGCGGGGCTGGCCCTGCTGGCCTTGCTCTGGACCGGCGTTACCGGGGCCAACTGGTTGGATATGGCACTGGGCGGCGCTTTGGGGCTTGCCATCGGCCTGCTGCTTCGCGGGGGCTATTTCCGGCTGAAGGGCAGACACGGGCTGGGCATGGGCGACGTCAAATTTCTGGGGGTGGCCGGTCTGTGGCTGGGCCTGGAAGGCCTGCCCGGCTTCTGGCTGGCATCGGGGGTTCTGGGCATCTGTTTCGGTCTGGCTTGGCGGCTTGCGGGCAGGGGACAAGCCTTTCCCTTTGGCCCCTCCCTGGCCGCGGCCCTTCTTTTGATGCTCTTTCTGTCGCTCGCAACACGATAAGTCGAGGAAATGCGCCGAGTCGCTTACCACAATATGTCGTTGAAGCTTTCCTTAAAACCCCATATATATAGTAAGGTTGACTCGGGGTGAGTCTGTGCGGAGCGTATCGCTTCGCGGATAGGGATGAATTGGGACCGGGATTGGACAAGGTGGAAGGCCGGGTAACTTTCAAGACAGGGCTTAAGGGAACTGCCAGACAGGGACTTGTGGTCCTGCTGGCCGCTTTTGTGCTGTTGTCTTTGAACAGTTGCGACAGCCGCGATCTGAAATACGACCGTGCGAACGGCCTTAGCAAGGAAGACTACGAGGCCTTCAAGGACCGTACGCCGCCTGATACCAAGCCGAAGGCTGCCCCGCCTATTCCGGAATTGCAGCCGGTGCTTGCCGCACCAGCGCCGCCCAATTCGATCGAGACGCGTCTGGTCTCGCTTCAGGTGACGGATTCGATTCCGTTGAAGGACGTGTTGCTGGAATTGACCCGCAAGGCGGGCGTCGATCTGGAACTGGACCCCAACATCTCGGGCGGCATCATCTTTTCGGCGCACGAGCGCCCTTTTCCGCAGGTGATCGACCGAATCGCGGAATTGTCGGGGCTGCGCTATACGCTGAAGGACAATGTGCTGCGCGTCGAGCTGGACACCATGTACCAGCATAATTACCGGCTGGATGCGATCAATCTGATCCGCTCGACCAAAAGCAAGGTTGAGACCAATACCGACGTCTTCGCCGCCGTCAGCGGAGGCAGTTCGGCTGCGGGCAACTCCTCGTCCAGTTCGGTCAATGGCAGTTCGGATGCCGATCTGTGGAAAGAAGTGGGCGACAACGTCAAACAGATTTTGCAAAATTCCGATCCACGCTATCAGCCCAACTTCCTGCAAAGCCAGATGGGCAAGGTCAATCCGAATGCCGTATCGCAGGCACCCGCCGCTGCGGGAACGGCCGTCAGCCAGACGGGAACGGTCACGGAAAACGCCCCGGCCTCCATCAAGCCGCAGGTGATCAACGCCCCCAACAATCCGGTCGCGGCGGCTGCCGCCGTGGCCCAGACGACGAATGCCGCCATCGATCAGGCGACGGGGGGCGGACAGCAAGCCGGAGCCCAGGCGGCGGCGCCCGCAGCGGCGGCGGCGGCACCAGCCCCAGCTTTGCAGAATCAAAGCTTCTACAGCGTCAACAAACAGGCGGGAATCATTTCCGTCTTTGGCAATTCACGTCAGCAGAAATTGGTCAGGGCCTATCTCGAACAGGTTCGCACCTCGATCTCGACCCAGGTACTGATCGAGGCCAAGGTGGTCGAGGTCACGCTGTCCGACGCCTTCAAGATGGGCATCAACTGGAAAAGCCTGACCGGTCGCAATTACAATTTTGCAGCACCCTTGGGCATTTCCGGCACCACGGCCACTGGCACCACGACGACGACGCTGCCCACGGTTGGCCCGCCCTTCAGCACCTACACCACGGCCACCACCGGCGTCATGACCATGGGCCTTCTCACTCAGGACATCGGTGCCCTGGTTTCGCTGAT